>NZ_JBCHVJ010000007.1:0-290310 GCF_050474385.1 Paenibacillus sp. B1-35
GCACGCCGCCAGCGTTCGTCCTGAGCCAGGATCAAACTCTCCGTTAAAGTTAAGTTTGAACTGCTCATATCTTTTGACGAGGTATTGCTACCTCATTCACAAACGTTGCTCGTTGTTCAGTTTTCAAAGAACAATCTTCGTTTCTTGTTGCTCCGACATCTTTCAACATCTTTCGCAACAGGAACTTCATCTTATCACAGGAGCTGATTTGTTGTCAACACTTTTTTTGAAATCTTTTTTCGAAAAAGATTGTTTCAAGCGTTGAAGCTCTACTGCGCCGCCGCATCTCGCGGCTGGATTTATAATATATCACGGCTTGTCCTACTCTGACAACAGGAAATATCAACCATGATAAACTGCGTTTTGCAGTTCCTTCATAGTTGATATTTCAATTCCCTTATGGCTAACCGTTGATCCAAGGAATACTTCTTGTTTTTATAGAAGAACGTTCCTGCGCTGTCGTCTTTTTCGACGATTTTTTCTTTTTAGTTGTCCGTGATGGAGTCCCCTTGATCTTGGCTTGCTTTCCCTTTGAACCCACATTGGAAATATGGCCTTCTTTATCCTCGGTGTTTTCAGTATCGACGTTCGAGTCTACTTCTTCTACTCCTCCCTCTGCACGCTCGCCGAGACCGTCAATATCCGCTGTATTTGAAGCGTTGCTCTCAATTGACGAATTCGCCAGTCCCGGAATTGCCCCATACAGGCTTGGATTGTAATTCACACCATCCGAGCTATAACCAGAGGGCCGCATATAAGAATCATTCTCTTTCATAATAGGGGCATGCATATTGGATGCATTTGGCCATGATTGATTTTCATAACTATGTTTGCCATGTTCACTTTCATAACCACAAGGATACACGAACGGTTGGCAGCCGACTGGTCCCCACACCCCTGTTGGAATGGCGGCCGGGATTGCAGATTGGATGTATCCAGGTACTGTTGAAGCTGCCCCACCATACACCGGAGGATAAGGGGGATAAATGGCGGTTGGAATAGGCGGGAACCCTGGATCGCAAAAGATCGGCGTCGGCATACAATGATAGTCGTAAGGAGCCAACTGGCTATTCGGTTCAACTTTTGGTTTCATGTTTGGTTCTACATTTGGATGGACATTAGGATGTATATGCGGATGGATGTTTGGTTCTATATTTGGATGTACATTAGGCTGGATATACGGATGAATGTTTGGTTCTACATTTGGATGGATGTTAGGATGTATATACGGATGGATGTTTGGTTCTACATTTGGATGGATGTTAGGATGTATATACGGATGATTGTTTGGTTCTATATTTGGATGTACATTAGGCTGTATGTGCGGATGGATGTTTGGTTCTACATTTGGATGGATGTTAGGATGTATATACGGATGGATGTTTGGTTCTACATTTGGATGGATGTTAGGATGTATATGCGGATGGATGTTTGGTTCTACATTTGGATGGATGTTAGGATGTATATGCGGATGGATGTTTGGTTCTACATTTGGATGGATGTTAGGATGTATATGCGGATGGATATTTGGTGTTACATTTGGCTCGATATAGGATGGATACCAATTACTATTTATTTGATTACAGCCACAAGACTCATAAGGGATCGGGGAAACATATTGCGGAAGAACTGGAACAGGAATCTCATAGTTTGGCGGGCATGATGGAGCCGGGGCTGCAAAAGGATGTTGGATATTGGGCTGATTCTGAAAAGATTGATTCCCCATAGGCTGATTGAAGCTCGACGGATAGTTCATCGGCTGATTATAGTGCAACTGTTCATTCCCTACCCATGGCACATTTTGTGGACTAACTATATTTACCTTTTCCATTTCATACATAAATTCCGTTTTACTCTTTGGTTTCTTCGTCTCTACTTTCGGTTGGACAATTTCAACTTTTGGTTTTTTTACTTCCTCTTTCGGTTTTATCTCAGCATTCGGCTTTGTTACTTCTTCCTTCGGCTTTATCTCAGCATTCGGTTTATTTACTTCCTCTTTCGGCTTTATCTCAGCATTCGGTTTATTTACTTCCTCTTTCGGCTTTATCTCAGCATTCGGTTTATTTACTTCTTCCTTCGGCTTTACCTCAGCATTCGGTTTATTTACTTCTTCCTTCGGCTTTACCTCAGCATTTGGTTTATTTACTTCTTCCTTCGGCTTTACCTCAGCATTCGGTTTATTTACTTCTTCCTTCGGCTTTACCTCAGCATTCGGTTTATTTACTTCTTCCTTCGGCTTTACCTCAGCATTCGGTTTATTTACTTCTTCCTTTGGCTTAGTAACTTCCGATTTGGGCTTCGTTATCTCTTCCTTTGGCTTGGTATTTTCGGATTTTGGCTTGGTCAGTTCTTCTTTAGAAGGCGGTGGCACATTCTCATTAGGTGCTGGAACATTTCCGTCTGCTTGCACTTTCGGAATGTTCACAACTTGACCGATTACCAGCACATTCGGATTTTTGAGCTGTGGATTCGCATCAATCATTGTTTGAAGAGGTATTCCCCATGCCTTGGACAGCTTCCACAGGGTATCCCCTTCCTTTACTACATGCTTGTGTACAATCTCATGCCCGCTAGAAGGAACCGGAGTAGAGGGAACTTTGATTTTCATGCCTACATCCAATTCATTCGGGTTTGCAATCTGACTATTCATGGAAATTAGTTTTTCTAATGTTATTCCGTATTTTTTCGCCAGCGCATAAAGCGTGTCGCCTTTCTTAACAATGTGTATTTTCACTCCATGCAACCTCCCACACGTTCGTCATCCTACTCCAATCGGACATACGCCCGTAATCAACTATTATATCCTATGCAGCAAATAGGCGTTTGACATCCTAATATACAATAAAAACTAAAAAATCCTCCCTATAATAGGGAGGACAACAACTCTAATCTGCTAACGAAAACTCGTACGAGTAACTTGGATAAGTACCAAGGATACGCACTTGACAGCCAATTGCTTCGATTTCTTCAATTGCAGCAGGAAGCAAGACTGTGTCTAAGGCCATTTCAACATCGATATAGAAATAATAGCTGCCTAGCTTTCTCTTTGTTGGCCGGGATTCAATACGCGACAAGTTAATTCGTCGCCATGCAAATGCAGAAAGCACCTGATGAAGCGCCCCCGGAAAATCCTCAGGCAGCGTAACCAAAATCGTCGTCTTCTGTGCTGCGGAAGGAGGTAATTGAAGCGGCTTCTTCCCAATGAGCACAAAACGTGTAAAATTATTTTGGTGATCCGTCACCTTCGGTGCCAATATATCCAATCCATGGGTTTGCGCACCGATTGTAGTTCCAATGGCTGCCCAGCCGCGGTCAGGATTTTGCTTCACAATTCTAATCGCTTCAGCCGTGCTGCTCACATGTTCCAGCTCGGCATGCGGCAAATACGTACGGATATACTGCATGCATTGAGCCATCGCCACTGGATGAGACATTATTTTTTGAATATTGCTCCAGTCCCCCTGCACTTCTTTTTGGCGGCCTACAAGATTTTGAATAGACGGATACACCCATTCCGCTTGAAACGGCAAATCTACCTCGTGAACAATCCAGTCCATATGGAGATTGACCGAGCCTTCAATTGTATTCTCAATCGGTATAACACTATAATCTGAGTCGCCACGCGCTGTAGAAAGGAATACATCCGAAATCAGCTTGTAGTGTACAAATTGATGGTCTTTTCCAGCTAGGTGCAAAGCGGCCTCATGAGAAACTGAGCCTTCCGGCAATAATGCAATTCGTGCCATGTACGCTAACTCCTTTATCGGCTATTCACGCATGTGTGCGGATAAAATCGATGCCATATCGCCCCATGAACCGATGCATACCGCACCTTCCCGGCTTGGCTCTAATTCCTTCACTACAGCTTCAATGCGATGTTCCGCAAATGTATCCTTCATAAACATAATCAACTCACGGCTATTACGGCGTTTGTCAATCATGGCAAGCAATGTCGGGCCGGCGCCACTTAGTGCGGCTCCAAGCGCACCATACTGAACAGCATGTTCTAAAATATAAGTCATGCCCGGTATTAGCTGTGCACGATAAGGCTGATGCAGGCAATCTTTCATCGCCTCAGACAGTACATCAAATCTTCCATTGCTGAGAGCAGCAACTAGCAGCGAGGAACGGCTAATATTAAATACGGCACTTGCTACATCTACTTGAGTAGGCAGTACGCCACGAGCTTGCTTCGTTGCGAGCTGAAATTGTGGAATAGCGACCACCGTAGACAGATGGAAGTCCGGCTCAACACGTACATATGTCGTATGCTTGCCATCCCATGCAGCTGCTACAACCCCGCCCACAAGAGATGCACCAACATTGTCCGGATGCTGCTCAATTGCTGTCGCCATGTCATACAAACGATCAAGATCGAGCGGTTCACCAATGAGCTTATTAGCGGCAACCAAACCGCCAACGATAGCTGTGGCGCTGCTCCCGAGACCTCTCGTTAATGGGATTTCACTGTATACGTCCATTTCAATCGGACACTGCTCAACACCCGCTTCGGCAAATACAGATTGTGCAAGGCGATAAATTAAATTGCTCCTATCTGTCGGAATCCCGTTCAAATTAGAGCCATGCAATCTGATGACAGTATGATCAGCCGGCTTCATTGCAATCCATAGATGCAGCTTAAGGGCCATGCCAAGCGTATCGAACCCTGGACCTAAATTTGCAGTGCTCGCCGGTACACGCACGAGCACGCCTTCTTCCCGCCACATTATTGTTCACGCTCCAGCTTCGCAATAGCTTCCATAACTGCCTCTTCGGTATCTTGGACAACAAGCGGTTCCTTGGCTACCGTCTTAATTGCGATATTCGGATCCTTCAAGCCGTGCCCTGTGAGCACACTCACTACCGTTTCACCACCCTTGAAGTATCCTTCCTTATGAAGCTTAAGCACGCCTGCTAGCGACGCTGCAGAACCAGGTTCAGCAAATACGCCTTCCTTCGCGGCCATCAATTGATAAGCTTCGAGAATTTGCTCGTCGGTTACGTAATTAATTTGACCGTTCGATTGTTCCGCAGCTTCCACTGCTGTCTTCCAACTCGCCGGATTGCCAATACGGATGGCCGTAGCAATGGTTTCCGGATTCGCAATCGGCTCGCCTTTCACGATTGCCATAGCTCCTTCTGCTTCGAACCCAACCATTCGCGGCAAGGAACTCGTCTTGCCCGCAGCATGGTACTCCTTGAAGCCTTTCCAGTAAGCTGATATATTACCGGCATTACCAACAGGGATCGCAAGTACGTCTGGCGCTTTCCCCAATTGATCGCACACCTCGAAGGCCGCTGTTTTTTGACCCTCGATTCGATATGGATTTACCGAGTTCACGAGTGTTATTGGATGCTTTGCCGTAATTTCTCTTACAATTTCAAGCGCACGGTCGAAGTTACCCTCAATGGCGATAATTTTGGCACCGTAGATCATCGCTTGCGCAAGCTTGCCAAGTGCAATGTTATTATTCGGAATAAGAACGATGCAATTCAAACCTGCACGAGCTGCATAAGCAGCAGCCGCAGCGGAAGTATTGCCTGTAGACGCACACATAATGGTACGGCTTCCCTCTTCAACCGCCTTCGCTACAGCCATTACCATGCCGCGATCCTTGAACGATCCAGTAGGATTTAGCCCTTCATATTTAAAGTACAAATCCAAACCAAACTCTTCGGATAGACGATCCGCGCGAATCAGCGGCGTATTGCCCTCATGCAGCGTTAGCTTCGGCGTATTGTCGTTGATCGGCAAATATGATTTGTATGATTCCAATAGTCCCATGTATCTCATCGAAATAACCCCTTTTCTGCTGCCAAAGTGAAGAATTAACCTTCTACCCGATATGCGCTCTTGATGGATTTAATAACGTCCAGTTCTTCAAAATGTTTAAATACCTTCTTCATACTGGCTTGGCTAGCTTGATGCGTAATAATAATAATTTCAGCATCTGGATGATGTGGATTCGGCTGCTGAACCACCGAGTCAAGACTGACATCGTATTCTGCAAACACTTGCGTAATCTGTGCAAGCACCCCAGCCTTATCTTCGACATGAAGAAGAATAAAGTTTTTATAGGAAATCTGATCGTCCGTCTTTAATTTCTTTTCCCTATAAGGAGTCAACGCCCGCAGACCATTCACGCCGAGCTTCATATTCTTGATTACAGCAGCCAAGTCCGACACCACTGAAGTTGCAGTAGGCATCTCACCTGCACCCGGACCATAGAACATCGTTTCCCCTACAGCCTCACCGTATACGTAAACTGCATTGAACACACCATTGACCGAAGCGAGTGGATGTGCACTGCTGATCATGGTAGGCTGAACAACAACGCTGATCTGATCGTCCTGACGCTCTGCAATGCCGAGCAGCTTCATCTCATAGCCAAGCCGCTTCGCAAATAAGATATCTTCTTTCTTAATTTGCGAGATGCCGCAGACTTCAACATCCTCTAAGGCTACGTCTGCATGGAATCCAAGTGTCGCTAATATAGCCATCTTACGTGCAGCATCCAGCCCCTCTACATCAGAAGTTGGATCGGCTTCTGCGTATCCAAGTTGCTGGGCTTCCTCCAACACTTCCTTGTACCCAGCACCCTCCTTGCTCATTTTCGTCAAAATATAGTTCGTTGTTCCGTTAACGATCCCCATAATCTTCTTAATGCGATCGGATGAAAAGCTCTCCATCAGCGTACGAATAATCGGAATGCCGCCAGCCACACTCGCTTCGTACAGCACATCACAATGGTTGGCTTTTGCCTTTGCCATAATCTCTCGACCATGAAGTGCCATCAAGTCTTTATTTGCCGTCACCACATGCTTGCCGCGATCCAGCGCATCCATGATATACTGCTTCGTCGGCTCAAGACCGCCCATGACCTCGATCACAATATCGATATCAGGGTTATTAATAATGTCTTCAGCATGTTCGGTTAATTTATACTCAGGAATGCTAATACTGCGTTCCTTATGAATGTTGTTCACGAGTACCTTCTCAATTACAATCGGAGATCCTACTTGGCTGGACAAATCTTCTTGATGCCCCTCCACAATACGTACAACACCAGTTCCTACCGTCCCTAAACCTAGCAATCCAACTTTAATTGGCTTCATAAACCGGTTCCTCCCCTTCTCCCAGCAACTGTCTGTATCTTCATGTAGTGATAACGAATACCGATGTAAATTAAGCAAGTACACTTATCCTTGTCCGATGATTGTCACACGCTTCACACCAGGAATATCACGAAGCGCATCCAGCATGTTACCGAACGGCTCTGCAATCAGTGATGTTTCTACTGAAATCACTACATTGGCTATTCCTTGCAGTGGAATCGTCTGATTAATCGTAAGTACGTTTCCTTCAAATGAGGCGACGGAACCAAGCACCTTGGACAAAATGCCAGAACGATGATCCAAATCCATAGAAATGGTTACAATCCGTTCGCGCTCCAGTTGATTAAGCGGGAAGATGCCGTCTTTATATTTGTAGAAAGCACTCCGGCTCAAATCAACTCGCTCAGCAGCCTCATGAACCGTCTTTACTTCACCTGTTGCGAGCAATTGCTTTGCTCTTACCGTCTTCACTACCGCCTCTGGCAATATGTCTTCTCTCACCAAGTAATATCGCTCTGCCATGATCAAGTCCTCCGTATAAAGACTTTTGTTTATTTATAGAGGACATTATAGCGGATATGTACATAGGTTGGCAATAGGCTATCTATAAAAATCGCTTATTCATGCAACTTGCTGTTCTAAAAAGTTGAATACATTATACATGATTATCCCCATCGTTTTCCTAGTTTTTTTCTAAAAATAAAATCTCGCTGAAAAACACGAAACCTTTCTCTCGCAATACAGTATCACCTTACAATCAGTGAAAATAAGCGCTTGCCTGCTGTATCCAACGATTTTTTGGGAGGTAGAATTTTTCATGATACAAACATGGCTTGGCAATTCTAATACGAAGGTATCTAGACTAGGTCTGGGATGCGCTCCCTTATCCGTCTCCGGCAGACCTGACAGGTCACAAGCAATTGCTGTCATTCAAGCTGCATTCGAAAGCGGTATTTCGCTATTTGACACGGCAAATACATACTGCCTCGATGAACACGATCTCGGTCACAATGAGCACTTGCTGCAAGAAGCGCTGTCCGGCTATTCGAGTGATGATTATCTGATTATAACGAAAGGGGGCTTGGCTCGTCCGAACGGTACATGGATTTGTGACGGCAAGCCCCACTCACTTCGAGCGGCATGCGAACACAGCCTGCGCACCTTACAGCGAGAATACCATCCTATGTACATCCTGCATGCCCCAGATCCTGATGTCCCGTTCGAGGAATCAGTAGGTGAATTAATCCGGCTGCAAAATGAAGGAAAAATTCTTCATTTGGGCTTGTCCAACGTCTCTGTCGCTCAGTGCCAACAAGCGCTTAATATGACTGACAGTACACGCGGTATCGATCTTCTGCTGGACGCGGCCGATATATCGCTTCTAACGAATCTTGCTTCGTCGAGCAAACACTCCATTTGATCAAGAATATGGCACAAATAAAAAACGCCAGACCCAATATAGGATCTGGCGTTCCATCGTTGATACAGTAGGCAATCAATAGTAGCTGCTGCCTTCGACAAATTCAAACTCAAAGTCAGCAATGCGCACAATCGTTCCATCCGTTGCGCCGCGCTTCCGCAGCGCTTCGTCGATTCCCATATGGCGAAGCGTACGTGCAAAACGCAAAATAGCATCATGCGAGTTCATTTGCATACGCTTCAGCATATTTTCAACCGCTTCGCTTTCGACAACAAATGTATCGTTCTCGCGACGAATTGTAAATTCTGAATCGTGTTTCGTTTTCTCAAAGCGGTAAATTTTACGTTCTTCAACCTCTGCAACTTCTTCTACTTCAGGCGCCTCAGGCAAAGCTTCAAGCATATCCATTGCTTTATAAAGCAGCTCTTGAATCCCTTGGCGTGTAAGTGAAGAGATTGGCATAATTTCGATATCGCTTCCCGTCATCTCACGAACTTTCTCACGGAATATTGCCAAGTTCTCTTCCGCTTCGGGCATATCCATTTTATTGGCTGCAATGATTTGAGGTCGCTCGGCCAACTTCTCGTTATACAGCTTTAATTCCTCGTTTATCTTCACCCAGTCGTCAAATGGCTCTCGCCCCTCAGTGCCAGCCATATCAACGACATGGATAATGATACGGGTACGCTCAACGTGACGAAGGAATTCATGACCTAGTCCAATCCCCGTATGAGCACCTTCGATCAATCCTGGAAGATCGGCCATTACGAAACTGCGTCCTTCTCCAACATCGACCATCCCTAAGTTCGGTGTAATTGTCGTAAAATGATACGCGCCAATCTTCGGCTGTGCCGAAGACACAACGGAAAGGAGCGTCGACTTGCCAACACTCGGGAATCCGACTAAGCCTACATCAGCCATAACCTTCAGCTCAAGAATAACCCAGCGCTCTTGTCCTTCTTCTCCACGTTCAGCAAGCTCTGGCGCAGGATTATTTGCTGTCGCAAAACGAATGTTACCCCGGCCTCCTCGACCGCCCTTCGCGATAACAACTTCTTGCCCTTGACGTGTCAGGTCTGCAATAACTTCCTTCGTATCGTCATCGATGACTACTGTTCCAGGCGGAACGCGGACAATCATATCCTCGGCATTCGCCCCATGCCGGCTCTTATTCCGGCCCTTCTCGCCACGGTCAGCCTTAAAATGCTTCTGATAACGGAAATCTACAAGCGTACGCAACCCTTCATCAACACGGAAAATAACGTCGCCGCCATTTCCTCCGTCACCGCCAGCGGGTCCACCCATTGGCACATATTTTTCCCTGCGGTACGAGACGATTCCATCGCCTCCGTCGCCGCCTTTTACATAAATCCTCGTCTTATCTACAAACATGCTGTCACCTCATTATGCACTGCATGGCACGACTATATGGTAGGCATCCTGCCCATCATGTTGATTCGCCGACAACTGCTCCAGCCGCACGCCGCGTTCCATCGCAATTCGTCTGAGCTTCTCGGCCACTTCGCCCGGCCGAAGCAGTTTACCCTCTAATTGATATTGAATGTTAAGTTGGTTCGGTTCACACCATATCGCAAGCTGCAGCGGACAATAAGCATCCCCCTGCTCCTTGGATGCGAAGCGGAACGTGTGAACTGACTCCACAATCATATTCGTCAAGCGGACGGCATCCACCGTCAGGTTCAATCGGTCGAGTTCAAGCGGCTCTGGAATTATTACCTTAAGCGGCATCGTACCTCCAGAGGTACGGTGCTGCATTAAAAACATAATAAGTTCCGGAAGACCAAGCTTGGCAATACGGCTTTCCTCCGCCATTCTTTCCTTTATTGTTTCCACGCAGTCCGGTAATTTATCGTATTTTTTCAAACGAACATATCCATACAGAAGCTGCAAGTCATTCATCCAATCATGACGCTGATGATTCATTAATTGAATTGCGGATAATTGGGCGTCTTGAAGCATTTCTTCACTTCGTCGCTTCAGTTGTCGCGAGAACAGCCAAAATGCTGCGCCAATACTGGCAGCCATAACGAATGTGAGTCCAATACGCCATCCGATGTGCATATTGCAACCAATGATCGCTGTTGCGCTAACTGCAGCGACAGCAAAACAACAGCCGATCCATAAGCTTGTCCTATTCATCCCTTCGCTCCCCGATACTCACACATTTCCATTTATGTACAAACTCCCCGAATTTCAGTATATCATGTGCCTGAAATCGCGTCCAAACAAAATCATACTAAGAATTAAAGGATTTACATAAATCATTCCAAATCTCAATAGAATTTAGAAAGCATGCGGACCGCTTGAAGTGCGGTGATATGCGGGAAATCGTAAGCAGGTTAAAAAGGAAATGTTGAGGCGCAACCTCTAACGAGACAGCCCTCTGCTGTGTAACTACAGTTTTGAACGAGCTGCCATATTTACAAGGAAAGCTCTTTGTATGACTGAGGAATCTCGTCACTCTTATCATTAAAAAAACCCTCGGCTCAAGCCGAGGGTTTTCAGTCGTCTTAGTTCTCCACAGCTGCTGCAACTGGTGCAGCTTCAACCGGGTAGACGCTCGCTTTTTTGCGATCGCGGCCCCAACGTTCGAACTTAACAACGCCGTCCACTTTTGCGAACAGAGTGTCGTCCTTACCGATGCCCACGTTGTTACCTGGGTGAATTTTCGTACCACGTTGACGCACCAAAATGCTGCCAGCAGTAACTACTTGACCGTCGGAGCGCTTCACACCAAGACGGCGACCGATACTGTCACGGCCGTTCTTTGTGGAACCTACCCCTTTTTTGGATGCGAACAACTGAAGGTTCAGTTTCAACATTATAGTCTACCTCCTTGCTCACTTAATTGTCTTCTATTTGAAGATACGAATCGTATGAAGTTTCGATCGTGTACAAACTGACGATCATCGACTCCAACAGCAATTGAACCTTAGCTTCGATATCAGGCTGTCCAATGTGCGGAACACGTCCGCTCAAAAAGCCATCCTTCATCTCGCAATCAAGCTCAATGCCTGTCAATGCTTCAATGGCGTTCACCACGCCCACCGATACCGAAGAGACTCCCGCACATACGATATCCTCTCCGTGGCGAGCATAATTCGCATGTCCTTCAATGGAGAAACTCTCGATTGAACGATCCGGCTTGCGCCGTATAGTAATGCGAATCATATGGCACCCTCTTACGCCTGAATGTTCTCAATCGTCACTTTTGTATATGGTTGACGATGACCTTGCTTACGACGGTAGTTCTTTTTCGCTTTGTACTTGTACACGACAATTTTCGCGCCTTTTCCATGCTTTTCAACTTTCGCCGTAACAGTAGCACCGGATACTACCGGAGTACCTGTGACCAAACCGTTGTCCTTGGATACTGCCAATACACGGTCAAATGTCACGCTTTCGCCTTCAGCAGCGTTCAGCTTCTCGATGTACAATACATCACCTGCTTGAACTTTGTACTGCTTGCCACCTGTTTCGATAATTGCGTACATTGTGTTGCACCTCCTCATGTCTCAGACTCGCCTAAATCAGGTGGTAAAGCATGGCTTCACTCTTATACCTGTCTGGAGCGGTTACAGCATGTGCAGCACTAGACTTTACACATACCCGTAGATCTTAGCATAGTTCGTCATAAAAATCAACGTATAAATTCCGTTCCCCGTTCGGAAAGAGAAGAGGGAACTACCCCGCTCCCCTCGCACTCGGGACAAGTGTGGAACAATTGATGCATAACCTGTGCACGAACTTTTTTTCGTGTCAGTTCCATCAGACCAAGCTTCGTCCAGCCAACAACCAGACACTTAGTGCGATCCTTCCGCATCATCGTCTCTAATCGTTCTACAACACGTACTCGATGTTCTTCCGTTTCCATATCGATGAAATCAACAATGATAATGCCGCCGATATCGCGAAGACGAATAAGACGCGCAATCTCTTCCGCCGCCTCCAGATTCGTTAAAAATACGGTTTCTTCCAAATCGCTTGTTCCCGTATATTTTCCCGTGTTCACATCAATAACAGTCAGCGCTTCCGTTTGATCCCATACAAGATACCCTCCGCTTTGCAGCCATGTCTTGCGCTGAAAGGCCTTGTCCAGTTGATCTTTAACCCGGTAACGAGTAAATAGCGGCTCGCTGTCCTTATATACGTGAATTCGATTTTCCAAATCAGGGGCAAACGAACGAACAAACGACTGAACCTTTTTCAATTGGCGGACATCATCAATGAGCAGCTGATCAACCTCGCGCGAGAATGCATCACGAACAAGCCGTTCCACCATGCTTAAGTCACGGTGCAGCAAAGTGGGAGCCTGAGCCTCCTTGGCACGTATACCGATATCCCCCCACAGCTTGCGAAGTGATTCAATATCCCCCTCGAGCGTCTCAGTTGATTCGCCTTGAGCAACGGTACGAATGATCATTCCCTCTTCGTCTTGGCGAAGCTGGTCAGCAAGCTGTTTCAAACGACTGCGTTCCGATTCTTGCTCAATTTTCTTAGATACACCGATATAATCAGCATATGGCATAAACACCGAATATCTGCCAGGCAGCGAATAGTGCGTTGTAACACGAGCGCCTTTGCTGCCTAACGGATCCTTCATTACTTGCACGATAAGCTCCTGTCCGACACGCAGCAGGCTTGTTATCGGCGGTTTTTGCTTAGGTTGTTTCTCCAAATGAGGATGCAAACAATCATCGACATATAAAAATGCATTCTTCTTCTGTCCGATGTCCACGAACGCAGCCTGCATTCCAGGAAGCACATTCACTACTCTCCCCTTATATAAACTGCCGACCAGCGTTGTGCCAGTTGCACGTTCGACTGCAAATTCGACGAGCCGACCATGTTCAAGCAACGC
Organism: Paenibacillus sp. B1-35; assembly: GCF_050474385.1. Taxonomy (NCBI): domain Bacteria; kingdom Bacillati; phylum Bacillota; class Bacilli; order Caryophanales; family Paenibacillaceae; genus Paenibacillus; species Paenibacillus sp. B1-35. Next base: position 13,419 of record NZ_JBCHVJ010000007.1, read on the forward strand.
CATCTGCGTCACCTGTTCCTCACAGTGAACAATCATCTGATTCATGGTATCACCTCTACTACAGCGCGTCATCATCCATTGTAACATGAAGCAGGATACGGTGAACATGCCGGTTTATGGAACAGACCAGAAAAAATCTTTTTCGATCCTCAATTTAATTCTATAAGCTTGGTAAAGCAGTAAACTAAGCCAAAACCGCACACCTTGGTTCATTCCTTTATACTATTGCGAGGCGGCGGCTCTTCAAAAAAAGCATCGATTAGCTGCTGCTCTGGCATTATCCGTACAATTCGCCCTTCATCGCCTACTACGTATATAAAATGATAATCATCTCTTCGGAACAGACGCACAATTCGTGATAACGAGCGTCCGCCTTCTGTTACAATCGGGCGCCCTAATGTCACCGCCCGTTCCCACTCTCGCAATCTTGTTGGGCGATGCATAAGGAAGCGTACGAAGCGAAAAGGGATATTTCGATGCTCCTCCCAGTTGGTCCAAATCAAAAATAACGCCATCATCATGAGATTAAGATTCAGCTTGCCGCCTGTCAGTAACGGATACATGCTGTATAACAACATGATCACACTACAGCCAAGACTGATCCGGGCACCAATCAACAGTGTTCGATGGTAACTCATCCATAGTGAGTACGCAGCTTGCATCATTCTGCCGCCATCAAGCGGGAGGATCGGCAGCAAATTGAACAATCCAATAAAAGCATTCGCCTGAATAAATCCATCTGCCCATTCCGGGCTGCACCACCCCATCGTTTTCAAATACAACGCAATGAGTATCATGAGTCCGTTCTGCACGGGGCCAGCTATCGCTACTACCCACTCTTGCCATGCAGGAGACAGGGCCCCATCCTCGGTCTCTGCCATCCCCCCGAATGGAAGCAGCTTAACCTCAGTGATGCTCCAGCCAAATGCTTTGGCGCAAGCAACATGTCCTAATTCATGAATAAAAACAATTGCAAATAAGGTAAGCAGTTCGTACATATAACCTGTAACAGCAGCTGCAGCCATGAGAATGATGAATAATGGATGAAGCGAATAGGTGGTTCCACCCCATTTAATCAAGTCGTATCACATCCGCCGGGTCAATATATACTCCGCGCTGCTGCATGGCAAAGGTAAGCACGGGATTAGTGCCTATCCCTGCAGACTTTCCATTGCCCTGAATCGTGCCTATGGTCGCACCAGACTCAAGCCAGTCATCTACTTGAACCGAGCTGGATGAAAGTCCACCATATACCGACACTAGACCATCAGCATGCTGAACGACTACCGTGATGCCGTTCTTCTCATCTGTTGTTACTTGTTCAATTTTACCAGTAGCGATATTCTGAACTTCGATCGCTGTACCATTAGAATCATCAGGTTCAATAGCGACGCTCCTTAAATTCATAGCAAAAGGTTGCACAATCTGCCCCTTAATCGGAGGCGGATAGGAATGAGCGGCCTGTACAGTCTTCGTAGATTCCTTATCTTGTGGAAACAAAGGGATGAATACAGGTGTTCCAGCAAAGGTTCGTTCATACCAGGCCGCAATCGGCCGCATATCCATTTCGTCATGGAGAGACGTTTGTATCCAGGCCCGCATTGGTGCATTCCACTCAGCCGGGAAGGATGTAATTCCGTAAGCAGCAGCGAACAACAGAATAGATACAAGAAGTCTGGAACGCCAAGAACGCCACACACTGCCTCCCCTTGAAGGAGGTTCCTCCCATCCATAACGCTCATTCCATTGTGTTCGGTTCAGCTTCCACTGCTGCTCAGGGTCATATTGAGACCTCCGGCTCGATTCGTAGTCCTCGCGCTGTTCTATGTTTTTATTGTCAACCGTTGCGGAGGGATAGCTCAACACCACTTCAGGGTGAACAAAGGCAGGCGGAGACGATATTCCATCCACATCTTCCACCGCATGCGACTTGCGTTTTACTTCTTCAGCAATTAGAATGTCTCGGATTCGCTCCTGTCTTCGACGTCGAATGTCCTCTTTCATGCTTGTCTCATCCCTTCTTAACCCAATTCATCAGCAAGTATGCAAGTTTTAACCGACTTAATGAGGTGCTTATCCCATATGTATGACAAGCCCGCAGCATATATGAACAGCGAACTAGAGAACAAGCGGTTGTACGAAAAAGCGGCAGCACGTCCGTTATGGACATGCTGCCGCCGCAGTTGCAATCTGTGTATAGTAAGACCTTGGCTCAAGCCAGACCTAATTAAGGCTCTATTTGATATTTTTCCTGATAGATGTGTATGCTCATGACCAGTCCAATACAAATCATATTTAAGAGGAGCGATGTACCGCCATAACTGATGAATGGCAATGTAATCCCGGTAATTGGCATCAAGCCAATCATCATCCCTATATTCTCGAAAATTTGGAACACGAACATCGACACGATACCGATAATCATGTAGGATCCCCGCAGGTCATAGCACTGGAAGGCAATGAGAATCATCCTGTAAATCATCAGAAAGTATAACAGCAGCAGTAGGGCTGAGCCCTGGAAACCGAATTCTTCGCCAATTACGACGAATATAGCATCCGAGTACGTATATGGTATGAAGCTGCGCTGCTTCAGCTCGCCCTTCAAATACCCGTCGCCGCTTAGGCCGCCAGAGCCGATGGCAATCATCGCATAGTTGGACTGATGCTTCGCATCATCCGTTGCATCGTCTGGGTTAATAAACGTATTAATCCGTTCATACCAATGTTTCTTCTCGAGCTTGTAGACGAAGAAATCCTTCACTTCTTTGTTGAAGGTCGTAAACGAAGCATACACTGCTCCCCCTAAGACAGCCACACAAATGAGGGCCACAAGAACATGCCGGTATTTAACAGCTCCTATCCACAGCATCCCAATTAGAATAACGATATATATAATGGCGTTACCGAGGTCAGGCTGAATAACAACCAGTCCAAATGGAAGTAGCGTTATAAGTCCGATTGGAAGCAAATCCTTCGTAAACGTTAGCGGATCTCCGTCCCTTCTCCCTAGCAATTGCGCGAGCGCGAAGATGAGCGTAATTTTCGCAAGCTCAGCAGGCTGGAAGGTCTGCCCTCCGGGGAGCTTATACCAGCCAACAGCACCGTTTATATTCGCCCCAAAGAAAAACACGCCTACGAGAAGCACGATTGTGATTCCCATCGAAATGGGCCAGCTTTTTAATAACAGCCGATAATCGAACAGTGCTACAGCAAACATAAGGATGAAGCCGATCACATAAAATATGATCGTTTTCATCATCATGGAGGTATCACTAAACGTCGCATCTCCATGCGTTGCACTCAAGATGACCAGTGGGCTGAATATTGAAAACACGAGCAAAATACTGACTATTATCCAATCAATTCGTTTCAGCTTGTTCAGCACTGATTAATCATCCCATTCCAAAAAACTTCTTCACGCGGTTCAGCACGCCCTTCTTCTGCTCAAGCGGCATAAGCGGCACTGTATCCCCTAGGATGCGGCGCGCGATATTGCGATAAGCCACAGCAGCAGGAGCATCCGGATTCATGACCGTAGGCTCCCCAGAGTTAGCGGCTTTAATAACCAATTCATCATCAGGAACCACGCCGAGCAGATCGATATTGAGCACTTGCAAAATATCGTCCAACTCGAGCATTCCGCCATCCTTCTTCATCATATTGGCACGAACCCGGTTTACAATCAGCTTCGGCGAGGAGACTTCGGAATTCTCCAGAAGCCCAATAATTCGATCAGCATCACGAACTGCTGCATTCTCAGGTGTCGTAACGACGATAGCATGATCTGCGCCGGCAATTGCATTTTTAAACCCTTGCTCAATACCTGCCGGACAGTCAATGATAATATATTCGAAGTCCTTTTTTAACTCCAGAACGATATCCTTAACCTGCTCTGGCGACACTGCCAGCTTGTCCTTTGTCTGTGCTGCAGGCAGCATATACAATTCATCAAACCGCTTGTCCTTGACAAGCGCTTGATTCAAGCGGCAACGGCCATCCGCAACATCGCAAATATCATAGATGATACGATTTTCAAGCCCCATCACGACGTCTAGGTTGCGAAGACCGATATCTGTATCGATCATACACACCTTTTTGCCGAGCAAAGCAAGCGCGGTACCAATATTCGCGGATGTCGTCGTCTTACCGACGCCGCCTTTGCCCGAAGTGACGACGATTGCCTCTCCCATCCTCCTACACTCCTTTGAACATATTGATGTCCTTGCGAACGCGATGAAGCTGCGAGATTTTATCAATTTGCATGACATTGTCATGCACATAAGCAAACTCCATATGCGATTGAGTAACCCCCCATTCATCCGGCGGTCTGCTAATGATTTCACCTATGCGCAATTGCGTCGGTGCAAATAACGAGGCCGCGATGACAGCGGAAAGTTCTCCTTCTACTCCTGCATGAACCGTTCCACGCAGTGCCCCCAGGACAAATACATCGCCTGTGCATACAATTATTCCGCTAGGGTTGACATCCCCTAAAAACAATAAATTTCCTTCGTGACGCAGCACCTGTCCGGAACGTACCATACCGGTTCTCGTTTCGATATGATACCCCTTCTGCTCCGCCTTCTTATCCACAATAGATTCAATCGAACGTACGAGTAAATTCCCTTGCTGCCGCAGCACGCCCAGCACTTCTGTCTTCTGCTCGTCTGTCACAGCACGGGCTCCTAACTTGACATCGACATAAACAATTGGCCCGTCGAAAAAATGCGGTGTATGTTCAAGCTTGTCGCGCAATTCACCCAACAAGACTGTAAATTCACACTTATCGTCAAGCAGGAACACTAGGCCGTCCTTCGTGCCTTTAATCGTTACCAGTGGCTTGGCCGTCATGAAAGGTCCCTCCCCAATTTTATCTTTTTCGAGATGGAAGAGGAAAGTTCCTGCAATACCGTGTTGAAACATAAGAAATTCCCTCATAATTGTCTGTTTCTTCGAACGGGCTTTGTTTTATGAGAGTTGCTTTGTTACAAGCACATGTATTACGTATTCAACATACAATTTCTGATACAGGATCATAAAAAGGCACAAGCCGTCTGGAAACAATTCCAAGACGGCTATCACCCCTGTTCATCTTCGGTAGATTTCTTCCCAGATAAATGGTCGAACCATCTTCGCATCGGAACATATATGGCCAACGAAAATATAAGCTGCACAATCAGGCTCGGAATCATAAAATCGAATATTGCATATTCGAACGTCATTCCATGCAAGCCAAACAGCCGGTAGGCCGCATATAGCATCGTCTGATAGGCAAAGGTGCCGAATACTGAAATGATCATCATCGAAATCATGGCTGTGTGGCGGGACGCAAAAAGCAATCCCGTCAAATATCCGAGCAGCCCCATGCTAAATGTATGCGGGCCCAGCATATGTCCATAATATACAATATCCTGCAGAAACCCGAATCCCAATCCCATCATCAATGCAGCATGCCGATGATGATATACGGCATGATACAGGATTACGATGAATACCAACTGCGGCACAATCCGTCCTTGCCATGCATCTGGAATTAATACAGGCAGCAGCGATCCTTCCATCAGGAAGAGAATGAACATGAATACGATCATCCAGTTTCGATTCATTGCTGCGCCTCTTTCCCAGTCTCATTCATATCTGGTGTGATGACAATGAACAGCTCACGCCAGTCGCGATAAGTTGCAGCAGGCTTAACAGTTGCGGAATGCGTTAACCCAATATCCCCTACTTGCCGTGATACAACTTGCCCAAGAACGAGACCTTTCGGGAATGAACCTCCAAGGCCAGACGATACAATTGTATCCCCCTCCTCCAGTTCATCATCCTCTTGAATACGTGTCATTAAGAACGTACCGCTACTATGATCATAAGACTCAATTATGCCGAAAGACTTGTTTTCCTTGCCGAGCACAGTAGCCGAAATCGCAGGTGAATTCGGATCCTTCTCATCCATATTCGTCAGCAGCTGAACAGTTGAGGAGAATTCGAATACACGGCTCACAATCCCCACTACACCTTCCGTCGAAATGACAGGCATCCCTTGACGCACACCATTTTTTGAACCAAGGTTCAAGTTCAGCGTCTGGTTGAACGGATCCGCTACATTAATCGACGTCACCTGTGCAATGCGGTACTTGTAAGGCAAATTCATTTGCTTCTGCCGCTCTGTAAAGTTCAGATCGTCCTGAAGCCGTTTATTTTCCGCTGCAATCGAATTGTAGTAAGCTTTATCCCGTGTATATTGTGCGAGCATCGTCTTCAACTGCACGTTTTCTTCATGCAGGTCTTTCAGATTGCCAATATCCCTCACGAAATTCGATACATAAGAAGCTGGCCGATAGAAAATTTGCTGCACAAAGGTTACGGTGTCATGTACAAACTTCTCTGGCCATGTAAGATTCAGTCGTCCGCCTAACGTAAACCCCATCAACGCAATAAATAAAATAAGGCCGAACAACATCAAAAATAAACGTTTGTTCCCCAAAAGCTTAAACAGAATTAACACCTTCTCATCGTAAAGAGGTACTCGTTCCCTCAGAAAAGAGGTTGCTCATGATGCCCGCTTGCCATCATCCAGTCGTTCCCGCAAGCATCATGCCAGCATGAAGCTTGGCAGCAACCCTTAGCGATAACAATGCCCGCGTCGGTGGAACGAATCGACGCGGGTATCAGACTACCTCATGGGCGTATTCTTATCGTTTGGAACGAAGCGCTGAACTGCTGCGTCCCTTGAACAAATGAATATTGTCAAGCGCGCGTCCAGTACCAATCGCTACGCAATCTAGCGGGTTCTCTGCCACGATGACCGGCATTCCAGTTTCACGAGCCAACAGCTTGTCTAGATTGCGGAGCAAGGCGCCGCCGCCAGTCAGAACAATACCGCGATCCATAATATCAGCTGCCAATTCAGGAGGACATTTCTCCAACGTTACCTTAACAGCTTCCACAATTGAGCTCACTGTATCTGCCAATGCATCTGTAATTTCGTTCGAGGAAATCGTTAGTGGCTTCGGAAGACCTGTCAACAAGTCGCGGCCGCGAATTTCCATCTTTTCTTCTTCATCAAGTCCCATAGCAGAACCGATATCCATCTTCAACTGTTCTGCCGTACGCTCACCAATCATCAAATTGTATTGGCGCTTAATGAATTGAATAATTGCTTCGTCCATTTCATCGCCTGCAACGCGAACGGAACGGCATGTCACAATACCCCCGAGGGAAATAACAGCTACCTCAGTCGTACCGCCACCAATATCAACAACCATGCTTCCTGTCGGTTCCCATACAGGCAGATCAGCACCGATAGCGGCCGCAAACGGCTCTTCAATCGTATAAGCTTCTCTAGCTCCCGCTTGCTTCGTAGCGTCTTCAACCGCACGCTGTTCTACGGCCGTGATGCCGGAAGGCACGCATACCATTACGTTCGGATGGCGCGGGAACAGCGAACGCTGCTTCTGAGCTTGCCGAATGAAATATTTTATCATTGTCGCAGTTGTGTCAAAGTCTGCAATGACTCCGTCTTTCATTGGACGGATTGCACGGATATTCCCCGGTGTACGTCCAATCATATTTTTCGCGGCTTCACCTACCGCCTCGATCGTCTTCGAATCTGTGCGGATTGCTACCACAGACGGTTCACGCACAACGACACCTTTTCCGCGTACATAGACCAATGTATTTGCAGTTCCCAAGTCAATTCCTAAATCTTTCGTAAAGCCACCCAACATGATGTTAATCTCCTTTTTATAACCTTCAATCTCAATCATTATATTACATGAGCCCGCGTTCCTTCAAACTCACATATTGGTTATCGCCAATAACCAAATGGTCCAGCAGTTCGATGCCAACAATCTCCCCAGCCTCCATGAGCCGCCTTGTAAGGGCAACATCCTCCGGGCTTGGTGTTGGATCTCCACTCGGGTGATTGTGAGCACATATGATGGAAGCCGCACCGCACTTCAGAGCGGCTTTAAACACTTCGCGGGGATGTACCAAAGAGGCATCCAGGATGCCGATCGAAATCGTTTCCTGAGCTATAATTCGATTCTTCGTATTCAAAAACAAACAAATAAAATGTTCCTTGTCATAGTATCGCATAGATTCCATCAGCAAATCAGCAGCATCTTGCGGCTGTCGTATCTGCAGGGCATCTTCCAGACAAGAGCGCGACATACGGCGTCCTAATTCTAATCCGGCCTTCAATTGCAGCGCCTTAGCGTCCCCTATACCACGAATTGCAGTCAATTCCGTGATAGACATATCATGCAAATGCCGCAGTTGACCTACCTGATTCAATATTCGCTGCGCCAACGTAATAGCAGACTCGTTCCTTGTACCTGTACGCAGTAATATAGCAAGTAATTCAGCATGGCTTATCGATTCTGCCCCATATTGCATCATGCGCTCTCTCGGACGTTCTTCATGGGGAAGATCGCGTAGAAGTGGACTATGTCCCATTCTTACAACCCCCTATAGTCGATTGTCCGGTCGCCATCATGCGCCGACGAGGCATATCATTGTCGGCATCCGCTGTTCATTTGGACCGTCTTGTAATCATCATTTCACATTCATTACCCAATTGCAATCCATGCTTGCCATGCCGCTTTCAATTGCATTTCAGCTCGCCGCTACGGAACAATGATGTCGAACGTCGCCAGCATATCGCTGACGAGCGACAACGGCAATCCAACTACATTGAAATAACAGCCATCGATGTGCGTAACGAGCGTAGAGCCAATTCCTTGAATCCCATAGGCCCCGGCCTTGTCCATTGGCTCGCCTGTTGCAACATAGCGACGTATTTGCTCTTCTGTCCATGGCTTCATATGGACGGTTGTAACCCCATGCGCAACCTCAGTATGCTTTCCTGCTGCGTCGATCATTGCTACACCAGTATAGACCTTGTGAGCATTTCCTTGCAGCGAGGTCAACATTTGAACCGCATCTTCTTCATTTATAGGCTTGCCCAGTACCTTGCCATCCAGCACTACAATAGTGTCTGAACCGATAACAATACCACCCTCACCTGCTGCTCTGCGAATATCAGCTACTGCCCTCGCCTTGCGCAGCGCCAACGTTTCAACAATGCAATCTGGCGGCATATCAGCGGCTACCGTTTCATCAGCATCGCTTGGATGCACCACATAAGGAAGACCGAGTGATCGGACAAGCTCCTGTCTCCGTGGAGAGGAGGAAGCCATAACGATAGTTGGTCTCTCGAATTTTGATTTACTCATTTTCGAAGTCGCTCCTCGCCATTTTTTGACACTGTTCTATTATACGCGGAACTGACTGTCGAAACAAACATTCAAATGATGATCTTTGTAATAAATAGATGAACAATTTATGGTAATTCAACCAACACCCCCAATTTCCATCCGTTCGTCTCTCCCTTTCACTATTCCGATACGAATACAAGTTCTGTTATAGAAAAAAAACAAAGTCCATTACCGGACTCTGTCCATATGAGCAATCTAATGTGTCCGCTTCTGCTTCGCGTTTTAAACCTTCATCGTTTCTAGCCAAGCCGCCTCCGCATTGCGATAATGCATAACAGCCTGCTGAATGCTCCACAAATGCGAGGATGAAGGCTGCTTATTATATTCATTCACCGCGCTGATAGCCGTGTTCATGCTCTGAACCAGTTCTGTCCATGAAGTCTTGGATTGATCAGGGATCCCCTTTTGTACAGCGCTCATTTGCTGTGTCCACTTCTGGTGATCCTTTCTTAGCTGTTCCGTGATCTCTTGAGAGAATGCTTCTGTATTTGCCTTTTCTAAATAAACGATTGATTGCGTCATTAGCCAATCATTCACAACATCACTTTGACCAAGGAACTGCTCAACGGAGGCAGAATCGCCTTGAAATGCAAGCTTGGCAATGGCGGGCCGATTCAATGTCCGTACATATAACTCCATCTGTTTGTTTTTCAGCAGCGAACTTAATCCCATCGCATCCTCCTTCGAAGTTGCTATCGCTGCATAGACGCGATGCTGATCAGACTTCTCCGCCATCGCAGCCATACCGAGTTCCCTTAGCTCAGACGCTGCTTTCTGAGCCCCTTCTTCCTGCGCGAACACACCGTATTGCAGCATGTAAAATACTTTTTCCGGTATATTTACATCCGTTACATACAAGCCTGTAGCGGTGGCAGCCGAGCCTCCTCCACTCGCAGCAGACGACGGCTTGCTTGTTGTATCTCCTGCCTTCACCTTACTCTGTTCATTAGTTGCCGTTCCATGAGCGGAGGACTCGCCGCCTTTCCCTTGTTTATCGTTGGCGAATACGGGAATAGCATTGTTTGGATTCGGCATCGACACTTCTCCCTTGAACAAGGACAAAGCAAGAAAGCCGAATAAAGCACCTGTAGCAAGCGCTCCTGCAACCGATGCTATGACTCTCCATACCGGGGGCTTGCGAGAGCGTGTATGAACTCCATTCCATAGCAATTCCCCTTGATCGCTTAACGAACCGGAAGCAGGATCCTCTATAGAGGAGGAAAGAGAGTAACCGTTTTTCGGAATTTCATATCCAGGCTGATGATCCGTCTCACGAATCCATCTCTCTACTCGTTCATGCTCGTTCTCTACGGGTTCATGTATTGGTTTAACTGGAAGAATATCACTTTCGGCCTTCTCTATATGTCGGTTCTCCACCGTAATTGCCTCACTGTATTCCTCGTGTTCTGCCTGGCCTGTCCGGTCAGGCTCTATGCTATTCACAATCGTACCATCAGACAGCTCCTCCCAGTCCGTAAGACGCTCACTCTTCTTGTTCGTCTCCATCCCTTGGCGTTCAAGCTTATCCTTACCTTGATTGGAATCATCGAATCGAAATGTCATTTTCGCTCTCATGTTACTCATTACCGAACACCTACCTTGTCCTATTGGTTATTAGTAGATTTATGCTAGATTGCATTCCAATAGAACCGAACTCACAAATTAATTGCTAGAAAAAACACTTAATATATCATGCCGCAAGAGTCTTATCGCATCTCATAACTCTAGCATAGGATACAGAAGAAAGAACAAAGGAGGTGTAGTGGAGTGAAAAAAGCTAGAATTCAAAATTTTGGGTTGTCTCCTATCGAGGTTCGTCGATTTGTTAGACGAAATGTTGGTCGTCTCGTAGTTGTCGTTCTATGTTCAGGCGAAGTGTTGGTAGGTAGAATCATTTTTGCAGGTATTTTCTCCTTCCGCTTACGAATACGCCGCCGCGGAATCTCTATCATACGACGGATTCGATATGATGATGTACGTGCGATCAAACGTGTTTTCTGTTAAGCTCAATGCGTCAAACGGATAAACAAAAAGATCGAGTTAGAGGATCTGCATCCGAACTCGATCTTTTCTATACAATCATGTAATACAGACTTTATTGACCTTAGGAGTATTCCTTGCCAAGCTGCTATTTTAGCACCTCAACCAATCCACGCGCCGTCTTCCAAATATCGCCCGCTCCCATTGTGATGACCAGATCACCAGGTTTTACGATCGATTTCAGACGCTCCAACGCATCACTCTTATCCGCAATATACTGCGCATTGCGATTACTATTCTCACGAATGCGTTCAACCAGCTTCGAAGAGTGCACTCCTTCGATCGGCTTCTCTCCAGCTGGAGAATAAATATCTGTCAAAATCAACTCATCCGCACCAGCGAATGCGCGGCTGAATTGATCGAACAGGAAATAAGTTCGAGAATATCGCTGCGGCTGGAATACCGCAACAATGCGGCGGTTTGTTGCTTTGGCAGCTGATAGAGTTGCTTCGATCTCTGTCGGATGATGTGCATAGTCATCTACAACCAGTACGCCCTGCTCTTCACCGATGACTTGGAAACGACGTTTCGCCCCAATAAAGTCCACAATGGCTGCCGCTGCCTGCTCGAATGGAATTCCAGTACGCATAGCAACAATAATAGTAGCCATTGCATTCAATACATTATGCGTACCCGGAATAGATAGTTGAACCGAACCAAGCGCCTTGCCTTGATGATTCATCGTAAAGGTCATGCCGCGATCTTCCGCGATAATCTCTGTAGCTGTATAATCAGCCGCTTGCTCAATGCCGTATGTCACAACACCTGCACCCAAGCTCGGAAGCATAGCTCCGACAATTGGATCATCTGCACACAATACAGAGCATCCATCCGCGCTTACTTGAGACAGAAACTGTACATAAGCCTCTTTCAAGCGTTCGAAATCTCCGCCATAATTCTCTAAATGATCGGCTTCAATATTGAGTACAACCGCGATATGAGGGTGATAATTCAAGAAGGAGCCATCACTCTCATCCGCTTCCGCAACTACATACTCGCTGTTACCTGCTTGGGCATTCGTCCCTAGGTTCGTCACTTCGCCGCCGATGATATAAGTCGGATCCACACCACAGCGCTCCATAACAAACGCGATCATCGAAGAAGTCGTTGTCTTTCCGTGAGCGCCTGCTACAGCAATGCCTTTCTTCGCATTCAGTAAGCGTGCCAGCATTTGTGAGCGGTGAATAACTGGAATACCCTGCTGTTCAGCTGCAACCCGTTCCACATTGTCCTTCGGACAAGCTGTAGAATATACCACTGTATCTGCGTTCTGAACATAGGCTGGGTCATGCCCGATATGTACAGTCGCCCCTTTTTTGCGTAACTTTTCCGTCAAATCCTGTTCGGCCACATCGGACCCCGTGACGGTGTACCCCATTTCCAGCATGACACGAGCGATGGCGCTCATCCCATAGCCCCCGATGCCGATAAAATGAATATGTTCCGTCGTATTCAAAACGAACTCACCAACCCTTTTCAGATTCGGTCCGATGCAGAACGAAAGAACGAACGTCTGCAATCAGATATAAAGTCCCCGTAACTACTGCTAAATCTCCTGGTACTGTCATCGCCTGGAGCTGTTCCAAAGCTTTATGCCAGTTAGGCTCTACAAGGATAGTCGGACGATTCGTATTGTCTCCCATCACCTGCTCGGCAATATCTCGTAAGCTTTCCGCTTCCATCTTCTTGCGGAAATCAGGTTCTGTAAAAATAACGGTATTAGCTAAAGGTAGTATATGTCGCAGAACATCGTGATGATGCTTTGTCGACAGCATCCCCATCATAATATGAAGCCCTTTGTACTGGTACGTATCCCGCAGCGCTTGTGCAAGCGTCGCAGCCCCTTCCGGGTTATGCGCACCATCGAGCAGCAAGCGAGGTTCCTTGCATACCATTTCTAATCGTCCTGGCCACGCAGCACGCTTCAGTCCATCTCGCGTAGTTGTATCTTCCAAAATGAAAGCCATATATTGTCGCAGCACTTCAAGCGCCATCAATGAGGCAGCCGCATTCTTCAATTGATGAGCCCCGTTCATCGTAAGTGACATTTCTTCCATCGTTCGGAATGGGCCAAAGAATGTGAAGTTCTGTTCATTTTCAACCGCATTGAGCAGTTCCACTCGGAACTGTTCGTTCATGACATACAGAGTAGATTGATTCTTGGCCGCAGCCTGCTTAATGACCTCCAGCGCCTCTGGTTGCTCTACTGTCGTCACAGCTGGAACTCCAGGCTTAATGATGCCCGCTTTCTCGAAAGCAATCTGCTCGATAGTATCCCCCAGTATGTCCATATGATCATGACCGATATTCGTGATAATGGATACGATTGGAGTCACGATATTTGTTACGTCAAGTCGTCCGCCAAGCCCGGTTTCCCATACAACAACATCCGGGAACGTCACTGTCGCATAGTACATAATGGCGAGCGTAGTAGATACTTCAAACGTCGTCGGCGATCCTAGCGGCGTTTGCGCGATTTCATCCACCAACGGCTTCAGTTTGTTCACAAGTTGAAGCAGCGTTTCTTCAGGAATGTCCTCGTTATTGTATTTTAAACGATTCGTATACTTCTCAATATAAGGAGAAGTAAAGGTACCGACATCATACCCGTTAGCAAGTAAAACACTCGTTAACATCGCACAAGTCGAGCCTTTGCCATTCGTGCCCGCGACATGAATGAATTTTAATCGACGGTGTGGAGAACCTAACCGCTCCATCATCAATTCTACCCGATCCAAGCCCGGACGGATTCCAAACGGAATTAATGAATTGATCCAATCAATTGCGTCTTCTACCCGAACAAAAGGAAAATCGGTTGCTTCCGTCTCATTTGTCTCCGACATGATCCTCATCCTTTATCAGATGTCATTAAACGGCCGAACCGGCAAAGAGCAATGCCCAAACCCGGATCGGCCATACATATCGCACAGGTTGTTTACGCTTCTGTTAATTCTGTAATACGCGCCAATACTTTGTCTCTCTTCTCGCTGTAATCACGCTGCTTGGCACGCTCTTCCTCGATGACCGAAGCAGGCGCCTTCGCGATGAAGCCTTGATTAGCAAGCTTCTTATCGACACGTTCAACTTCTTTGTTCAGGTGCTCGACTTCTTTCTGAAGACGGGCAATTTCTTGTTCAATGTCAAGAAGGCCAGCAAGCGGCAAATACAGCTCAGCTCCAGTAACAATGGCAGTCATTGCCTTGTTCGGCGCACCAGCCTCTATGCTTACCTCCAGCTTGGATGTACCACAGAAACGCTCTACGAACTCTAGGTTATTCGTAATGTTCGCTTCGATCGTGCGATCAGCCGGCTTCACAATCAGCTCTACCTTCTTACTCATTGGCACATTCACTTCAGCACGAATATTGCGCACTGCACGGATCATATCCATAAGAAGCATCATCTCGCGGACTGCTTCAGGCGCTTCGAATTCGGCATGGTATACAGGCCATTCCGCAAGCGTTATCGTTTCGCCGGAGTGCGGCAAGTGCTGCCAAATCTCTTCTGAGATGTATGGCATGAATGGATGAATCATGCGCATTGTACGGTCAAGCACATAGGCAAGAACAGATTGCGTCTTTTTCTTCGCTTGCTCATTTGAGCCATACAAGCTGAGCTTCGCAAATTCAATGTACCAGTCACACAGATCGTCCCAAATGAAGTTATTGAGCACACGTCCTGTTTCGCCGAACTCGTATGCATCCATGAGGCGCGTAATTTCACGAGCCGTCTCGTTCATACGGTGAAGGATCCAGCGATCCGCTGTGCCCAATTCGCCTGTAATGTCGATATCCTCATAGGTCACGCCCTGCAAGTTCATTAAAGCGAAGCGCGATGCATTCCAAATCTTATTCGCAAAGTTGCGCGCCTGCTCGACACGTTCCCAACGGAAACGCAAATCTTGCCCTGGCGTACTGCTTGTGGAAATCATGAAGCGCATTGCATCGGCACCGTACTTCTCGATAACTTCAAGCGGATCGACGCCATTGCCAAGCGATTTGGACATTTTTTTGCCATCAGCATCACGCACCAAGCCGTGCATCAGAACGTCCTTGAACGGAATTTCATCTGTAAATTCCAGTGCCGTAAAGATCATGCGGGACACCCAGAAGTAAATGATGTCATAGCCTGTAACGAGCACGTTCGTTGGATAGTAGCGCTTCAGATCTTCCGTCTGATCCGGCCAGCCAAGCGTAGAGAACGGCCACAACGCAGAACTGAACCATGTATCGAGTACATCTTCATCCTGCTTCAAATGGCTGCTTCCGCACGATGTACATGCAGTTGCATCTTCTTCTGCAACATGAATGTGTCCGCAATCCTCACAATACCAAGCAGGAATGCGATGGCCCCACCACAGCTGACGAGAAATACACCAGTCGCGCACATTCTCGATCCAATGCAAATACGTCTTCTCAAAGCGTTCCGGCACGAAATTAACGCCTTTGCCCGTTTTTTGCGCTTCGATTGCGCGCTCTGCGAGCGGCTTCATTTTCACGAACCATTGTGTTGACAAATACGGCTCTACAACTGCGCCACTGCGCTCGCTGTGTCCAACCTGATGGACATGATCCTCAATTTTGATCAACACACCTTGTTCTTGTAAGTCCTTCACGATCTGTTTCCGGCAATCCGCACGATCCATTCCTTGATATTGACCAGCCAGCTCATTCATTTTGCCGGACTCATCCATTACCGTTATTTGCGGCAATTGATGGCGAAGTCCCATTTCGAAGTCATTCGGATCATGGGCTGGTGTAATTTTAACCGCACCGCTTCCGAAGTCTTTATCTACATATTCGTCTGCAATTACAGGAATCTCACGGCCTACAATCGGCAGCACCAACATTTTGCCAATCATATGTTGGTAACGCTCATCCTTTGGATGAACCGCTACTGCTGTATCGCCGAGCATAGTCTCTGGGCGAGTTGTTGCAACAGTAATTGAGCCGCTGCCGTCTTTAAGTGGATACTGCAGATGATATAGATGCCCCTGCACTTCCTTGTACTCAACCTCAATGTCGGACAATGCCGTGCGCGCTGCCGGATCCCAGTTAATAATATATTTACCGCGGTAAATGAGCCCTTTCTCATACAGCTTCACAAATACTTGGCGAACCGCACGGGACAGACCTTCATCCAACGTAAAGCGCTCACGGGAGAAGTCCAAGGACAGCCCCATCTTCGCCCATTGTTCGCGGATCGTATTCGCATATTGCTCCTTCCAATCCCATACACGTTCCAGGAACGCTTCACGCCCCAAATCATAGCGTGTTACTCCTTCTTCGCGCAGCTTCTGCTCTACTTTCGTCTGCGTTGCAATACCAGCATGGTCAGAGCCTGGAAGCCACAGCGCATCATATCCCTGCATCCGCTTGAAGCGAATAAGAATATCCTGCAATGTAAAGTCAAGCGCGTGACCAATATGAAGCATGCCGGTAACGTTTGGAGGCGGAATCACGATCGTGAACGGTTCAGCATCCTTGCGAACACCTGCTTTAAAATACTCGCCTTTCATCCAGAAATCATACCATTTCTGCTCCGCTGCCTTCGGATCGTACGTCGTTGGCATGGACAGTTGCTCTTGATTCTCTGTCAATCAAAATCCCTCCGTTACTTAATCATGAGTGTCTAATCGACAATACTATGCCTATAGAACCGAAGCGAATAACAACCCTGCGCTGTCTCCCATAACACTTCCTCAAGCGTCTAAACTATGGCATTTGTAAGGGATGCATTCACTTCTGCAGGCAAATAAAAAAACCTTACGTCGCAAAGGACGAAAGGTTTATCTTCCGTGGTACCACCTTTATTCCGCTCTTATATACAGACTTCCAAGCATACAGATTCTGCTGAGCGGCACTTCAGTTGCAAATAACGGCTGCGGCCGGCCTGTTCTAGCGTATGAGGAACACGATGAACACAATGTTCATACATTACCTTGATACGTTCAAATGGGCAACTCCCAGGTGACTTCAGCGCTGGACGATCCTGCAGGCGTTGCACCGTGTCGCTCTGCTCTCTGTAAGGGGCCGATCGCTTACTAATCCTGTTCATCGTTTTTCAATCAGTCAGCTATGAAAGTAAACAATAACATTTACGATATATTGTACCTTCGCACAACCTGCGAGTCAATAGACGGAGCGCAAAAGGATGCTGATAATTGGTTCCCTATTAGTCATAACCTGTTTTTCGTTTTTCATAACATGTACTATAGGAGGTGTTTTATATGGAACGGTGGTGGTGTCGTGTTCGAGGTTCCATTAAAGGGGTTCTTTTCCCCATCATTTGCTTGCAATTTATCCGCACGTTGCTTCTGCCAACAGCATTTGACGTATTTTTGCTTTTTGTACTATTCCTCATTTTCATTGGATTTTTGTGGGACGTGTATTGAAGCTTGTACAGCTGCATGCAGACACAAAGAAACCCGTCGCTCAATGAGCCATACGGGTTTCTTGCCTTTATGGAGATATCGTTACGAGGTGGGAATGTAGAGAACTTGCCCTTCGGATACATCCGATTCCGCCAAGCGATTGTAGAGAGCAATCTCTCGTGAATTCATGCTATATCGGTCTGCTATCGTGTCGAGCGTTTCGGAACGCTGCACAATACACAAGCGCACTTTTTTGAATGCACGTTCATCATCCAAACGTTGGAGGAATAACGACTGCCACTTTACTTCCTCTCCAGAGGCCTCCGTATTCGTCGCTGCCTGCTTCGCAGTCTCCTCTTCCGTCTGAACCCGATCCGACTCTTGTGGCTCCCGCTTCTTCGAAAGCAATGAACTGAACCCGAGCGGCTCGGCTGCTTCTGGCTCACTATTTTTCCCCTTGCCAATCGCAATCTTCATTTCCTGCTTTACTGCAGCTGCCGGATCAGCATCCGACTGTTCATTGACAACAGATCCGGCTTCTACACTCTCCCGCTCATCATCATGAGTTGAGACAAGTGACTCAAGCTCTTCTGACAATTGGGCAGCCGCTGAATCATCCGTTTCTGTAGAGGATACACGTTCCTTACGCTCACGCTTGTCATGGCTTGCAACGGGTTCGCGAGCATGGGCTTCCTCAGAGAATGTATGGAAATCAGACGGAGCTCCCTTCGGTGTGCGCACATGTTCACCTTCATGCGAATCAGCATTCGTTTCGCTTGATGCCTGCCGCTCGTCCTCCGAAGCTTCGGCACTTTGGCCTTCCATTCGCTCTTCCGCTTCTAGAATCTCCTTGTTCCATTGGGAACCACTCCACGTCAGTGGAACTCGTTGAGAATTGGATGAAGTGGTGTCGGATGGCTCATGATTTGATTGAGCAATCAACTGCTCATCTTCAGTTTCATCTTCGCTGGCTTCCAGTTCTTCTGCAGCTCGAGTATAAGATTCAGATTCTTCTTCCTCTTCATCTTGCATAAACTCGTGATCCTGTTCCTGCTTTTGTTCTTCGGAATTCCATGCAGAGCTGTACTCTCTATATTCCTCTCTTGGATCTGCATCCGATTCTACATTCGATGATTCGTTATTCGATTCATCATTCGATCCTCCGTTGCTCTCAGACAAACTCTCTTCATGACTCGATGTAAATGCCGGTGTATATGTACCGTAGTCACGCAGCCATGAAGGTTCCTCCTCATCCTGCTCGATCTCTGTTTGATGCACGACCGTAAATTGCTCAGGTTCCCAAGCTGCAGGCTCGATACTTTCCATCGAGATGCCGCGCAGCGATAAAATTCCTGTTATATTCAATGTTCGTGTCGATAATAGATCAACATCAAAGTGCTCAATGTCGACCGAAATATCTTCTAAGCTGCGCACCCGGTTTAAGGGCAGTGTGATTTCAACTGGTATCCAATGCTCAAGCGAATGGCTGCTTCGCAATTCATCGGCACCTACGTATGCTCCTGCCAGCAGCAAGCTGCCGCGCACCGTCACCTGGTCACCAGCAGGAATGACCTGAATGTGCGGTGTCAACTCCACTTCTTCCAATTGATCAATGCCGACCACTTCGTCGGACAAATGCACACGTTCATAAATATCAAATCGCAATCCATATGATTCATCGTTCACAGACCGCTCCTCCTCCCGCAGTTCATATGCCATCCTCCCTTGTGACCAGCACACATGCAATTCGACAACGATGTTAAGCTACAGTCGCAAAGTCAGACTCGTATCACTACTTCATCTATATGGGAAGAAAGAGAGGAGCATGACTATATTTTTTGCCGTAAACGCAACATGTCCTCTGGCCACGGGACATCCACCTGAATGTGTTCTCCCGACAACGGATGGCGGAAGCGCAAGCTTTCTCCGTGAAGCGCTTGTCTGCGAATCAGCTTGTCATCCCCGCCGTACATCACGTCTCCTGCAAGCGGGTAGCCCTTTGCACTCATATGCACCCGAATTTGATGTGTTCTCCCTGTCTCCAGAGACAACCGAACTAGAGACAGCTCTGAACCAGGCTGCAACGTATCATAATGAGTGATCGCACGTACCCCACTGTCACTTACCCGATATTTTCCGCGGTGATGACGATCCTTTCCTATTGGCGCATCAATTGTTCCAGAAGCCGGAGTCGGCGTTCCGTGAACAATCGCATGATAGATACGTTCAATCTTTTTTTCGCGCATCATTTCATCAAGAATAACTTGCGAACAGGGCTGCTTTGCATACAATACGGGCCCTGTTGTATCAACATCAAGCCGATGGATATGCAGTACCTTAGCCGACTGTCCTGTCCAAGCATAATGGCATGCTACAGCATGAGCCAAACTGTCCCGTCTCTTGGCCTGCTCAGGTGTCGAAGGATGAACCGCCATTCCCGAAGGCTTATAGGCAACAAGACAGGCATCATCTTCATACAGCACCTCTGCAGGCTCATCTGCAGGTTCATAGGAATCCGATTCACGAGTAAACCATCTCAGCCTCAGCCTATCTCCAGCCGTGCAAATATCTCCCTCATGCTTCATTCTTTGAACGAAATTTTTCGGCAAGCGCAGCTCTCCGATTAACCAAGAAAATGTTGACTCTTCCTCTTTGAGCACTCCCTTGCCAGGCATGAACTCTACCCATTCACCTTGGCGTCTCCAATACCGTGTCATGCCGCACCTCCACTCTAATTCCTTTTCATTTCAAAGCCCGGCACTCCGCTAGAGACGGGAATCGCCGGGCTTATCGTCGTTCTATTCCGTTGCAGGGTGTAGTCTAAAAGACTAATCTTTCAACCCCGTTTTAATTCACTCTATGCTTAGATGGACTTTTTCAGTGCTGCGTAGTGAGCTTGTATCGTAAACTCAATATCTTCATCAGTATGAGCTGCTGATACAAACATCCCTTCGAATTGCGAAGGCGCTACATTGACCCCTTCATCCAACAAATGCTTGAAATAGCTGCGGAACAATTCCAAGTTGGAAGTACGTGCCGTATCAAAGTTCGTGACCGCTTCATTCGTAAAGAACGGACAAACCATCGAGCCGATGCGATTGATTGTACATGGCACTCCAAGCTCCTGAGCATTTCGCGTGAAGCCTTCCTCAAGCATTGCGCCCTTGCGATCCAGCTCATCGTACACCTCCGGCGCAAGCAAAGACAATGTCGTGTAGCCCGCAGCCATCGCCAGTGGATTACCGCTTAACGTGCCGGCTTGATAGATCGGTCCGCTTGGCGCAATCTGCTCCATGTATTCGCGTTTTCCTCCGTATGCACCTACTGGCAGTCCTCCGCCAATAACCTTTCCAAAGCAAGTCAAATCCGGTATAACGCCAAACAAGCCTTGCGCACAGCTATAGCCTACACGAAATCCGGTCATGACTTCATCGAAAATGAGCAAGCTTTCAAACTGCTCTGTTAAATTCCGCAGCCCTTCCAAAAATCCTTCCTTCGGCGGAACAACTCCCATGTTACCTGCTACCGGCTCCACAATGACACAGGCTATGTCTTCGCCATAGCGTTCAAAGGCCAGTTTCACTGCCTCCAAATCATTGTAAGGAACTGCTATCGTATTGCTGGCCACCCCTGCAGGCACCCCTGGGCTGTCCGGCAGTCCTAATGTAGCTACACCAGAGCCAGCCTTGATCAGCAAGCTGTCTCCATGACCATGGTAGGAGCCTTCAAATTTAACAATCTTACTCCGCTTCGTTATTCCACGGGCCAGCCGGATCGCACTCATCGTTGCTTCCGTTCCCGAATTAACCATGCGGACAATATCTACCGAAGGCACACGCTCACATACCAGCTTGGCCATAGCCGTCTCGATCTCAGTAGGCGCACCAAAGCTTGTCCCTTTCGCCGCCGTTTCTTGGATTGCACGAACGACCTCTGGATGCGCGTGACCCATAATTAACGGCCCCCACGAACATACATAATCGACAAATACGTTGCCATCGATATCATACAGTCGGGAACCTTCCGCCCGCTCAATATAGGCAGGCGTTAGTCCGACAGATTTAAATGCGCGAACAGGGCTATTCACACCGCCAGGTATGTATTTTTTTGCTTCTGCAAATGCTGCCTGCGAACGAGTGTCTACACGGCCAGATTTTTTTTCAGACATGTTGGTAGCTCCTTCTTATTTATTCCTCTGTTCTATGTTACACTAGTAAAAAATCGGCTTGGCAAAGAGGGGAAAGTCATGATTGAATTGCTAAAACGCGTCCCACTGTTCTCTGATTTGACTGATGAACAGCTGGAAATCGTATCGTCCATCACATCCCGTCGGGAGTATGCCCCACATACGATTTTGTTCCAGCAGGGAGATCCAGGACACACATTCTGCATCGTATTACGCGGTGCCGTCAAAGTATACACATCCAACAAGAAAGGACAACAAAAGATCCTTTCCGTCTTCAAGAGCGGCGACAACTTCGGCGAGCTTGCGCTTATTGATGGCAAGCCGCGTTCTGCTACAGCAGAGACACTGGAGGATACCGTATTATTGACCGTTACTTCTGAAAGCTTCCATCTATTGCTGCGAGCCCATTACGACATTGCGAAGCAGGTTATGATTCAACTGTGCGGGCGGCTTCGTTCGACGAACGGATACGTCTATGACTTAACGTTCCTGGATGCTCCTAGCCGCATCGTGAAGAACATTGTCCGTATCGCTCAGCAGCAAGGCGAACGCCGTGGAGACAAAATCTACATCCGTACCGCCTTCGATCCCGATGCCATGTCAGGGCTTGCTGGTGTGCATCGCAACGTATTAGAGCAGGTAATCCGCGATTTGGAGCATCAGCGCATCTTGACGCTGCAACCTACCGAATACACACTGGATGTATCCAAGCTGTTCCAGAGTCCTTACGTAAGCTAGCTTCCTAAATGATTGGGCAGACAAGTACCCCTCCGCTGCATTTCGCTAAATGTGCTGGAGGGGTGCTTGCTATATATTCCATCCGCTTGCCCTGATAATTAGGAACGATCTGACAGCCAGCGCGCTGCATCCTTCGCATGGTACGTAATAATCATATCCGTTCCTGCACGCTTTAAACCAAGCAGCAGTTCAGTAACTATTGCCCGCTCGTCAATCCATCCAAGCTTGCTCGCAGCCTTCACCATGGAGTATTCGCCGCTCACATTATAAGCGACCAGTGGCAGATCGAACTGATCCTTTATCACACGGATGACATCCATATATGCCATGGCCGGCTTCACCATCAGCATGTCCGCGCCCTCCAGAACATCCTCTTCTGCCTCGCGAACCGCTTCACGCACATTAGCAGGATCCATCTGGTATGTCTTGCGATCGCCAAATTGCGGTGCGGAATGCGCTGCATCCCGGAATGGGCCGTAGAATGCCGAAGCATATTTCACAGAATAAGACATGATTGGCACATCACTGTAGCCCGCTTCATCCAGTCCTGCTCGAATCGCGTGCACGAATCCATCCATCATATTGGAAGGCGCAATGATATCGGCTCCCGCTTCGGCCTGGGATACAGCAGTACGAACTAAGTACTCGAGCGACTCGTCATTATCGATTTCGCCAATTTCACAGCCATTCACTTCATGCACATGTATCATGCCGCAATGACCATGATCAGTATATTGACAGAGGCAAGTATCTGCGATGACGAGCAGTTCGGGATGAGCAGCCTTTATTTGTCTTGTCGCTTGCTGTACAATTCCGTTCGTGTCGAACGCAGAACTTCCGACAGCATCCTTCGATGCCGGAACGCCAAACAACACGATAGCTTGAATCCCTACTTGTACGATTTCATTAATTTCTTCATCCAGACGATCTAGCGAAAAGTGGTACACGCCTGGCATGGAGCTGATTTCTTCCTTAATATTGGTGCCATGCGTTACAAAAATAGGCATAATTAAATCATTTACGGTTAATACTGTCTCGCGTACCATATTGCGGAGAGCTGCCGTCTTCCGTAGGCGGCGTAATCTTGTAGTTGGAAATACCATATTAGCAACCTCCTTGAATGTGTATATTTGACTTTTCACTATTGCATAGCTTGCTCATTGCTTCTACCAATCCTTTTATGGTAGAACGCTCGGCTACTGCATCAACCTGCAAGCCTAATTCGCGCGCTGTACGCGCTGTAATATCTCCGATGCAGACAACCTGAGCGCCGCTCAGTTTCGCTACTGGATTCGACACGCCCATGCGTGTTAACGACGCGATCAGGTTCGTTACAGTCGAAGAACTCGTAAAGGTAATAAGATGAATGGCGTTATCCTCAAGCAGTTCTAATAAGCAAGGATCATCCTCTTCGGGCAATACAGTCTCGTACAGATCGATCTCATCGACAATAAGACCATGCTGATGCAGGGTCTCCTTTAGCCAAGGACGTGACAAATCCCCGCGCGCTAGCAGTACGCGCTCCCCTGACGCAACGAGCGGGCGCAGTACGTCCCATACCCCTTCTTGACTAAACTGAGCAGCAGATACATCCGGCTGTACACCGTATTCACGAAGCGCCTCAGCCGTTTTTGGTCCAACCGTCACAATTCGTGCGCCAGCCCATTGACGAATGTCCTGGCCTTGATCCTGCAAATGCTGGAACCAATACGAAACACCATTCACGCTCGTTAGAATGAGCCAGTGATACTGCCTAGCCTGCAGGAATGCCTGTTGAATCGCCTGCTTCTGCCGCGCCGAGACAGGCGCACGCATTTCAATGACAGGAAATTCATAAGGCTCCCCTCCAAGCTGTTCGACGGCCCGCACAAGCTCGCTTGCTTGGCTACGGCTTCTCGTCACAAGCACACGCTTCCCGAATAATGGCCGCTCTTCTGCCCATGCAAGCTGTTCCCGCAGCTTAACAACGTCACCTACGATAATGATTGCAGGCGATTCAAATCGGATCCGCTCTGCTTCATCCGCAATCGTCGCTAAAGTTCCAACAATGGTGAACTGCTCTGCCCGTGTTCCCCAGCGTATCAATGCAACAGGTGTCTCCGCTGCCCGCCCATGGCTCATTAATCGTTCTACTATCGCACGCAGCTTGCCAATCCCCATAAGAAACAACAAGGTGCCTGCTGATTGAGTCATCTGTTCCCACTCAATGAATTCGTCCAGCTTGTCAGGATTTTCGTGTCCTGTGACTACGCAGAAGGAAGAGGCATACTCACGATGTGTCACGGGAATGCCGGCATAAGCCGGAACCGCCACCGCTGAGGTGACACCCGGAACGATCTCGAATGATATCCCATGCTCCTTCAGCACAGCCGCTTCTTCTCCTGCTCTGCCAAATACACATGGATCTCCTCCCTTTAAGCGAACAACCCGGTGTCCTTCCAGAGCCAGATCGGCAAGAAGCTGATTAATGTCCGCTTGCTTCATCGCATGCCTATCAGGCAGCTTACCGACATAGATCCTGCGTGCGCCGGGCTTCATATGCCTAAGCAGCTGAGGACTGGAAAGGCGATCATAGACAACAACATCCGCTTCCTGCAAACAGTTCAAGCCTTTGACCGTAATCAAGCCAGCATCTCCCGGCCCTGCGCCTACTAGATACACGATACCTAATTCAGAGGAATGCCGTTCCATTCTTATCAGCCCCTTAATTGGGATAACATTTGTTCCGCTCCTTGATCCAGCAGCCGCTCTGCAACTGCAATACCAAGTTCCTCTGGATGTTTACCTACCATAGTGTCGCTCACAATCGTATTGTCCTCGGCTGAGCCGACAAGGCCAGTCAAGCGCATCGTGCCATCAGCACCATGAAGCTCTGCATATGCCCCGATTGGAACTTGGCAGCCGCCATTCAAACGTCCTAAGAAGGCACGTTCTGCCTGAACCGTAAGAGCGGTGTCTGCATCGTGATAACGTGCAAGCAGCGCCAATACTTCTTCATCATCTGCGCGGCATTCAATCCCCAGTGCCCCTTGGCCTACTGCCGGCAGGCTTACTGCTGTGGGCAAGTAAGATGTAATGCGATCCTGCCAGCCCATCCGGTGCAGTCCTGCTGCAGCAAGAACAATCGCATCGAACCCTTCCGTATCAAGCTTCTTCAGCCGCGTATCAATATTGCCGCGCAATGGCTCGATTTGCAGATCAGGACGCTGCGCCTGTAATTGACAAGCTCTGCGCAGGCTGCTGGTACCCACCTTGGCGCCTATGGGCAAATCTTCGATCGAGGTGCCCGACTTCATAATCAAGCAATCTCTCGGATCCTCCCGTTTCGGCACTGCGCCAACCGTAAGTCCATCCTGCAGCTCCCATGGCATGTCTTTCATACTATGAACCGCAATATCAACTTCCTTGTCAATAAGCGCCTGTTCGATTTCCTTTACGAACAGCCCCTTGCCGCCTACCTTGGACAAGGTCACATCCAGTATGCGATCGCCCTTGGTTACGATCTTTTTAATTTCGAAGCGATACGGAAGATTATTTTCTTGGCAAATGGCTTCCAACGCTGAAATAACATGCCCGGTCTGCGTCAGCGCCAAGGCACTCTGCCTTGTTCCAACAATGATAGTACGCATCTAGTTGCCCTCCTGCTTGCCTATATTATGGATTCATTTATTGATAATTGCGCGAGCCATGCCTCTATCCACTCTTCCCACTTGGGAAGCGGAACGTGTTGCTCATAAGTTCGCCAGCATTCCTCTGCATAATGCCGCATTGCACGCTGGCGCTGGGCTGTGTCAGGCAGTACCGTATGGGCAGCTTTACGTGCGTGCAGCAGCAGTTCCGCAACTTGCGCCAACTCCTCGTCCATGAGCTTGGACAGCTTAGCAAGTATGCTTCGCGTCAAGGTGGGACTCGCACCACCCGTCGATACAGCCAGATGGACATCACCATGCTGAATCGCCCCAGGATTGGCAAAGTCACTATGATCCGGACTATGAGCAACATTAATTAGCGCACCGCAGCGCCTTGCCTCTGCTGCCACCCGTTCATTAACTTCACTATCGTCTGTCGCAGCAAACACGAGCAGCGCTCCGATAGCGTCCCCCTCCTCATACTCTCTTGCAACGTGCATAACGATTCCATTATTCACAAAATGCCAAAGCTCCGGAGTCAATATGGGACTGACCACCTTCACTTTAGCACCACTTGCCAGCAAATGGCGAATTTTGCGGGCAGCTACCTTGCCGCCGCCAATAACGGTACATGGCTTGCCGGCAAGCTTCAGCATAATTGGATACAGAGGGGAATCTCCCATTCGCTACACTCCAATCCAGCGATGAAATGTCGATAATGAATTCAATGCGAAATTGAGCATGATTACCGCATAACATCCTAAATTCAACAAAGAAAGTCGAAATCCTGTTGAATCATAGCGCGAGCGTTTCACAACATAGGAGCCATACAGCAGAAGCGCTGCTAATGTAAACCATATTTTTAAATCGATCAGCAGTTCCGTACGGTTGTCCAGCAGGATAGCTCCCACCGCTACAGCAAGCGACAACAGGAACATCGGAATGCCGATTACCGCTGCCAGGTAGGAGAATCGCTCAATTCGTTCAAGACTAGGCAAGCGCCTCACCGCATCCGACCACTGCTTGGCCTTAAGCTTATGATGCAGAAATACATACATGCCTGCAAATACTGCACTGACCGTCAAGGCTGCAAACCCAAAGGCCGCAAGCGAGATATGAAAGGAGAGCAAATTGCGCATCATCTCCCATTCCTTCATTGATGCAGGCATCGTTGGATCATTAAGCATGTTCACCAGCAATAAAGCAAAACCAATCAGGTTTACAAAGAATACGATAAATTCGATATGAAAAAACCTGCTAATAACAATGGATACGGTCACTAAGAACCATGAGAATAAGAACATGAATTCAAAACTGCTAAAAACAGGAACATCCTGATGTCGCACCATCCTCACAATTAAGAAAATGGTCTGGAGTACCCATACAAAAGTAAGAAGCCCTGCGCCCATCCGCTTCGCTTTCCGATTGACTCCTACCACATCGGAAAAATAAAACAGAAGGCTCAGGGCGTATGTGTATATAATCGCATCGTAAATCCAACTATTCGTAACCATCGATGCCTGCCGCCTCCTGTTCTTCCACTACCATGTGACGGCTGCCCAAGACAGCACAGACTTCCCCCGTTCGGGTTCAGCATTCCGATTCACGGGGACTTGCGTGGAGGGCTGTTCCTCTCCTCGCTCCTTCTTGCCATCCGCTTCCGGCTCCTCAAGTGCGAAGATTTGCGAGAACAATTGCAATGCCTCGTCTCCATTCTTCTCTGCGGCGAGCTCTTTAATTTGGTTAATTGGGTCGTGCATCATTTGATTCAGCATACTTTTCGTCAACCGGCGTATCAGCTTCGCTTCCCGGTCGGACAGCTCTGGTAGCTTATTGAACAAGCTTTGGAGCGTATCCTGATGAATACGGTCTGCCTTGGCCTGCAATGAGCGAATCATCGGGGTTACACCTAGCATTTTGAGCCAATGGCGATGCTCCTCGAGTTCATCTGCAATAAAAGCTTCAATCTTTGCCGCTTCCTTGCGCCGCCGAGCCAGATTGCTTTCTACAATACCTTGCAAATCATCAATGTCATACAAGAATACATTCGACAAATCGCTAATCGCAGGATCCAAGTCACGCGGTACGGCAATGTCAATAAAGAATAGCGACCGAGACTTGCGCTTGCTCATCGCCCGCTTTACATCATCCGCCGATAACACATATTCCTTAGCCCCAGTAGAGCTTATAACGATGTCTGCTTCAGCCAGCATTAGATCAACCTCGTCGAGTGTCCCCGCTCGTCCATTAAATTGCTTCGCCAGTTCCTCCGCACGAGATAATGTACGGTTCGCTACCATCACCTCAGCGGCACCGTTCGCATACAAATGCTTTACGGTAAGCTCGCTCATTTTGCCTGCGCCAAGGATGAGCACTTTCTTGCCATGGAATGATCCGAATATGCGCTTGCCAAGCTCAACAGCAGCATAGCTGACCGATACCGCATTTTCGTTAATGCTTGTTTCGGCATGTGCTCTCTTCGCGAGTGTTATCGCCTGCTTAAATACCGTATTGAGCCACGTTCCTGTTACCCCTTCATGTTGCGCAAAAAAGAAGGCATTGCGGATCTGACCAAGAATTTGCGTTTCACCGATGACCATGGAATCCAAGCCGCAGCTGACCCGGAATAAATGTTCAACGGCCTGATCATCTTCATATATATAGAGGTACGGTGTAAATTGCTGTCTAGGGATGCCGAACCATGTCTCCATAAAGCTGCGGATGAAGTAACCGCACATGTGCAATCTGTCGACAACCACATACAGCTCTGTACGGTTGCATGTCGACACCATCACACATTCGAGCACGCTCTTCGTCTGTCTCAATTGTCTCAGCGCCTCTTGCCATTCACTTTCGGGCAGCGCGAACTTTTCCCGAATCTCTACGGGCGCTGTACGATAGTTCATGCCGACGACGATGATGTGCATTCATTTCACCTGCTTTTCGATATTTAGTACATTCTCAGATGATAATCATTATAACATACATCACAGAGAACATTCGTTCGTAATTTGAAAATATTATGAAATGCATGTCAAATTTTAGTTTGTACGTGCTAACTGCACCTTATACTAACATTGCTGCGACCTAATGTCATTCTTTTTTATGCACTTTTTGCCAAACTATTACGGTGCAAAATAAGAATCCAGCACACTTATGAGCTCTTTATCGGCCAAGATGAGCTCTTCACGCTGTGACGCAATCCAATGTCCACTGCTGTTATAAATGAGAGCGTAACTGTCAACTAATTTGTTCGCTGCATCGGCGGAGGTGCTTATCACCTCTTTTTCACTGTCTGCAAGCGGGCGATCCCCATTTAATTGCAGCAATGTTATCATCTCTACAACCTTATTCATACTAGAGAGCTCTGGCAGCTTATCCTTGCCAACTGCACGCACCAGCCGTTCATGTGCAAAGGCTGCTGAGTAGGCAACCAGCTTCAATTTTTGCAATTGATCGGTTGTATGAACCCGTTTAGCTTCCTGCATCGATCCTTTTAACAAATTCATTTGAAATTGAGCTACCTCATACAGCATTTTTAGCGGATCGGATGCTTCTATCTTCGGTGACAAGAAGTTGTACACCTGAATAGAAGGCCAGATAAGCAGCATGAACAATACGACCATCCATACGACACCGCTTCGAAATCGCTTTGGTCTCATAGGCATTCTCCTACTATATATGATTATGTATATAGCTTATGGAGCTGCAAGTGGACAAATAACCAGGGTAAAATGAATAAAAAAAGCCCGCTCAACCCGGTGCCAAGCACTTAAGTGAGCGGGACTTTATTGTGTTCTATACCAATTCGGATACTTTCATATCCGGAGTAACCACTTGCAATTCGCCTAATCCGCGAACGAGCTTCTTCGCGTACGTTTTCTCCGGTTTCAACATAGAGACCAGGTAATCAATGGCTAGCTGCGGGTCTACTGTTTCTCCGCAAGTGTAACAATCGATTGCTGCAAATCCACGTTCAGGATAAGTGTGGATTGAAAGATGACTTTCTGACAACATAACTAGAACTGTTGCCCCTTGTGGGTCAAACTGTTTAGATTGAACAGACAAGACGGTTGCACCACACGCTTCAGCGGCTTCTACCAGTTGTGCTTCAAGCAATTGAGCATTGTTCAGCAAATCGAAGTCGACTCCCCACGTGTCAACAGCAACATGTCTTCCGAAAGTTGAGTATTCCATCTTCCGGTTCCCCCTTCCTAGGAATAAAATGTTTGAAAAAAATAATTTCATCCGCTAGGACCTACGTCATTCACTTCCCGAGGGAAAAATCTCTCGCAACATGCAATGTCCTGAGTGAATCCTGGTTCCTATATTGTTTTCAACGAGATTAAAAATAACATCTTATACACATAAATGCAACACTTTTTTATTCGCTTTTCACCAGACCATTTGTAATTCCCTGTCTACTATATGGAAAAAGCAGCCGTTAGGTGTTTATTTTCTTCCGCCCAATATGTGCAGAAAATAAAAAGAACTTAAGGCGCATGCCCTAAGTTCTTTTCTATTCCAATGCCGCTCAGGCTTCCAAGATGAACAATTGCTTTGCCATTTCTGCCAGCTCATGATCCACAGCTTGAATCTCATCCGCCGACAGACTGTGATTTCGCTTATCGAGGAGGCTGTTGATGCGCTCCTTGATACTCGCAATACGTATTTCTACACGATCGTTACGGTACATATTCTGCAAGTCTAGCACCGTATCCTTATGTTCGAAAATAACGCGAGGCTCTTCCTTCTGCTCCACAATCTTGCGAACTGCCCCATCCACGTAATAATAAGTGATTGTAAATCCCGCAAAAATCCGATTGACTACCGCTTCGCCACGGAATGTCGCCACAAGCTTATGCATCACTTGCGTCAATTTCGGATGAACCAAGCGGCAAGACGTTACACAGACATACCGATTGCCTTGTTTCTCGAACAGGAATATGATCTCATCACCCTGGCCGTCCTCAAGAACCACCTCTTGATTACCGTTTTCTAATACTTTCACCCGCCCTACAATAGATTGCTTCGCGAGCGATTGCACAAATCGGGCCAACTGAGCTTCCGTTAACTGTAAACTGGCTTTCACATACTCTGTGGCTAACCGCCGAGCCATAAAAACTCTCCTTAAACCGTATTCAACAAATTATATTTACACATCTTTATTATACTACAGGGATCACATGAATTCCTGTTCACGAGCCGCCATTTTATGGTGCATTTCGCAAAAAAACGGACTGAGGACGGAACTATCCCATATTTTATCCAACATGCTTACGAATTAACGCCTGCATGTTGATTAATAATCTCCCATAACTCTTCTCGGCCTTGTCCAGTTTCCGAGGAGAACATGACGAAGGGAGCATCTGGTGATAATCCGAGTGTGGTTCGGACTTGCTTTACATGTCTTGGAAGGTGATTCTTTGAGATTTTATCGGCCTTTGTAGCGACAACGCAGACCGGAATGCCATAATGCGTCAGCCAGTCATGCATCATACAATCGTCCGCTGTAGGAGCATGACGCAAGTCAACGACCAGCAGCACAAGCTTAAGTGTCTCACGTTCTTGGAAATATGCCTCAATCATGCGTCCCCAAGCAGCGCGCTGTGTCTTTGACACCTTTGCATATCCATATCCCGGAACGTCTACGAAATACATATTGTCATTGATGCGGTAGTAGTTCAATTGCTGCGTCTTGCCTGGCTGCGAACTTGTGCGCGCCAAGTTTTTGCGCATTATCAACCGATTAATCAAGGAAGACTTACCGACATTTGATCGACCTGCCAGTCCAATCTCGGGAAAACCGTCGTCAGGATACTGTGATGCTCCAACAGCACTAATAATAAATTCTGCATTTGTTATTTTCATGTTCGATTATCCTCACCTTACATTCTGTTCTGTCCATTGTACAATTGTACACGATTCCCGTCATTTCACAAAAACAAGAAAAACGGATGCGCTTACGCGCACCCGTCTACTTCTACATATTTATGAGGAAGCTTGCTCCAGCAAGGCATGCCGCAGCACTTCATCCATATGAGAAACCGGTATAAAGGTTAACTCCTGCCGTACCGTATCCGGGATATCCGCAAGATCACGTTCATTGTCATGCGGGAACAGAACCGTCTTGATTCCCGCACGGAGCGCGGCCAGCGACTTCTCTTTCAGTCCGCCTATCGGGAGAACGCGCCCGCGCAGTGTAATCTCACCAGTCATTGCAACATCCTTGGATACGTACCGGTTGGTGAACGCCGATACAAGTGCCGTCGCGATTGTGATTCCGGCAGAAGGACCATCCTTCGGAATCGCCCCTTCCGGTACATGGACATGAATATCCAGCTTCTCATGGAAGTCTGGCTCCAACTCCCACTGCGCTGACTTCGAGCGGATGTAGCTAAATGCAGCCTGCGCAGACTCCTTCATGACATCGCCAAGCTTACCTGTCAATTGAAGCTTGCCAGAACCAGGGACAACGGTTACCTCAATGTTAAGCGTGTCTCCCCCCGCTTCCGTCCACGCAAGACCTGTCACCGTTCCTATTTGGTCATCTTGTTCTGCCAGCCCGTAGCGATATCGAGCTACACCTAAATATTCAGATAATTGCTGGGCGTCAATCTGAATCTCATTTACCTGTTCAGACACGACACGCTTAGCTGCCTTCCGGCATAACGCTGCCAATTGCTGCTCGAGCTGACGAACGCCAGCTTCACGTGTATACTCGCGAATGACTTGTAGGATGCCCTCCTCTGTAACGGTCAACTGACCTTCCTTCAGCCCGTGCGCTTCTTTCTGCTTCGGAAGAAGGTGACGGTTCGCAATTTCCAGCTTCTCCAGCTCTGTATAGCCAGACAAGTTAAGCATCTCCATACGATCAAGCAGCGGACGCGGTATATTATGTACGGCATTAGCGGTTGTAACGAACAAAACTCGTGATAAATCAACCGGCAGTTCGACGAAATGATCGCTGAATGCGTTGTTCTGCTCTGGATCGAGCACTTCCAGCAATGCTGCTGCAGGATCCCCGCGGAAATCCGAAGCCATTTTGTCAATTTCGTCCAACAGCATCACAGGGTTCATCGTGCCCGCATTTTTGAGAGCTTGCACGATCCGACCCGGCATTGCCCCTACATATGTACGACGGTGACCGCGAATTTCTGCTTCGTCACGCACTCCACCTAACGAGATACGGACAAACTTCCGGCCAAGCGACTTCGCAATGGATCTCGCAAGCGAGGTCTTTCCTACACCCGGAGGGCCAACGAGACACAAAATCGGCCCTTTCATTTCCTTGACAAGCTGCTGTACGGCCAAGTATTCCAGCACACGTTCCTTTGGCTTCTCCAATCCGTAGTGGTCTGCCTCTAGAATCGACTCAGCCTTACCGAGATCAAGGTCATCCTCCGTCATTGTTGACCACGGGATTTGAAGCAGCCAATCAATGTAATTGCGAATGACCGATCCTTCTGCTGAGGAAGCAGGCATTTTCTCCAATCGGTCGATTTCTTTGCCGATCTTCTCTCGAACTTTATCCGGAGCATCAAGCTCCTTCAATTGGGCACGCAGTTCCTCAGCTTCCCCTGCACGTCCTTCTTTATCTCCCAATTCCTTTTGAATCGCCTTCATCTGCTCGCGCAAATAATATTCCTTTTGCGTCTTTTCCATTTGCTTTTTCACGCGCTGGCCAATTTTCTTCTCCATCTCCAGCACTTCGCTCTCATTATTGAGCAGCTCAAGCAACTTGTGCAGACGAGCCTTACTGTCCACCGTTTCCAGAAGCGCCTGCTTATCCTTCAGCTTGATTGATAAGTGGCTGGCGATTACATCTGCCATCCTGCCCGGTTCCTCAATGTCCGTGACGGATGCAAGCGTCTCCGGCGACACCTTCTTCGACATTTGCACATAATTTTCGAATTGAGTTAATGCCATGCGCATGAGCGCTTCGGTCTCTGAAGACTGATTTGCCTCTTCATGCAGAACACGCACCTGAACCTCATAGAATTCATCATTTGGCACATATTCAACGATTTCGGCACGCTCTACTCCCTCAACAAGCACACGTATCGTGTTATTAGGCAGACGAAGCATTTGGCGCACCTTCGCTATTGTACCAATGCGGAAAATATCATCCTGAGACGGCTCCTCGATGCTAACCTCTGACTGCGTACACAACAGCAGAAGCTGGTCCTCCAGCATCGCATGTTCAAGTGCCCGTACTGACTTATCGCGTCCCACATCCAAATTCAACACCATGCTCGGGTACACGAGCAAGCCTCGTAGCGGGAGCAGAGGCAGGTGGCGGTCTTTGTTCGATTTAAGCCCCATCGTTCGGCACCCCCATGGCTATCATGATCTATCTAGTATATTGCAAGCAACATTTTATCAAATGTTCATCTAAAACACCAATTTTAGGAGCGACCGATCAGCTATAGCTATTCCCGTCTGCGGAATTGCCGCTCTTCTCAGACGCTTCTGCATGAAGCAGCGGCAAAGAAGCACCCGCAGCTCGTTCGTATGGCTGCGGCTTGTGCTGAGCATCTCCCTTCCATTCGCTGCCGAACGCATGCTGGAAGCTTTCCTCAATATGTTCAACCGGAATCACCTGAACACCTTCCAGGCCTGCGAAAATTTCCTGCCA
The DNA here is from genome assembly GCF_050474385.1 of Paenibacillus sp. B1-35. Taxonomy (NCBI): domain Bacteria; kingdom Bacillati; phylum Bacillota; class Bacilli; order Caryophanales; family Paenibacillaceae; genus Paenibacillus; species Paenibacillus sp. B1-35. The sequence goes on from NZ_JBCHVJ010000007.1 coordinate 48,301, forward strand.
ATTCTCCTTCGGAATGAGCACGCGAGTCGCTCCCGCTTGGAAAGCAGCCTCAACCTTGGCAAGCACTCCACCAACTGGCTTAATTCGCCCATGTAAACTAATTTCACCCGTCATCGCAAGCTTGTTATCCACAGGCCAGCCATTCAGAGCCGACGCGATCGCAATCGCCATTGCCATCCCCGCCGAGGGGCCGTCCACCGGCGATCCGCCTGGAAAGTTAATATGCAGATCGAAGTTCGATGTTTCATGTCCCAAGCTGCGTAGCACAGTTAATACATTCTCGATGGAACCCTTCGCCATGCTCTTGCGGCGCAGCGTTCGGCTTCCTCCACCCAGCTCTTCTTCCTCCACAACGCCCGTAATCGTATATTTTCCATGTCCGCTCTTCACGCGGATCGCACTCACTTCAATTTCCAATAGAGCCCCCATGCTAGGTCCATATACAGCTAACCCATTCACAAGGCCAACCTGCGGCTCTACAGGCACCTTGCGATCAGGACGCGGAGCAATCTGACTGCAATTGGCTACCCACTCTACGTCAGCCGCATCTATGGAAGCGCGGCCTTCCGACATCGCGAGACCCGCTGATAGCTGCACAATGTTGACAGCCTCTCGCCCATTCGTAGCGTACTTCTTTACCATATCTACCGCTTCCGGTGAATGTGGGAACCCGATTTTCTTCAGTCCATTCTCTGCGATGGTTCCGATTTCATCTGGCAGCAGAGGTCTGAAGTATATTTCCATGCAGCGAGAACGCAGCGCTGGCGGTAGCTCTTGAGAGGAGCGCGTCGTCGCTCCAACCAGTCTGAAGTCCGCAGGCAGCCCATTTTGGAAAATATCGTGAATATAAGACGGTACATTCGAATCTTCTGAATTGTAATAGGCGCTTTCTAAAAACACCTTCCGATCCTCAAGCACCTTCAAAAGCTTGTTCATCTGGATCGGGTGAAGCTCCCCAATCTCATCAATGAACAGCATGCCGCCATGCGCCTTTGTAACCGCACCCGGCTTCGGCTGCGGGATCCCTGCAACCCCCATCGCTCCTGCTCCCTGATAAATCGGATCATGTACTGAGCCGATTAACGGATCGGCAATGCCGCGCTCATCAAATCTAGCTGTCGTTGCGTCAATTTCTGTGAACTTCGATTCCATGGTGAACGGAGAGCTTGGATTCTTTTTCGCTTCCTCAAGCACAACCCTGGCTGCTGCCGTTTTCCCTACACCTGGCGGACCGTAAATAATGACATGCTGCGGGTTTGAACTGCACAGAGCTGCCTTCAACGCCTTCAGCCCATCCTTTTGTCCGACTATATCACTCATAATCGCAGGTCTTGTTTTCTCTGCAAGCGGCTTCGTCAAAGATATAGACCTCAGCTTGCGCAGCTTATCCATCTCTTTGCGAGATTCTCGATCCACAGCCGTGCGGTTGCCTTTCTGGCTGCGCAGCAGATTCCAGAAGTATATGCCGATAACTACGGCAAAGAACGCATTGATTAACATCAATATCACGCTTAAATTCATCGTTTCATCCTCCCATAACGCCCTCGTAAGGACAAAAAAATCCGGCAAAGTTAACTACTTGGTAGTATTACCCTTTGCCGGATGCATTATAAGCGTATGTGATTATGAGTTATTATTTCTTTCCCAACATTCTGCATGCTTCAGCCCTGGAACAGCATCTGCATAGAAGACTGGCTCCTCGCCGCGCTTACGCTGACTCATATAATCTTTCAAAGCCGCAAATGCCACTTTACCAAGCAGCATAATGGAAATGAGATTAATGAACGCCATGAAGCCCATGAACAAGTCTGCCAAATTCCAAACTAGGGTCATCTTCGCAACAGAACCGAAGAGAACCATTGCTACAACGCCTAACCGATAAGCAAGCATCCATCCCTTTTTCTTCGTAATGAATTCGATGTTGCTTTGACCGTAATAGTAGTTTCCGATAAGTGAAGTAAATGCGAATAAAAAGACAGCTAATCCAATAAAAATGTGCGCCCAATCTCCAACCTGAGTCGCAAGCGCATGTTGTGTCAATCGAATGCCGTTCTGCTCGCCCGTCGTTGAAATCCCGGAGAACAGGATAATGAACGCTGTTGACGAACAAACAAGCAATGTATCGACGAATACCCCGAACGACTGGATCAAACCTTGCTTGACTGGATGGCTAACATTGGCCGTTGCCGCCGCATTGGGAGCACTACCCATCCCGGCCTCGTTCGAGAACAGACCACGCTTAATTCCGTTCATCACCGCTGCGCCTACACCGCCAGCCAGCGCCTCCTCAAATCCAAAGGCGTTTTTAATAATAGAAGCAAATACGGCCGGAATTTCGCTAAAATTGACCAGCATGACGAACAAAGCAATCGCCATATATGCTAGCGCCATGATAGGGACTACGGTCGCAGTAACCTGCGCAACCCGCTGAACCCCTCCGAATATCGTCGGGATGACAAGGATTGCCAATACGATCCCCATCCAAATCGGATCCAAGTTAAATATATCCTGGAACGCCGCACTTGCTGTGTTAGCCTGTACAGAATTGAAGACGAATCCGAAACTGAAAATGATGAGGATGGCAAAAATAATGCCTAGCCAACGCGCGTTCAACGCCCGTTCCATATAGTAAGCCGGGCCGCCTCTAAAATGCTTGCCATCACGCACTTTATAAACCTGTGCCAATGTAGATTCGACGAACCCCGAAGCCGCGCCAATAATTGCAATCATCCACATCCAGAATACAGCGCCAGGGCCGCCTAACGAAATGGCAATAGCGACTCCGGCCAAATTCCCCGTACCAACACGCGAGGCTGTACTCATTGCGAATGCTTGGAAGGAGGAAACGCCTTGCTTTTCACCGGAAGACTTTCCTTTATCCCGCCCCAAAATAAGACGGAATGTTTCTTTAATTGCGGAAAGCTGTACAAAGCTTGTACGTAATGAGAAATAAAGTCCTGCTACTACAAGAACAAATATAAGCATTAAATACCATAAATCATTAAACTTCCCGATCCAATCCTGAATTTGATCAATCAATATATTGCACCTCACTTGTTGTCTAGTCCTAAGCCCGCGATATGTCAACTTTGCTAACACGGTACTAAATGATTGTAGCGTAAATCGAGCATAATGGCAAAATGTTTTTTATCATTTTTCAATTAATGATAAATTTTACCTTCCCCACCTTTCGACACAAACCGATTTTTATGTCGATTCCACACAATATCTACTTACTTTTCGCCGAAAATCATGTACAATAGGAATGTTATGTAAACATATTAGCTTATTTTACCTTGGAATCAATAAGGAGGAATCCTTGCAATATGGCGCAAGCAAACGATCGCCGCTGGACGTGGATGCTCATGCGCGGGCCAAATCGACCCGTTATACAATACAGTGTTCCAACCGTTGTTGTTAGGCTTGTTATGTTTATTGTCATTGGCGGAGTTGGCGCATTATTTCTTTCGTTGGTTATTCAGCGCTTTGCCATGCATGATATTGTTGTACGTCATGCACAATTGGAACAGGAACTGCAGAAGAAAGATCAGCTGTTAGCTGATATGGACAAGCAATTAACCATTATTACCGCCTCTTCCAACGATATGAAACAACGAATGGACAAGATATCTCAATGGGAGCAGCAGCTGCAATCTTACTTACAAATACCGACCGGCACTGGCCGGCAAAAAAATAACAATTCAATATCCAAAACAAGTCATTCAACGACTAACTCTGCAGCCTCCAAGCAAGAAACTGCCTCCCTTCCTCCTCTGCCGCTCGGCGGCGAGTATATCATGCTTCCAGCAACGAAGTTGTCTCCACTGCTATCCCCTGCCACAGAGAGCAAGGGCATTATTCCACCTGCCTCTCCTCTAGCAGCATGGGTAAGTATGAGCAAGCAGTTGCAAGACATGAATAAGAAGCGGCAGGAATGGGAGCAATCCATGCCCCAGTTGTTTAAAAATGCAAACGCCTTCCAGCGGCAATTGAACGCTACGCCTACTTTATGGCCGACAGAGAGTACGCGTATTACGTCCTTATTCGGGGAGCGAAGCGATCCATTCCAGCGCAGTGAAGCTTTTCATGCAGGCTTGGATATTGGAGGAGATACAGGGGATCCGGTATACGCAACTGCCGAAGGGGTTGTCCTTGCATCAGATAGAGATGAATTGAAAGGAAATTATATCATCATTAGCCATGGGAACGGACTTACAACCCGATACTTGCACTTAAGTGAAAGAATGGCAGCAAGCGGAGATAAGGTGAAGAAGGGAACACAGGTTGGCAAGGTTGGCACAACCGGTCGCAGTACGGGGCCACATTTGCATTTTGAAATTCGCAAAGACGGCGAGCCAATCGACCCAACCACTTATGTGGGTACGCCTGAATAAAAGCAATCAGAAAGGAAAGGAGCAGACATGTTCGCAAAAACATCTTCCGGCAAAAAAACAATCGGTACAGACTCCTTAATTGGGCAAGCGACTACAGTGGAGGGCAAGCTGGTATGTGAAACTGATCTGCGGATTGAGGGGACAATTACTGGTGATGTTCACTGCAGCCAAAACGTGATTATAGGGGAATCTGGCAAGGCTTACTCGAATATTCATGCTTCCAGTCTTATTATCGCCGGTCTGATGCAGGGCGATGTCAGCGTAACAGAGACCGTCATTATCGAGAGCTCCGGTAGATTAGAAGGCAATATATTGTGCCGTTCCTTTATCATCAAAGAAGGCGGGAAATTCAACGGCAATAGCCAAATGCAGCAGGACACCACTGCAGTGGCAAACATTTCTACATCTACAGATATCATCACTTCTGACCTATAAACCAGAGACCGTAACAAAATCGTATAAGCACAATAGGAACACCCGACAGCAGCCAACCTGCATGTAGGTGTTCCTATTTTTCGTAAAATAACTGGATTATCTATTTGTCTATTCCCGATTAGTGCTTGCGTCCAGGAATAGTGCCTGTCCGCTCATACTCAGCAACAATGTGGTCGATCTCTTTCTTCAATTCGGAGACAAGCTGATCCTCTGGCACTTTTCGAATCATCTCTCCGTAACGGAACAACAATCCTTCTCCACGAGCTCCAGCAATACCGATATCTGCTTCGCGCGCTTCACCCGGTCCATTTACCGCACAGCCCAGCACCGACACCTTAATCGGAACCTTCACCTTAGAGATATATTCTTCTACTTCGTTCGCAATCGAGAACAAATCAATATCAAGTCTGCCGCAAGTTGGACAAGAGACAAGTGTAGCCGCATTCGAGATTAATCCAAAGCACTTCAGCAGTTCGCGTGCGACCTTCACTTCCTCTACCGGATCCGCACTCAAGCTAACGCGTACTGTTGAACCGATACCAAGCGACAGCAAGGCACCTAGCCCCGCAGAGCTCTTAATCGTACCCGAGAACAGTGTCCCTGCTTCCGTAATCCCCAAGTGAAGCGGATAAGGAATCACCTCAGCAGCCTTGGTATACGCAGCTATAGCCATAGGAACATCAGACGCTTTCAGCGAGACAATAATATCATGGAAATCGAGCTCCTCTAGAATTCCGATATGGAACAGAGCACTTTCTACCATGGCCTCTGGCGTTGGATATCCATATTTCTCAAGCAGGTGATTTTCCAGCGACCCTGCATTAACTCCGATCCGAATCGGAATACCGCGTTCTTTGCAGGCCTTCACGACAGCTTCCACTTTCTCACGACGCCCAATATTGCCCGGATTGATCCGCACCTTATCGATGCCGTTCTCAATCGCCTTCAAAGCCAGTCGATAGTCAAAATGAATGTCTGCTACAAGCGGAATGGAGATACGCTTCTTAATCTCCTTAATCGCATTCGCCGCATCCTCATTGTTGACAGTTACACGGACAATCTGGCATCCAGCTTCTTCTAGTCGATGAATCTCTGCAACAGTAGCTTCTACATCTGCCGTCTTCGTCGTGCACATGCTCTGAATGACAACTTCATTGTTGCCGCCAATCGTTACATTGCCTACTTTTACAGCTCTAGTCTGATGTCGCAAATACATGATACATTCTCTCCCATGTCGGAAACGGACGGAAAAGCGCCTATTAGGCGCTTTCCTCTTGTTTCTTATCTGTCGTCAGTTCCGGAATCATTCGTTCTTTCACTACTTGCTCCGTAATGACACACGTTGTTACATCGTCGCGTGACGGCACCTCATACATCACGTCGAGCATAATGCCTTCGATGATGGCACGCAATCCACGAGCTCCTGTATTCCGCTTTATCGCTTCCCGAGCAATGGCCTCCAATGCTCCAGACTCGAAGTCAAGCTTCACGTTGTCCATCTCCAGAAGCTTCTGGTACTGCTTCGTCAGTGCATTCTTTGGTTCGCTCAAAATACGAACCAGTGTATGCTCATCAAGCGGCTCCAATGTCGAGATAACTGGAAGACGACCAACGAACTCTGGAATAAGACCAAACTTCAACAAGTCCTCTGGAAGTGTCATCGTCAAATATTCGCCAGGCTTCAAGTCCTTCTGACCGCCGTCAGCATTGAAGCCGATAATTTTCTTACCTACACGACGCTTGATAATTTGTTCCAGTCCATCAAATGCACCGCCGCAAATGAACAAGATGTTCGTCGTATCGATTTGGATAAATTCTTGGTGCGGATGCTTGCGTCCACCTTGAGGAGGAACGGAAGCAACAGTGCCTTCCAAGATTTTTAGCAATGCTTGTTGTACGCCTTCGCCGGATACGTCGCGCGTAATCGAAGGGTTTTCGGATTTGCGGGCAACTTTATCAATCTCATCGATGTAAATAATGCCGCGCTCCGCCTTCTCTACGTCGTAATCTGCAGCTTGAATCAGCTTCAACAAAATATTTTCAACGTCTTCGCCTACATAGCCTGCTTCAGTAAGCGATGTTGCATCAGCTATCGCGAATGGCACGTTCAAGATTTTAGCCATAGTCTGCGCCAAGAGCGTCTTACCGGAGCCGGTAGGCCCTACAAGCAAGATGTTACTCTTTTGCAGTTCTACATCCTCAATCTTATTCTGTGTGTTGATCCGCTTATAGTGGTTATATACCGCTACGGACAACGACTTCTTCGCTTGCTCTTGACCAATAACATACTGATCCAGAATAGCACGAATTTCCTTTGGCTTTGGAATGTCTTTCAGATCGACTTCCTCTTCGTGACCGAGCTCTTCCTCTACGATCTCATTGCAAAGCTCGATGCACTCATCACATATATATACGCCAGGACCGGCAACCAACTTGCGCACTTGTTCCTGCGACTTGCCGCAGAACGAGCATTTCAATTGCCCCTTCTCATCATTAAATTTAAACAATCGGTGTCCCCCCTTACTTCAAACCCGGGCTTGCCGGATGCAAAACTTGGTCAACAAGGCCATATTCCTTCGCTTCATCAGCGCTCATGAAGTTGTCGCGATCCGTATCGCGCTCAATCTTCTCGATCGGCTGACCTGTACGTTCCACATAAATCTGGTTGAGCTTATGTCTTGTCTTCAAGATCCAGTCTGCGTGAATCTTAATGTCGGACGCTTGACCGCGTACACCACCAAGCGGCTGGTGAATCATAATCTCACTGTTCGGCAATGCGATACGCTTGCCTGGCGCTCCAGCTGTTAACAAGAGCGAGCCCATACTGGCAGCCAAGCCGACGCAAATTGTAGATACGTCCGGTTTGATATGCTGCATTGTATCGTAAATTGCCATGCCGGCCGTAACTGAACCGCCCGGTGAATTGATATACAAGAAAATGTCCTTCTCTGGATCATCTGCTTGGAGGAACAGCAATTGCGCAATGACGCTGTTCGCTACGTCATCATCGATGGCGCTGCCCAGAAAGATAATGCGATCTTTCAGCAGACGCGAGTAAATATCATAAGAGCGTTCGCCGCGATTTGTCTGTTCGATGACCATCGGGATTAAATTCATGGTACCGACCTCTTTTCTTTACATAGCTTTACATTTTTATTTTAACATTTTCTGACCGTGGTGTCATTTTTACACCGATTACCATTATTGTATGTGCGGCAAATGCCCGTAATCCCTACAGATAAGCTCTATATTACAGCTCATCCACAGACGGAATTCACCTAATATGTTACATATTGATTATGTACACCCATAATAGGGTGGTGAAACGTTATGTGGTCAATCAAAGAACTTACAATTCACAAACTTTCGCCAAGCAGGTGGTAAAAAATAAGGCACGCCCTTGAAAGTAACGTGCCTTATCCTGTTACGCCACGCCCGCATTTTCCATGCGTTGCGTAGCCGATATGCAATTAATTTTTGCTATTGTCCACGATGAATTTAACTGTTTTGCGAAGAGCTGCCTCTTCACGCAAGTTTTCGAGCGTACCGTTTTTCTCCAAGATTGTGCGAATTTCCTCCGCAGAACGTTGGTAGGAAGCTGCCATTTTGTCAAGCTCTTCTTGAAGCTCTTCATCGGAAATCGTGATGTTTTCCTCTTTAACGATTTGCTCAAGAACGAGGTTGTTTTTCACACGCTTGTTAGCCTCTATTTGCATTTGCTCGCGCAAGTCTGCAATAGTTTGGCCGGACAAAGTCAAGAACATGTCCATGTTCATGCCTTGCATGCGAAGACGGTTGTCCAAATCTTTTACCATGTGCTGAATTTCAGTTTCGATCATCGCACGTGGAATTTCTACTTCTGCGTTAGCAGATGCTTTTTCAACGAGTTCAGCTTCACGATTTGCTTCCAGTTCGCGTGTTTTGCGTTCTTTCAACTGTTTTGTAAGATCAGCTTTGTACTCATCCAAAGTTTCGAACTCGCTAACGTCTTTAGCGAACTCATCGTCAAGCTTAGGAAGCTGCTTGCGCTTGATTTCATGAATTTTCACTTTGAATGTTGCAGGCTTGCCAGCCAAGTTTTCTGCATGATAGTGCTCAGGGAATGTAACTTCAACGTCTTTGAAGTCGCCTGTTCCAAGGCCAACCAATTGATCTTCAAATCCAGGAATGAACGTATTAGAGCCAAGCTCCAATGTGTAGCGCTCACCTTTGCCGCCTTCAAATGCTTCGCCATCAACGAATCCTTCGAAGTCGATAACAACGCTGTCGCCTTTTTGTGCTGTTTCTTCATCAACGATAACGAGTTCAGCATGACGCTCTTGCAGACGCTTCAACTCAGCGTCAAGCTCTTCTTCAGTAACTTCAGCTTCCTTAGTTTCCACTTCAAGACCTTTGTAGTCTCCAAGCTTAACTTCAGGCTTAACAGTTACTTTTGCTTTGAATTTGAACGTTTTGCCTTTTGCAAATTGTTCAACTTCGATTTCCGGCTGATCAACCGGTTGGATGTTTGTTTCTTTTACAGCTTGTGTGTAAACTTCACCCAAGATGATGTCAATTGCATCTTGATACAAGCTTTCCACACCATATTTAGCTTCGAAAATTGGGCGAGGTACGCGACCTTTGCGGAAGCCTGGAACGTTTACACGCTTTGACACTTTTTTGAATGCCAAGTCCAATCCTTCTGCTACGCGATCTTCATTAACCTCAACTTCTAATACCCCAACGTTCTTCTCTATTTTTTCCCAAGTTGCTTTCATTTTATGCCTTCCCCTCCAAAAAAGATCATGGCTAGAGTGTACCTACCATAACACGTCCTGAATAACCATTTTAGTATAGCCGACTATGATAACTTTTTCAAGGAGTGCATCATTCCTACATTCACCCTCCTTGGAAAGCGCTATCGGCCGCCTGTTGCTTAGCATCCGGATCCTATGATTGCACGCGCAAGGATCGATTCAGCGATCGAAGTGCAAGCTCATATTGGACGCGCATCTCATTACGAATGCCGTACAATTGCTTTACTTCCACTTCTTCATCTATATGCAGCATTCGAGCTATGATAAAGTGCAGGGCTGCTGCCCATGCGACTGACTCCTCCTGCCCATGCTCACACAACTTCTCGTAAGCGGATGAACCGTAAATATGCTTCACATATTGCTGCCATAGCTCTTGAGCAAAATAGGCTAATGACGGCTCTCTTACAGAGGCAGCCTCGTTCACGCGCTCTGCGGGTGCCTTCGCCGCTGCCGGGAACGCCGTATAGTCAAGTGGCGTATCCTCTACTCGAACGTTCAACCATTCCTGCCCGCGAGGGAATCGAATTTCGCCATGCATCCCCCTCCGCTTCAAGACTTGAAGAATTCCGAACTGAAGCAAAGAGCTCAGTTCCTCCTCCTTCAGCAGTTTGACCAGAGCTTCGTCAATCCCCGCATCTTCTGCTGCCGCAAGCTGCTCCAGCACAAGAAGTTTACGATCATCCATTTCCCCATCCGCAAGTGTCGCGAGCAATCGTTCCATATATTGTCCATCTGCATTCAACTTCTGCTGAAATTGACGTCGCAGGATATCTTGTTCGGTTTCTTCCGATTCCTCTTCTGCAGTTGATTTCGTCCAGCCGGCTAATCCCTCTGGTATGTCCAGTTCGCGAGCATCTCTCTCTGCTTCTGGAAACGCCGATACGAGCCATTGAAGCAGCGCATCCCACTCTTCCCGAATCCGTGCATCCTCGCCATCACAAGTCAGCAGGAATTGAAGAAGGGCAATGGCTTCACCGTAGCGTTCAGATTCCAGCATCCGTGTTAACTCAATTTGGTAATAATCATGAGTTTTCGGAAATAGGATAACGTTGTTCCTGGACGGCTCTTTGTAATCTTCTGACATACGAACACCTGCTTTCTGTACTGCGCCTATATATTGCAAAAATCTCTGCTATGTATGCAACTGTATCAATTTATTCAGGCAAGTCTCTTATACGATGCATTATATCATACTCGCCCTTTATCCTGCGCGGTTGCCACGAGTGCTTTCCTGCACATCCAACTGTAAATATGATAGGTAAAATATTTTTTGATTTTTATGTTGCTAAAATTCAAATTCTTTGCTACAATCATACATGTTCTAAATTTACTTAACTTATGTCCCAGTAGCTCAGCTGGATAGAGCAACGGCCTTCTAAGCCGTCGGTCGGGGGTTCGAATCCCTCCTGGGACGCCATTCATTGCTTACAATATACATGAGCAGCCTCGCAGAGCCTAATTTGGTATGTGAGGCTTTTTTTATATCCCCAAAATCTCTACGGACATCTAACTGCATAAGAGGCCCTGCATATCGCAGAGCCTTGAATAATTGCGCTTCATTTCAGAATCCAGCTTATTTATTGTGAAACTCCCAATGGTTCTTTTCGCCCGGATGCTTGAAGTTCTTCGACAGAACCGCATCCGCATGTTTCTTCTGATGCGCATATTTATTGCCCTTATTTTGCTTGAATTGTTCTGGCATATTTACTCACCTCCCTTCATCGTACATCAATCACCTTAGTATGAACACGATGATAAGAAGCAAACCAAGTTGTTTACCAATTCATTTGGAACAAGTCGTCAACCGCTTCCCGTACCTCACTCGATCCAAGCACTGCATCTACGATCGAATCCCGGTCGCTGCAGCTAATTTCGTTATTATTGATAAATGTCTCTGCAGCCACTTCCTCAAAGGCATTATGCAAATTATTGTCGTACCAGTCTGCTTCAAAATGTGAATCATTGCGCAGCAAGCGAACAATCTCATAACCGCCATTTTGTACAGGAGCCACATACGCAAGCAGGGGAGTCTCCTTGTCATCATCTGGGATAAGTCCTACTTCTGCACACAGACGCCCTTCGATTTCAACCGGACGGCGAAATTTTGCAGCCTTAAATTCCATCATTGTCTTCGCTCCTCACTTCTCGTAATTGCTCCACAAATTGCTTTGTTTCTGTGGTTCCGAATTTGTGTATGTAGGCATATACACTATTGAGGTTTTGCTGATACGGCTCGTTAATCATGTCATTCGATTTGCTTGTAAATAACATGAAGCTGTATACTTGATCCGTTTCGGCGTCTCCCACCCCATTCAGCAGCCTTTGAAGCTCATCCCTTTCTGCCTCATTCACATGGACTACAAATTCATAATCACCCGCATCTTGTTCCGCAACAACAGAACGATTCTGTACGGATACATAATAAGGTCGGCGCTCCATTAAGCACCTCCTTTCCTTAATAGAACCATTGCTTCGCTTTGTTTAGATCAGGTTTCAGCTTTTAAGGGAAGCTTTTTTTATCATCTCCCGATGGACATACATCTTATGCCGATTTGCGCATACCCATGGTATTATCTCAATCTTCCAGCATACCGGTATTCGGTCTTCCGGGTGGACAGATTGGTGCGGAAAGGATGAACGTAACATGTGTGGAATTACAGGATGGATTGACTGGAACCGTGATTTGGCCCAATGTTCCGACGTTGTCGAGCAAATGACCGAAACATTATCTTCTCGGGGCCCTGATGCGAAGGGAACATGGATAACCGGTCCATGTGCACTGGGACACCGGCGCTTGTCTGTTATTGATCCAGCTAACGGCGCCCAGCCGATGATTCGGCACACGGAGCATGGCGTGTTCGCGATTGTGTATAATGGCGAGCTGTACAATATGAGGGAATTAAGATCGGAGTTAATGAGCCGAGGACATTTATTTGTAACACAGTGTGATACGGAAGTGCTGCTTGTAGCCTATCTGGAATGGAAAGAAGCATGCGTAGAACGGTTCAACGGCATCTTTTCTTTTGCCATATGGGATGAAGCTGGAAAGCATTTGTTCATGGCCCGCGACCGGCTTGGGGTGAAGCCTCTATACTATTCTCAAGGTGAAGGATGGTTCGTATTTGGTTCCGAGCCTAAGGCGCTGCTTGCCCATCCGGACATTGAGCCTGTCATCAGCTTAGAGGGAGCAGCTGAAATATGGATGATCGGGCCTGCCCGAACTCCAGGACACGGCATCTATCAAGCAATGTCAGAGCTGCGTCCAGGTCACACCTTGCAGTATAATCCAGATGGCCTGCGCATCCGCAGTTATTGGAAGCTGGAGAGCACTCCGCATGAAGAGGATGCCGAACAAACAGCCAAACATGTGCGCGAACTTCTGGAGGATACCGTTGAACGCCAGCTTATTTCTGATGTTCCTGTATGTACCTTATTGTCAGGAGGATTGGACTCAAGCGCGCTAACCGCCCTAACGGTTCAACATTATAAGCGTCACAAGCTTGGTCAGGTGCATACGTATTCGGTGGACTATGTGGATAACGACCTTTACTTCCAATCTCACGCCTTTCAACCAAATGCGGATGAGCCTTGGATTCGACGAATGGTAGAAGAGCTCGGAACGACTCACCATTGGATTCAATTTGATACCCCTGAGCTCGTTGCTTCGCTTGAGCACGCGGTAAGGGTTAGAGACATCCCGGGCATGGCCGACATTGACGGTTCATTGCTTTTATTTTGCAAAGAAATCAAGAAAGGCGCCACTGTCGCACTCTCTGGTGAAGCTGCTGACGAAGTATTCGGCGGATATCCTTGGTTCCACCGGAAAGAGGCGCTCAATGCCGGGACATTCCCTTGGGCGCTTGCTACGCCTCTCAGAGCCAGTTTGTTGAAGCCTGAGGTCGCTCATTTGCTCCGCGCAGAGCAATATGTAGCTGACCGCTATGCAGATGCGGTGCGCGAGGTGCCTGTATTGCCCGGAGAAGAGGCTCAAGCCGCGAAAATGAGAAATATGTCCTATCTCAACATTACCCGCTTCATGCCAACCTTGCTGGATCGCAAAGACAGAATGAGTATGGGCGCTGGTCTCGAGGTTCGCGTCCCATATACCGATCATCGGCTCGTCCAATATGTATTCAATATTCCATGGAACATTAAAACTTACGGCGGACGGGAGAAAGGGATCTTGCGAAAGGCGCTGGAGGGCGTTTTGCCAGATGATGTCCTCTATCGCAAAAAGAGCCCTTATCCAAAAACCCACAATCCAAATTACTTGAATACGGTTCGCCGACTGGCACTTGAGAGATTGGATGACCCTTCATCCCCACTCCATCAATTTGTCAATGCAGAACGAATACGGACGATTGCCGCTTCCGAGGAAGCAAGCTCAAATCTGCCTTGGTTCGGCCAGCTGATGTCTGGCCCTCAATTATTCGCTTATCTGCTGCAGGTAGATGCATGGCTGCGAGAATACGGCATCCGTGTAGCATGGTAATCTAACACTGAAATGCTGGTACCCACTGGCTTCCAACAAAAAGACACACGGTAAACGCTGCAGCGTACCGTGTGTCTTTCTTCATTTGTACATCGATTCTTATTTTACTGAGGCAGGCTGACTCGCGCGAATCGCCTGATCCAAATCATACAAAATATCGTCAATCGATTCCGTACCGATAGATAAACGTATAAGTCCTGGAGTTACACCGGCAGTAATTTGCTCCGCTTCATTCAATTGCTGATGCGTCGTACTTGCTGGATGGATGATGAGCGACTTGGAATCGCCTACATTGGCGAGATGAGAGAAGAGTTTGACATGATTTATTACCTGCCGCCCCGCTTCGATTCCACCCTTGATCTCAAATGTCAAAATCGCACCCTGTCCCTTAGGCAAATACTTCTGTGCCAACTCATAGGAAGAATGGCTTGATAGGCCACTGTAGCTGACCGACTGCACCCCTTCATGCGCTTCCAAGAACTGAGCTACCTTCAAAGCATTCTCGCTATGGCGCTCCATGCGCAGATGAAGCGTTTCGAGCCCCTGCAGAAGCAGGAATGCGTTGAATGGAGAGATCGTAGCCCCCATATCACGCATCAATTGTACACGAGCCTTAATAATATATGCAATTGGCCCGACTGCATCCGTATACACTAACCCATGGTAGCTAGAATCTGGCTCTGTCAATCCAGGGAACTTATCAGTGGCAGCCCAATCGAACTTGCCGCCATCCACGATAATCCCGCCAATCGAAGTACCGTGGCCGCCAATGAACTTCGTAGCGGAATGTACGACAATATCCGCACCATGCTCAAGTGGACGAAGCAGGAATGGACTCGGGAACGTATTGTCCACGATGAGTGGAATGCCATGCTCGTGTGCTATATCGGCCACTGCCTCGATATCCAGTACATCGCCCTTAGGGTTGCCAATCGCCTCCGCATACAGCGCCTTTGTCTTATCCGTGATCGCCTTTCGGAAGTTTTCCGGATCACTGGAGTCAACGAAGCGGACTGTAATGCCAAGCTTCGCCAATGTCGTTGAGAATAGATTGTAGGTTCCGCCATACAGACTCGTCGCAGAAACAATCTCATCTCCTGCTCCCGCGATATTCAAAATGGCATACGTGATCGCAGCTTGGCCTGATGCCGTAGCCAATGCCGCTGCCCCACCTTCCAATGCGGCTACACGCTTCTCAAATACATCTGTCGTTGGATTCATCAGCCGTGTATAGATATTGCCGAATTCCTTCAAACCAAATAAATCTGCAGCGTGATCGGTATCTTTGAAAGTGTAAGACGTTGTTTGATACAACGGGACTGCACGCGATAGTGTAGTCGGGTCGACCTCCTGTCCTGCATGTACAGCCAATGTTTCCAAGCCAAGTTCACGTGGCGCTTCACTCATCTTCATCAATCCTCCTTCGTCTTATTGCCCATAATTCTCTCATATTTTTCCGTTGTTGGAAAGTATAAAATCTGAGTATTTTGATAAGAAAAAAAGGACACCTAAACTGGTCATCTAGTCAGGTGCCCTTCGCTGAAAGGTTTTTGCTTTTAATTTTCTTATCTTTGTTGTGTCATCACGCTTCGAAATACGCTCGATTGACATGGTTACACTTGTGAGTGCTCCTTCTGCAGTACATCAAGTAGCATACGAATTGCATTTCCACGATGGCTAATGCTCTGCTTCTGCTCCGGAGTCAGCTCCGCCATTGTCTTGCCGAATGCAGGAACGTAAAATAGCGGATCATAGCCGAAGCCATGTTCCCCGCGCGCCTCGTCCAAGATGAACCCATCACATGTACCGGTCACATCGACATACTGCCGCTCTGCAGGATCATACAGTACTAGGCAGCAAACGAATTGCGCAGCACTAAGCACATGCTCCGAAGCTTCTCCCAGCTTATCGTGCTCCACGCGGCGAGCAGGCAGCTTCTTCAGCTCCTCAAGAAGCTTAGCATTATTCGCCTGCGTATCCCCGTGCCCACCGGCATATCGTGCGGAGTATACGCCAGGCGCACCAGCTAAACGTTCTACACAAAGGCCCGAATCATCAGCAAGAACAGGAAGTTGTATCGCTTCTGCCACTTCCTTAGCCTTCTTGAGCGCATTCGCATTGAAGGTATCCCCATCCTCTACCACTTCAGGCAATTGAGGATAGTCGGCCATACTGAGCACACGCTTGCCGAGCGAGGCGAAGGCAAGCTGAAATTCCTTTAGCTTGCCTTGGTTGCTGGTTGCAACAATAATCGTATCACTTGCTAGATGCATGTCCGGCCGCCTCTCCGCGTTCTAACGCTGCTCGTGCAGCAATCTTGTCCGCAATTGGGCCGAGTGCCTCCTTCTGCATCTCAACAAGCTCCAAGATTCCCTTCTCCGCAATGGCCAGAAGCCCGTTAAGCTCTTCGCGCGTAAATGGACTCTCTTCCCCTGTACCCTGTACTTCGACGAACTTGCCCTGACCTGTCATCACGACATTCATATCAACCTTCGCCGTGGAATCCTCTTCATAATTCAAGTCAAGCAGCGTATTTCCTTGGATCACTCCAACACTAACCGATGCAAGAAAATCCGTTATCGGATATTTATTTAATGAATGCTGGCTCGCTACTTTATGAATCGCCATTGCCATCGCAATAAAGGAGCCGGTAATGGAAGTCGTACGCGTACCGCCATCAGCCTGAATAACGTCGCAATCAAGCGTTATCGTTCTTTCACCTAATGCATGCAAATCAACAACCGAGCGCAATGCCCGTCCGATCAACCGCTGGATTTCCATCGTACGACCGGTTAGCTTGCCTCGATTCGCCTCACGCTGGTTGCGTGTCTGCGTTGCACGCGGGAGCATTGAATATTCCGCTGTAATCCAGCCTTTGCCTTGCCCCTTCATAAAAGGAGGAACTTTCTCGTCAACCGTAGCCGTGCAAAGCACCTTCGTGTCGCCTACTTCAATGAATACGGAGCCTTCCGCGTATTTGTTCGTGTTAGTTCGAATCGTAACTGGGCGGAGTTCATCCGCCTTTCGTCCGTTGCTTCTCATTTAATAGTGCCTCCTACATTTCCACTGTCGTCCGTAAAAAGTAACATCCCCTATTCTACCAAAGAGCTTGGCGAAAAGCATCTATCCTTTCCAAGCCATGTTCACAACAGGCCGCGAAACCGGCTCCGAATAGTTTATCTTGTCTGTTCCTTGAATATCCACATCGCCATTGATTTTCAACTTCACCTTCTTCACGCCCTGGCGCTCTGTAAGGGATAGAACGACAGCCTTAACCAACTCCGCAGGGACTTGATCTCCTTTTTCGAACATCGTGTCTGCCAAATCGATCGTAAGCATATCGCCATCAACCGCAATATCATTTATTTCCGTTTCCTTGGTTGCAACCATGTTCATCGATTTTTTGTCCAACGGTCCCGCTATCATCTGTTCGAGCGTTGTTCTCACTGGATCAGAAGATGGCTCAACCAATCTTGTCACAGGAATAAAGTAAGCTCTTCCCTCTTCGCTGTAGCTTGAGAAATATAAAGTCACCGGCATCGAGTGCAGGTAATTGACCGATAGATCCTTCTCTAAATTAATTCCAATTTGGCGTGACAATGGGGTGTCCATCGGCGTATGGTCAACCGGCATTTCGGTCAGTCTCTTGGAATCCATCCATAACTGCACCTGATCTACATTTGGCAGCGATGTAAGGGTCCAGGCGATAGACTCCATCACCTTACGTTCATCGTTTTTGTCGTATGAAGCAAATTCCTTGGACAGCTCCACCAATGCGGTCTTCTGCTCTGGCTTGAGGGTAACCTTTAAACTCGTCCCCTTCGGAAGGGTAGCGGTAAATCCCGGAGGCAGCATTCCCTGATGCACACCATCCTTCACAAGCATCTCCAGTGATGCTTGGGCAACAACGGCAGGATCTTCAGAGCTCCATTGATACGAAATGGGCGCCAAATAGCCATGGCGATCTTGAGCGTAAACCGTCATATTTGCTTTCTGCTGCGCTGCATCAGTTGGATTGACAGCACGATCAACCGCACCGCCCTCTCCTCCTGCTGCAGCCATCATTTTGGCTTCCACATCTGCTGGCGGCGGATCGATTGCACCGCTTGTGCCACCACAAGCCGTCAATAGAAAGGGCAGCATCAGTACTGCTGCCAGTACACCTTGTCGAAAATATTTTGTCCGCACCATAAGCGCAGCAACCTCCTCTATGCATCTATCGTGTGATCTGCGGGAGCCTGTCTACCTACATCGTGCATGCATAGGCGTCCCTTCGTCATACCCCTATATATACGATAAGGCTGTCCAAAACATGACGTAGTTTCATACATTGTAGCCTCAAAAAGCAAAAAGGAAGAGTAAGGAGAGAAGGGAATGGGTATATCATTGTCATATACCTTTCTCATGCTATGGTGAAGAATGAGTAGGTAGCATGCAATACGAATCAGAGATCGAGGTGACTTCCATGTCAGAACAAAAAGACACGAGAACAGCCAAAGCCTACAGCCTGGACAGCGAGAAGGTCGAAGCAGAAACACGCGAGTGGCTGCGCAAACGGGGAGTTCGTGTAGAGGATATTGCAGAATTGGTCATGTTCCTGCAGCAGAATTACTTCCCTGAATTGACAATAGACTACTGCATCTACAATGTGGAACAGGTGCTGAGCAAACGCGAAGTTCAAAACGCCGTCCTGACCGGAATCCAGCTTGATATTATGGCAGAAGAGGGCAAGCTTACACCTGCGCTGCAAGAGATGATTGAGAATGATGAAGGATTGTACGGCGTGGATGAAATACTCGCCTTCTCCATAGTCAACGTATACGGAAGTATCGGGTTCACCAATTATGGCTATGTTGACAAGTTGAAGCCAGGTATATTGGAGCGCTTGAACAATAAGGACAGTGGACAAATCCATACGTTCCTCGATGACATCGTAGGCGCAATTGCTGCAGCGGCAAGCAGTCGGATTGCCCACCGCAAGCAGGCAGAGCGTGAACAAGAAATGCAGTCCTTGTAATTCACTAAGATGATTGCCACCTTATGACTTGCTCAGAGTCCGTATTGGCAAGGCCACGACGTCTAAGCTCTACGAGATGAGCAAGAGTCTCACCCATGGCGAAACGGAACTGATGCACCATTAAACGATCCAGCGTACCGAAGCTGATACAGCACAACTCGTAAGCCGTCATCGGCTGATGAAGCGCGGCCTGCATCTCCTGTAGCCGTGCTTCATGATGCCGGATCAGCTCATCTGTCCGGTTCTTATAATAAGGAAACGGATGCCGGTGTCCCGGAAGCGCCAGTTCAACATCGAAAGCAGCGAGCCGTTCCAACCCAATAAGGAAGGAGTACAGCGGCTCGGGATCACTATTCGGCATAAGGCTAACATTGGGCGTAATTTGCGGAAGAACGTGATCACCGCACAGCATAATGCGCGAATCAGCATGATAGAAGCTCATATGCCCCGGAGCATGGCCACCCGTCTCTATTGGCTGCCAGTAATTATCTCCCAACAGCAATGGTTCTCCATCTCTGATGAAGGACACTTCCGGCAAAGGAGAAACTTGGGGGATAAAGCTATTCATATGTATGCCAATTGATTCTACAACCTCTGCAGGCGCTCCCTGCTTGTGGAACAGATCCTGCATATCCATCGTCATTGCAGCAGTTCCAGCCCACATCCGTTCCACATGTCTCCACCCGATTTCTGATAACCATACTGGTGCAGCTAAGCGCTGCTGAAGCCAGCCTGCCATACCGCTGTGATCTGGATGATAGTGTGTAAGGACGATGGAAGCCGTGTTTCCAGCCTCTATATTTAACTCTTCCATCAGATCAAGCCATGCAGCCTCTGTTTCCTCAGTTCGAAGACCTGGATCGACGATTGTCCATCCGGTTGAGCCTTGCAGTAAATATGTATTCACCCACCGAAGCGAGAAAGGAAGCGGCATTCGAACCAGAAAGATATGCTCATTCACTTGCTGAAACTTCATCTTAGCGTTCCCCCCAGACTAGATTGAGTCAATCACGAACCACGCATGCCATTATTTTCCTATCTTATCATCAACAGTGCTAGCATACCAACATCTCAATATCTCATTCCGGACGGGATCCAACCATAATCATTCGGGAGGAAGTAAACTCATCATATAACGACCCGTCATACCCGCCATATACCCTATCCATATGCAGCCCAGCCTGTTCAATCATCGAATGAAAATCCGCCAATTCATACAAACGAACAATTTCTTCATAATGGCGCCGTTCCCCTGTAGACTCGTCTGTTAGTGTAATCTCCTTCTTCACGAACCCATCCTCAATGAACCGGCGCTCTTGAATGGTTACCTCTTCATCCCTACGCTCCGATTCTGGAACCAGATGCTGTGATACATAGCTTGGATTTAGGAAATCAATAATAAATCGTCCGCCTGGGCGAAGCACCCGATTAATTTCATGGAATACCTTTCCATTGTCTTTGTCCACTTGAAAATACCCAAATGAAGTAAATAAATTCACGACGGCATCAAACGGCCCGCTAACTGGGAGCTCCCGCATATCCCCGGATAAGAAGGTTACTGCATGCATCTCATCTTGCTTAATCGCTTCCTTCAAAAGAACCTCAGATAAATCCACTCCTGTCACCTTGTACCCTACTTCCGCAAGCGCAAGAGAATGTCTGCCCATCCCACAGCATAAATCCAGTACCATCGCTGCAGGAGAAAGCTCCAGCCATTCCATCATCTGATGCACTTCCTTAGCTGCACCCTGAAAATCACGATGCTTATATACAACCAAATAGTCACGACCGAAGCTTCGCTCGTACCATTCTTTCATAACCATTCACCTCAATTTAAGTCTTCACTCCATTGTATCGAGTTGGGTTCGAAATGCAAAGATTCTTGCCTCATCCCTGCTGCAGGGTTTACACATATGATGGAAAAGGACTGCCCGACAGATAAGTAATTATCAGCGCTAGGCAGCCCCTTCCTATTAATTGCAAAGGCAAAAAAATTCTTATTCCCTATTCGTTCGATTCCCTATTACTTCCCTTTTCCTTGCACACTTTCGTTCTACTTCCCGGCAGGATTGATTTCAGTGAGCAGTACTTGGAGCTGATCAAACGAATAAGCGCTGTTGTCCTTCTCTTCCACAAAGCCACCGTAATTAGGGGATGAAGGGTGCTGTACAGCAAATGCATACATCCTGTGCTTCAATTGCTCAGCAAGCTCATGCTCATCCTTGTACTGAAGGAGTCTAACCGCAAGCGCATAGACCGATGGGGATTCGAATTCTTCTCGAACACTTCCATCCTCCGCATACACACTCGGAATCTTCCCTTTGTTTCTGCTCCACTCCTGTTTCAGAAATTGAATAGTTGCACTGACATCCTCGCCCTCTTCCGCCAAATAAAGCGCGGTATATAAGGAATCAATCATATTAATTTTCCCTGTTGAGGAAAAGCCTGTAGAAGGATTCCAATTGGCCCTAAACAACCCATTGCCCAAAGAGGAATCCTTCATCAGATTCAAACTGTTCATTCGAACCGTCTCCCACTTCTTATCAAACGCAGCAAGCATCCCCATCGTATGGATATCCATATAAGACATTGTTACACGATCCGAGCGGGATTTGAATTTCCAATCATAGTGATCGAACATGTAATCCTTGCTCACATTGCCATCAAGCAATGCCTTGCTGATCCCCTTCGCGATCCGTCTCGCCTCTTCAATTCCCCATTCCCGATCCGCTTCAAGCAATGCACGTGCAATGCGCAAATCATCGACTGCTGCATTCACCGCCGTCGGATCGTGCCGAGGGGAATACCGCCAACGGATATAGCCCTTGTCGGCTAATAGACGCCGCTGCAAAAAGGAAAACTGATTATCAAACAAATTGCGGTTGTTGATTTGTACCGCATGCAGCAGCATCAAGCCTGTTGATTCAGACAGCATCTGATGATTGGCCGCCTGATGCTCCGATTCGGGCAGATCATCACGTAAATTCGTGAAGATGCCCCCTTCTCCGCTCATCATGTGCTTCGTGACAAACAGCATGAGCGGGGATTCCTGTCCCGTCAGCTGGAGCGGCACTGCTGAAACCTGATTCGTATCTGACATCCATATATGTGCACCCACCCAAATGACTACAGTGAGTAGAACGGCCCCTACTAGCTTCCAAATAGTCGACCGAATTCTATTCTTTTTCAATGGAGATGGCTCCTTCCAAGTGAAATTCCGTTATTTCCGTCTCCTCTGTATTTCTCTTCAAATAAGCTCCGTTGTCCCTATAAGCACAATGCCGGACACTGCCGCTTTAGCAAACCGCACCTAATTGAACTTGCAATGAAGCCAGCCATTGCGTTCACCTTGCTTTTCCTTGATCAGATTATACGAACATGTTCGGTTTAGCGCATTAATAGCCATTACCTAGTCCTCGAGACGCATTGCCGCTGTCTTCATAAGTGATCTTTCTTATGAATATGCGTTCACGAGCCATTCTGCGGCGCACCGCAATCATCATGCAATGATCCCCGCTCAATGCGGTCAGTGTGTATTCATCCGTACAGAATGGTTCGCACTTTAAGGAGCTGCATCATTTCAATTCTTCAATCCTTTTCAGGATGCCATACTTCTCCCTCCAGTGTCCACCCTTCACGCGAGCCAATGAATATCCTCTTCTGATCCAGCCTGCTATACAGCTTGGAACTCAGAAGTCTATTGTTCCATGATGCATTCTCCATTTCGATGATAAAGCTTAATGCTGCAGGCATCTCGCACTAGGATGTGCTCGCTGTACGCAAAAAAACCTGAATGGCGAGGAAGCATGAGGCTCCCTTGCCATTCAGGTTGCGTTAGCAAAATGAATGAAATTACAGTCTAATTTCTCGGCCAAGCTCCGCCGATTCATAAATCGCATTCAGGATGCGAATCATATCTACACCTTGTTCTGGAGTAAATATAGGCTTCGCTTTGCCTAAGATGACGTCAACAAAATGATCAACATTTTCCTTATGTCCCGCTCCGTCTGTGAAACCTTCCGGCTTCATATTCATATGCTTGCCTGCTGCGACAGTGAACATTTGAAGCTCATTGTCATGCAGACTAAAGCCCGCTTCTGTCCCGCGCAGCTCAAGGAACGATTGCTCCTTCTCAATATGAGAAGCCCAGCTTACCTCAAGCTGAAGCGTCGCTCCATTGTCAAACCGGATAAATCCAGTCGCCAAGTCTTCTACATCGAACGTATCCCGACTGGCAGCAGGCGCTGCCTTATCCATGAAATGGCGGTATGTTGCTCCTGATACAGATACAGGCTTCGGATTGCCCATCAACCAAATAGCCAAATCGATCATGTGCACACCCAAATCAATGAGCGGGCCTCCCCCAGATTTCGATTTGGTCGTGAACCAACCGCCTGCACCTGGGATGCCTGATCTGCGAATCCAACCGCAGCGTCCCGTATACAACTGACCCATCTGGCCTTCCTCAATATACTGCTTCAAAAATTGGGAACGAGAACGGAAGCGGTTATTGCGCATTACCATCAGCACTTTGCCTGATTTCTCGGCAGCCTGCTGCATGCGAAGCGCATCTTCCGGGTTTGTCGCATCCGGCTTCTCGCAAAATACATGCAGCCCTTTCTCTAAAGCAGCAATTGCAACAGGCGCATGCAAGTAATTCGGGGAGCAAATATCTATAATATCCAGTTCCTCGCGTTCAAGCATCTCCTGCCAATCCTCATAAATCCGAACCTGACCAATGTGATCGGCAACTTCGCAGGCAGATGGCTTGTGCGGATCGCACACAGCGACGATCTGGACATATGGATTTGAGAGAAATGCGGGCATATGCGCCCCACGGAATATGTTCCCTGCCGAAACGACTCCGACGCGTAATGGTTGTGTAGAATCTATTGATGTCATGTTAAATACCCACTCTTTCTTTCCTAAATTGCAAAATGCTTAATTCAAAGGCTCTAACGGCTGTGCATTCCCATACTTCGGATAAGGACGCTCCGACGGCTTCGCCCATTTCACTGCATTTGCGATTACACGACGAATCTGCTCATTGTAGTAAGTTGGATATGTCTCGTGTCCTGGACGGAAATAGAACACTTTTCCCATACCGCGGTTATAACAGCATCCGCTGCGGAATACTTCCCCGCCTGTAAACCAGCTGACGAATACCAGTTCATCAGGCGCTGGAATATCGAAATGCTCTCCATACATTTCTTCGGCTTCTAGCTCAATATATTCCCCAATGCCTTCTGCAATCGGATGCCCAGGAGATACGACCCACAGCCGTTCTTTATCATTCGCCTCGCGCCATTTCAAATCACAGCCGGTGCCCATAAGCTTCTTGAAAATCTTCGAAAAATGTCCGGAATGGAGCACAATCAGTCCCATCCCGTGGAGCACGCGTTGATAGACGCGCTCAACAATCGCATTGTCCACCTCGTCGTGTGCCTTATGCCCCCACCAAATTAACACGTCGGTATCATTCAATACTTCCTCCGTTAAACCGTGCTCAGGCATATCGAGCGTTGCGTAGCGCACATGAAACTCCTGACCCAGTCCTTCGCCGATAGCTGTATGAATTCCTGTCGGATAAATGTCAGCCACCGTTTTGTTGTGTTGTTCATGTCTGTACTCATTCCAGATCGTTACGTTTTGTTTTGTCATCGCTGCATGCTCCTTTGTAGTCGAATCGTCCATTCGATTATATAAATCCATGAACAGACATTTGCTATTGTTCGTAAAGCAAAACGCATCTCCCTAACATCCCCTTGTGGACGAGAACGAGGAAGATGCGATGCATGTACACCTTATTTCTCGATTATACCCACCACATCTCGCCAAGCGGTTCCTTCATCAGAATTGGCTTCAAATTCTCAACTGCCTTCGTGAAGCCTTCATCAACCGACATTAAGCCGTCTTCATGCTCAATACTGACAACATAGTCATAGCCTAAAAGACGGAGAGCACTAATTATATCCGCCCATGTCTTCATATCATGACCATAACCGACCGTGCGGAACTGCCAAGCGCGATCCAACATCATCGTATAAGGCTGCATGTCTGTAATCCCGTGCTTATGCACGTTCACAGGATCAATTGTCGTATCCTTCGCATGGAAATGATGAATCGCATTTGACTGCCCTAATATGCGGATCGCTTGAACAGGATCGATGCCCTGCCACCACATATGGCTTGGGTCAAGGTTCGCTCCAATCGCTTCGCCTGCTGCCTCACGCAGACGGAGCATAGTGCCTGGAGAGTGAACCGAGAAGCCGCCATGCAGCTCAAGTCCGATTTTCAAGCCGCGTTCAGTTGCTAGCTTGCCAACCTCTGTCCAATAAGGAATGACCTTCTCATTCCATTGCCAGTCCAAAATTTCCTGATAGTCATTAGGCCATGGCGCTACCGGCCAGTTCGGGTATTTTGCGCCCTCATGGTCGCCCGGGCAGCCGGAGAAGCCGTTCACCACCGGCACATCCAGCTTCGCAGCCAAATCCAGCGTAGCGATGAAGTCGTCATGATATTGCTTTGCAATATCCTTCTGCGGATGCAGTGGATTGCCATGACAGCTCAATGCGCTAATCGTCAAACCACGGGAAGCAACTGCTTCCTTGAAAGCCTTGAGCTTCGCATCGCTAGCCAGCAGCTCATGCGGATTACAGTGCTTGTTGCCCGGATAACCGCCAGTACCGATCTCTACTGCCTCTACGCCTTTGGCCGCTACCGTATCAAGCGCCTCTTCCAAGGGCAATTGTCCGTACAATACTAAGAATACACCTAATTTCATAACCGTTCTTTGCCTCCTTCGGTTCTCAGTAAGCTCGCCTTCGTTGTCTTCTTACCGATTAGTCAAAGTAAATTGCTTTGCCGGTGCGGGAAGATTCGTAAATCGCTTCAAGAATCTCCGAAACCACGCAAGCTTGCTCAGGCGTAATAATTGGTGTCTTATCATTGTCAATCGCGTCGATCCACATGCGCATCTCTACATCTGGCGGGTTCTCAGAAGCACCCTCATAGAAATCAACGCCGCCAGCATTCAGCTCGAATTTTTGTTCATACAACTGGCCATACTTTTCGCCATTAATAGACAGACCATCATTCATGTCCGCTCCGCCTTCTGTACCGCAAAGTGTGCACTTCGCTTCAATACCGGAAGTCACGTTCAGCGCCCAGCTTGATTCCAAAATAATGGTCGCGCCGTTTTTCATCACGATCATACCAAATGCGGAATCTTCTACCGTGAATTTTTCTGGATCCCACGGCCCCCAAGCGTTTGCTGCATTCTCGCGGCTGCTCAGCTTATGGTAAGCTTTGCCGAGCACAATATGCGGCTCATAGTTGTCCATCATCCACAATGTCAGGTCGAGCGAGTGGGTACCGATGTCGATAAGCGGACCTCCGCCTTGCTTCTCTTCATCCAGGAATACGCCCCATGTGGGAACCGCACGGCGGCGGATGGCATGTGCTTTAGCAAAATAGATGTCGCCAAATGTGCCGTCTTCACACAATCTCTTCAAGTAGCGGCTGTCGCTGCGGAAGCGGTTGTTATATCCGACAGTCAGCTTCTTCCCTGTCCGCTTTGCCACTTCAACCATACGGCGTGCATCTTCTGCCTTCTTCGCCATTGGCTTCTCGCACAGAACATGCTTGTCGCTCTCCAAGAAAGCGATCGTAATTTCAGCATGAGAGTCGTTCGGCGTACATACGTGCGCGATGTCGATGCTGTTATCTTTCAAAACTTCTTTATAATCCGTATATATTTTCGCATCTGCCGTGCCGTATTTCTCTTTGGCTTCTGCCGCGCGCTCTTCAATGATGTCGCAGAATGCTACCATTTCCACATTGTTCAGCTTCGCCAGACTTGGCATATGCTTGGCATTCGCAATGCCGCCGCATCCGATGATTGCAATTTTATAAACCTTGGACATGAATCCATTCCTCCCAGAAAAGTGAATTAAATTGATATAAGATAAAGAATTTATCGTTCTATTTGTAGAGGCACGCACCTCTTGAAGTTCGTGTTACAGCCCAAGATTGTCCTTAATCCATTCACGGCTGCCGCGCACGCTATCAAGCGGAGCGCGCTGACAATCATCCTGCTCGACAATCAGCCATTCCGTTCCTGCTGCACGTGCAGCCTGTGCTACAGCTACCAGGTCGAGTTCGCCTTGACCAAGCTCCATCGTCATTGGATTGCCATTGTCATCATACTTCAAATCCTTGTAGTGAATGAAAGGAACACGGCCTGAATACTGATTGATGATCTCGAGCGGGTTATATCCGCCATGCTTCACCCAGCATACGTCCAGCTCAGTGAACAGCTTGTCTCCGGGCAACTTGCCAAACAGCAAGTCAAATACGGTTTCATCCCCGATTTTCGCTTCGAATTCATACCCGTGATTGTGATAGCCCAGCTTCATCCCATGAACTGCAAGCCGTTCAGCGACAGCCTCAAGCTTGCTTACTGACTCATTCAATATGTCTTCATCGGCCTCATGCAGCTTCGGGATACCTGGACAAATGATGTTACGGTTGCCAATAGCAAGATTCATTTCAATCTGCTCATCCAAATGATCTGTCAATTGCTCGATGCTGACGTGCGAACCTGCTGCCTTCAAGTTCAACCGCTTCAGTTCGCTGGCCAATTGCTCTGGCGTCAATCCACCGTAACCTGCAAATTCCACTCCCTCATAGCCCATAGTTGCCACTTGCTCCAGCGTTCCGATAAAGTCTCTGCCCATATCGTCGCGCAAGGTATAAAGCTGCACTCCAATTTTCAATGGATCCACCTCATTTTGTGTATGAATCTTTATGAAAGATAATGATATTAAGTTGTTTTTGAAAAGGTTTTCAATGAGCTGACTTCATTGTGCCACATTGCAAATTTGGTGTGAATGAAGGATATCCTTTTAACATGAACAATCTTGCTATCTTTGCTATACTCTTTGTAAAAGAAGCGAGGATTCTGAATTATAGGCACCGCGGAGGAAAATATGACTGAACCTGCTGTCAAACAAGAAGAATTTACAATTATGTACTCTGGACATGCCAGACACACCAAGCCATTCACGCTCGGCATACCGAAGCTGGAGCATTATCTCATTCGGATTCAGCTAGAGGGCAATGCCCATGTTTGGCTTGATGAAAGATATGTCGAATTCAAGCCTGGCGATATGCTAATGCTGGCTCCAGGCAGCCACTATGACTTGAAGATTGGTTATCGCCAGCCTGAAACTGGCGTTCCCCATAAAAAGGTTCATAGCCTGGACTATTATTTTATCTTAAATGGGCCTTGGATACAGGAATGGTGGAATCAGATGAAACCGCTCGGAAAGGCAGACATCGGAATCGATGATCGCCTCCTTTCCATTTGGCGGGAGATTATGCAGGAGCAGCGTTTATACGGAAGCCACAACATGAACGATATTGTTAAACACCTAAGCTTCGCGTACTTCCGCATGCTGGAGCGAACACTGAATGAGCGGGCACATCCCTCCTATTTGAATCGAAATCGAACAGAGCAGGTCGCCCATCACATGAAGCATTATATTGAGATGAATGTAACCGAGCCGTTCACCCTGCAAAATGTTGCAGACCGTGTCCAGCTCAGCGTCTCGAGAGCCTCTCATATTTTCAAAGAAACGTTCCATCAATCCGTCATGGATTATGCCATTCAACTCCGATTGACGATGGCATGCGAGCGGATTCTGCACGGATATATGCCGCTGGAGCAGATTGCTGAAATGTGCGGATTCCAGAGCTATTCGTACTTCCATCGTACCTTCAAAAATCGTCTCGGCATCGCCCCAAGCGATTTCCGAGAACAGCGTCAATTGGACAACCATGCCGAATCAGGCAAGTGATTAGGGCAAGAGTTGTGAGGAAATTGTGGTATTTTGCATAACTTCCTTGTGTTTCTCCTATAGATTGACTATGATGATATTGAAATTATTTTCATGATTATGAGATTTATCACTAAAATTATTTTCACCATATTGATGTAAGAGGATGATTGTTTTTGTCTAGCATATTGCACGCGATTCGGCAGCAGGTTCAGGATTTCCATCCGCAGGAGCGCAAAGTGGCGGACTATATTTTGCAATTTCCGGGTAATGTAGTGACGATGGGCATCACGGAGCTGGCTGAACAGTCCGGCACTTCACCCGCAACCGTCACTAGATTTTGCAAATCCCTTCATTTTCGGGGTTATCCGGATTTCAAAACGAAGCTGGCAGCCGATATGGCACAGCAATCCACTCCACTCTCCTATCAGGACATTATCGCAGGCAATCCGCTGCGCGATATTGTTACGGCCATCGAGTCCAATCATATTCGCTCGATATCCGACACGACGCGGCTGTTAGACATGATCACACTGGAACGTGCCATGCGCGCCTTCCAGGCGGCAAGACAGATCGATCTGTACGGGATGGCGACATCCGGCATTGTAGCCTTGGATTTCTATCAGAAGCTGATTCGCGTAGGCAAGCGTGCAACCTGCTTCTCTGACCCGCATATGCAGATTACATCTGCCGCCAATTTGAATGAGCAGGATGTGGCGTTCGCCATTTCCTATTCCGGAGAAACACCAGAAACGATTGATGCCTTGCAATGCGCGAAGGAGCGCGGAGCGACGACTATCTCACTTACGAAGGTCGGCGCCAACCGCCTAGCATCCCTGGCCGATATTAATTTATCCGCCTCCTCCTTGGAGGAGGGCATGCGCCGAGGCGATATGGCTTCACGCATCGCACAGTTGCACATCATCGATATCTTGTTCGCCGGAATGGTTAGTGAGAAATTCGATGATCATATTCCGAAGCTTGAGCAGTCGTATCGCATGGTACGCAAGTACCGTAAAGATAAAGGGAGGTAAACCTACTAATGAACATCTTGACTTTCCAAACGAATGAAGAATTGAACCAAATTGGTGCAGGCATCATTGCAAGCCTGGTTCAAACGAAGCCAAACGCCGTTCTCGGCTTAGCTACAGGCAGTACGCCAATCGGCATCTACCAAGAGCTGATTCGCTTGAATGAGAAAAAGCATGTTAGCTTCAAAAATGTACGTTCCTTCAATTTGGATGAATATGTAGGCCTTCCTGAAGGTCATCCGGAATCATACATGTCGTTCATGAACAAGCAATTGTTCGACCATATTGATATCAACAAGGACAACACTCGTGTACCGAACGGAAATGCAGCTGACTTGGAGCAAGAGTGCAAGCAGTATGATGAGATGCTCGCTGACGCATCTATCGATCTTCAATTGCTCGGCCTCGGCCACAATGGCCACATCGGCTTTAACGAGCCAGGCCAAAACCTGCATGCAGGTACACATCTCGTACAATTGAAGGAAGAAACGCGACAAGCAAACAAACGATTCTTCAATTCTATTGATGAGGTTCCTACCCAAGCGGTAACCATGGGTGTAGGATCGATCCTGAAGGCGAAAATGATTATGCTCGTCGTTCGCGGTGCGGACAAGGCGGACATTGTACATCGTGCGCTTAAAGGCCCGGTTACGACTGAAGTACCGGCATCGCTCTTGCAAACTCATCCGAATGTAGTAGTTCTGCTTGATAAGGAGGCTGCACAACATTTCCATGACTAATTCAACATTTACCTTAACCAATGCAAATGTCGTAACACCGAACGGCGTATTGTATGACGGAGTCGTTCGGGTAGAAGATGGTCTGATTTCCTTTATTGGAAAGTGGTCGGAATTGCCACAGCCCGAGCAAGATGCTTGGGGCAAGGAAAGTGTAGACGCTAAGGGCGGCTGGGTGCTCCCTGGCTTTATCGATTTGCATATTCACGGAGGCTTCGGCGCAGACTTCATGGATGCTAACGCTGAATCCTATAATAAGATTACGAAGTTCCATATGGAGCATGGTACAACGGCTATGCTTGCTACTTCCATGACGCAATCTCATGAAGCATTGGATCAGGTTATGGCAGCCGTTGATGCTTATATGAAGCAAGGTATGAAATACACTCAACTGGCAGGCGTTCACTTGGAAGGCCCGTTCGTGAATCCGAAGTACAAGGGAGCGCAGAACGAAATCTACATGATCGACCCTCAAATTGATTGGTTCGAGGATTGGCATGCACGCTTCCCTGGATTAATGAAGCAGGTCAGCCTTGCTCCTGAGCGCGCCAACGCCACAGAAGCCATTCGCTGGCTGCGCGCTCACAACGTAAATGCTGCAGCCGCGCATACGGCCGCAACGTACGACCAAGTAACAGCCGCAGCAAATGCAGGCTTGAATCAAGCGGTTCATACCTTTAACGCCATGACGCCGATTCATCACCGCGATCCAGGTGTAGCAGGCGCTGTGCTGACAGATGACCGAATTACAGCTGAGATCATTTCTGATGGCATTCACGTGCATCCGGCTTGTATCAAAATGCTAAGTCGTACGAAGACTTCCGGCAAGCTTGTAATGATTACAGATGCTATGTCTGCAGCAGGTATGCCAGATGGCCAGTATGACCTGGGCGGCCTCGCGGTAACGATGAAGGAAGGCGTATGCCGCCTGACTGAGGGCGGTTCGCTCGCCGGCAGTACGCTTACGATGATTCAAGCTGTCAAAAATATGATTCAATTCACAGGACTTCCGCTGCATGAAGTATCGCGTCTTGCAAGCTTGAATCCTGCGAAGCAAATCGGAATCGACAGCTTTACCGGCAGCATCGAAGTTGGCAAACAAGCTGACTTAGTATGGACAGATGCTGATTTGAATATCGAACGCGTATGGGTGAAGGGCAGCACTCATATGTAAGTTATTTTTAGAAAACAAGCCTATAGGAAAAAAAGATGGCTTCCCGATCGATGCGCATCATCGTACTTCGGGAAGCCATTTGTTGATTGCAGGGCATGACCATCGGAACAAAAAATAAAGCGTATGGGCCACGATGCTCGTTTTACTGCAGCATGGATATACGCTCGAATCTATCCGAGTCTGTCATTCGGACCTACTCTCAGAGAACCTTTCTTCCCACATCAAGCGATATGTTCCAGAAGGCTGAATTGTCAGGGCGATGGGCTTAGCTTATTGTTAGATTTTTAACTCCCCAAGCTTGATTAGCTCGACAACCGCTTGCGAACGACCTTTTACGTTCAATTTCTGCATCACATTCGAAATATGATTTCGAACGGTCTTCTCACTGATGAATAACTGCTGCGCAATGTCACGGGTCGTTTTGTCCTGAACTAATAATTCAAAAACTTCGCGCTCACGATTAGTCAGTAGAAACTTATTTTTGTGATCGCTACCCTTCAAGTGTCACCCCTCCTTGCCCGAGTTTTTGTAATTTAACAAGGTTAAGGGATACAGTCAAATTTATACTATGAAGGGTCATTACACTTGGTGCGGTACTGCTCAAAAATGGGCTTACTTATGTGGTGGAAAGATGCATTTCACGTATAATTCCGCTTGCATGACGAATGCTAAGCCTTATGTGCGAATATGTAAACAGGACTCCGTCCTCAGCAGTTGTGAGGAATGAAGTCCGTTCGGAACGAAAATTAGCGAGTTCCTGGTGCCATGTTATGAATGCGAGTCGGTTGATTGTAAGATTGGCTCGCAGCATTTGTTGGGAACAAACGGTACACCAGTTCTTGGAACTCATTGGTAAACCCTGCGATTGGATGTCCGGCAGCCGCTTGCTTGCTGTAATCATTCATGCGGTTGACGAAGTCTGGATTCGCAGATACATACACATTATTGCAGTTTGGAGCTTCTTTCTTCACAACGTTGGCAATATGTTCTTTGACAGAAGTAGACACATTATCATTTCCAGCAGGTGTGCCGTCATATGCACCCAAGTTCCCTGCAGAGTATGGACGCGGGCCACGGCCGGCTGGGTGGCTTTTGCTCTTCATGCCGGATGTTGTGTGATCCGTAACTACAGCAACATAAGCATTGTTATTGTTCGTCAACATAACATGTGCCGACTTTACACCCTTAACGGATGTCAGC
Source organism: Paenibacillus sp. B1-35 (assembly GCF_050474385.1). Lineage (NCBI taxonomy): Bacteria > Bacillati > Bacillota > Bacilli > Caryophanales > Paenibacillaceae > Paenibacillus > Paenibacillus sp. B1-35. The sequence continues at coordinate 81,416 of NZ_JBCHVJ010000007.1, forward strand.
TTGTTTGCAATCTTTTGGCTCATTTCCATTTTATTTACCGAATGAGCTCCATAGCGGCCGCCATCCATGCGGTTGTAGCCATCCATACGATTAAAGCCATCCATGCGATTGTAGCCGTAGTTGCGATAAGTACCGTTGCCGTAGTTGTAGTTGTTAGAACGGTAACCGTCTGGGCCGAAATCATTGCTGTAAGAGCGCAAACCGTCGCCTTGGAAGTTCGTATTGTAACGGTTCGCGTTGTAACGATGATCCGTTCCAAGTGGATTTATGCCATCATAATTATGCTGGCGCACACTCTTCGTGGACATATTTCTATTTCCACAACCTGTAATCCCCATTGTCATCACTAATGCTGCCGTCAACGTTAGCAGAACTGCTTTTGCTTGCATCAATGTTCCTCCTTGTTCAGTTCATAATTGGGGTGCCACCAACTTTAGCATGCGCCGACGCTCTAATGTTATGCCGATAGGTTTTTCCGATAATTCCACTCCTTGACTTTCATCATGAAGCTTTTAACAGAATGAGGTATGTTAGGATAATACTAATGAGAACAGAAGCTTGGATTGACAATAATTAACGTGAAACGTATTATTTTAGTATTAGGACATAGTACCAGGTACTAATTTTATTTCACAATTTCACTAGCCCTCATTATGAAACGGATTATTCAGCCTATACCCCATCATTGATTAGGAGAGGATATACCATATGCAAACGGTTAAGCTTCATACGAAAGCCCAAATCACAGCTTTTGGTACCTTTGTGCCTGAACGCCGTTTAACGAATGAGGATCTGTCGCAAATGGTCGATACGAATCATGAGTGGATTGTTCAACGAACGGGCATGATTGAACGCCGTATTGTTGATGAAGGAACCTATGCCAGCGATCTTGCTTACGAAGCTGCTAGAAATCTCGCCGACACGTATCATGTTGATCTCCATACGGTTGATGCGGTGCTTGTAGCTACATCAACACCAGACGCCTTCTTCCCGAGCACGGCTGGCATCATTCAGGGTAGACTTGGCATTCCTCATGCAATGGCACTGGATATATCGAATGCCTGTGCAGGTTTTGTTAGTGCCATGCAATTGGCAATAGGACTCATTGATGCGGGCATGCATCGGAAAGTATTGGTGATTGGCACAGAGGTTCTGACCCGTACGGTTGACTATGCGGATCGCAGCACCTGCATCTTGTTCGGAGATGGGGCTGGAGCGATTCTTCTGGAGGCTGGCACTGCTGAGCAGCAATCTTGTTTCCTTGCTTCTGGATCATTGACGACAGGAGATTTAGGCGGAATATTGCATCGAAAGGCTGTCGCCGATCGGATTGGCGATGTAGAGATGAAGCCTGACAGCACTTTAGTTCAAAACGGGCGTGAAGTTCTGAAGTGGGCACTCCGCCAAGTTCCTGCAGGCATCCAAAAATTGCTCCATGATACTGGATATACAGCAGAGCAAATTGATATCTTTGTGCCACACAGCGCTAATCTGCGGATGATCGAATCAATCTGCGAACGCAGTGGGATTCCGCTGGTGCGTACCCTCACAAGTGTTCAGTATTACGGTAATACATCCGCAGCCAGTATCCCGCTAGCCATCGCTGAGGGATTACGTGACGGACGTCTAACTCCAGGAGCACTCACCTTGTTGTACGGATTTGGCGGGGGTTTTTCGCAGTCGATATTACTGATGCGCTGGCCAGAATTACGGACGTGACCATTTGTGATTTCCCAGTTTCCCTACTAAAATGAATCCTGCACAAATAACCCGGCTATGTTTTTTCATAGCCGGGTTATTATAAAGTGCAACTACGCTATTTTGCTTTTTCCACTCTAGAGTCTATCCAGGCCTTGCATGTCTCGTCAAACGCATTCTTCGGAACAGCAAAGGCCCATGCTTCGCCCTGAGGGATGATCCATACCTTATCCCCTATTACATACCCTTCATAGCTCTTTTTCTCCGCTGAGCTGATCTCATCAGGCTTTAAGGACAGTTCGAGCTTCCAATCCGGATTGCGGGGTTTTCCGCCCAAAAGTTCTTTTTTTTGCTTCGGAAGCTCATTCGTAGACCAATCCCGAAACTGATTCATAAGCACAGAAGCCTTATCCTCCGTAATGGGCTTGCCCTGAAGCTGCCAATCCAGCTCGGTTTGCTCTGTCTGTTCAGCTTGATCGGATTTCCCCTCACCTACTGTAGTTGTATCCTGTTTTTTATCCGCTTGTGAAGGCTTGGATTCCTTCAATGGGTTCAATGTATAGGTCTTGCCTCCATAGCTCCACACGAACTGTTCTACACGTTCAAGCGGAAAGGTAATCGGCTCCTTCAGCACGAAATCATACGTACTCCGCTTCAGTCCCGACCATTCGGATTCCGAGACTTGATATACCTTGCCTTGATCATTCACCAAAGCGTAATAGGTGCCCGAAATCGGCGATTCATTGCCAATCTTGATCGTATACTTCGCTCCGTCTGCACCGATTGCCTCAAACGTCCATGCTGGCTGATCCAGACCGTATTTCTCTAAATGATCGGCCTGTTCCTCTACGACAGACTCTGCCTTCGCCTTCGTCAAAAGAGAAAGCCAATCCTGTACTGGATAAGTGTTGAGCGGATATGCGTTAGGCTCAGTCATCCCCCATTGTCCATTTTTCTTGTGAAACGATACCTTAGAGCCGTCTTCCGCTCCTGTTATTGTAAAAGAATTTACGTCCTGCTCCTGTAGCGATAAGAGCGACACGGATGTATCCTCCTTCTTACTACGGAAGAAATCATGAGAAGAAGCATATACATAGCCGGCAATAAAAACGAGCACCAGCAGCAAGGTTGGAATAAGCTTCTTTACTTGCGTATTCTTGTTCATGCAGCCCTTCTCCTTCTCCACCATAATGCAGCTCCGATCCCTAACAGGAGTACAGGGAAGCCGATAACTGTCGTCCAAAGTATCGTTTTACCTTGCCCAGGCGTGAGATAGGCGATTTGGTACGCTTCATTTTCCCGTGGACGAATCGTCACTTGATCTTGATTGCCTTGCAGCCAGTTCATGCTGTTCAATGCAAAATCACGATTGCCCTGCGTATAGAGATTCTGATCCTCAACATAGCTGGAACCACCGACAATGACTGCCTTCGGCTTCCCATCTGCAGTCGTCACAGCTGCTCCCAATGTCAATGGGCCCGCAATATCCTTAGCATCACGCTCACTCCCCTCCTGCATAAGGCGAGGAATATCTGTTTCACCATAGGAGTTGGCGGAAGTCTTCAAGATAGGCTCCACCTTTAGCTTATCCGTTCCCACTGCATCCAAATGTAGGCCAAGTGTAAGCAGCGTAAGCAAATTATATTGCGACAACTTGGATGTTAATTCATGCTCTCCGTATTCAGGCACAATTGTAAAAGGATCATACAGCGTGCTCTTCTTCGGCTCGACAGCGACTGCATGCTTGTTTGTCACACCTAGATGCTTCAGCAGACCATCGATATTTTTCCACGACTTAGCCATGTCCGGATTGAAGCCGAGCGCAATGTACAGTTTCCCTTTGTTGTCCACATATTGCTGCAGCAGCTTCGCTTCCTTGTCCGTTATATCCTTATTGGCTCCCAGCATCATGACAATATCCGCGTCTTGCGGGATTGCGCCCTCTCGATACAGGTTCAGTTCTTTCACTTGAATATTGTCCTCTTCCAGACTTGAGCGAAGTGCAGATAATTGCGATAACGGCAGTTCCTCATGTCCAGACAGTACGTAAGCTGTCGATTTATGATCATTGGTCAAGCTTCTTACTGCTTGCGTCATTTTTTCCTCACCACTGAAACGATAAGCCCCGTATCCTTCACCACTGCTGAACATTTCATACAATCCCACCGTCTTGCGCTTCGTCCCGCGCTCGAACACAAGGGAGCTCCCTGCTAGCCCATATTGCTGAGCTAAGGATGGTTCCTTCATTAAATCAATCTGCTCGAACGTAATATGCTTATTCCGCTTCGCATACTGCTCCGCCATGTCAGCAACCTCCCTAACAAGCACAGCATCATCCTGCGGCGTATAGAACAGCTTCAAATTCACCTTATCCTCGATCGAAGATAAAGCCGTAGTCGTTTGCTCGGACAGTGTAAAAGACTTGTTCTTCGTTACATCCCATTGCCAACCCGTCATCGATTGCAAAAAATAAGTCAACAACACAAATATTCCGAGAACGGCAGCCGATCGCACAACCGCATTCGTTCTTCGCAGCCATTTGTTCATCATTCGTTACCTCCACCGTTTTCTTTCAAGCACTTGGATGCTCAGCACAACGAACACAAGCGCAAGTGTTAGGAAAAAGAGTACGTCGGATCCATTCAGTACCCCTTTCATAAAGGATTGCAGCCGGTTGTTCATCGAAAAAGGAGCAATCCAATCGCCGACGGCAGATGACGATACGGAATCTAACAGCCAGAACATCAGCAGGATCACGAATGCGGCAATGGCAGTTACCATCTGATGCTCAGACAGTGCAGATGCGAATAAGCCAATGGATGCCATGGCAATCGTTAGCAGCAGCAGGCCAAGTACTGAAGTCATCAGCACAGGCATGTCCAATTTTCCAAAGAACGACATGACAAATGGATAGACCAAACTAAATCCGACCAGTACAACCATTAAGACACATGCCGCTGCATATTTGCCAAGCACAATTTCACTTATTCGCGCAGGTGAAGTGAGCAGCAGTTCATCTGTACCATGGCGGAACTCATCTGCGAATAGCCGCATCGTCAGCAGGGGGACGACAAAGATATACATAAAAGTCGTATTACCCGTTACAAGCCGGAAGTCAACGATACTCGGCTGAAACAACACAAAATTCAAATAGAACATAATCCCGGAAATCAGCACATACACCGCAAAGGCCGCATAGGATGTCGGCGATGTGAAATATGCAAGCATTTCTTTGCGAAATATCGCGCTACATCTACGCATCCCCAGACTCCTCCTCTGTCGTCAATCTTGTAAACACATCTTCCAGGCTTGTTGATTCCCGCTTCATTTCGAGAATTGGGAACCCTGCATTCGCCAAAGCAAAGAATAGGGCTTCCCTTACATCCGCCTGTTCTGTCGAGGTTATGCAAAGATGAACCTCTTGATCATGGCTTTCAGACTCAATATGAGCAATCTTCGGCACATTTGTTGCCGCATCTACTACCTCTGAAGCAGGGCCCTTCACGATTAGATGAAGTTTCGTTTCCTGACCTAGCGCCGCTCCCACCCGTTCAGGCAGTTCGTCTAGAACGATTTGCCCTTGGTGAATAATAATAACCCGGTTGCACAGCGCGTTCACTTCCGGAAGAATATGTGTACTTAGCAGTACCGTATGCTGCTCTCCCAACTCACGAATAAGCTGGCGTATCTCGACAATTTGGTTCGGATCAAGACCAGATGTGGGCTCATCAAGCACAAGCAGTTCCGGCTTATGAATGATGGCCTGCGCCAATCCCAGCCGCTGCCTGTATCCCTTGGACAGCCCACGAATAGTCTGAGTTTCTCTCCCTTGCAAGCCTAATCTGACTACCATCTCATCCATTCGTTTGCTTCGCTCCCGAACTGATACGCCTCTAATATCTGCTACAAAGCGCAAATACGACTTCACCGTCATATCTGGGTACAGCGGCGGCGTTTCTGGCAAATAACCTATCTTGCTTCTCGCTTGTTCCCCATGATCCGCCATGGAAATGCCATCAATCGAAATACTCCCGCTTGTCGGATGCAAATAACCCGTTATCATTCGCATCGTCGTTGTCTTCCCTGCGCCGTTAGGGCCGAGAAAACCCACGACTTCGCCGCGAGCCATAGAGAAGTCGATATGGTGAACACCTCGACGTTCGCTGTACAGCTTGCTGACGTCTTTCACTTCCAGCATCATAATCCCCCTTGTTCAGACTTGATACAAGGCGTACCTCGCCAGCAAGCATAAAGTACGCCTCTGTATGAATCGTTACTTCCATGTTATCGATCCAACTCTAAAGCAAGCTGAAAATAGGCTGAAAGGCAACTTAAAAACTTGTGTCTAATTTGTGAATAAAAAAATCATAGCCCGCTTACGGCTATGATTCATTCAGTTTATATGGGAAGCATGATCATCATACGCAGTTCCTGTAATTTTCATAGTCGTTATTTCGTTCGCAAATCCTCCCATTCAGAGAGGACGAGTACATCCATATGCCTTGCCTGGCGCATCAGTGCCTCCATTGCCCCCAGCCTGCCCCAGCGGCGGGAGCGGATTGGCATACCTACGATAATTTGACTGGCACGAAGCTGATCGGCCATTTGTACAGCCGACTCAGCCCATTTTCCTCGCGTCACTGCCGCGCGCTCGTGGAACGTACCTCCAAGCCGCTCGGTCAGTGCCCGCACTTCGGACATTTCCCTCTCCAAAACAACAGATATCTTGCGCTGCCCCCAGGGTGCAACCGGCAAATGAACGACATGCATGGGGGCCTTCAGGCGATGAGCAATCCGAAATCCATGCCGAACGAGTCCTTCTGGACGCACGTCAGGGCCAATGCAGACGAATATCACCTCTTGCCTCCGCCATGGACCGCGGAACAGTGCCCTTCGCTCCCACGATTCCAATCGCTCATCGACATCGTCAGCCACCTCTCGCAGCGCAAGCTCCCGCAAGCCGATCAGATTGGGAACGCGGAAGAAGTTCGATAAGGCTTGCTCTACTTTATCCGCCTTATAGATCAACCCAGCACGCATTCTTTCCTGTATCGTCTGGGGAGTTACATCTATTAATTGAATTTCCCGCGCTTGCCGAAGCACGATATCAGGCACAGTCTCGCGCACACGTACCCCGGTCAAATGCTCTACCGCGTCATTCAAGCTTTCTAGATGCTGGACATTGACTGTCGTGACCACGGATATGCCCGCTTCGAGCAAGCATAATACATCCTCATAACGCTTGGCGCGCATACTTCCTGGTACATTCGTGTGGGCCAACTCATCAACGAGCACGACTTCGGCATGAATGCGAAGCAGTTCTTCTGTATCCATCTCCTCCAGCATCTTGCCGTTATACGCAATACGCTTGCGCGGAACGATTGTCAGTGCTCCTACTTGAGACGCCGTTTCAGCTCTGCCGTGCGTTTCCAGCAGACCAATAACGACATCAACCCCTTGCTCAAGCAACCGATTGCCTTCTTGCAGCATATGATACGTTTTGCCTACGCCGGGTGCTGCACCAATAATCACCTTGAGCCTTCCCCGCTTCAAGCCAGCAGCCTTCTCTTGAATCCGCTGCTCCGTGACCCGCTTAAATAGCGGCTCCGCCTCAGCCGATGCAGCTAGGCGAGCAGGCAGTATCCGCTCTCCTTTCACGAGTGAATGATCGGCGATCAGGAACAAGTCTGTCGTTTCAATGCGTCTTAGCAGCGCCCCAATTAGCGAGCCATTCCACCACTCCTGCCATCGTGTCTGACGAGAGTGGCCGAGTACAAAGCGCGTGATGCCATGAATCTTCGCATACTCAGCTAATGCAGCGGCCATATCGCGGCGAGAGCGCGAAGGAATCTCCTCCCATACCGCTTCAGTCTTCATGGCCATCTTCTTCAGAGAACGGCGAAAAGCAGCCTGCTCCGTCGTTAATTCCATATCCGGCTGAACAAAGGTCACAATATAAAGCTCCCCGTTCAACCGCTTAGCAATCTGCTGCCCTCTTCGAACATATATCGAGCCATTCCAGCCGAATTGCGCGAGAACAAGAATTCGTTCGGATGCCCCCGATGGCCCCATAAGCCCCAGCTCATTTCGATGCTGCTCCAGAGAACCGTTCACATGATCAGCCATCGTTCGCAGTGCAAGCTCACGCAAGATGCTGATTCGGCTGCGTTCTTCTGCCCGGTGCTTCCGCGAATGACCCTTGCCTCTAAGCTGCCCATACGTTCTGCGCTCCATTAAAGACTCCGCAGACACGTCAAGGAGGCGGACTTCGTCTGCCTCCTTCAACACCTCACTTGGTACGGTCCATTCGCTGACGACCCCTGTCATTTTCTTGGCCGCCGCTTGAACACTTTCATCTTCATAGGCATTCATCGTCGCAATGACACTGATGCCGCGTCTGAGCAATTCCCGCACATCCTCTAGCCTTGTAGGACGCAAGGCAGCCATTCGATTACGATGAGCCAGCCCATCAATTAATACAACATCGGGCATCCGTGCCGTAATCGCCTCCACATCGATATCGTATCGATGCAGACCATCCTTCTGCCATGCGATCATCGCTATTGCTTTAAGGGGAGGCTCTTCTCCGCCTGCATCCAATCCTACCTCAGACCATATCTCCTGTGTTGGCAGCGCTGTCCCATATACGACATCAAGCCCTTGCTTGGTGCAATTCCATCCTTCAAGCAGAAGCTGCGTAGTCTTGCCCGCTCCACTAGCAACGGCCATCAAAATACGGAGTCTCCCCCGCTTCATTTGCTCCAGCATGCGCAATATCATTTCTGGCGACTGCCGACGATATTCATCCCCTTCATTCACAGCCGACACCTAGCCTTTCATTTCGTGCTGCACTTCCAGGTTAAGCATAAATACATTGACGCGCATCTGTCCAAATACGCCCAAGTCCCTGCCTTCCGTATATTTCTCAATCAATTGTTCCAACCGTTCCTTGGAAATACCGCTTGCTTTCGCTACACGAGTCAGCTGTACGCGCGCCGCTTCCGGTGTGATATGCGGATCAAGACCAGACGCGGAGTTCGTCAGCAAATCCTGCGGGATCGGCTTTGCAGCTACATCTGGGTTCACCTTGCCCCATTCCTCAACCGACTTCACTACTCTCTCCTGAAGAGCTAGATTTGATGGAGCGTAGTTCGGCGAACCAGAGCCGGCAGCATCATTGCCAATGCTCGAAATTCGTCCATGAAAATATTGCGGTTCTGTAAAATTCTGTCCAATCAGCTTCGAGCCTAGCAATTGCCCCTTCTCATTGTATACCATGCTTCCATTCGCCTGCTTCGGCATGACCGCCTGCGCAAGCCCCGTCATCGCAAATGGATAAGCTAGTCCGCACAGCAGCAGTAGACCGATTGTCGTCCGTACCATCGCTCCACCAATATTCATACGCTCTCCCATGTTCGTTCATCCTCTCTTCTTCCTTGATCGAACCCGAAATCATATATTCAACAATATTCTCTATCTATGTCATTGCCGCCAAACACCCAAGCCGATGCTACACCAGCATTCCCACAATCAGATCGATCAGCTTAATGCCGACGAAAGGAGCTATCAGCCCGCCCAAGCCATACACGAACAAGTTACGCTGCAGCAGTTTAGCCGATGACATCGGCTTATAGGCGACGCCTTTGACCGCCAACGGAATTAATAACGGAATAATAATGGCATTAAAGATAAGTGCCGATAAAATGGCCGATACTGGCGAATGCAAGTCCATTATATTCAGGGCAGACATTTGCGGGATGGCAATCATAAACATTGCGGGTATAATCGCAAAATATTTCGCTACATCATTTGCAATACTGAATGTCGTCAGAGCACCGCGCGTCATTAGCAACTGCTTGCCGATAGACACCACTTCAATAACCTTCGTCGGATCAGAGTCGAGATCAACCATGTTCGCAGCTTCCTTCGCTGCGGCCGTACCGCTGTTCATCGCAATGCCGACATCGGCTTGCGCCAGCGCAGGAGCGTCATTCGTACCGTCCCCAGTCATTGCTACAAGCTTGCCCTCCGCTTGCTCCTTGCGAATAAGCGCCAGCTTATCTTCCGGCTTGCTCTCCGCGATGAAGTCATCGACACCAGCTTCCCGCGCAATCGTCGCCGCCGTCAACGGGTTATCCCCTGTACACATCACGGTACGGATGCCCATGCGGCGAAGCTGCTCGAACCGCTCCCGCATCCCGGGCTTCACCGTATCCTTCAAATAAATTAAGCCATATATGTCACGTCCTACGGCTACCGCCAGCGGCGTGCCGCCGGCAGAAGCGATCGCATTCGAATTGGCATCCAAATCCTGAGGCACAGTACCTCCTTGGGCGATAACCCAGCGTTTCACCGCATCGACAGCTCCCTTGCGCACACAGCGTCCATCCTTCAAATCCACACCGCTCATGCGCGTTTCCGCTTTGAAAGGGATGAATTCTCCTTGGACAGCAAGCTCAGCATTATACGTAATTCCTGCCTTGGATACCCAATCCACGACGGAGCGCCCTTCAGGCGTTTCATCATGATGGGAGGCAACTGCCGCCCATTCAGACAAGGTATTCACACTCACGCCTTGAACCGGAATGAGCTCATGAGCCAAACGATTACCGAACGTAATGGTTCCTGTCTTATCCAAAATAATCGTATGAATATCCCCGCACGCTTCAACCGCCTTGCCTGATGTTGCAATGACATTAAAGCGGGTTACGCGATCCATACCAGCGATCCCGATAGCGGACAGCAAGCCGCCAATCGTGGTTGGAATCAAGCAGACCAGCAGGGCAATCAGTACCCCGGCATTCAATTCAACCTGCAAATAGTTACTGAATATAGGCAGCGTAACGACAACGACCAAAAAGATAAGCGTCAAGCTGACAAGCACGGTATGAAGTGCAAGCTCATTTGGTGTCTTCTTGCGCTGTGCGCCCTCTACAAGCGAAATCATCCGATCCAGGAACGATTCTCCAGGGTCGCTTGTAATTCGAACACGAATCTCATCACTGATCACTTTCGTTCCGGCCGTTACAGAGCAGAAATCCCCGCCTGCTTCTTTCAATACAGGAGCAGATTCTCCCGTAATCGCCGATTCATCAACAGAGGCCAATCCAGAGATTACCTCACCATCTCCAGGAATTGTTTCCCCTTCGCGAACAATTACGACATCTCCCTTGCGCAGCTCGGATGAGGATACGCGAACCGTACCTGCTTCCGTAATTTTATTAGCCCATAAATCCCGCTTCGCTTGCTTCAAGGAATCTGCCTGTGCCTTGCCCCGACCCTCTGCAAGAGCCTCAGCAAAGTTGGCGAACCACACTGTAATGAACAAAATGAAGCTGACTGTGCCGTTGAACCAACGCGGCATTGGCGAGCCAAATGCATCTGGTGCGAATGTAAGCAGCAGCGTAATGACGAAGCCTACCTCGCAAATGAACATCATTGGATTTTTAACCATCTGACTCGGATCAAACTTTCGCAGCGCATCAATCGAGGCTGCCCGCATTAAGCTGCCTTCGAACATGCTCCGTTCCTTCGTATCTGTAGTATGTCTGCGCGCCGGTTCATATGGTGCGGGTGTTTTCATCTGTTTTTCCGTTCTCATTTTCCGTTCCCCCTTATTTCCACAACGTCAGATGTTCTGCGACCGGTCCAAGCACGACTGCCGGGAAGAACGTCAGAGCACCTACAATAAGCACTGTGCCGACAAATACGATACCGAACAGCGCCGTATTCGTTTGGAACGTACCGCTTGTATTCGGAATCGGCTGCTTCTTCGCCATCGAACCGGCTACTGCCAGCAGAGTAATGAGCGATACATAGCGCCCTAAGAACATGACGATCCCTGTGGAAATGTTCCAAAATGGTGTTGCGTCGCCCAACCCTTCAAAGCCGGAACCATTGTTCGCAGCCGAGGACGTAAACTCATACAACGCCTGAGACAATCCATGGAACCCTGGATTGGACAGCGTATCCGCCTGTGTAGCAACTGCAATCGCAGTCGGTACAAGAATCAGGATCGGATGCACCAGCAAAGTAACTGCCAGCAGCTTCATTTCCCGGCTTTCCAGCTTGCGTCCCAGAAACTCAGGTGTTCGTCCGACCATGAGACCGGATAGGAATACGGCAATCATAACGTACAGCAGCACATTCATAAAGCCTGCACCAACACCGCCAAATACGGTGTTCAGCATCATATTCGCCATCGGGATCAAGCCGCCAAGCGGTGTCAGCGTATCATGCATATTATTGACGCCGCCCGTCTCTGATGCAGTCGTAACGACCGAATATAGCGAGGATTGAGCAACGCCAATGCGTACTTCTTTCCCTTCCATGCTGCCAGGTCCGCTTAATCCCGCAGCGTTCAATACCGGATTCCCCATATATTCCGCCGTAAGAGAGGAACTAAGCATAATTAGGAACAGGATCGCCATCGAGACGAATAGAACTCGTCCTTCCTTCTTGTTGCCGACCATACGGCTGTAGGTAAATGGAAGTCCTGTACACAGCATTAGCATGAGTAAAATATGAATTAAATTCGTCACACCATTCGGATTCTCAAATGGATGAGCAGAGTTCGCTCCAAAGTGGCCGCCACCATTGTTGCCAAGCTCCTTAATCGACATCATAGCTCCTACAGGGCCAAGCGGAATGTGCTGCTCTGCTCCTTCAACAGTTACTGCACTTTCCATTGGACTTAAGGATTGCGGTACCCCATTCCAGATGAACAGCACACTGGCAACGATCGCAATTGGCAGGAAAATACGCGTAATCGAACGTACAAGGTCTGCCAAGAAATTGCCGAGCGGTTTGCCAGTCAAACCGCGAATAATCGCCATCACTGCCGCAAGAGCTGTAGCAGGAGACGTGAACATTAAGAAAATAATGCCCATCATTTGCGACAGCAGGGACAGCCCACTTTCACCGCTGTAGTGCTGCAAGTTCGTATTCGCCATGAAGCTGATCGCCGTATTGAATGCCACTCCCGGTTCCATGCCCGGAATCCCATTCGGATTAAGCGGCAATACCCCTTGAAGGCGGAATATTGCATATGTCACCACAATCATCAGCACGTTGGTGGCAACTGCCGTAAAGGCGTATGCCTTCCAGCTTTGCGATTTGTCCTTAATGCCGAAACATGTAAATAAAAATCGATCTATCGGCCCAAATACAGAGTCCAGCGGTCTTGGAGCTCCGCTATTATCAAACACCCCTGCCATATATATTCCGATCGGACGCGCTATCGCCAAGGCAAGCAATAAGGTAATTCCAATGGCGATCCATTCGATTGCACTCATCGTTCCGTTCCACCCTTCTCTAATGTACAAATATCAACAATGATTCTGCCTAAACTAAAATCGTTCCGGCTTGACTAAGGCATATAACAAGTAAATGAACAAAGCCGTAATCAAGGTGAATAAGACGATCATCATGAGCGATCACCTCGTTCTTCCACTTCCGCCTTGCACCAATGGAGAATTCCCAATACGCTCAGTCCAAGCAGCGCGATAAGAATCATCATGACTGCATCAAACATTGTCCCTTCCTCCTCCTGAATAAGGTTCTCATCTTACAGGCAATGCTGCCGCGATCCCGTTCTTATCAAGCCTTATTGGCTCAATAAGAACGCGCAGGCAACACAAAAAGCCACACGGAAAGAGGGACCCTTTCCGTGTGGCTTCACTCACGCATTGTCAAATAAACGTACGCGTAATTGTTCCACGACGAAATAAAGGCTGCCTCCTTGGACGCTTACGAGGTTAGCTGACGGATTCGGGCGCGAAGAGTCGCCCTACCAGCCAGGAACGGATTCCTGTGCCGGATTCACCCCTTGCGCGAACTGTAAATGTACAGTTGGCGCACGAACGTTGGTTCCCCCGTTCCCATGAATGGGATTCAGCGGTGAGCATTGCCTATATGGATAAATTAGATGATATCAGATAGTAAAAATGATACTTGATCCGATTGCGTATAAATGACGTAATTCGCACCAAGCAATCGGTAAATCGACTGCGGATGATGACGCTTCGTTACGATTGTGATCGGCTCCGTCGTCCATTGTCGGCATATTTGAAGCAGCCGGCAGGATAGTGCAAAGCTTTGTTCAAATACATAGATTCGGCCAATTGGAACATGAGGCACAGCCCACGCCTTCGGCTCCGTCGTATTGATTCGACATACCGGAGTAACTCCAATACCTTCCAATCGCTTCGCCAACCGTCCATTATGGGCGATACCCGCTATCGAATATCCTGCTCCTTTCAATTGGCGTATAAAGTCAATTCCCATCTCACAGCCTGCGAACACTGCAATGACCCGGTCCGCATCGTACATATCCATTTCCTCCTGTTCATCTGTCCGAAGCCCTGCTTGCAAGAAAGAGGTACGTCGCCATCTGATCAGGCGCGCCTCTCCCGTACGCTTACGAGGTTAGCTGACGGATTCGGGCGCGAAGAGTCGCCCTACCAGCCAGGAATCGATTCCTGTACCGGATTCACCCCATGCGAACGTTGGCTGCTGACGATTACTCAGCTCTGCATTCGCTTTATTGGTTCCCCCGCTTCCGCTTTCTGCGCAATTCAGCGATTGAGACGCAACGGATATCGTTGTTGTTGCTGAACTGAATCTTACGCCTTTCCCCCTCCTGCTGTAAATGAAATGAAAACCATAATTTCTCCATTTCCAAGCAATTGTGATGAACTAATCCCATCTTATCTCTCATTACAGCCTTATTACCTCGCAATTTCTCCACTTTGCTTGTACGGCGATGATTTCATGAGAAAAACAAAGAAATTTAAATAAATACCCGTATGTAAACGCTTTGCTTGACAATTCATTTCAAAATCATGGATTGGCATCTATTTACAATCTTTGTGCCAAAAGGTAGGATACGCAATACGATCGAATGGCTTTCCCATTGCCGTCGGTACAGACAGATTCAATGCATATGTGTAGCGCTTCAATACAAATACAGGAGGATGGACAGAATGTCATACGCAGAGCTTGGCGAGTCCCAAAAATACAAGCTTACAGAACAATGGAAAATTTGGAACGACCTGCATGGCGAACAGCTATTCCAGCCGCAAGATACACAAATTTATATATCTGACGAGCTTGTTTTTGTTCGAATGAAGCCCGCTCAGCTCCATGCCGACTACATGCCTAGCAGGATCAATAAGCACTTACTCCAACGGGCGCAGCGCGCCTTTTCCCAGTGGGAGCAGCAGCAGCGCGGCATCATGTGGGAATCAATTATTCCCCGCGCCCTGGGAGTTCATATTGCACGCATGTGGCTTTCCATGCCTTTGCAAGGAGGTTCTACGTTGGATGTCATTCAGCTTGAGGTGCGGCCAAAATAAGAGATCGTTACAATTAGGGAGATGTTGAAAACAGCGAAATTCGCAATTCAAAAGGGGATGCCATCACCGAAGACTTTATGTCATAAAACACAAAAAACAGCCCTCCTCTTGCTTCGCAAGCGTCAGACTGTCTTTGATCCTATACTTGATTGGAATATATCAGGTGATGGCCATCTTCGAACCCCTTGGCAAACCCGGCTTCGAAGCCATCTCGATACGCAGTTGCTTCAGCTCCCTTATAAATGTTCGAATGCGTCTTCTTTGTCAGCTTAGATTTTCGGTGTCGAATACGTTGCTTCAGTCCCGACAATTGTCTATCCGTTTGTCGGATTTTCCGTATCCGCTTCATTTTATCCAATCGTGTTCTCCCCCTTTCTGCCGCCATTCAACTGCTGCTTAACGGACTCATTTATAACAGATGCAAATGAATTTCTGGAGCTGCCATAATGGGGAGCCCTTCCTCAAGGGCTTCCTTGTCGATCTCGGTACGCTCCACTACTTTCTCAGTCAATTCCCAGCGCGTTAAAGCATGCTCACTCATGAATTCCCTGTATAGATCCCCTTGTCGTTGATAATACCTTCCGGATTCTGTAGTAAACACACTGCCCTCCGCGATTCCCCCATCTTCTGTATGTGATTCCTTCCATTTCTTCGTCACGCTTTCCGCGTCTACCGTTGATCCTGTCGGCCATCCCCTCAGATCAACCTGACTTACGCTTACGATCGGGATGGTTAGGTTCCCTTCAACCGGATGCTTGGTACCCTGTTCAATCCAATAGACAGTCTCTGACAATCCCGCCACAGCCACATGAGTCGGATAGAATGTCTGGCAGCGTTCACCGTTTTGTTTGCCATAACGTTCACGAACACGATGCATCCAATTATAAGGGTTCCGCCACTTTTTCTGGAACAGACTTGCATAATTATCATTTGTGGATTGAGATTGATCCCCAGATGCAGTTGTCCCTTTACTGACAACCTGATATATGCATGTATCCTGAGCGACGACTAGCTTCCGACCACTAAGCCTGATTCGGACATTGTAATCCTCGACCTCATAATATACATGACCATAGCCCTCGTCAAAATAACCAGTCTCTTCAAATAAGCTACGACGGAACAATAAACAACCGCTTTCCAAATGATCAGCACTGTTCCATTTACTAGGATCCAAAACAGGGCTAGTGGATTCTGAATGATAGTGATGCAAATTTTCCATCTGTTCATCGGTATCCGCAAGCTGCTGCTTCTCATCCAGAACGTACGTCACTGGGCCAACCATTCCAATCTCAAGATCACTATTCAGACATGCCAGCATATTCGTCAGCCAATTGGATGTAACGAACGTGTCTGGGTTCAAAATACATATCGACGTGCCTTTTGACATCATCAATCCTGTATTCACAGCACCAGCAAATCCTCTAACTTTCTCATGAATATAAAACCGAAATTGTCCGGATTTCTTATTCAAAAAAGCAGATGTACCATCCGTAGACGCATTGTCAACGACGATAATCTCATAAGGCACTTCCGTATAGGCGCGTATGCTGTCTACACACTGTTCAAGAACATCCACCTGATTGTAAGTAGGTATGATTATACTCGTACCCTCAAACTGCTCACCATACTTCTCCTGTCCAGCTTGAAGACCTTCTATATATCCGAGCGAATAGCCGTATTCATAACGTTCAGTCAGCCTTTCACCCTTGCGCTTTCCTAGTAAATGGCGAGCTATTCGCTGGCCTTGAGCCTTTGTCTGCCGAGATGTTCGCGGCAACGGTCGGCGTTTTTTGAACATATCTTTCGGCCCCTTTTTCTATCGTTTTACCAATTGTCACTCTTGTTCGTTGAAGGCAGCCGCTGCTTGCTTGAACCAAAAACTAGCGGCTTTCTAAATACGCATTAGAGCGCACTCGCTCACACCATGCTTGATTCGATACATACCATGCAACCGTCTGGCGCATCCCCTGTTCAAGCTCAATTTGGGGACGCCAGCCTAATTCTCGCTCACTCTTACTAGGGTCAATAGCATACCTCTTGTCATGTCCTGGACGATCCGAAGTAAACGTAATAAGAGATTCCGGCTTATTAAGCACTTGAAGGATCATCCTCACGACATCCAGATTCGTCCGTTCATTATGACCACCTATGTTGTATACCTCACCGACTTTGCCCACTCGCAAAGCAAAATCAATCGCAGTGCAATGATCTGTCACATGCAGCCAATCCCGTACATTTGATCCGTCTCCATAGATAGGAATCGGCTCGTCATGCAATGCCCGCAAAATAATAGTCGGAATCAGCTTCTCCGGAAATTGCCGCGGTCCATAGTTGTTCGAGCAGCGTGTAATAACAACAGGCAGTCCATACGTCTGCCCATACGCGCGGGCAAGCAAATCGGAGCCGGCCTTGGATGCGGAGTAGGGGCTATTAGGTGCAAGTGGCGACTCTTCCGTGAAACACCCGGTATCCTCAAGCGATCCATACACTTCATCTGTGGAGACATGGATAAACTTCGAGACTCCGTGCCGTTTGGCAGCCTCCAGCAGTTGAAACGTCCCCCATACATTCGTTCGAACAAACGCCTCTGGATCAGCTATACTTCGGTCAACATGGGATTCTGCCGCAAAATGCACAACCGCATCGTAAGCCGTTTCAGCGAAAATACGCTCCAGTTGCACGTGATTTGTAATGTCTGCCTTAACGAACCGATAGCGCTCAGAAGACGACACCTCTTCCAAGTTATCAGGATTGCCTGCATACGTCAGAGCGTCCAGATTCGTAATGCGTAAGTTGCTATATTGGGACAGCATGTAGAGGATAAAATTGCTCCCGATAAATCCCATGCCGCCTGTTACCAGCACATGCGTCATAACTGCACCTCCCATAGCTGCTGAGATGCCTCAGACAAGGAATCAAATGTCCCCGCATCGATCCACCATTTCTCCAGCAAATTGTAATGCAGCTTGCCAGCTTGGGCGTAACAGTTGTTCACGTCTGTAATTTCCAGTTCTCCTCTGGTAGAAGGAGCGATCGACCGAATGTGCTCAAATACATGAGTGTCATACATGTAAATGCCGGTTACACAATAAGAGGAAGCAGGGACTTTCGGCTTCTCAACGATTCTTACAATGCGATCCTGGCGCTCCTTATCGAAAATCGGTACGCCATATCGATGCGGATCCTTGACCTTCTTAAGCAAAATACGCGCTTCCCCAAGATCCTGATTGCGATATTCGTCTACATAAGGCGTTAAATTATCCAAAAATAAATTGTCTCCTAACAAGACAACGAATTTTTCATCTGGCGGAAGATAGGGCTCTGCTAGCGACAGCGCCTGTGCAATGCCTCCTGCCTCTTCTTGAACTGCATACGTAATATTGACCCCCATGGATTGTCCGCTTCCGTAATATTCGGTATATAGCGCAGCTGACGTTTTGCCGATGACCATGAAAATATCCGTGATACCCGCTGAGCGAAGACGCTCAATCGCATAACTGACCATAGGATGCTTCCCAACGGGTATTAAGTGCTTATTGATCAGCTTCGTCAATGGATAGAGGCGTGTCCCCGTGCCTCCAGCCAAAATGATGCCCTTCATTACATACACCCTCCCTGAGTGGAACATATAGAAATGAGCTCTCACGTCATAGATTTTACTCATCGCTCGTGTTCAATTGTGACATGTGCGGAAAGTCCATTATATGTGGGAACAATTTGTCATGTGAGTAGATGTTGGTTGGCAAGGATAGAACGCAACCGCCAGCTGCCACAGATGAAGCTGACGGTTCCGGTAAGCTGGGAATATGGGAGTATCACACTCCGTTACTCCTACCCAATTGCTATCCAAGACACCAATCCATTCGGATGTGGGCTAATGCGTGTTCGCATAATTTCGATAATAGCGTGATCAGTGGATTGGGATTTCATTACGGCGTAACATGCAGAATGATTCGTCATCGCTACCAGTACATAATTCTCATTTTGATAGGGCTCATCAAATGAAATACGCAATTCGATCATCTCATCAAGATCTCGGAATGAAAATGGCACCGTGCCAAATTGCTGCAGAGCGGCAGTATGAGTCGATGAGGCTCGAATTGGTGTAAATGCACAATGTTCTGTTGTGATTACGCCAGGAGTGATATCCGCTGAGCCAATTAACGGTTGCTCAGATATTTTGGAATCCCACGTTTCGGATAACATAAGAAACAGTTCCTCATCCAAATGCTCGACACTTATTACTCCCGACGCCAGATGATCACGCTCAATCGACTGTGCTTGAATATGCGATCCACTGACTGCATGCGGAGCAATATGGTGCTGTTGAACCGATTCTACTGCTAGATGATGCGGATGCACGGCTCCCTCTGACAGATGATTCGGGTGCACGGCTCCCTCTGCTAGATGATGCGGGTGCACGGATCCTTCCGCCAGATGTTGCGGATGCACGGATCCTTCGGCCAAATGATTCGGATGCACGGATCCCTCTGACAGATGATGCGGATGCACAGCTCCTTCAGCCAAATGATTCGGATGCACGGATCCCTCTGACAGATGATTCGGGTGCACGGCTCCCTCTGACAGATGATGCGGATGCACGGATCCTTCGGCCAAATGACTCGGATGCACGGCTCCCTCTGCTAGATGATGCGGGTGCACGGCTCCTTCAGCCAGATGTTGCGGATGCACGGATCCTTCGGCCAAATGATTCGGATGCACGGCTCCCTCTGACAGATGATTCGGATGCACGGCTCCTTCAGCCAGATGTTGCGGATGCACGGATCCCTCTGCTAGATGATGCGGGTGCACGGCTCCCTCTGACAGATGATGAGGATGCACAGCTCCTTCAGCCAAATGACTCGGATGCACGGCTCCCTCTGCTAGATGATGCTGTTGCACGGCTCCCTCTGACAGATGTTGCGGATGCACGGCTCCCTCTGCTAGATGATGCTGTTGCACGGATCCCTCTGACAGATGTTGCGGATGCACGGCTCCCTCTGCTAGATGTTGCTGTTGCACGGCTCCCTCTGACAGATGATGCGGGTGCACGGATCCTTCGGCCAGATGTTGCGGATGCACGGCTCCCTCTGCTAGATGTTGCTGTTGCAACGCCCCTTCAGCCAGATGTTGCGGATGCACGGCTCCCTCTGCTAGATGATGCTGTTGCACGGATCCTTCGGCCAGATGTTGCGGATGCACGGCTCCCTCTGCTAGATGATGCTGTTGCAACGCTCCTTCGGCCAGATGATGCGGGTGCACGGCCCCCTCTGCTAGATGATGCGGGTGCACGGCTCCCTCTGCTAGATGATGCTGTTGCACGGATCCCTCTGCTAGATGATGCTGTTGCACGGATCCTTCGGCCAGATGTTGCGGATGCACGGCTTCCTCTGACAGATGATGCGGATGCACGGCTCCTTCAGCCAGATGTTGCGGATGCACGGCTCCTTCAGCCAGATGTTGCGGATGCACGGCTCCTTCAGCCAGATGTTGCGGATGCACGGCTCCTTCAGCCAGATGTTGCGGATGCACGGCTCCTTCAACCAGATGTTGCGGATGCACGGTTTCCTCTGACAGATGTTGCGGATGCACGGCTCCTTCAGCCAGATGTTGCGGATGTACGGTTCCTTCGGCCAAATGACTCGGATGCACGGCTCCCTCTGCCAAATGATTCGGCTGCACGGATCCTTCGGCCAGATGTTGCGGATGCACGGCTCCTTCAGCCAGATGTTGCGGATGCACGGCTCCCTCTGCTAGATGATGCTGTTGCACGGATCCTTCGGCCAGATGATGCGGGTGCACGGCTTCCTCTGACAGATGATACGGTTGCACGACTCCCTCTGCTAGATGATGCGGGTGCACGGCTCCCTCTGACAGATGATGCGGGTACACTGCCTCTTCCGCTAGATGATTCGGATGCACGGCTCCTTCCGCTAGATGACTCGGTTGCACGGCCTCTGCTGCTAAATGAACGGAAGCAACACTGCCATTGGCTAATTTGTCAGAGGTAACGCTCATATTCGCCAGTTTGCTTGAGGTAACCGCCATATCGGCAAGCTTTTCGCTTGATACACTCTCTGGTGATAGCTTCAGCGATGTGATTACATGGTCAGACAAGTGATGAGAATAGATCGAGGATGAGCTTATGTGCCTGTCGCGCACTGCATGTGTAGCGAGCTTTTCACTCGTCACTGTCTCTTGCTTCAGCATCGCCGAGTCTATCGACTCGGAACGGATATGTTCGGAGCCAATTGCTCCTGAAGTAATGTGTTCACCCTTAATCGAATACAACTCTATTTCCTGAGTCCCTACAGCGCCTGAACTAATATGGCGAGATTGAATACTATTGTCGGCTAGTGCCTCTGAGGTGACACTCTGATCCGCAAGCTTATGCCGGGTTACAGCATCATCAGCAAGCTGCAAAGTGGTGACACTATGAACAGCCAATTTGCTCGTGGTCACAGCTTCATTGGCAAGGTGTACCGAAGATACAGCATTCGCATCAATATGTCTTCCTTGTACCGCCCCGTGTGCAATGTTCTGCTTATTAACAGCTCCATCCTGCAAATGCCGATTCGCAATGCTGTCCTGTTCAATATGCTCCCCGCTAATTGACTCTTCCTGAATATGAGACGTTCCAACTGCCATTGGCGCAATCTGTTGGTAGCCCACTGCATACTTGGCAATATGACGGGTTTGAATCATGTCGTCGGCAATTTTTTGCGAGGTGATGCTTTGATCCGCGATTTTGGAGGAGGTGACAGCTTGATCAATCAATTTCACAGTTGCAACAGATTGATCGGATAGTTTATCCGTCGTGACCGCTTGTTCGTGCAAATGCCAGCTATGGATTTCGCCCTCACGCACATGCTTCTGATGAACCGCCTTCTGCTGCAAATGGTCAGATTGAACAGCATCTGCTGCAAGATGTATTGCATGAATGGATTGAGATTGAAGATGCTGGCTGCTTATCGACTCCGTTGCAAGATGCGAACCGTCAATTTGGCCGGAGCCAACATGCCGACTTTCTACTGCACGCTCGGCAATGACACGACCGAGTATGATTTCGTTGGCTAGATGATCGCTTGTAATACTTGAGGGGGCTATTTTCCCGCTCGTAATGGAATGATCACGCAGCTTGGAGGCCGTTACGGCATCATCACGCAATTTAGAGGTGTCTACAACTTCATTGGCTAAGCTTTCCGTCTGAATAGCGCCGCTGCGAATCTTCTCCGCAGTTATGGATTGATCCTGAAGCAATTCATTCGAAATGATCAGTTCACTTAAATGCTTCGTTTGAATTGAGCCCTCTGCTAATTTATTGGAATCAATCGTCTTATCGGCAAGCTTCTCGGATGTAATACTGCCGTCTTTAATTTTGCCTCCTGTAATTGAACGATCCCTGATTTTGCTCCCTGATATCGCATTGCGGGCAATATGCTCCCCTATTATCGCCTCAGGTGCAATTTTCCCGCCTGTAATTGCTTCATCAGCAATCTTGATTGAGGTAACGGCAAAATCCTTCAACGCTTCTGAGTCTATGCTCTCGCGTTTGATCTTAGTTCCACTTATCGAGTATGTGGCCAGCTTTTCATTGGTAACTGCCTCATCCACAATATCATCGGTATATATAATCGCTTTTGGCCGGAAAATGCTTCTCTTCTCGAACAGTTGTCTTTCCTTCTCTGCCTGCAACGCTTCAGCATCTTCTGTTCGAACTGTTCCATCGCTAACGGTTTCTTCAGGTAAAACGGAGTTGTCCTGTGAGCTAGACGCGGTCGAGACAGCATCTACTTCTTCATTAGCAACGGTTCCCCTGATTGGCTTGGAAGATTTCTTAGATTTTTTCTTATCGGAATGGCCGCTTGATTTTGAAAGCCTGTTAACAGATTGCTTCGTTATCGAATCATCTGAACCTGTATGATTTGGATCAACAGTTCCTACAGTATCAGTAATGCGCGTCGCCTGTATGTCCTGCTTGCTTTGCCCGATGGATGAAGCAAGCGTTGATGTTGCGGCGCTTCTGCTTGCCTGAACGTCAAAGGAGATAACCTTGCTCGAGTCCCCTCCTTCTACAGCAGTTCGTGTTCCTTGTACAGAATCATCAGGTGCAATCCATGCTTCCTGAATTTGTGCTTCTTTGACCTGATTTTGACTGAATTGCTGCGCCGCCGCAAATGAAGTAATCGCCGCTTTATTTGACTGTACTGCACTTTTCGATTTCGATAAACGATCCAGCATCTTCAGCTCCGATTTATTCGGATTATCTACATAATACGAAGTCCTTTTTCCTTTTTGGGACGAGCTTCCTTTCTTCTTTTTCAATCTGCGCACTCTCCTTTCCGATGGGCTTCTACCTACACCTACCCCATCATATGCACCTAACCGGCTCCCCGACACTCGCCTAAGCGTGAATCTCTATTCATCGACAAGGGTGTATCCTTGTTAGCCATCCCAGCATCCATTCATTCCTCTTAATCTGTATGAAGCAGGCTTCGAATCCAATTATTGAAGTTTCTTCTATACTCGTCCAAGCCACAGCTAAAGGACATGCATACGATGCAATACCCGCCGCCGGCTGGCTGCTTATCGCATGTTTCCTTAAGGAGGTAAGGCTATGTCCGACAATCGAATCGGAATATTGTTCAGTGCACGAATGCTGCGTGAATTTATCAGTGGCAAATTGAAATTCGAATCCACTTATTTATATGAAGAGGCAGCACGACAGTACGGACTCGTTCCTTGCTTCTTCCGAATTGAGGATGTTCATCTTCGCCAAATGGAAGTAGACGCCTATGTAAAGGGCCCCTCCGGCTATGTTCGCTGCCGCATGCCAGTGCCATCGGTCATTCATAACCGTGCTATTTATAAGCGCTCGTTCTTACATGCACGAGTCCGTTCCTTGGTTCAAGCAAATATTATCTTGTTCAATGAGGTCAATCGCTATAGAAAAATAAGCATTTACAACCTGCTGCGGACAGATCCTCTGCTCGTTACTCATTTGCCTAAGACGTTGGTGGCTACCTCGTCTGCCATCTCTGACTTCATGACACGCTATGGAGCGCTCATCTTGAAGCCTGACAACAGCAGCGTAGGCCTTGGGCTCACCAAAACGGAAAGAACGAGCAAGGGATGGAGAACGACTTACATGCTGCGGACATCAGCAGGACGAGCACGCTGGAGAACCGTAGATTTGCCGGCAGGTGAGCTGCCTGCTGCTGTAAAGCGCGATATGTTGAAAAAAGTCTATTTGGTTCAGCAATTGCTGCCGCTTGCTCGTTACAAGGGCAGACCCTTCGATCTGCGCGTATCCGTACAGAGAGATGGGTCTAAGCAGTGGCAGATTACAGGGATCATCGGTAAGGTCGCACCTCCCTATACGTTCGTTACGAATGCTGCACGAGGAGGGACCACCTATAGATTTGAACAGTTAGCTGCATCTTCATTTCCTCATCTTGCAATAGATGTCCTTCGGGATCGCATATGCCGCTTTTCTCTGCGTATTGCTTCCCGTTTGTCTAAATCGCTTCCTCAATTGGCTGACCTCGGGCTTGATATCGGCTTATCTCCCGAGGGTTTGCCTTTATTTATCGAATGTAACGGAAAAGATCAACGTTACGGCTTTCGTGAGGCACATTTACTTGATTGCTGGAAAGCAACATATGCAAATCCGATTGCTTATGGCGCGGCTTTATTGCACCAAATTAAGGGGTAATCGCTCGTTATTACCTTCGTAATGGACTATCATATTGAAAATGATGGCGTTCTGTGTCAAGATAGTCCACAGGAAACATGGTTTGATTTCGTTTCTTGAGATGCTGAAAATACAGGACGCCATTAATGAAGCGTCTTATAAACCAGGTGATTAATTGAAGATGAAAAAAAGAATTTTACGCTTGTTAACTGAATTATCCTCCCGCAAGTGGGTATCGCGCATTGCAGGGCGCTTCGCCAATTCCGGCTTAAGCCGCCGATTTATCCCCACCTTCGCCAAAACGTACAATATCCGTGTGGAAGAAGCTGAGAAGCCAATAGAGCAATACGGAACCCTGAATGAATTTTTCACACGCAAGCTGAAGCCGGGAATGCGTCCAATGTCTGCTGAGGCAGATCAATTGGCAAGTCCAGTTGATGCCGTCATCACTGGCATGGGTCCAATTCAGGAAGGCAGCATCTTTAATGTAAAGGGGCAGGACTATACGCTCGATGAACTGCTGCATCACTCTCCGCATCGACAAAAATACAATCATGGTTACTGCTTTGTACTCTATTTGAGCCCTTCCGATTATCATCGGATTCACGCTCCTGTTACGGGTGTCACAGTAGAAAGCGAACATGTACCCGGACGCGTCTATCCGGTGAACGACTTCGGTCTGCATCATATGCCGCGGGTGCTCAGCCGAAACGAAAGACTGATCACATACATACGCCACCAGTTGGGTGAGGTGGCCATTGTCAAAGTCGGAGCGCTCAACGTGAGCAGCATCCGCTATGCCGACGATCGAGTTAAAGCTTCATACGAACAAGGGCAAGACCTCGCCTATTTCGAATTTGGTTCAACCGTTGTCCTGCTTACGGAGACGAATACGTTCCAGCCTTTGGAGGGATTAGCGCTCGGGGCTAAGGTGAGGATGGGCGACTGCTTAGGGACGTTCCATGCAAAGCCAGAACGAGGACAGAAGATTCAGTCCTAAGTAAAAATAGGCCTTTGATAAGTCGTGATCTAAAGACTTATGCAAAGGCCTATTTCAAACGTTTCATTTTTTATAAAGTAAACTATTTTCAAATTCCCCCTCCAGTATGGGGATTCGGTCATTTACCCAAATCACTCTAAAAACTCTTAAGTAACTAATTACCAAAGTGCAAGTGCTAGTATGTCTTGGACATACAGTGCTCCTGTTACAGGAAACGCAACTCAATATCTAATCCTTAATGTCGGAAATAATTCTGCAACACCTGAATTTACTACTTAAGTTATGGTGATTTATGCAACTTACAGGAGGAATTCGTTTGCTTGATAAATTAAAACGGGTTATTACCAATCCGGTTTATTTTATTTACCTGGTAGTTATATTTATAGTTGTTGCGTTCCTGATCGGAGCCTATGCTTTGAATAAATCCTAAATATAAAAAAGTTCGAAGCCGCATTTTTATTGTAATAAACAGCCACTAAATTCCACCTTTTAACTGTAACACAGATAGTGGATAGTTTATGACAAGCAGCCTGAGTTAAATAACAAGCAGATGACCTCTGAATTAATCGGGGTCATCTTTTTTTTGCTTCGGCGGATTCCAAATCTCGCTTTTGAATATAAATTTGCAGGAGGAACTCACGATGTTCATTTTATAAAGGGAGATTTCGTCACTGTTGCAAATGCGAGATGGCTGTCTCATATTCAATTCATTCCGATATAGGCGAATCAAACATCTCTAAATTTTGCTTAGTAGACTTTACAGCCTTCATGCAGTTTTCCTCTATTAGACTTGCTGTTTGGATCGTGAGACCCGCATTTTGATTCGATAGATAAACAGTAAGCGCTATAACTTTATGTCAGTTCGGCAGCGATAATCTTTTCAAAATGCTCTTCTTCTGTATTTCGACAATGTAGCCATCCAGCTCCTGGCTAAGTCGAACGACAGAAACATCAGTCAAATTCCGGCCAGCCTCTACCGCGCTAATCATATTCAACCGCGTCTGCTCCATTTGTCTTAACAAGGCCTCGTCCGTATCTGTTAATCTAGTGAACATGGTTATCCCCTTCTTGAAAAAATCGATAGCTTCTTTCTGTCTATTCATTCCGCTCAGCAACTTCCCTTTATTGATATAATAGTTTGCAAGCTCATTGATTTTTATCGGATTTGTGAAGTCTTCTTCCAAATAGTCGGGTTCACGCAGTAGCAACTGTTGGGCGGCATCCATATCTCGTTTTTGAAGATAGATATGAAGCAGTGAGTTTACGATGTTCAATTTATAAACTGACGATTTCAAGCAGAGCTGCAATTGGAAGATGGCCGACTCCACATCTCCTCTTTTCTCATACAGCTTGGCCTTCATAAAAGCGACATGATCCTTCAGGAATGGGAATCGGGTCAAGCTAATACGTGCTAAATACTGCTCTGCCAATTCATAGTTGGATTTCTTAAAGTAAGATGAACTAATAAGCAGAATGGAATATGCTTTATAGGTACTGTCTTTCCCGTCACTGTCCAGCAGCAATTTGCTAAACTCAATACTTTCCTTATAAAAATGCAAGGTATATGCATGTACACCTAACTTGTAATAGAGAATAATGCGTTCATCACACGACAAAAATTCAGCATAGGGCAACACCTTTTTTCCCGAAAGATAAGTTTCCGCCATTTTGCTGAAGTTATCCCGCTCCACGAGATAGCGATAATACTTTCCTTTGGCAACATAAGTATCCATGCCTCGCATTTGAGCATGTGCAATTGCATAATCCATTAACGCAAGCCGATGCTCAATACTGCCCGATCCTTGTTGTACAACGCTCATTAGCTTGCCTAGCCGTGCTTCAGTGCTCTCGTCTTTACAGGCCAATACATGCACCATTACATCTCTTGCAAGCGAAATATCACCTTCTGCAGAGACGAGCTGTTGCAGCAGACCAAGCCATATGTCCGAATGGATTTTCGTAGTGGCTAGTGCCGTCACTACCTCATGAGCAGGAATATTCAAAGCCGTGAAGATTGAGTCCAACGAAGCATAATCTCTTGGAGTACCACCATATTCTAGAATCGAAATCATTTTTCGATGTACACCAGATATTTTCACAAGATCTTGCTGGGTCATATTCAATTCATGCCGATATCGGCGAATTAACACCCCCAAATTCTGTTTAGTAGACTTTACAGCCCTCATGCATCTTTCCTCCATTAAACTTGCTGTTTGAATCGTGGGTACCACATTTTGTTGCGATAGATAAACAGTCGCGCCCATATTTCATCAATTTCTTAATAGGGAGCTTTTCAATATCCCCTTTTTCTGTATTTCAACAATATATCAAGCTCTTGACTGAGCTGTACAACAGAGGCATCTGTTAAGTTGCGCCCCGTTTTACCCGCGCTCATCATACTCAACCGTGTCCGTTCAGCTTCCGTAATAGCTCTATATCGTTTTCAGTCAATTCAACAAACATGCTTACACTTTGAATATAACAATCAACGGCTTCACTGTTCTTTCCCCATCTATGAAGCCATATTTCTTTAATTTTGTAATAGTATGCGTGTCCTGATATTGAAATCGGATTTAAGTAGTTTACATTGAGGTATATATGTTCTTGTTGGAGTAGTTGCCTAGCTGAAGACCTATCATTTTTTGATAGATACAATTCTAGAAGTGAATTCACAATGCCTATTTTTATAAGAAGACACTGTAAAACATTTTTGCAATTGGCAAATTGCCAATTCTATGTCTCCTCTTTTTTCATGGAGTTTAGTAGTAAGAAAGTCGACATGTTCTTGTACAAAGGAAAATGGAAACTGGCTATAGAATTCAAATACCTTTCCGCCTCATTATAATCTTCAAGACGAAAATATGATGAACAAATAAGCAAGGTGGAGTATGCCTTGTAAATGCTCTCTGAGCTATCTTCATCGATTCCTAGCTTAGCCATTTCTATTCTGGACTAGCTAACCTCTTCTGTCGATAGGGATGCCACTATTTCCGCCCCTGGGATACGCAATAGGTAATCAGTGACTTCAACACTGCATGTTCTAGTGGCATTTCTCCCTCTTCAATTGCGATAACACTTTCATAGTCTACACCTGCTTCTTTTGCAAATTCCTGCTGTGTCATACTCACATTCCGGTAACATTGAATTAGTTCCCCGAATTTCTCGTACTCCATAACGGAACCCATGTAAATATCCTCCGTTATACCGGATAGTCATCGCCTTGCTCACTAGCTCAACCAGCTATTTCAATCTCCAAGATTGCCTTTTTTAGCAGTCTTTTCTTTTGAATTTCCACCAAATACTCATCGAGCCGCTGACTAAGCTCAATAACATCGGCGTCAGTGAAAGTTTTGCCGGCTTCAAGTGCTTCTTGCAGCTGTTCGCGAGCTTTTTCGATTTCATCCAGCAGTATTTCATCCGACAAACTAATTTCATTAGTAGGGATATCAAAGTAAAACCGCATCTTGTTAGCCTCCCGATTTAATGAGATTCTATTTTATAGTGATTGTTTCTATTATCCGACAATTATGTATCATTGTCATTATATAACATTCTGCTTATTTCACTATGTTTCTCTAAAATAAGATATATTCGACGCTCTTCAACATTTGTTGCGATGCGTACTAGACAACAAAAAAGGACGCTAACGATTAGCGTCCTCGTCTCTTACATTATTTCTTACCAAGGTATGTCGACATCATGACCTCCACCAAACATGACGACATAATGAACTGAAGTCTTGGCCACTTGACACTTTACATCAGAGAGACCATTGGCAATCGAAGGAATTAACAACATTGATGCCATTAACAACGAAGCACACAATGTAATAATCTTTTTTTTCATACAAGATTCCTCCTAGTTTTTCAGCTCAGCGAACAACGCACTAAGCTTTTTCATCATTTCAAAATCATCTTCAAATGACTTCATATGTTCAAAGATAAGCTCCAAGCATTCATAAATTTGCTTATGCTCACTTAAATCGGCAAATATTTTGGCGCTATCAACAAAATTTTCAATGGCCTCTTTCTTTCGATCCAGTTCCAGCAAATACTTACCCTTGTTTACAAAATAATGCGCGCGGCCTGAAATGGAGACAGGTGTGTTCGAGCTCTGAGCCAAAAATTCACTTTCACGTTGGATCAGTTCACCAGCTGCTTCCATATCATTATTGTTGCAATATATTTCAAGTAACGAGTTTACGATATTCAATTTGTATGAAAAAATATCCAAGCACTTCTGTAACTGAGACGTCGCTAATTCAATGTTACCCTTTTGTTCATTGAGCTTTGCTGTCATGAAATCTACATTTTCCTTTACAAATGAAAAGCTAAACAAACTAAATATTTTCAAATACTTTTCTGCCATCTCATATTGTTCTAGACGGTAGTAAGAATTACAAATACCTAAAGTAGAGTAGGCACTAAAACTGCTTTCGGCATCTTCTTCAATAATAGCCTTCTTGCATAGCTCAATACACTCGTCAAAACGCTTTAAATTATACGCATGGATACCTAGCTTGTAATATAAAGTTGCTTTTTCCTCACGAGAAAGAAATTCGACATAATGGAGCACATACTGCCCGGATTGATAAGTTGCCTCCATTTTCGAGAAATCGTCCCGTTCAATTAAATACTTATGTAAAGTTCCTCTCGCAACAAAGCGCTGAATTCCATGACTTCTTGCATAGGTAATAACGATGTTCAGTAATGAGAGCTTTAGCTCATTATCGTTCGCTATTTCTTGAATCACATGGAAGAGCTTGTCCAACAGAACTTCGCTTTCTTCATTGCGGGATGCAAGTAAATTGGAAGCTATCTCGGCTGACAAGGAGTAGTCCCCACTCGATGTTGAATTATGCAATAATCCGAACCAAGTGTCTGAACGATGGTCAGTCAAAGACAAGGCATCGATCACTTCGCGCAGCGGAACGTTCAAAACGGAAATAATGGGTTGTATGGTCGCGTAATCAGGCCGTTTAATGTCCCCATTCTCAATCTTGGAGATGCTGCCTCGGTTAATTTGTGTCAACTCCGCTAATTTCGCTTGCGTCATTGAGCGTTCATACCGATAACGTTGTATCAATTCTCCTAATGTCGAATAAACAGCACTGACAGAACCCACTCCATCACCTCCTTATTATGGAATTTATTGTCTATATTCTATCATTATATATATCTCTTGTAAATCCCTCACTATCCAACAAAATTAATATTTATTCGACTCCTTCCATCTAACAGGAAAGGCAAATTAGCGAACATGTTTTGTCGATAGTCTCGTGTTGATCCTTGTCGTTCCCGAGCAGCTTCCCTATACCGTTAAGCATAGCAAAGTTTGTACAGTCATCCAAACCAAAAAAGCTGCTCGGGCCCGTATGCCCAAAACAGCTTAATGATGATCTTATCGAATTTCAGACGGACTCCGTCCTGTATATTGCTTGAATTGGCGGCTGAAGAAGAAGATGTCCCGATATCCTAATGCATCCGCCACTTCCGTCACATTCATGCCCGCATGGTGCAGCAGATGCTCCGCACGTTCAATCCGAGAACGAATAATATAGGTTTGTACAGACATCCCGATCAGCTCTTTAAATTTCACAGAGAAATAACGCGGGGATAATTGTGCTCGCTTCGCCAAATGCTGAATGCGATGGTTTGCACCTGGATTTTGCCTGATGTAATTGGCGATTTCGTGAATGGATTCCGCAAGCTGATGACTTGTTTTCCGCTCATCCGGCTCTTCCTTGTCTCCACGCAGCAAATGAATCATCAATTGCTTCAGCACAAGCTGTGCTTCCACTTCCGCCCCATACGTATCCCGCAGGAACAAGCGCACATATCTAGCAAGCAAGTGCTCGAAGTCAACCGTTTCACGCAGTTCTCTATACGGCACCGGAATGTCTGATAAGGACGCATCCACATCAAAATGAATATAAGTTAATGTCAACGGCTTTTGCGGATTATGTGTTGCAGACGTGTGATCGCCTGGCCGGAACAAGAAGCAGCTCCCTTTGCGAATCTCATAGGCTTCGCCGTTCAGAGTCAGCTCCCCTTCCCCGCTCCATACATAGAACAGGTCGTAGTTCGGCATTGGCTTCTCTCGCTTTTGCCATTTCCAATTCGGTTCACATGTAATCTTGGCACACGCCGGCTTCAGAACGTATTGTGTTGGTGATGCTTGTAACACGGTAGTGCCCCCTTCTTTCTCTCTAACATGGTCTCTACTCCGTCATATTAAGTCAATTTCATGTAGGATTGCTCGAAAAATTTGCACTATTTCACTATAGTACCATCACTTTTGCAAAATTTGAACCTCATTCTTAATCTCCAGACAGAATTCAAATGCGCGTCGCCTACTTCCTATAGGTAATGATAACCAATTCATCGTGACGAATGAAGAGCCAAAATGCTATAATAAAAAAAGTTATTTACAGGGCGTGTTCAATACATACATTGAACGAACCCTTACAATGATGGTGGAAGGATGGACGCCATGAACCAACTGGCTCAACAATTGAACGAAACAATTCAACAGCACAATCCGAACATTTATGCCATGCTCTCCCGACTCGCACAGCAAATCTACTTCCCGAAAGAAGGGATTTTGAGTCAATCGGCTGAAGCGAAAAGCAAAGCAAAAGCGGCGTTCAATGCCACGATAGGCATCGCAACAGAAGGCGGCACTCCAATGCATCTTAGCGTCATCCAGGATACACTGTCCGCTTATGCCCCTGCCGATATCTATCCCTATGCACCGCCAGCGGGCAAGCCTGAACTGCGCAAGGCATGGAAGGAAAAAATGCTTAAGGAAAACCCATCATTGCGCAATGCGACAATTAGCAATCCAATTGTGACGAATGCATTGACCCACGGTCTAAGCATTGTGGCCGATCTGTTCGCAGATGAAGGCGATGTCGTTGTTCTGCCGGAGAAGAACTGGGAGAATTACGAGCTTACATTTGGCATTCGCCGCAATGCAGAGATGGTTTATTATCCGTTATATAATGACGACTGGAAGTTCAACAGTACAGGACTGCGTGACGCTTTGCTTGCAAATAAGGACAAGGGCAAGGCAATCGTCGTGCTGAACTTCCCGAACAACCCTACCGGCTATACACCTGGAAGAGAAGAGGGCGAGCAAATTGTCGCAGCCTTGCTCGAAGCGGCAGAAGCAGGCATGCGTCTTGTCGTAGTAACCGATGATGCGTACTTCGGTCTCTTCTTCGAAGATTCTATGCACGAATCCTTATTCGGAAGATTGGCTTCTCTTCATCCGAACGTGCTTCCAATTAAGGTCGACGGGGCTACGAAAGAAGAGTATGTATGGGGCTTCCGTGTAGGCTTCATTACGTATGCGGCTGAATCCGAAGCTTTACTCTCTGCCTTGGAGCAGAAGACAATCGGCATCATCCGTGCTACCATTTCCAGCGGGCCTCACCCTTCGCAGACTTTCGTACTTCATGCCCTTCAATCTGCTGATTATGAATCGCAAAAGCAAGCGAAATTCGATCTGATGAAGGCACGCGCGAACAAAGTGAAGGAGCTGCTTGACAGCGGCAAGTACGGAGACAAGTTGAGCTATTATCCGTTCAACTCCGGGTACTTTATGTGCTTGAAGCTTCATAATGTCAACGCCGAAGCCCTGCGCTTGCACCTGCTTGAGCAATATGGCGTCGGTACGATCGCACTCGGTGAAACGGATTTGCGTGTTGCATTCTCCTGCATAGAAGAAGATCAATTAGAGCAATTATTTGATATGATCTATCAAGGTGTGCTTGATTTAACGAAATAATAAGGGACTTGAGCAATCGCCAAATACCTATATCGTATAACGAATAGAGCCGTCGAGGGAGTGTAACAACTTCATCGGCGGTTCTTTTTTAAGTTCCCTCAGATTTCCCGCCTATTTGACATCCCCTAGTAAAATGAAGTTTTCCTCTAAAAAAATGAAGCAATGCGAAATATCACTCCCCAAGCCTATTATTTTATGTTACAATCTTCCAATGTTGCGTATTTGTTCATATAAAAAGGGGGATGTCCATGCGATTCATCGAAACATCGCCATTTGCAACCGCTGATATGACCTCTAACGAATTACTCTTTTGCGGCAAAGCAGATATTCAGGACGATGCCACATTGTCTGAACGCTGGCTGCTGATTTCCAAAGATGAGATCTTCATATGTACTTCTTCAGGGAAATTGGTAAGACATGTTCTTGTAAGCGCTGTCAACAATTGCAGAACGAGTGATTCGATTGGTGGGTCACAGCTTATTGCAGATACCGAGAACGGGGCAGTTGTCCTCGTTCGATACACGTCGATGCAAAACGCGAAGTTCGCTTATGCCTGCCGGCTGCTGCAAGCACTTATCAAGGAGGAGGAGCTTCCTATACCGTCTGCTGACGACCTGCCTAAACGCTGCAGCAAGTGCGGGGCTCAGCTCATCAATCACTATGCGAATTGTCCTCGCTGTACCGACAAAGTAAAGGCGTTCAAGCGTGTCTTAGAATATGCCAAGCCATTTAAAAAATGGATGGGGATTACTTCACTGCTTGTTATCGTCACGACCTTAATTGAACTTATCCCGCCTTACCTCACGAAAATTATTGTAGATGATGTTTTGCAGCCAACCCATCCTGCTGCATCCCTGCTTGCATTCGTTCTAATGCTTGGTCTCGTCCAGCTTACCCTGTCGGCCATGACAACAATTCGCGGCTATATTGGCGTCCACACCGGAAGCAAGCTGATGCACAACATTCGTGAAGATGTATATCGTTCCCTTATGAGGCTGTCGTTAGGCTACTTCGACCGCCGCCAGACATCACAATTTATCGGTCGAGTCAATCATGATGCAGAGGCACTCAACCAATTTTTAAATGAAGGGATCATATGGGTATCCAGCCAAGTGCTGCTTATTATATCGATTTTTATGATGATGGGCTCATTAGATTGGCAGTTAACATTGCTCGCACTCCTTCCTGCCCCGATTATCATGTTTTTCTCGTTTGTCATTTGGCCGATTACTCATCAACGCTGGTATATGCATTGGAGAGCCCTCTATCATGTCAATACAATCGTTGGGGATACCTTACAGGGCATTCGGGTAGTGAAGGCATTCGGTCAAGAAGAGAAGGAACGCGGCCGCTATAGTGAAGCGAATGATGCGCTGATGAGGCAAACGATCCGGGTCAACAGCCTTTGGGCGGGCATCTCTCCCTTTTTTTCACTCATTATTCAATCTGGATTGCTGCTTGTCTGGTACGTGGGCGGGCAATCTGTACTCGGACAGGAAATGACACTAGGAACACTTATGGCGTTCATAGGATACATGGGGATGTTCTTCGGACCGCTTCGCTGGTTCAGCCAAGCCGTAAATTGGACCAGCCGTGCGTTCGCCGCAGCAGGCCGTATTTTTGAAATTATCGATACGAAACCGGAAGTCCCGGATCACGAACAGGCATTGGCTTTGCCATACGTATACGGCGAGGTGAAGTTTGAAAACGTCAGCTATGACTATGAGAAGCATCGGCCTGTTTTGAAGGAAATTTCATTTACTGTACAGCCTGGGGAAATGATCGGCATCGTCGGCCATTCGGGAGCAGGCAAGTCTACACTCATCCATCTTCTCTGCCGCTTCTATGATCCGGACAATGGCACGATACGTATTGGTGGAACAGATATTAAGGACATGAAGCAGGATAGCTTGCGCCAGCATATTGGCGTCGTCCTGCAGGAGACCTTCCTATTCGACGGTTCTGTAGCCCAAAATATAGCCTATGCCAAGCCTGACGCAACACCGGCTGAAATCATGCGGGCTGCTAAAATCGCAAATGCACACGACTTTATCATCCGTATGCCGGACGGATACGATACACGTGTTGGGGAACGAGGAACCTGCTTGTCTGGCGGCGAGATGCAGCGCATTGCTATCGCCCGCGCCATTCTTCATGACCCCGCGATCCTCATTCTTGACGAAGCTACTGCTTCCGTCGATACCGCTACTGAACGCCAAATTCAAGAGGCCATGATGCGGCTGATTTGTGGCCGGACGACCTTTGCCATTGCACATCGCTTGTCCACGCTTCGCCATGCGAATCGCATCATCGTGCTGGATCAAGGCAAGCTGGTCGAGGCCGGTTCCCATGAGCAGCTTCTCGCTCAAAATGGGGTGTATGCGAAGCTTGTACAAGCTCAGCAGGAAATGTTTGAAATGAAAGGGGAGTATCTCTTTGCCTGATAGCTCTATCCCATTAGTAGAAGATATCCGTTATTTGCCCTCCACCGTATCTTTTCGCCATACCGAAGGAGGAGTGCTGGAATTGAAAGAAGAGGACAATGTAATACCTGAAGTGTCGATATATCGCGCATTTCCATTCTCTCATGCCGAGTGCTACTTATCTGTTCGGGATCGCGATGGCAAGGAAATCGGCATTGTACAGGAATTGCAGCAACTGGACATGAACAGTCAAGCTGCTATCCAGCTCGAATTGAAACGAAGATACTTCATTCCGAAGGTGAACACTATAGTAAGCATACGAGAGAAGAACAATCTATGGAAATGGGATGTCCTTACGGATAGAGGATCGTTGAGGCTTGAGCTGGAAACATTGCACGAGCATGTCCAGCCGTCCCCAGACGGCGGTATGATCCTCATTGACAGCTTCGGTCGACGCTGTATCGTCCCGCCGGCATCTGAACTGGATGATGGAAGCAAACGATGGTTGAATCGGCTGTTCTAACCGCAACAAAAGCCAGCGAAGGCGTGTACCCTGCCTTCACTGGCTTTGCTCATTTTCATATATCGCTCTCTTCTTGATTCATTTATGATGTAACAACATCGTCCAGATTATATGGTTCGCCCTACTCCCCGGCTTAACCAGACGAAGTCAACATCTTCCCAGTCCATATCGATCTCCGGCAAGACAGGCTGCCCATCAGATTGCGACGTATTCCCTGGAACATTGACCGTTTGCTCCATTCGTATCCCTACGATCGGATAATTTCGTGTGGCGTGAACACCAAGAATTTGCTCAGCAGCTAGGCGAACATAACTCACATGCTGCTTCCAGCATCCCGCTTCATAGGGCAACAGCACCGTAAGCTGGATATCATAGCCTTGGGCTGCTAAGCGTTGTTCGGCTCGGAACAGTGCTTCTGCCTGCATGTCGATCCACTCCACAACTGTATTGGATAACATGCAATTGACCTCGCTCCCGGAATGGAGCCACTGCTTCCATTGCTTGAGCTTCAGCCACTGCTGATGTAAGCGATGCCGCTCCATCGATCGGTCTGAGTCAGCCGCCAAGCGTTGAATCACTTCCATCCTTAGATCCAAATCAGCGATACTTGGCAGCAGCAGCACGATCGGTGCATCAAGTAAGCGCACATATCCATGTATGGCTGCATTTCGATGAAGGCTGTCCAGCATATGTTCATATTCTGCTGTCATAAGCGGGAGAAGTTTCTGAAGCGCTGCCTCCCGTTCGATGGTTGTTCCTGCAAGCAAGATCTCCCGTATCAGCCGCACACGTCCAGACTTCAATAGCAAGTAATGACATGGCGCCAGCAGCAATTTATTGTACCCTGCTTCTGAAGCAGCTTGCACATCTTCAGGACTGTTGCAGCAGGCAATGTGTATGCTGCTGGATTTGGTCGTATTCGAAATGCCCGTGTGCTCCGTTTCCCTCCATAGCGTGCCAACATGGGGAATGTGCTGCTGTTGCAGTTCAATAACCTGAATGCTTGTCGCACTGCTGGAATTGTCATGGAACTGAGCATTCGTACCATGCCATTGCTCCGCCTGATTCGAACTAAGCTTCAATGTACTGTACCTCTCTCTCCGCCACTGCTTGCTCTTTGCAATCCCGTTTATTGCACTCCACATAGTACACGATGACTTTTTCCGTATCTTGCTCGGCAATGATCCGATCACACTTTTTGCATATAATTGTCCCGAGCAATAGCTGACGGCGTCCTTGTTCCATCGGACACTCACCTCTCCCTTCATCTACATGACGGGAATCCCCTGCTGAATTCAATTGGCTGCATATTTGAAGCTGATAGCGGATTCATCCATTCCATTACCATAACTATGACGTCACAATGTATCGTATTCTTTCCCCTGCTGGTTAGTTCAAGTATGAAAGCACAAAATAATCTACATATACCTGCCTTTTTTCGGACATACACAGTAAAAAGGACAAAGAAGCAACGTTATTTCCATTTTGAAATAGAGAGAGTAGATAAAAAAAGCAAGCTTCGCTCCTGTAGCGTCGTATATTGTCTCACGGACTGGAGCTACTTCGATGCGAACCTTGCCGATCTCCATCATCTGCGAGCGCAGATCATGACCTTGGATAAATTGTAAGAGTGCAAGTCTTAAAATATGAGTGTAAATATGATACACGTTACAAAAAAAGAGGTTCATGCAAGTCAAGAAGCGACGGCGACTTGTCGCCGCTTCCTCCTCAATATTCAAATCCGGATGCATCTGTATGAAGAAGCTTTCCCCTTTCTTCACTAAATAGGGGTCGATCGTTATCTAAGATGCCGTTCTAGGAACCCTTTATTTTGTAATCTATATGCTTCCTATTATACTTAATCCTCGTCATCCTTGCGTGGTTTCGATCGTTTCCATCTGGTTAACGCCACGATAAGCAAGCCTGCTCCGATCATGGCCAGCTTGAATGCGACCGTTAATGGCCCGACTGCAATTGGCAGCAGCAGCACGATAGCTGCCAGCGCATGGACAACCGTACTAGCGTATAACGCCGCTTCATGGCGAGCATGATTGGGAAGCGGATATACTTCGTTCCATACATCATGACGATGAAAGGCAAAAACAGCTCCCATCTGTGTGCCAATCACGAACACAACTGCCGCATAAAGCAGCATGCTCCACTCCGTTGCATTTGTCCAAAACAAGAGCACAGCGCCAATAACGACCAGCCTCATAATGATGCCAAGCAGTTCACTTCGTGATAATGTCTTCATGAGTAAATATCGATAAGCAAATTGCTTGTTCAGCGCAAAGCGATTTCCTATAAAATTGAGCCATGGCCGCGCATATCGACGTTCATCTGTTGCCGGAAGATCTACGAAACCGCTCAAAAATAAATAGACTCGTCCTTCATGCGCTTTCTCCGCCTCAAAGTGTGCCTCCCAAGGAAAGCGCAAAGTTCTCCCTGTTACCAACCAGCCCATATAGGCCAAACCGCTGATTCCAATGAACAGGAGCGAAGAAGGCACACTGAGCCACAGCCAGCAAGCAGTGGCTCCCCAAGACCATAGGTAACGGATATACCTGGCAGCAATTCGAAGACGCTTGTCACTGTAATGTCGCTCTTTCCAAGCGCCGAATGCAGCTACAGCCTTAATCAGCAGCAGCAGCGCTAAGCTCAGGATGAAGCTCTTTGGATGATCCTCTGCACGGCTGTACAATGGCCATAGCACACACCATACTGCGACAAGAAGTACTGTTCGCGGCCATAGGCTATAGCGCACACTTCTCTTCATATAGCCTGACATTTGGTGCTCAATGCGAAGCAGGAATGCAAGATCAGCAGGCCGCAGCAATGTACGATATGTTGTATACGCCACCGTAGGCGCTACCAATAACAGAGCAACCTCCTTGATCGGAAAAGAGGGCGGAATCTGTTCGATGAAGGACGCATATAATGCCGTCCCTGCCACGAGGACAAATAGCACGAGCGCCCCCAGACCGCTCTGGATGACATAACGCATATAGGGCATAACCTTGCCCCAAAATTCTCGCTTGCGACTTGTCCATAATGCTTCCGGATGCAGCAGCGCCTCCGTCAAAGGAGTAACGGTAGTCGCCTCTTTGGTTCGAGTCTGTGTCATCGAGGCACACCATCCACAGGGCCTGTTATACGTTCATCACTCACCCACGCATAGAATAGCTCCTCAAGCCGCTCCTCGGCCCGTGTACCGGACTTGGCCGCATATTGATCTTGCATCTCTTGAACCGATCCTGCTCCGAGAACCCTGCCTTGATGCAGAAGTACGAATGAATCACAATAATGCTCGATCGTCGATAAAATATGTGAACTTACCAATAAGGAAGCTCCCTCGGCCTGAACCTGCTTCATATATTGCAGCAGGGAGCGAATACCGAGTGGATCCAGTCCAAGAAAAGGCTCATCGATAATATATAAGGGCGGGCGAACTGCGAATGCGCACATGAGCATCGTCTTCTGCCGCATCCCCTTCGATAAATGCTGTGCAGCCTTATCCAGATGCGCGGTCATGTGGAACAATTCCGCAAGCTCCTGCACCCGCTTCTCAAATACTCCTTGTTCGACGCCATAAGCAGTAGCCGTCCATACAAGATGCTCGCGCACGGTTAGCGCATCATAGAGGATCGGTGATTCCGGCACATAAGCGATCGCAGCCCGGTACGCTTCTGCATCCTCCGCAAGTGTTTTTCCATTTATAGCAACGGTTCCTGCTTGCGGTTCAAGCAGACCTAATATATGCTTCATCGTCGTACTCTTTCCTGCACCGTTCAATCCAATGAGACCTACCATTTCACCAGCATTCACCTGCAAGGATATGTCATGGAGTACGGGCCTTCCTGTACTGTATCCGCCTGTTAGACGATCAATCTTCATCAAGGGTTTCATTCCTCTTCACCTCACTAATTTCATTATAGCGAACAACCCGACAGGAAGCGAATGGATATCATAAACTGAAAATTAGTTGACACGGCAATCTATTAAATAAGCAAAAAAGCATTCACACATGAGTGAATGCTTTCATTCGCTAAATCTACATTTTCCATCTCGTCATACTCTATATATAAGTTGGTTAGCCTCCAGATTTAGTAGACGACCCTTCCTTCTTTTCTTTGGCTAGACGCGCCTTCTCAGCCTCGCGTGCCTTCACCAACTCTGCCTGTCCCTTCGCTTCCAATTCAGCAACTGCTTCGTTTACGGACTTCTTATTATCGATGATATCCTGCAAGGCTTTCCGCAACAATTGGCTATAAGGTTCATAAAATTCCATAGGAATATTTTTGTTGTAGCGCTCTGTGTTAGATTTCGGCTTGAGCATGTAGAACGGCTCCGTGCTTCTGCCGTCGATTTCTTTAAAAAATTGATTGCGGGTCGGAAGCTGTCCACTCAGCGTTCTGGAAGCGGCCTTTGCCATCTCCGTACCGTTGACAAACTTGACGAATTCCCAAGCCGCACGCTTGTTCGGAGAATCAGCGGCTATCGCATAGATTTCAGATAAAAATACATTGCCAGATTCTTCAGGCGTTGCCGGATCTACCGGTGCAGTAACAATATCCCAATCGATTTGCTTCGTTTCCTTGTCAAAGCGATAACGATCTTTTAATTGACGCGCATACCAGGTGCTCTCAACTATCATCGCTGCCTTGCCCTTCATAAAAGCATTATCCCCGACACTCATCATTCGTCCGTTCTCACCGCCGTTGTCTCGTGGCGGGATATATACCGCCTTCGACCGCACCGCATCGGTAGCAAGAGTGATTGCCTTCTTCCATCCATCTGAGTTAATGAGCAGTTTCTCACCCTTCTGGTCTACCAATTTCAAGCCGGAGGTAGAGACAATATTGTCCATAATTCGCTCCACATCACCATATTCCTGATACAAGCCGAACACTTGATTGTCGCCTGATCCGATGCCAATAAAGCGCTTCGACAGATCAATGACCTCCTGCCAGCTCATCTTGTTGCGCGGCGGCTCAATATTGTGCTCCTTGAATAGTGCTCGGTTATAGTACAGTACATTTGTATAGAAATAAGGTGCAAGGCCATACAAGGTACCGTTCCCTTTGGCCCGAATCATATCAACAAGACCAGGCATATAGCCTTCCAAATCAAACTTTTCCTGAGCAATGATCTCTTCTAAGTTGTACAATTTTCCGTCTTTTGCATAGGTTTCGAATGAGGAATCATCCAAGAATAAGACATCCGGCTTATGCTTTTCAAGGAATTTTTTCATTTCAGCTTCATAATCAAACGGCTCGCCATCCTTGCGATTCGCGTACATCTCCTCTGAGCTTACCACCTCAAATTCGATATCTGGGAACTTTACATTAAAATAGTTGCCATACTGTTGATAGAAGGATTCCTCGCTATAGTAGAGTACCTTAATTTTCCCTTTCCCTTCCTCAAGCTGTTCCAGTACCGGCTTCTCTCCGAGACATCCGCTTAACATAGAAGTAATCGTTAGTAGTAATATGACGAGCTTCGATTTCGTCCACACACACAACTCCCCTTCCTGTTTTTCCAAATATCAACAA
The DNA here is from genome assembly GCF_050474385.1 of Paenibacillus sp. B1-35. Lineage (NCBI taxonomy): Bacteria > Bacillati > Bacillota > Bacilli > Caryophanales > Paenibacillaceae > Paenibacillus > Paenibacillus sp. B1-35. The sequence continues at coordinate 123,452 of NZ_JBCHVJ010000007.1, forward strand.
CAAGTATATAGACAAATTTTCCATATTACAACCAAATAATTATCATCCTACTAAAAAATCGTATATTTCTTCTCTCTGTCTCTATTCCAGCATGCATCTACTAACAAAAAAATCCGCCATAAAAGGTTTTATGACGGATTCTTCATATATCTTCAGTTCAATGCCTGTTTATTTTTTATCCTTTGATTTGGCCTTTTGCTCTTGATGCGCTTTATCCAACAATTGTTGACCCTTCGCTTCCAGCTCAGCCACAGCTTCTTCTACCGTTTTCTTATTATCGACGATCGCCTTTAGCGACTCTTCTACTAATGGATTGAAGTTCTTATTGAAGGTGTCTGGAACATTATAGTTCCCCCAAAATCCAGAATAGGATGTGCCCAATTTAGGTTTCAGTAAGAAGAATGGCTCGGTACTGCGGCCTTCGATTTCTTTGAAATAGTCCTTTCGTGTAGGAATTCGGCCGCTCACTGTACGTCCCGCAGCCTTCGCTATTTCAGGTCCGTTCACGAACTTGACGAATTCCCAAGCTGCCCGCTTATTTGGGGAATCCGCAGCGATCGCATAGATATCGGTTAAGTTCACATCGCTCGATTCATCAGGACTTGAAGGATCGATTGGCGCCGTTACGATATCCCAATTAATTTCCTTAAACTTCTTGTCATAAAGAGGGCGGTTTTTGATTTGCTGTGCAAACCAAGTCCCCTCTATTACCATTGCCGCCTTGCCCTGATAGAATGCTTCACCCCATCCAGTTTGACTCTCTTCGGGAGATGGAATGGCTATCGATTTGTCCCGCACGGCATCCGTCGCCATTTTAATTGCCTTTTTCCACCCATCCGAATTAATAAGCAGCTTTTCGCCCTTCGTATCGAACAAATTCAATCCAGCAGATGAGGCGATATTATTAACGATAAACTGAACATCTCCATAGGACTTATAAAATCCATAGATCTTATTGTCTCCTGAGCCAATACCAGTGAAGCGCTTCGATAAATCAATGACTTCCTGCCAGCTCATCTTATTGCGCGGCGGCTCGATATTATGCTCCTTAAATAAATCTCGGTTATAGTACATCACATCCGTATAGAAGGCCGGCGCTAATCCATATAAAGTGCCGTTCCCTTTAGACCGAAGCAAATCAACAAGCCCCGGCATATAGCCTTCCAGATCAAATTTTTCTTGGCTAATAATTTGATCCAGGCCATACAGCTTGCCATTTTGCGCAAATTTCTCAAACTGCTTCCCATTTAACATCATCACATCAGGCTTATTTTTCTCTATAAATTTCTCTAATTCTGCATCAAAATCGAATGATTCGCCTTCTCCTTGCTTCGCCGCCAGCTCTTTATAGCTGATAACTTCAAATTCGATATCCGGATATTTAATATTAAAATAATTGCCATAATCACTATAGAAAGATTCCTCACTATAATGAATAACCTTAATTTTTCCTTTTCCCTCTTCCAATTGATCCAATACCGGCTTCTCCCCAAGACAGCCGCTCATTAAGGCAACTACCGCAAGCAACAGCACGCCTATTTTCCACTTTGACGCCAATTCTTTCTCCCCTTCCGCTTTTTGTACATTTCATAGATTGAGTATATTTGTGTGTGTACATTTACTCATATATTATGACGCCACAGCCCAGTATTTGGTTTCCGCTATTGTACATTTATTTTTAAAATTCACCGTATACTATGAAATCTATGAATAATTCTCTTCTTTCTCCTATTTAAAATTTCCGTTTTCTACTTCTTTGCATCCACGTTTTCTTTCGCGCTTTCAGCCTCTTTTTTCTTTATCTCCTCAGCATGCGTCTTGTTCAGCAGTAGCTGCCCCTTCGCATCCAACTCATTGACGGCTTCCTCCGGTGTTATCTCGTGCTGCATGACCGCCTGCAAAGATTTGTCCAACAACTCATTGAATGGTGAGTAAAAGTCTTCCGGTACATGCTTATTGCCGTATCCCACCCAAAATCCCCAGCTTCCTTCAGGAGGCGAAGACTCCGTAGAGAGCCTTGGCTTCAACATATAGAATGGTTCCGTGCTTCGTCCTTCCAATTGTTTGAAAAATTGATGCCGCGTCGGCAGAGTGGATATCGGATTGCGGGAAGCAACCTTCTCCATGCTCAGCCCATTAACGAATTGGACAAATTCCCACGCAGCCCGCTTGTTGGTGGAGTCTGCCATTATCGCGTACATTTTTGTCAATCTGACCTTTGAAGACTCGTCGGGTCTTTTCAAATCGACTGGTACCGTAACCATGTCCCAATTCATCGTGCTCAATGTTTTATTGTGCAGAGGGGCACGCTGCAGTTCCTTCGCGAACCAAGGGCCATCCATAATCATGGCCGCCTTTCCCATGAGAAACAGGTTGTTCATCCCCTCTACTTGTCCGGGCGGGTAATTTCTCACCGCATCCGTTGCCATCTGCATGGCCTGCTCCCAACCATCCGATCGAATGCGCAGCTTCTCTCCCTTCGCATCAAAGACTTGAAGGGATAAAGTATTTGCGATATTAATCAATAAGCTGGAGGGACTTTGATATAATCCATAGATTTCATTGTCCCCCGTTCTCATCCCATCAAAGCGCTTGGATAAAGCCAATATTTCCTGCCAGCTCATCTGATTGCGCGGCAGCTCTATGTTGTACGCTTGGAATAAGTCGCGATTGTAATAGATCACTTCGTTATAAAAATAGGGAGTCAGCCCGTACAGTTTCCCTCTGCCTTTCGTGCGGATCATATCTATCAAGCCCGGCATGTAGCCTTCCAAATCGAATTTTTCCTGTGCAATAATATCATCCAGCGCATACAGCTTTCCTTGCTGCGCATACGTTTCGAACATGTGCTCACTTAGCAGCACGACGTCTGGCTTCTGCTTGTCCAACAGCTCTTCCATATCGGTTTCAGCAGTGCTGATGACCTCAACCTCAATATCCGGGAATTTGATATTAAAATAATTTCCGTAATCGCTGTAGAACGATTTTTCACTGTAATAGGTTACTTTTAGCTTTCCCTTGCCCTCGTCCAATGGCTCCAATACCTACTTTTCCCCAAAGCACCCCGTTAATACAGACATCATACCCAGCAACAGTATGCTCGTCTTCCATCTCCTACTCACCATCCATTTCTCCTCCCTTTCAGCTTCTCATTTGCGTAAAACACTGAAATCTATGTACACAAATATAGTTCTCTACTAAAGTAGATGGAAAATTCAGCTCTCAGGTTCATAGGATTCGAAAATCCATTTCATTTTTCTGTTTGCAGAATGTACATGAGAGGAGATCAAATTGCTTTCCGTATAAATAGTCATGCCTCTAACCGATGAGTGAAAAAGAAAAACCGCTGTAGATGCATCATCTACAGCGGCCTAGTAACCAGCTCGCATTTATTCAACTTAACGACGCTTCTGCTTCTCTTTCAACCACTTCGGCGCGCCTTTATCTTTATCCTTGCCAGAACGCTTGTCCCGTGACTGAGAACGAGCCCCCGCCGATGACTTGCCGAACGGCTGCTTGGAAGCTGGCTTCGTCTTCGGACGACGGTCTGCATCATTCGAATCGATAATGCGGCCATCATAGTAACTGCGCTCATGGATGACAATCTCAAGCTCGCGCTCGAACTTTTTCATAATGAACTGCTCGCGAGGAGAGATCAGGTTGACAGATACGCCTTGACGTCCCATTCGACCCGTACGCCCTGCACGATGCACATAGTGCTCGGCATTCAATGCAGGCTGAGCGCTGAAGACGAATGGCAAATCAGGTATATCCAATCCCCGCGCAGCTACATCGGTTGCCAACAGCAACTGGAAGTGACCTTCACGGAAGCGTTTAAGGACATTAACCCGCTCCTGCTTCGGGGCATCGCCATACAACGAGGCGACTGACAAATGGGCATAGCTTAACTTCTGTTCCCATTCTGCAATTTCGGCAGAGTCATTGATGAACACGATCGCCTGCTTCGGATTCCAATGCCGAACGAGGCGTCTCAGCATATCAATCTTGTCCCGCTCCTCGCAAACGAACACAAGGTGCTCAATCGTATCAGCTATTCGCTTCTCCGGCTCAATACCGATGTTTACCGGGTCTTGCATCCAGCGCTCTGCAAGCGCCTTTACTTCTTCAGGCAATGTGGCGGAGAAGAATAAAAGCTGGCGATCACGCAGCGCGCTGCGCATAATATAATCCGTATCGCCTGCACCGCCCTTCTGCAGCACATGATCGACCTCGTCTACAACGATGGTGCGCACTTCGTGCATCTTTAGCTTGCGCATCTCTATCAGCTCACGGATTCGGCCCGGTGTGCCGATGACGAGCTGCGGGTGCAGCTTCAGCTTCTCTACCTGCCGCTTCAGTGCCGCGCCGCCGATTATCGCTGCAATCTGAATGCTGCTGCCCTCGCTGTAATATTCCGCTTCACGCACAATCTGCATCGCAAGCTCTTGTGTAGGCGCTACAATCACAGCCTGCGTTGTCCGCTCATTATGCTGTATGCGTGTTAGCACAGGGAGCAAATAGGCAATCGTCTTTCCCGTGCCCGTTTGCGATTGCGCAAGCACGTCGCGCCCTTCCAGTGCAGCAGGAATAGCAGCTGACTGAACCGGCGAAGGTTCCGTAATATGTCTGGCTTGCAGCCGCAGCTTCAGCTCTTCACGTATTGAAAATGATTCAAAGGTAGCACTCAACATGTATCGTTCCTCTCTATGGAAAGCGGTTCATATCCACTGAACATGAACATACCTTCCCTTTGTTCGCTGTACCCATTATATCGAAAAGAAGTCTCCGCTCCAACTTTCCAACTTCTGCTCATTATGATAGCCTAATCATACACACCTATAAAGTGAGGAGGTTGCTGCAAATGAATGACAACATGACCGCTTTATTCGACGCGCTCGTCGAAAAATATGCAGAGCTGTTGACTGGACACTCCGACCCAGCCACAGTTGAAAAGGTGAAGATGTGGGCGCTCTATAATCAAATGCATAAAACAATGCCCAACTTGACCCGCCATTGGAACAATGCGAATCCGGAAGGCAAAGCAGGAGTTCGCGCACTATTTGAGGAAATTAAGCAAATGAATGAAGCGCACCGTGCCGATGGAGGCAATCAACAATAATCTTCACAGCTCAATAGGTATCGCTCAAGCACAAAAAAAGTCCGCTATCTCCCGATCTCAATACGAACAGGAGAAGCGGACTTCGCCATTTCAACCATCATACAGCGCCACCAATGGTTACCTATCCTATTTCTTGTTCAACAGCTTCGAGGCAACACGATTCGATATCCGCGGGAACATGCCGTACAGCCTCGTTCCGAGCGCACCAAGCCACGGGAGATCCACTTCCTGCTTACGTGTCTCCATGACGCGGACAATATGACTTGCAACCTTCTCCGGTTCCATCATGAACCAGCGAATATTGTTTACATATTGCCCACTTGGATCCGCCTGATCGAAGAACGGCGTATTCACAGGGCCGGGGTTGACCGCTGATACTGCGACACCTGTTCCTGCCAGCTCCATGCGCAGAGCATTCGTAAAGCCGAGCACAGCGTGCTTCGTTGCCGTATAGCCTGCGGACTTCGGAGAACCAATCTTGCCTGCCATTGAAGCTACATTGATAATATGTCCTTCGCCCCGCGCCAGCATATGAGGCAGCACAGCCTTCGTGCAGCGCACCGTCCCCATGTAATTCACATCCATCATCGCGGCAAACTGCGAGATGGGCATATCCACCGTCCGCTCAAAAAATCCGAAACCTGCATTGTTCACTAAAATATCAATGCGCCCATACTTCTCCAACACAGCTGCAATACCGTGTGACACGTCCTCTTCATTCGTTACATCCATCGTATAGATGGCAGGTGAAGGCGTCACCGAGACAGCCGCAACTTCCAACTTTTCTTTAGAGCGTGCCGTTAAGATCGGAACAGCTCCCTTCGCAGCAGCTGCTTGGGCTGTCCAAGCTCCAATTCCGCTTGATGCACCTGTGATCAGAACAATCTTACCTTTCAGTTCCATCGCCCTACTCCTTTACCTTCCCATCCACACCGTTCACACCCTATGTATAGCAGCGCGGTTGGTCAGAACTGCGTCGCCGCATCAGGATACAACGTCGACTCTTTCACTATAGCCGATATGCATAAGTACATCAAATCGCCCAATTCCGTCCAATAATAGCGGCACAGCCATGGCCTCTAGAATAGGGCCTGCATGCTCAGCAGATATGAGCAATTGGGGAGGTGTTATGTCAACGCGCATGCCCTGATTGTACATCAGTGTCGTTGCGTTGCCACTAATCATGTTGCCTAGCTCTGAAATGGCGCTTTCACCTATAGCATCAAGGGATGCAAGAGGAAGTCCTCCCATCATAGCTGATGCCATTTTTAACGCCACGTCCTCATTCAAGCCAAATGCCACCTGCCCGGACAACTGCCCCGTCAGACCGACCTGGATGCGTAAATCATGCGTGCCGCTCCAATTCAACATTTGAAGCTCTCCCCGACTAGGACGGACTTGCACAATTTGTTCAATAACTGTGCTTGCCGATTGCAAAAAAGGATGAATCCATTCGGCTCTCATCTCAGCTATCTTTTCCCCTTTCCGACATTAATGGAGTATATTCGACACAATCCGATCGTCCTATATATCCACTTTTCTATGCCTATTATACTGAAAACGATTCATTCAAGCACTATCTGATTTATCATTTTCACAAGAAAAACATATCCAGATTTATATTTTGAGTATAAAGAACTACTCCTAGAGGTTTATTTCGACATATTTTCGTCGATCCAGCCTCTTTGCATTTCATGATGCTCAGCGCATCTTATAGCCAATTAACCTCGACAAAAGGATACAGGAGTATGCATTTGCAATGACCACCACTGCTCCTTGAAAACATTTCCACATCCTCTCATCACAACTCTTTGTTTCTTGTAAGCGTAACAAGTAATGGATCAGTTTGAAGTGGATCATTTAAAAATCCGATAAATAACAAAAATGAATAAAATATGTAATAATTCTGTAACGAGTACATATGTGCTTTCCGATATAGTAATAGAGGTTATTCCGAAATTTTTACACTTGGTAGGAGAAATGAACTCAAGGAACGAGTAAGAGCATATCCTAAACTCACTCCTCTTTATCCTCTTCGCTACTACGAACATCGTTCGAATGATCAGGACTTGCCTTGAAGCTTTACTACTTTGCCAATTGCTTATACAACCAATCATTTCTCAACATCACAAGAAAGGACACCATGAATACAATGAAATGGTTATGCACGAGACTTCATCCGAATAACGATTCAATCGTATGGTTATTCGTTGCGGTTATACCTTACGTAGGGGGCGTCCAAGATGCATGAGCTCCGTCGCAACAATAGACGCTACATACCCGCTCTGGACGGCCTGCGAGCAATTGCTGTTCTGGCTGTCATTGCCTATCATCTGAATCTTGGATGGGCGCAAGGAGGCTTTTTGGGAGTCGGTATATTCTTTGTATTATCCGGTTATCTCGTAACGGATTTGCTGCTCGCCACAAGACAGCAGCGAGGCTCAATTGATTTGTACACATTCTGGGTACACAGAATGCGCAGACTTGCCCCTGCTCTCATTGCCATGCTGATGCTCAGCGTCGCTTGGCTCACGATATTCGATCCGTCGCGCTTGATACGACTTCGAGGGGATATTTGGTCAACCTTTATATACGGCAATAACTGGTATCTTATTTTTCATAATGTTTCTTATTTTGACAGCTTCGGATCACCCTCACCATACCTTCACTTATGGTCTCTCGCCGTCGAGGGACAATTTTACTTGGTTTGGCCTTTATTGTTGTTCCTTGGTATTAAGCTTGCACCGAGACGAGGTCAGCTGCTAATTGGCATTGCAGCGGCAGCCACACTATCTGCCTTCGCAATGGCGTGGTTATACGAGCCAGGTACCGATCCAAGCCGAGTCTATTATGGGACAGATACGCGGGTATTTGCACTACTCATTGGAGCAGCCCTTGCCGTCGTGCTGCCTAGCAGACGTCTCGCTTTACAGTCAACGGGCAGAGCAAGCTTTGGCCTTGATGCCATTGGAGCTATCGGGTTAGGAGCTATCCTTTATATGATTTGGAAAATAAGTGAATATGATGATTTTCTATATCAGGGGGGATTCGTGCTGCTCTCCGTTCTGAGCGCACTTACGATTGCGGTGCTTGCCCATCCAGCCAGCCGCTGCAGCAAGCTGCTGAGCTGGGAACCTCTCGTATGGATTGGCAAACGATCCTATGGCATTTATTTGTGGCATTATCCGGTTATCATTCTTACCAATCCAGAAGTCAATACAAGCGGCTTCGATTGGTCGCGTGCCGTTTTGCAAATAACAGCAAGTGTACTGCTTGCCGCCTTATCTTGGCGCTATATCGAGCAGCCTATCCAGCGCGGATACCTCTCCTATCTGTGGCATAAGGCTCGTACAGAACGAGATGCTTGGCACCGGTTGTCATGGAAGCATTGGTCTGTATCGGCCTGCTGCGTCCTGCTGCTCACTTTGTTTTATGTCGGCATGAGCAGCCGCTATCCAGTAGATGCCGCTCAATCGACCGTGGGAAGACAAGAGCCAGACAATCAACTTATGATAACGCAAGATGAACTAGGAGCAGCCTCGCAGGCTCAACAAAAAGAACATCATGGTTCCAACATGATCAAAGAACCTGAACAGAAAGATCAGAAGCAGCCTAATGGATCTTCCAATCACATTAAAAAGCCTGACGGTTCGGGGCACAGCAAGCCCAATCCTGCCGAATCGCAGCAAAATGCCAAGGATAAGCAAACCGATGCCAAGCAAGCTGATGGCCGACAACCAAAACGCTCTAATCCGCCATCCAACGGAATTTATCCCCCCAATACGAAGCAGAAGTGGTCGGTGACAGCAGTTGGGGATTCTGTCATGCTGGATGTTGCTCCTTATCTAATCAAGCATCTGCCGGGTGCCGTGGTTGATGCTCAAATTGGAAGACAGATGTCCGAAGCCGGCAATGTGCTTCAGGAGCTAAAAAAGGCCGGAAAACTGGGCCGTTGCGTCATCATTGCCCTCGGAACGAATGGTATATTCGGTGAAAAGCAGCTCAACAAACTCATTGAGTCGCTTTCTGGTGTAGAGCATATTATTTTCGTCAATACCCGCATGCCTGAGAAATGGGAAAGCAAGATTAACGAACTATTGGCAAAAACGGCTGCTGCCAATCCAAAAGTCACTTTAGTCGATTGGTACAGCGCTAGTGAAGATCAAGACGATTATTTTGAGCCGGACGCTACTCACCTCGTCCCTAAGGGAGCCAAGGCCTATGCCGCCTTATTGGCAGAAGCGGTGCAGTCACTTCCGAGATCCAAGACGGAATCTCCCGCTCCTACCAACAAGAAAACAGCAGCAACTCGTTCTTAACATCATGATCACGCACACGCGGGCATACAGAAAACATACAGAACGTACGTGATACTTGTTCCCCGCAATCATGCGCTGTCCTTAATCAACTATCATGTTTACTGACGGGTCTCGCCATATCTGCATATGGCAGACCCTCTTCTTTTACCAGCCAGAAAGAAAGGAACTAAGGCGATTATCTGTCCTTATCATTTCACGATTCGCAGCATGAATAACTTGTACGCTATAATAAACATATGATGATCGTATTCAAAAGTATGACATCCCTTGCAAATTCGAGAAAAGGAGCCTAACTCATGACGATGAATAGACTATCTGAGCAGGAAAAAGAAGGCGTTTACAAAGCGATATATAACCGCAGAGATATTCGCACCTTCCTTCAACAGCCCGTGTCCGATGAGCTGCTGGTTAAATTGCTGGAGGCCGCTCATCACGGGCCGTCAGTGGGCTTCATGCAACCATGGAACTTTATCGTGATCAAAGACGCCGAGACCAAAGCCAAGCTGGCTGAGGTTGTAGACCGGGAACGACGTGCCTTGGCTATCCATTATGAAGGTACAGATCGCGACACTAAATTTATGGAAATTAAAATTCAAGGCATCCTGGAGGCTCCCGTCACAATCTGCATCACATGCGATCCTTCGCGTGGCGGCGATCATGTGCTGGGTCGCAACTCTATTCCTGAGACCGACATTATGTCCGTAAGCTGCGCCATTCAAAATATGTGGCTTGCTGCCTATGCCGAAGGCTTAGCAATGGGCTGGGTCAGCTTCTACAAGAAGCCAGACATTCGGCGCATCCTCAACATCCCGCTTCATATCGATCCTACTGCACTCATCTCCATTGGGTATACTGAGGACTATCCAGAACGGCCACTGCTTGAAGCTTACAACTGGGAGAAGCGAAAAGTATTAAGTCACCTCGTTTACGATAACCAGTGGGGCACCTCATCCAGCTTGCTGTAACCAAACCGATCATACTGGCACAACAAAGCCTTCCATCCCACATAAGGAGATGGAAGGCTTCTTTATGATGAACGCGAATCTAGTTTATTTATCCAGCAATCCGCGCTGCATCGCTTTCCATACAAGCTGTGCGAATAGGCTGTTCGACCAAGCGAACCAAGGACGTGTGAACACATTCGGATCGTCTGCGAGGAAGCCTTCATGCATGAATCCAGTATCTGCATCCGTTGCTTCCAGCATATCAATCATCGCAAGCATTTCCTCATCATTTGCAGCCGTCAAGCCTTGCATGGACAACGCCATATGCCATACATAACCGTCTGGCGTATGCGGACTGCCAATACCTTTCGCAACCTTGCCTTCAAAGTAATACGGATTTTCTTTGCTCAAAATAAATTTGCGTGTATTTTGATAAATCGAATCGTCTGCCGCCGCATATCCAATATAAGGGATCGATAACAAACTTGGCGTTCCTGCATCATCTAGAAGGCAGGAATTTCCGAAGCCATCCGTTTCATAAACATATATTTTGCCGAATGTAGGATGATTGTGAACCCCATACAGCTGAATGCCGTGGTTGATCTCCTCTTCCAGCTTCGCCATTTCGCTCACGAATTCCTCGTCGCGGAAGCCGTACTTGGAAATTTCCTGCATTTGACGCAGGCTGACAACTGCGAACATATTCGACGGAATGCTGTAATGGAAATCGCATGCATCATCGCTTGGACGGAATCCAGACCAAGTCATTCCTGTATAATTCACAGGCATTCCCTTGCCATCGTTGCGAATCGTATCAATGGCTGGACAGTTCACACGTGTGAAGCGGTATGGAGATTGCTCAAAGTGACGCTGCTCCGTTTTCCATACGTCCACAATTTTACGCATCGCAGACTTGAAATTCGTATCGAAAATGTCAGTGCGCCCTGTTTCTTTCCAATACATATAGGCAAGGCGAATCGAGAAGCACATCGAATCCAGCTCATACTTGCGTTCCCACACCCACGGGGACATTTCAGTCTGGTCGTTGGCATCCCAGTGCCAGTCATTTGCCGTCTCGTTGAACGCGTTTGCATAAGGATCAATATTAATATAAAACATATGACGCTTGATCAATCCGCCGATAATGCGCTGCAAGTCCTTATCGTCCTTCGCGAATGGTACGTAATGAATCACCTGCTCTACGGAGTCGCGCAGCCACATTGCAGGAATATCCCCGGTCAAGACGAATGTTGTTCCGTCATCTAATAATTTTGTCGTTGTTTCAAGAGTGTTAGGGAAGCAGTTCTTGAACAGCTTCAACAGCTTAGGTCGATGCGCAAGCTTCTGCTCCGCTTCTTCCATAACGCGGGTGACTGCTTTCGGCAAGTCGAATGCAGGTACATCGATTTTGGGCAAACGAAATTGTTCCATGTTATTATCCTCCACCTGTTCTCCACATGATGTATATATCTCTACTGTCACGGTTGCTTGGAGCCCCACATTGCAGGCTTGTTCCCCGTGGCTCCTTACAGTGTACATGCAAACGCTTCATCTTGCTAGACAGATCATGAAAGTTCATCATGTTGCACAAAAATGTTCCACATAAAGAAACCGGACACTATCTTTTTCTATCATCGTATAGGATTGACATTGCCCATCATTTCGGGTGAACTGATAGATAAGCATCTCCACTGCGATAGCTTCCAAAGCCGCTTAAACACCGAGATGCCCTGCAACGAGGAGGAGAATTATGCCTAACGTATGGACACATTTATTATTCGGCCAGGAGATACTAGCCAATACGGGCATTTCCCATTGGATTTCCCGCGACGATCAGAAGCGCATGTTCAACATGGGATGCCAAGGGCCGGATTTTTTATTCTATCATCAATTTCTGCCCTGGCAGCGCAATAAAGTAATGAATGAGTTGGGAAATGCCATGCACAATAAGCAGTGCGGGCCTTTCCTGCTCGACTTGATAGATTCCGTTCCGAAAGGAGATATGCTTTCGCGAGTATATGCACTTGGATTCCTGTTGCACCATATCCTTGATCGGAATATGCATCCTTATGTATTCGTCCGTTCAGGATTTCGCAAGTGGGATCATCAACGATTCGAGGTGCTGATGGATACTCACATCTTGCATGCCAAGCGCAAGATCGCTACATGGAATACACCGGTATGGAAAGAGATTGACACTGGAGGGCAATTCCCGAAAGCAATCGTTTCTGCCTTCACAACATTGACGAGCCGATATTACCCGGAGCTGTCGGCTCGTGTTCAGAACCGATTCTGGAATGATGCGAACCGAGATATGGTAGGTGCCCAGAAGCTGTTTCACGATCCGGCCGGAATCAAGCAACTGCTGTCATTTAATCAGATTGAACCCTTTGTATATAAACGGAATCCTCCAGCCTATGATGTGTTAAATGAAGCGAAGAGACCTTGGCCGGATCCAACAGGAACAGGCGAGATCCGCACCACCAGCATATGGGAGATGTGGGAAGTGGCAAGTGAAGACGCGAAGCATGCAGTATCGGCTGCTGCCGTCTATTGGAGCGTCAAGGAAGAGCCAGGCGCTGATCAACGAGCGATTGCCAACTCGTATGCGGCTTTGCAGAAAGCAATCAGCAACCGCTCTTACGAAACAGGACTACCGCTTGATCAGGATCGTCCAATTATAATCGAAGACCCAATCTGGGAGCATTAACAAATAAGGCGCTATGGGCAGGAGCATCCTGCACCATAGCGCCTTATGATTATGTTAGCGTGACTGCGTCACATGAGCTACGATGACAAGATCCCGCTTGAAGCGCTTGCGAAATGCCGTGCGAACCGCATACGCTTCCGACACTTCAAGCAGTGGCGGAGTCGAGGCACGCACATGGAATACAACCTCCTGCTCCTCAATATCGCAAGCATCTAATGCAACGTCCGTCGCCGCTCCACGGTTGAAGCTGATTGCCAGCCGCAGCAATATGCTGAGCGTGCGCACTCCCTCTTTATCCCCTGGATGGAAGAGTGCTTCATAGTCACTCCACGCTTCTCCTGCCTTCAGCTTCTGATCAGCCGAGGCAAGGAACGCGCTAAGCACCAGTTCACGGGGAGTCAGTCCGTACAAGTCCGAATGCAGCAGCATATACAAAGCGTGCCGCTCACGTTCAAGCGGAGAAATGACGATCCCACAATCATGGAGCATAGCACTCGCGCACATAATCTGTGACCAGTCCCCCTCCAGCTCCATAAGTGCCCCCATATCCTCCACAAGCCGTGTGAACAACACATGGACTCGCCTCGCGTGCTCGACTTGCAAGTGGAATCTTCGCATCATATTCGAGATAGATAAGGATAGGGGATCATCGATCGTCAATCCATTACCCTGAAGCATATCGAATAATACGCCTTCACGTATCCCTTTTGCGCTGACCATCAATGCTGGCATATCCAAGCGTTCCATCACATGCTTAATGAACGTAAAGGCACCCATAAATATATCCGCGCGATCCTTGGACAGCCCCTGAATCTTCTCCCTCTCCCCAAGCAACAGCGGCTTTAGACTCTTATGCCACTGCTTAACCTGTTCCCGTTCAAGCACATAATGGTGAAGCGAAGCCAGCGGAACCTTCACCTGAGCCTTATCCATCTTGGCAATAGTCCGTATTGTGCCGCCAACACCGATTAGCGTATAGCCCTCTGCTTGCTGCAGCCAATCAATCTGGCTTAGAAGCTTCTCCATATCGGCAATCAGCCGCTGCTCCTCTTTCGCCTGGAGTGCCCCCCTAACCTCATATTGGCTTGCAAGCGTCAGTGCGCCTATCGGTATACTGATGCTCTCCTTCAATTCCCGCTGCTGAATAAGCACCATTTCTAAGGAACCGCCCCCAATATCTATGAGCAGTCCGTTCTGAATGTTCATCGTAGACACGACAGCGAGGTAGTCTAAATAAGCCTCTGACTCTCCACTTATCACACGAACAGACAGCTGAGTTGCACCCAATATGCGGCTTAAAATCAAAGCACGGTTCGTCGCCTTGCGCAGTGCAGCAGTTGCTACCGCTATGATCTCGCATGGTTCATAACGGCTGCATAACTGCTTAAATAATAGAAGCGTAGAAATCAATTTATCAATTTTATATTCAGGGATTGCACCGTCTTCATCATACTCATCTCCGAGGCGCACGACTTCCTTCCATTGATCTACAATTTGGAAAGTCATATCCTCACGAATTTCCGCAATCATGAGACGTACCGAATTCGAACCGATATCTACGATGCCCTGATGGCGATTTTGTCCGGGAACCTTGGTTTCCTGTGCCTTCTTAGGTCGCATTATATGGTTACTCTCTCCTTCCTTACTTATCGCAGCACGTTTGGCACCCGACATCATCTTGCCATACCGCTTTCACGAAAATCTGCGATTATGGTTGTTTGCAGCGCATACCGAGCGCGATTATGCAAAAAAAAAGTTTGCAATGTTCTTTTCATTTTGCCATGCCCAGTATGAAAACTCCATCCGAAAGCGCGCTGCACGATGTTAATCTTTCGTAAATCTATGACCTGCGCCTGCCATTTCCATTACTCTAGCAGTAGACAGCATTGTTGGGTCTACTGGAAGCAGTATTCACACCTAGGATTGCACTCATTCCTAAACATGAATAGCCTGCGACACCTGACATAAGTTTGGGATGGGAGCATTGCCATGCATCTAGTTTCATTCACTCGAAACGAAAAAGCAGCCCGAAAGAAGAAAAGCGCATATCATCCTGAAAAGGAACGCGCTAGTAGACGAAAAGTTCATATCTCTGCTGTACAAAGCTTCCAAGGCTAACGTGTGCATCGAACTCATTGTTCGCGGCATCTGCTGCCTGCGCCCAGGGATACCGAATCTGAGTGACAACATCACAGTACGAAGCATTGTCGGGCGCTTTCTGGAGCACACCCGCATTTTCTACTTTGAGCATAGCGGCAAGGGAAAAGTGCTGCTCAGCAGTGCAGACTGGATAAAAATCCTGAGACCAAATAAATGAGGCCCTATCCAGCATGCCACCCTGCTAATGATGCAGTAGCAGTGAGCATAGGGATAAGACCTCTATGTTGCTTCCGACAGGGTCAACAGCATGAACGTCAATCCGAGAATAGAAGATCCTTCATTCCACGGACCAAAGGGGATAGTAGAACAAAGAAGTAGGTCATTGTTCTTGATCAGTCCTCGCAACGAGACGAAAAAAAAAACAACCCCTCGAATGTCGGAACAGGGCTGCTTCAATGACAGCTTTTATATGTCAATATTGTTCTTATGTCTGTTACGCACTATGTTACACATACAGACCTAACTACATCGGCATTTCTGTGCCTGCAGCAGAATCCGTATTCCACATGCCCTCTTCCATTGCCGCTTCTCTGCGTCCCTTCTCAATATCAACGAAGGCAAGCAATACAATTCCAATAATGAAAAAGACAAGAATAGACAATATCGCGACACGCGTTGAACCTGTCAGCAGCCCTACCATGCCAAATACAGCCGGCCCAATCGAAGCTGACACCTTGCTCGACAGACTGAGGAAGCCGAAAAATTCAGATGCGCGGCTGATTGGCACCATCTGACTGTAGACAGAGCGCGCCACTGCTTGGCTTCCTCCTTGCACCATCCCGACCATAAAGGCCAATATGTAAAAATGCAGCGCTGTTGTCATAAAGTAGCCGAAGAAAACAATTAAAATATACGTGCCGAGCGATACATACAAGGAACGCTTGGAGCCTAATCTGCGAGCGAACTTCGCAAACAAATACGTAAACGGTATTCCTACAAACTGCGTAATGAGCAGTGAAATAATGAGATGACTCGTCTGAATGCCTATTCCAGCACCATAAATAGCCGCCATTCCAATAATAGTGGAAATGCCGTCATTGAAAAACCAAAAGGAAACCATATACTTCAGCAGTTCCGGATAATGCTTCACACGCTTGATTGTGTGAGCAAGACGGCTAAACCCTTGCTTCGTATAATAAGAAATCGATTGCCGCTCTATCCGTGCAGGATCCTTCAAATTACGGAATATCGGCAAGGAAAATGCAAGCCACCATATGCCAACAGACAAAAACACGGCCTGCGTTGCGACTAATTTATTTGGGAAGCCCAGCATCTCCCACTTTTCGAGCATAACGATGTTGACAGCTAGCAGCACGCCGCCTCCGATGTATCCATACATGTAACCCTTCGCAGATACTTCGTCCCGCTCTTCTGGCGATGCAATCCCCGGCAGAAGCGAATCATAAAAAGTATTGCCTCCTGAAAAACCGATCGTCGCAAAAATAAACAACACAGATACATACAGCCAATCTCCATTTCCCGCGAAAAACAGGAGCATGCATGCAGCCGAGCCGCTAATCGCAAAAACACGCAAAAATGCCATCTTGCGGCGAGACAAGTCGGCCATCGCCCCCAAAATCGGAGACAACAGCGCAACAAAAATCATGCCAATCGTCTGTGTAAATGCCCAATAGCTCGTCGCTTCGTGATTCGGCAGACCGGAAGCGGCTACAGATTGATAAAAAATAGGAAGCACTGCCGCCAACATCGTCGTTGCAAATGCGGAGTTCGCCCAATCATACATCATCCAACTGCGTACTTGTTTCGAACGCATCATTTTCCCCCTAAGCGACAACATAACGTTATGAGAATATCTTCATTTCATTGTGCGGTATGGCCTCACGATGGTCAACTAGTTCAATTATTAAGTTTTGTATAAGCCGCAGTATTGGAAAACATTGTTTGACAACATAGCTTCCGCATCTAATCTAATGTATAATGAGAAAAACATTTTATTAGCCCCATAAAAGCGATAAATAGTTTTGAAGCTTTCGCCTGATATCCTATATCAGTTATTACATATCCACCTAGAAACATCCATCTCATTACATACTTGAGTCCTATGATTATATAGGCAAGAAAGGGGGAGCAGTAATGAATTTAAGTCAATTGGAAACACTAATCACCATTTCCAAGACAATGAGTTTCCGCAAGGCTGGTGAATTGCTTAACCTGACACAGCCTGCAGTATCCGCTCAGATCAAAAGCTTGGAGGATGAATTCAAAACGGTGCTCATTGACCGAAATCAACCTGTCACGCTGACTGATAGCGGCAAGGTATTTTTAGAACATGCAACGCGCATCTTAGATATCGTCGACGAAGTCAAGCAGAAGCTGAGTGATTTGAACCAAATTCCACAAGGTCATATTGTTCTTGGTACAACAACATCCATTGCCATTCAAATATTGCCGCGGGTTCTTTCCTATTTCCAGGATCAATTCCCGCTCATTAAGACGACCATTATGTCCATGTCTTCCTCACAGATCATGGCCCATATCGAAAATGGCACCGTTGATATTGGCATCGGATATTTGAACGAACAGAACCCGAATCTGAACACGTCCGTGCTCTACTATGATTCGTTCGAACTCGTCGTCTGTCCAGAGCACCCACTGGCTAAGCATGAGCATGCAACGGTTGATATGCTAAGAGAAGTTCCGCTCATTTTGCTGTCGCCTGATACAGTAGGCCGCCGGTTCGCTGAAGAAATCTTCCGCCAATACAATATCACTCCCCATATTGTCATGGAGCTGTCCAGCAGTGAGGAAGTCAAGCGGATGGCCGAGTTGAATCTCGGGGCAGGCATCATTTCCAAGCTATCTGTCAGCAATGAGCTGCGCCGCGGCACACTGAAGATCGTTCAAATACATGAGCTCGAAACCGCGCATCCCGTAGGGGTTATGTATCGCTCAGGCCGTTACTTAAATTCAGCGATGCAGCAATTTTTAAGTGACTTGAAGGGTATGCCCGAAGCCCAATTTATCGGTTCCGAATAACCATACCGACCACATCGCAGAGTTGAAAATTGCCACTCATTGTATAGGAGGGGAAGCTATGAAATTCGATTTGCACACTCATCATTTTCGCTGCGGTCACGCAGATGGCAACATCCGTGATTACATCGAGGCAGGGATCGCACATGGCCTTCAAGTCATAGGCATATCCGATCACACGCCATACTTCGGACAGAATGAAGATCATCCACATCCGAATATTACGATGGCTAAAAGCGATTTCCGCAACTATGTAGACGAGGTGCTGCGCCTCAAAAAGGAATATGAGGGACGCATCGACGTACTGCTGGGCATCGAGTCTGATTATTTTCCTGAACATGCGGAAACCTATCGCAAGACACTTGCGCAATATCCGTTCGATTACATTATAGGCTCCGTTCACAGCACAAATGGCGTCAGCATTTTCAATAAAAATAGATGGAAAAAGCTTAACGCCGAGCAGCAAATTGCTGAGAAGCGAACCTATTACGAGATGATTCGTGACTCGGCACGTACAGGAATGTTTCAAATTTTAGGCCATATCGATGCCATGAAGGGCAATTATCCGCCGTTCTCGGATATTCAAACCCCTGACATTATTGACGATACCTTGAAGGTCATTGCAGAATGCGGCGTTGCCATCGAAATCAATACATCTGGGAAAACGAAGCTGAGCGGAGGCTGGTATCCCGCGGATTCCATCTTGGAACGGGCCCTTCATTACGGTGTCGAAGTTACCTTTGGCTCGGATGCGCATAAGCCATCCCGTGTTGGCGAAGACTGGGAAGAAGTCCGCTCGCGCCTGAAGGAAATTGGTTTTACTTATTGGGTGTATTATAAAGAGAAGCAGAAGCAAGTCGTACCGATTGAATAGCAATCTTGTCGAAAACGATGGGATTGTGGTTATGAATAATAGATGTGTACAAGGATGCTTCCGGAGCAAAATAGGCTTTTATTATTCAAAGGCCTATCCCTGTTCTGGGTGCATTTTTTATATGTCTACCGAATTCAGGGCAAAAAAAAGGGGATCTGTATCTCACAGATCCGTCTCAAGGGATATATATTCATCAAAAGGGGGTCTTGCTATTTACTATACCCTTTGTACATTAACTAACGTTAACAGGAATATTACCGTTGTGTAACAAATCATTAAGCCTGTGTTAAACTGCTCTCCGAATTGCCTTGCGAGCTGCCTTCCCAGACGATGAACGATTGACAACAATGATTCCCGCCACCACGAGTCCAAGAGCTGCCAATGTACCGCCGTTCCACGATTCATTCAACAGCCAAGCGGATAAGAGAACCCCAAACAATGGAATGAGGAAAAGGAACATGGATACTTTGCCTACTTGATTATATTTCATAATTAGATTCCATAGACTGAATCCTGCTGCCGACAGGAATGCCAGATAGAACAGCAGCATCAGAGATGAAGCGTCCCATTGGAAAGGGGCAAATCCTGCACGCCATGCGCCCACTATAATAAGCCCAACGCCACCAAGCGCCATTTGGCGTCCCGTCAACCATAATACCGGCAATTCGCGCGCCTCATAACGCGCCAGCACATTCCCTATCGCACCGAACAATGCCGATAAAATCAAGCAAACATCACCGATGCCAAAGGACATACCTGCGTCGGCTGTATTACTGAAAGTCACAATAATAACTCCTACGAAACCAAGACACAACCCGAGTGTCTTACCGAATGTGAAGCTTTCACTGCGATCAACCATCCTTGCGACAATCATTTGGAAGAAGCAGGTTGCCCCAGAAATAATCGCTCCCTTCATTCCGGTGCTTAAGCTTAGTCCAATATAGAAGAAGATATACTGTAAAAATGTCTGTATGACTGCAAGACGCGTTACCCGCCAGCCAACACGTCTAGATTTGCCGCTGCGATTCAGATCAGTTCGCGGCCTACGATTCATACAAGCAGTCAATAAAATAAGCATAATTCCAGCCAGGGCAAATCGATATCCTGCAAATACCCACTGTTCATTAGCTGCATCCGAGCCAATCCCAAGCGCCTCGTACCCAAGCTTAATTGCTGGCATCGCACTTCCCCACAACAGTGTAGCGATAATCGCGCTTACGGTCATGCCTACAGGATGAGTAAACCATTTCTGCGCTGTCACTGATGAACCCTTCCTTTCTGCATGCGGCTTACGCCGCCCGGTGCATAATGCGCGAATGGGTCAATCACTGTTCCATCCGCTCCCATTACGTTCTAGTTGAATTGTGCAACAATAATGCCGCCCTTAACTGGACGGCATCTCATAAACCTATTCTATCCTAGCACGAAAGCATGCAGACAACAATCATTTCCAACAATTAATTTTCATTCTGCTGAAGCCCGCGATATACCCCTGTACGAAGCTCTCGAACATACGGCTTCACCCCAGGCACATCACTCATTTCCGCTGCCCGTACAGCCTGTTCAATATCATAGGGAACCCGATGGAATTGGATCGAAAATTCACTTTGCTGAACCTGGCCGAAATGACCCTGCAACATCACATAGGACGCTTGTGTCATATCAAGAGGATTGCCGACACTTCCGCAATTCACTAAGGTATGACCTTTAAAATGCTGCAAAAACGCATTATGAATGTCTCCATAAATGACCACATCTGGTGATTGGCATGGATGGAGCGGTTCAGTCAGTGATGGAGTAAAATCGAACATGCCCAGACGTTTTTCCTTATCATCCCAAGGCTGTACTCGATTGAACACACTGTGAGGGGAAGCGTGGAATAGACGAATATGCCGACCGCTCATATTGAAGTCATACGAGAACGGCAGCCGTTCCAAGCGGGCTAACCTTTCTTGGCCCAACTGCTGCGCGTGCCAGCTGAACTGTTCGTCATCCTGAATCTGACGGACAAGCTCGTCCCAGTTCCCCTTTACAATGACATCACAATAATCGAACAATAAATCTACAACTTCTGCAGGGTTCGGCCCTTTCCCCACTAAATCTCCCAGGCAGTATATTTTATCAGCGCCTTGTCGCTGAATATCATTAAGTACGGCTTCGAGAGCCTGTAAATTCCCATGTATATCGGAAATGATAGCTATAGACTGCATATCGCTTCGTCTCCTCCCTAATATCCTTCATATCCCCCATAGGGTTATGTAGGGGTCCTTCACCAATCCTCATTTATAGCTAGCCGTGTAAACCATACTAATATATCTTTGCTATGCCTTGATCGGCCGTATTATGCCTAATTCCTTATACAATCGCCCTTAGCGTCAGCAAGGTCCATTCTGGTGGACAAAGCAAGCGTATGGGCAGAAGTGTTGTACCAATTCCTCTGCTTGTATATATAAGAAGAGGACGTTCTGGCATGTTCTCACGTTTTAGCACATATAATCCATCAGGGTATCGCTCTCCTAATTTTGGAAGGAACAGCGGCCCGATAAGCGGCAAGCGCACCTGTCCTCCATGACTATGTCCGGACAATTGAAGATCAACCTTATACTCGCGAGCAACCATTCCCCAATCTGGTTCATGGGCAAGCAGTATGCAGCACATCGTATTCGATATTCCTCGCATAGCACGCCTCATATCAGGGGTACCTTCCAGTGCATCGTCAATGCCTGCTAGTGCCAGCATATCCTGATTCCGCTTGAGTACCACATGATCATTCGTCAGCATTCGGATATCTGCCTCTTCCATTGCTTTTAGCACGGCCTGCGCGCCGTTCCCCCGATAATCGTGATTGCCAAGCACAGCATAGGAACCATACGGCGCCCGTAGTTGGCGCAGCACAGATACAATTTCGGCTGGAACAACATCTCCATGATCAACAATGTCCCCTGTAAAACATATGACGTCTGGCCGATTCGCTAGTACATCCTGGACGATGCTCTCGAGCTTCGATTTATTCAGGTTATGGCCGTAATGAATATCCGATAGATGTGCAATCGTCATTCCGTCGAAGGAAAGAGGCAAACCACGTATTCCTAACTCGATCTTGCGCTGCCTAACATAGGTCGGCTCAATGTATCTGGCATAGCCCCCAACTGCTAGCGGCAGCGCCACAATTGCTCCTGTCATCATACGCAAGAAGCGCCTCCGACTAGGATTTGCAACCGAATTGTCCTTTTTCATATCTTCCGTAATTGGAGATTTTATAGCTATCCCCTGCCTTTATCACATGCATTCGGTCTTCGCTATTTTCAGAATAAGCTTCTATCATATCTTGTCCTTTTATTATGAATCAGCACCGTTTTCAATGCAAATCATTGTAGAATATGCTTTAATAACAACTGCCGACCGCTATAATAGGGTCGGCAGTCCATTGCCTATGTTGTTCATCAGCCTCAATTGATTGCGCTTCCATTATGTTGAAGTATAATACTCTGCATATTGCTGGACTACCGGCTGTACTAGCCAATCTAAACGCTTACAAAACATTGAAATACTCATTCTCCAACGCTGGAGCCGTTCCTCCCCCATGATGGAAGGCCCTATTCCAAAGTGCTCTTCCATGCATTGTTCAAGTTCCTCTTCCATCATCTTCATGTCCGAGCTGACATCACTAAGCTTCACTATGTACGCGGTAAGGCAATCGTATTCATCGTCGGGCGCGCCAAGTGCACGCAAGCCTAGTGGATCCCATTCGTCCACGAGCAGTTTCACCTTGCTGAAGAGGCTGTTCTCATCCCAACTGTTCTTGTCCTGTACTGGCAAATGGAGCATCAACTCGGCACCTCCTAGTCATCTCACAAGCATCCGGCGCACATTCAAGTTGTTATCCAATACTATAATCGATATTTCAATTTTGGAATACAAATTTTTCTTAAAATTATTTAATTTTTTACTGGCTTATTTCACGATCTGTACACCGTATCTGTATATATTTGTTTCTACAAGTTATAAAAAAGCGCCCCTCAGAGGGGCGCTTTTGCTTGCAGTTATTGCATAAACCAACGCTTGAACATTAGCTTCGTTGTATCTTTGTTCATCTCAGCAATGGAAGTTGTGAGCGGAATCTCTTTCGGACAGGAGCGGACACAGTTCTGGGAGTTACCACACCCTTCAATACCGCCGTCATCAAGTAATTGTTCCAAGCGCTCATCCTTATTCATTTCACCTGTCGGATGCGCATTAAACAGCCGAACCTGCGAGATTGGAGCAGGCCCGATGAAGCTCGTCTTCTCATTTACGTTCGGACATGCTTCCAGGCAGACACCGCAGGTCATACACTTGGACAATTCATAGGCCCATTGGCGCTTCGTCTCTGCCATACGAGGACCTGGCCCGAGATCGTACGTACCGTCGATTGGAATCCAAGCCTTTACTTTCTTCAAGGCATCGAACATCCGCTGACGGTTGATAACCAAGTCACGAACGACTGGGAATGTCTTCATAGGAGCGATACGAATCGGCTGCTCGAGCTTATCGATCAGCGCAGAGCAAGCCTGTCTAGGCTTGCCGTTAATGACCATGGAGCAAGCTCCGCACACTTCTTCCAAGCAGTTTGATTCCCAGCATACCGGAGCAGTTGTTTTGCCGGATGCATCCACAGGATTCCGTTGGATTTCCATTAATGCGCTAATGACGTTCATATTCGGGCGATATGGGATCTCGAATTCTTCCGTGTACGGCTGCGCGTCCGGCGCATCCTGACGCGTCACGATCAACTTGACTTTTTTGGATTGTGCCACAGCTTCCACCATCGTTATTCCCCTTTCTTCTTGTTCGCCGTATAGTCACGCTTGCGCGGTTTGATAAGCGATACGTCCACATCTTCGTATGAAATTTCCGGCCCATCCGGAGTCCATGAGGCAATTGTCGTCTTCAGGAACTGCTCATCATTGCGATCCGGGAATTCAGGCTTGTAATGTGCCCCACGGCTCTCGTTGCGAAGCAGTGCGCTCTTCGTCATTGCTTCTGACAACTCAAGCATATTCCACAGTTGGCGAGTAAAGGCTACTCCTTGGTTGCTCCAGCGCGCAGTATCCGTCATATTAATATTACTGTAGCGCTGCTTCAGTTCTTTGATTTTATTGATTGTATCTTCCAGCTTGTTATTGTAGCGAACGACCGTCATATTGTTGGTCATCCATTCGCCCAATTCCTTATGGATTACGTACGCATTTTCCGTGCCATCCATCGTCAGCAGCTTCTCATATTGTGAAGTTCTCAACTTCACCTCACGCTCAAATACGCTTGTCGATACATCCTCTGTCGCTTTGCTCAAGCCGCGGACATATTCTACTGCTTTAGGACCGGACACCATACCGCCGAATATCGCTGACAACAGCGAGTTCGCACCAAGACGATTCGCTCCATGATATTGATATTCACACTCTCCAGCCGCGAACAATCCCTTAATGTTCGTCATTTGGTTGTAGTCAACCCACATGCCGCCCATCGAGTAGTGCACAGCCGGGAAGATTTTCATCGGTATTTTGCGTGGGTCATCACCCATGAATTTTTCATAAATCTCAATTATGCCGCCGAGCTTCACGTCCAGTTCCTTCGGATCTTTATGCGACAGATCGAGATAGACCATGTTCTCGCCATTGATGCCCAATTTCTCATCAACGCACACATGGAAGATTTCACGAGTTGCAATATCACGCGGAACGAGATTTCCATATGCCGGGTATTTCTCTTCAAGGAAGTACCATGGCTTGCCATCCTTATACGTCCAGATGCGACCGCCCTCACCGCGTGCTGATTCAGACATAAGACGGAGCTTGTCATCTCCTGGAATTGCTGTTGGATGAATTTGAATGAATTCACCGTTCGCATAGCGAACACCCTGCTGATACACTGCGCTGGCCGCAGTCCCTGTATTAATGACCGAGTTCGTCGTTTTGCCGAAAATAATTCCTGGGCCGCCTGTTGCCAAAATAACGGCATCAGCAGCGAAGTGCGTAATGTTCATGCTGCGCAAGTCCTGCGCTGTAATGCCACGGCATACGCCTTCATCATCCACGATCGCGGAGAGGAATTCCCAATGCTCATACTTCGTTACAAGACCCTCTGCTTCCCAGCGGCGAACTTGCTCGTCAAGCGCATACAGCAGCTGCTGTCCTGTTGTTGCGCCAGCAAATGCAGTGCGGTGATATTGTGTGCCCCCGAAGCGGCGGAAGTCCAGCAAGCCCTCTGGCGTGCGGCTGAACATAACCCCCATGCGGTCCATTAAGTGAATAATGCCGGGCGCTGCTTCACACATAGCCTTAACAGGCGGCTGGTTCGCCAGGAAGTCTCCCCCGTATACCGTGTCATCAAAATGCTCCCAAGGGGAGTCTCCTTCCCCCTTCGTATTGACTGCGCCGTTAATGCCGCCCTGCGCACAGACGGAGTGAGAACGTTTCACAGGAACTAAAGAAAAAAGGTCGACGTGAACGCCTGCTTCCGCTGCTTTAATCGTTGCCATCAGACCAGCCAGTCCTCCGCCAACGACGATAATGTTCTGTTTTGCCATAATGCGTCACCCTCCCTTATCCGATAAATGGAATGATTGATTGAATTGCTTCAGCCGCTTGGAATTCTGCTGACCGGAATCCGATCAGCGACAATGTGAACATAATTGCCATAACGATGAACAAGCCCATGCAAATTTTTGCGGATACATTCTGTGCGCGCGGACCAACTGTAATACCCCAGCTCACAAGGAATGCCCACAATCCGTTCGTAAAGTGATAAGATGCAGAAATTGCACCAACCAAATATATGATAAACATCAGTGGAGAAGTAATAATGTCATGCATGTATGTGCCAAGCTGTTCATGCGTAATATTTCCAAGCGCAATTTGGACACGTGTTTCGTATACATGCCAAATGACAAACACAAACGTAATGACACCTGTTATCCGCTGCATCAAAAAGGCTACGTTGCGGCCGTAATTGTAATTGCCAACATTGTTCTTGGATGTGTACGCAATGTACAATCCGTATACGCCGTGATACAGAAGCGGAAGCCAAATGCCGAACAATTCTAGGAAAAATATTAGCGGCAATTCATTTAAAAATTTGACACTGCCTTGAAATGCTTCCTTCCCGCCTTCGAACGCGGAGTAGTTCGTCAGCATGTGCTCGACAAAAAAGAATCCGAGCGGGATAATTCCAAGAAGCGAGTGCAACTTGCGCGAGTAAAAGTATCCTCGTTTCATAAGCGTGCCGGTTCCCCTTTCCTTTTGTGTTCCAGTAGATTTTGGTAACAAACATCCTCATTTTACCTGCGCTTGTCGAAAGCGTCAATAATTTGTCACATCAATAGAGGCTTGAAATGGCGCGGTTGTTACCGCTTTCGACAACATTCGCGATTCTTCTTAAAAATCGCTTTCTATAGTTATGTGAACAACTTGTGACACTACCATGTTACTCCTAATCCCCTTATAATGGAATTGCAATGTTTTTATATCTTTTATAACTAAAACGCATAAGCAATCATTCATTTTTCTGTGCAGCCCATCATTCATATAATAGGAGGCTATGAAATATGCTCGATTTATTAGAATCATTCGCAGCCGTTGTTGAGCTGACAAGCTTGAATCAAGCGGCGAAGCGGCTGAACATCTCTCAGCCCGCGTTGTCCAGGCAAGTGGCAAAGCTTGAAGAAGAGCTTGGGGTAGAGCTATTTATTCGCAATGGCAAACGGCTTGAACTGACGCGTGTCGGTCAGCTTACGTATGAATTCGCACTCGATATTCGGAATCGGCAGCTCGACTTCCTGAAGTCCATCGCAGCCTTCAAGGCAGAAGGTCAGGCAACCATCACGATTGGCGCCAGTTTAACCACACTGCAAACGACGCTGCCTTTGTTCATTTCCTCCTTCGTCGAGAGACACCCAGACGCAAGACTGAAGGCCGTTACCGGCAAAACGCATGAGATCATCTCTCTTGTCCGCGAGCAGACCATTGATCTAGGCATTGTAGCCGATGCCATCCGTGAGCCTGGACTTATGTGCATCCCGTTGTTCGCTGATCATCTTCAACTCGTGCTGCCGCGGAGACATCCACTTGCAAGCATCCGCAACTGGTCAATGGATCGCTTGGACGGTCTCCCTATGCTTCTGTTTTCAAAAGGAACCTGGTATCGCAAACTGATTGATAATCTGTTCCGCCGATACCGAATCATGCCGGACATTCGTATGGAGATCGACTCCTTTGAGGCAATCGTACGCTTGCTTTCCACTTGTCACGCAGCCGCCCTGCTGCCGCACTCCTATTTGCGTTTGGAGTGGCTCAAGGATAATGATCTGATTGCCGTTCCCTTGAAAGAGTTGAAGCAAACTGAACGTGTAACTTCCATTGTATACGGCGAACAGGCACTATTAAGTCCTATCGCTACCCAATTTATTGATGAAATGATGGAAGCAGCAGCCTTATCGAGATTAGGTAAATAAATCTAAATGATAAGGAAGAAGAAGGATTTTACGCAGTTGCTGTCGAATTTAGTTGGCTTTAGATAAATAGAAAAAAATCACTAGGGGAAAATAGGGAGGAGATCGAAACCATGAGTGTATGTACTCGTTGTGGCAAACCTATCAACGAACATGAATTTCATCAATGCAGTGTGGAGAACACTGCTAAGCAAGCCAGCCCAACAGCCGATGAATTTGTGCAGCAGGTCTCTGCTGCCGCAGAGAGCGATCCTTTCACGACGCCTCAAGCGAACCACAAAACCTCAGGCAATACTGTACCAGATTGGGCCAAAACAATCGACAAAAAGAACATCCTTCAGTTGCTAAAAAATCCTGCGAGTGCTCGCAGCCTTTCCGTGTCCGACTGGATATATGCGGTCATTGCAGCGTTAGCATCTGCTTTGGGCTTTGCTCTTTTTGGCTATACACTTTTTGGAAGCCTTTTCGCTTCGCTGATGGGCTCAGTCAACTTCTTAAGTTCAA
This sequence comes from Paenibacillus sp. B1-35, assembly GCF_050474385.1. Lineage (NCBI taxonomy): Bacteria > Bacillati > Bacillota > Bacilli > Caryophanales > Paenibacillaceae > Paenibacillus > Paenibacillus sp. B1-35. Next base: position 151,564 of record NZ_JBCHVJ010000007.1, read on the forward strand.
GGTCAGTCACGCCGCCATTTAGCTTTTTCCTTCAATTGTTCGTCTATCAATTGATTGTACTGGCGGTGCTCTTTATTAGCATATGGCTCATTAGCCGCTGGAAAGGCAGCAAGCCGCTTGATTTCAAGACTACATTGATTCAACTTGCGGCGATGCAAATGCCGTTCGGCTTGGGATATCTGCTCGCATTCCTTCTTGCACTCTTAAACTTCGGAGCATTAGCGGTAGCCGTAGCTGCCTTTACTTGGTTTGTATCGGTTATTGTTGCAACAACCGAATCGATGGAACAAGCAGAAGTCATACGTCCGAATCGCTTCCCGTTCATCACAGCCAGCATGGGCATGTACTTCTTCCTTACATATCTCGTATTCAAAATTGTCATCTTGTAATACTATTCATAAAAACACAAAGCCTGCAGCTCGCTTTCCATTCCAGCGACAACTGCAGGCTTATTTGCAACGTATTTTACTTCCCTTTTAACATGAACGCTTCTTCGAAATCCTCAATTTGCGTATTCGTACCGATCATCACCATAATATCCTTCTCATCAAGCACATCTTCGGCTGTTGGTGCAATAATAATGCCCTTAGGCTTATTAAGCGCAACGATGCTGCATCCGAACTTGGCTCGTGGATTCACATCCTTAAGCGCCATGCCTTGCATACAGTTCGGCACGCTTAGCTCAGCAATGGTATATTCCTTGGACAATTCAATGTAGTCCAGCAAGTTCGGCGATACAAGCTGATGCGCAACGCGGATGCCCATATCCCGCTCCGGATAGATTACCCTATCCACACCTAACCGCTCTAGGACACGTCCATGCAGCTCTGATAGTGCTTTGGCAACAACCTTCTTCACGCCAAGTTCCTTCATTTGTATACTAACAAGAATGCTTGTCTGAATATCATCACCGATGGCTACGATCGTACAATCGAAGTTCCGTATGCCGAGCGAGCGCAGCACCTCTTCATCCGACGCGTCCGCTACTACCGCATGGGTTACGAGCCCTGTCACATCCCCGATTACTTCCTCATCCTTATCAATGCCAAGAACTTGATGTCCGAGCTTTACAAGCTCCTTCGCGAGACTCGAACCGAATCGTCCCATCCCAATCACTGCAAACTGCTGCAACTCCATATCCCTGTATACTCCTTCGTCCGTTACAATCTAACTTGCTTATCCTATCGTTATTTTTCCTTCTGGGTGCCGGTATAATTCCCGTTCATTTTTCGGGCCTAACGCATAAGCCAACGTTAATGGGCCAAGACGGCCCGCGAACATCGTCAGACTTAGCAGCACCTTGCCAATATCCGATAAATCCGTCGTCAATCCCATCGTTAACCCTACTGTCCCGAACGCCGATGTTGTTTCGAACAGAATCATCAAAAAGCTGTGATCCTCTGTCGTTGATAGTATCATCGACACAATAATGACAAGGAACAACGACAGCAAGGTTAAGGTAACTGCCTTAAAGATTCGATCCTTCGCCAAACGATACCGGTAAATGACGATATCTTCTTTGCCGCGAATCATGGCAAGTACAGCTCCTACGAGAATAGCGAACGTCGTGGTCTTAATACCACCGCCGGTGGAACCCGGTGAAGCCCCAATGAACATGAGGATGATCATAAAAAATTGCGAGGCCTGCCGCATGGCTCCGATATCTATCGTATTTGCCCCTGCTGTACGCGGACTGACCGACTGGAACAGCGACGCCCAAAATTTCTCCCAGCCAGTCAAGCTTCCCAGCGTGCGCGTATTCGTAAATTCAAAAATAAATATAACGATCGTTCCGAGCACAATGAGCAGCCCCGTCATCGTTAACACGATTTTAGAATGGAGAGACAACTTACGGGAACGCTTATAATCCACTAAATCAGACAATACGATGAAGCCAATACCGCCAAGTATAATGAGCAGCATGGCTACCATATTGATAACGGGATCCCCTGCATAGCTGGTCAAGCTTGTAAACGGCCCGCTCACGGAACCGAACAAATCAAAGCCAGCATTATTAAATAAAGAAACGGCATGGAATATACCGAAATAAATCGCTTTGCCTAATGGAAGATCGAATGCCCAGCGTACCGAGAACAGCACAGCTGCAACTCCCTCGATACATACCGCAAACAAGATAACTTTACGGATAAGGCGTACGATGCCTTCCATACTGCCTTGATTAAGTGCTTCCTGCAAGATAAGCCTTTCCTTCAGCGATATCTTCTTCTTCAAGGCAAGTGCAAACAGCGTTGCCATTGTCATGAACCCAAGACCGCCGATTTGGATGAGCAGCATAATGACTACCTGCCCGAATACCGTAAAATGAGTGCCCGTATCAACTACTACGAGCCCGGTCACACAGGTTGCTGACGTTGATGTGAACAGTGCATCAAGAAACGGTAAAGGAACCCCTTTGGCGTTCGATATCGGAAGCATAAGTAAAAATGCGCCCAATAATACAATAGCTGCAAATCCAGCAACCAGCACTCGCGCCGGTGTCAAATTGAATCGAATGGCCTTTTTTGTTCCCTTCAAGGGAGTCACCTCTTTTTTTCCACGAAAAAAAGCACTGGAAATCCCAATGCTATCGCTGGTATCCTGACGTACATGCCTACGAGGTTAGCTGTCGGATTCGGGCACGTCCAGGCTGCCCTATTCGCTAGCGGACTCTGTTCATCCACATTTGCGAAATTCACCCCATCTATCGGGTCCCCCGCTTTCGTTCATTCACGAAACTCGGCTTGTATGCAATTCATAACGAGATTATATACGTTTCCCTTGCTGCATACAAAGTCAAAGAATGAACAAATTAACCAGAATAAGACGAAAAACTTGAATAAATAGCGCTTACAATCCCCCATTTTCTTCGATTGTATTCAAAACACTCATTATCGCTGATTGTTTCTACATTTTCTCTGCTGGACTTTACAAAGTTGAAGTGGATAAAATGAACAAATAAGCAATCATACGCGATAACGTGTGATGTGATGGAGGTTCTGACATGTCCTATATATCGAAGCCGCTTCTCCTTGCTTCAGTGGCTGGATTTCTATTATTCCTCATTGTGCAGGTATTCATTCCCTTTCAACAAACAGAGGCCATATCTGATTCGACAACCACTCAAGCCATCTTAACGAAAGAGGAGGCGGCCCGCAAAGCGCTCACATTTGTGCAGGATTTAAACCGGCATCATATCTCGATGACAACTGAGCCTAATATCGCCCCTACCGTTGTGTATCGCAGTCAGCCTACCGTGTCCGGCTATATTAGCAAGGAAAAGCTGGCTTCTTCCTTCCAGAAATGGGAGCCATCCAGCCCATATGATACCTACCAAGTATTGCTGAATACGATGCATTCTGGCAGATCAGGTGTGATGTGCATTGACGTGCACATGACGAGTGGCCGTATCATTGGATTTGAATTCAAAGATCAGCCATCGAGCGCTGCCAGCTTAGGCTGGGTCATGGGAAATCAGGCGGGTGAGACGTCAGCAGAAGAAGAGGAGCCTGTATTGGATGCAGCGAGCCGCAAGAAACTTGCAGACGCACTCTTGAAGCATATGGGATGGAATTCTTCCCAATTAAAGCATAATGAATCGTCTACAGAATTAGACACCGTATCGTACTTCGTTCCTGAAGCCCATGTCGGGCAGGCTGCATTGAACGTGAAGGCTGTCTTCTCGCAGGATCGTATCGTCATGCTGAAGCCCTTCTGGTCTATTCCACACAGCTACCAAGCAGAGGAGCTTCATCAAACGAAAACCGCTTCTTCCATTTACAACATTGGATATAGGTGGATGACAATTCTGTTAAGCGCATGTTCCCTTATCGCCTGCATCGTCTACCGCCGCGACCTAAAGTTCGGATCGAAGACACTGTTCGTACTAACGGCTGTCTCATGCGGAATTTCACTGCTGCATGTATGGAACGCACTGCCGGGACTCTTTGCGCTTGAACTCCAAATCACTTTGGATAGTGTGAATATGGGGCTGTCCTTCGCCATTCAAGGCGCGGTTACGGTTATTCAGGGCGTTATTCTCTATTTCTCTATCCATGCGGGCAAGCGAGCATGGGCATTGTCTGCCTACAGGGATGTACTGCCTACATGGAGCAATACTTCATTCGGCAGCAAGCTGGTTCAGGCATTATGGATCGGAATCGCGTATTCAGGTGTATTGCTCGGTCTGCAAACTGTTATTTTCTTTATTTTAGAATCCGGATTTCATGCGTGGTCATCTACAGATGCCTCCCAATCGCCGATTAACCTGCGCATTGCACCGTTGTTCCCTCTTCTCGCATGGGTTGCAGCTATTTCTGAGGAGGGCGTGTATCGCTTATTCGGGGTAGGCCTGCTGAATCGTTGGCTCCGCAATCCATGGCTTGCTGGCATTCTACCGACACTCATATGGGCGTTCGGCCATGTCACCTATCCGATCTATCCTTATTATTCAAGACCAGTAGAGCTGTTGTTCATCGGAATGTTGTTCCTCTTCATTATGCTGAAGCATGGTTGGTGGACCGCCATGTTCGCACATCTAATGCTAGACAATTGCTTAATGTCCTTGTCATTCCTGCTTGATGGAACCATGAAGGGCTTTATCATTGGATTTGTGTATCTCATTTCACCCATCGCCATTGTGTATATACTGGCTAAGATGCATCACAACCATCGCCGAAGCACATATCGAATCCAATGGAAGTAAGCTTGTTGCCAAGTGCATAGTTTCTATAAAAATAGAGCCGTTGCTTCGCAAGGTGTTATGTATATACGCACCTCTCGAAGCAACGGCCCATTGTTTATTATTTCTTTTCAACGAATTTTTTGGCTTCCTTCACTGCTGTATCCAGTGCTTTCTGTGCATCTTCACCCAGCATGACAGAATCAATTGCGGTCGAAAGGTGACGGTTCATTTGGTTCCAGTTGCTGTTGAGCAAAAAGGCTGGTGTGTTGTCGGAACGCTCCAGCATGTGATAGAACGGTGCATACAGTTCGGATTGATCAAGCTTCATTTCCTGCACAACGCTCTTGCGAATCGGCAGGTCAGCATCGCTCTTCATTTTAACGGCTTCCTCCGAAGTAAAGAACTTCACGAACTCCCATGCCAACTCTTTTTGCTTGGATTGTTTCGCTATCGATACTGCACTTACGGAAATTACGCCTTTTACAGGCTTGCCAGGGAACGCCGGCATTTCAACGGTTCCGAAATCAACCTTTGCCTCCTTGAATCCTTCAAGCGGCCATACGCCACTTTCCCACATCCCGATTTTCCCCGCTTTGAAAATGTCATTACCGCCCAGTTGTGTCTTTCCGCCTACCAGAACTCCATATCCATCTTTCACCATATTGCCGAACATTTGAACTGCAGCTACGGTTTCTGATCCATTCATAATGCCTTCGATCGTTTTGCCATCATCACTGATGAAGCTTCCCCCGTTGCTCCAGATGAATCCTTGCAAATCGTATGGATCATTCTCAGCGCGAACACCGAACCCATACTGCTTCTTCGATTTATCTGTCAGCTTCGTTGCAATATCCTTAAAGTCATCCCATGTCCAGCCATCCTTCGGATATGGAACGCCCATCGCGTCGAAAACTTTCTTGTTGTAATACATAGCACGCGTCGTGAAGCCCGCAGGCAAGCCGTACGTCTTGCCGTCTACTTTCACGTAATTGAACAAGCCTTCGTATATATCATCTAATTTCAAGCTTGCATCCTTTTCCGTAAAGGAATCGAGCGCCTCCAAGTTTGAATGATACGTTGGGAAATCCCACATCAGCATAACATCCGGCGGATTGCTCGCACCGAACGATGCAGCCAGCTTCTGATCGAAGCCATCTGCATAAGGCTCAATTTGTACTTTAACGCCTGAATGGGACTTCTCGAACGCTCTCGCAATATTTTCTTGAACCTTCAGCTTTTCGCCTGTATCCCAGGTAGCAAACCGAAGAACTGTTTGTTTCCCTTTGTCTCCTCCGGAGGAACCTTGTTCTCCAGATCCTCCGCCACAGCCAGCAAACATAAGTGCAAAGATCGTTAACAGAATAACCAATCTTGACCTTCTCTTCATCCTGCTCATTCCCCCCAAATGGTTGCATCTCCAACATATCTACACTTTAATAACAATAAAGCGTTTTCAAAACGGCGAATTGTTTCGAATACGGGGTGAATTTGTTCGATGGAAAGGCGGAATATCGTTCGCCTCTCGTCATTTTTGAGCAGTCTGTTCTCCCTTTTGTCCGCTCCTATATTGACTCGGTGTCATCCCACAGCAGCGCTTAAACCATTTACTCACATATTTCCCATCTACCATTCCAATTCGTTCAGCAATATCTTGCAGCGTCATCGCCGTGTTGAGCAGCAGATCCTGCGCCGTTTTCAACCGCATCCGGTATAGGAAGGTAACAAAATTCTCCCCCGTCACCTTTTTGAACAATGTACTGAAGTGGCTGCGGCTTAAGCCAACTCGATTTGCCACATCGCTCACCGACCATGGCTCACTCACATTATCCGCAACCAATAGCACGGATTGCATTACCGTTTCCGGCCACGAATTAACCCTGAGCTCGAATTTGCGCTCCACCTCTGCTGCTCGATGCAGCTCCTGTACCGCTTCCAGCCACCCCTCCATCCCCTTCAACGGGCCTCGTCTGCTCCAATGCAGCTGAGGGCAGGAGGATTTACATTCCTTCAGCAACTGCTCTACCTTCATCCAAGCAGAAGGATGATATACATAGAAGCAGCGATCGATACCGCATGGAATATACGAACATGGCCCCTTTGTTTCATGCAAAAGTGTATCTCCAAGGTACTTCCAGTACTCTCCGCCTCGATTGGAGGCCTTACCAGCAGAAGGAACTTGCTCGAAACTGTCAAATATTTTGACTAACATGATTTCATGAGGCTCATTCAGCCAGCTCCATTGTGTCTCCCAGCGTAGCTTCAACTCATGATGGAAGTCATTGCGAAAACCGCACAGCCACGCATAGAATGCCGCATTCCACTGCGTATCTTCCTCGCTGGAATCCGCGGAGCGAACAATTGGAGAAGACTGTTGGTCGCCGGCAAGCTCCTCTTCGAACTTATGTAGATAATAAGCAAGCTCCTCGTCTTCGAACGCCGTTTTTAACAAATAGCCTGACGCTCCAAGCATCATGCCTTTTTGTGCGTACTCGAAGTCGCGATGGCAGCTAAGCAGAAGCACCCTTGTTTGCGGCGCCTTTTCCTTTATACGCTTTGCCAGTTCAATGCCGTCCATCTCGGGCATCACGATGTCTGTTATGACAACCTCTGGTTCGTGAAGCAGGAAAGCTTCCCATGCCTTTTGACCGTTCGGGGCATCGGCTACGACTGCCATGTTGAATCGTTCCCAATTTACGGTTGCCATCAATCCTCTGCGAACAATACTCTCATCATCAGCGATCAGCACTTTAATAGGGCTGTCTGTCATTGGGTGCTTCCTCCTTTTTTGGCCAGCGTATCGCAATCGTCGTGCCGCTTCCTAATTGAGATTCGATACTTAATCCATATTCGGAACCAAAATGCAGCTTGAACTTTTGATCCACGTTGTACATACCAAGCCCATGCCTCTGAGTAGGGTCACTCGGAGCCTGCAGCAAAGCACATCGACGCTCCTCGCTCATCCCTTTTCCATTGTCAGTCAAGGTTAAGTACAGGTCTGAATCGTTGTCAATGAGACGTAGGGCAATCGTTCCATACCCATCTTCGAAAGCGTGGAAAAAAATATTTTCAAATAACGGCTGCAAGCTCATACGCGGTATGACTGCTGTCATCGCACTTGATGCGATGTCCACCTTATATCCGAATTCTCCCTCATACCGAACATGTTGAATTTGCAGAAAATGATCAATAAGCTCCAGTTCTTTCGATATCGGAACCAATTCCCGCGTCACATCCAAGTTCGCTTCTAGCACAATCGTCAAGTGAGCGATCATTTTCCTTATATCTTCATTGCCCTGCAGCCTAGCCTTCCATTGTATGGAGTTCAACGTATTGAACAATAAATGAGGATTGATCTGGTAGTGAAAAGCCCGCAATTCAGCTTCCTTTTTGAGCTGCTCTTTGGCGGCGATCTCCTTCACCAGTTCTTCGATCTGACCGATCATTTTATTAAAGCTGTTCGCAAGTGATCCAAGCTCATCTTCGTCCCGCACTTGGATTCGGGTTTTTAGTCGGCCAGCCCCTGCTGAATTCATCGATTCTTTGATCCGCTTAATTCTTCTTGTTACACGTGTAGAAAATAAATAGGCAAGGACAAGTGCGAAAAAGCCAGACAGTCCTAAACCGAATAGGGTGTAAGACTTAATCACGCTCGAAGGCTGATTAAAATATTGATAGGGAAGTCTGGCTTCAATCGTCCAGTCATTGATTTGCAGGCTCTGCTTCCATACAATATCATTCTCTTGCACAGTGTTGTCGCCTGATGAGCGATATATCGTCTGTCCGCTTCCGCTCGTGACCGTCACAATCGACTTCGTGTCCTCTTCGAACATGCGAAACAGCTCAATCAGCTTATCTGCGTTCATTTCAATGAGAATTTTACTGTCCTGCAAGGGCCCTGACTGGTTGCGAATCGGTACGACCAAGCCAAGCAGCTTCTGGTTCGGTGTATCTTTCTCATCCCGATAATGTAATGGCGAATAGAACCCTGCCCAATACTCTCCAGCATGATCGGCAGGTATTTGTTGCCACCAAGGCTGTTGGAACAAGACATCGACATTTAACATACTGTCTCCGTAGTAATATCCGGATTTTGTAATAATGAAGATCCCTCGATCATGCAATCTTTTAAGCGCTTTCAAGAAATCTTCCAAATCGTTTTTATCCTGCACCTGTGAATACGTCCTGGGAATCTCCGCAGAGATAACATTCTTATATGGATTAAGCAAATACGAATAAATATAGCCTGCAATCATACTCATCTGATTTAGTTCCGTATCCAGTTGGTATTGCAGCTGATTAACACTGTTCTGACCATATTTGCCGAACTGCTCTTGCAGAAGACGAGAGGATTGTTGATAAGAAAGCACGCCCTGAATCATTAGAGGAAGAAGCGATGACGCCAAGAAAAACAGCACGAGCTTCAAGCGCAAGCTTCGCCTAGGATTCGGCGGCATATTGGCCATCCATTGCTGTAGCCGATGTAAGACGCCAGACTGTGTCATATGAGTTATTCCAGTTAGCTTTTCACGCGGCGCTTCGATACGAATCATCCCCTGTTGCTCATATGGACTAGTTATGATGTGGATGAGCGTTAATGTTATGTGAAGTTTATCATAACCAATTTTAACCTGACAATGGAGACCGAGGTCCCTCTAATCATTTTGATCGAGACACCAATTAGGCAGATAGGACGAACAAATAACAATAGCTCCCGTGCGCGCTGAGCAGTAGGGAGCCTGTTCATTCCGTTCATTGGAGTGGTTGATTGACATATTCATTGGCCAGGATAAGGAACACACTGGAGGTCCAAGTAAAAGCCCGATCACGGAGTCCACAGCCAGTCTTCGCATCGAAGTTCTCTGCCATCCCGCTGCGAGAAGCCATGCGGCAGAAGCGAATTGCGGCCTCTTGTGCCACTTCCCGCTGCCCGCTGCGCTGCAATCCATCGATTAGCAGCATCATGACCGGAGCCCAGATTGGCCCAAGCCAATAGCCGTCCGGCTCGTAAAACGGGCTATTCAGACTTTCCGTAGCGAAGCCATTCGGGCTGAAGAATCGTTCTTCGTCGGCAACTGCCTTTACAAGTGCTTGCAGTACTGATTCTGGAAGGCGATCACCCAACAATATCGGCATAAACGGAATCAAGCTGTCCCCTTGTGCCGGCTCATGTGTGCCTGAGCGGATAGCCCTAAACTCCCCCCCCTGCCAAAAATGCTCCATCATCCGTCCGAGCAAACTGTTCGCAGCATTGCGCCATTCCGCCGCTTCATAAGCCTTGCCTAGCTGTTCCGCTATTTCCGCGAGCACCTCGAACTGAATAATTAAGTACGCCGACAAATCTGGACTTTCTATAGGACCAACACAGCGAAAAATCGTGCTATTATCCCAGCCGCTGTCATTGCCGTGATTGTACTGAGGAATTCCGTCATGATCGTCATCTCGGCAATTCATCCACCATTTGCTCCACTGTGCAAGCGGATCATAAATTTCACGCAAACGATCCGCATGTCTGAACCACTCATTGCGCTCCATCATCCAGCGCAGCGTCCAGCCATGAATAGGAGGCTTGCAGCAATTCCACAGCGCATACTTGTCATTGATGAAGTCTGGAAGCTGTCCAGATTCATCCTGCTTGTCGAACATGATCATGAACTGATCCCAAGCAAGCTCGGGTTGGTTGGCAGCAAGCGCCATTGCGTTGAAGCAGTGATCCCAGCTCCAAATGTTCGTCATCCAATTTTTTGACATATACATCGCAGGGCGTGATAAATGTCCAGCCTCAGGTACCACACACGACCATGTGATGTAAGCAGCTAAAGCACGCGCTTTCTCCAATTCCTCCAAGGCAACAGGCAAACTTTTGTCGAGCCATGCGTCAAATTCCTGCTTAATGCCTGCAACCGCCTCATCAAAGCAGCCCACTGACGCCAATGTCCGTATGGCTGGCGGCTGTATCCGATACTCTTCCAGCATCAGTTCCGCCTCCGCTGTCCCATTGTTGATTGCATCAGTCGGGCTACACTCCACTACAGCATATTTGCATCTGGATCGTTCCCATGGAGCATCTACCGCAAGCTCCCCTTGCAGCAGCGTAAGCATAAATCGCATTTCGGTCGTGAAATGGTTAACCTCATAGCGTCCATCCTGATGCGGCAGTACATAATCATAAGAACCAGCGACTAATGTCAGCCGAATCCCTGCTCCCCGAGCTCTTATCCGCATTGCGCCAGTCTCGGGCAGACATAATTCCGCTCTTCCTTGCCCGCCTTCTTCAAGGAGAGTCAAGGAAGAAGGAGAAGGATGAACTGAGTAAGGAACGACTTGATCTTCAGCCATCAGTTCCAGACGAAAAACAGCACCGCTCGTGTCATCTCCTCCGCGAACCGTACGGAAATACAAACCTTCCTCTCGCTTTCCATGCTGTGGCAAATACGATACCGTTAGAAAAGTTCCAAACCGGCTAAATGGGATGTGATGAATATCAAATGGTATGGTTGCCGACATCCGTTACTCCTTATCTGGCAGGCCTTTTGCCTGCCCTGTCTTCTTCAAGTAAGCTCGCCATGTAATGCACCACTCAGCCGGATTATCCAGCGATTCCTCGATGTTCTGATGCACTGTGCTGTGATGCGGCGCAGACTTGACGATCTCTGGCACGCTGCGAGCTTCCTCTGCAATATGGGCTAACGCTTGAATATACTCATCAAGATCATCCTTGGAGTATGATTCCGTCGGCTCCAGCGTGAACGGCTGCGGTACAATATATGGATGGTGACTCGTCCAGTAATGTAATCCGAAATCACACATTCTGCGCTGAATGTCTTCGGTCGTCACCCCTGTCTCCCTCGTCAGCTTCTCCCAACTGTAGCGAACTTGCTCAAGGCGTCCTCCTTTTACATAAGGAACGCTAGCGCCTGAGATCTGTAATATTTTATGGTACAAGTAATTATTGTTCAAGACAGCAATTTCCGCTACATCGCGCAGTCCTTTTGCTCCTAAGCTGCGAATCCAAGCATAAGCGCGCACAATTGTCTGTGCAACGCCATGGAAGCTTCTTACTTTGCCGATGCTCAGCTCTTGATTGGTGTGCAGTACGAAGCGTTCGCCGTCTCGTTCTACAATCGGCCCTGGCAAGAATGGCTTCAGCTGCTCTGTAACCCCCAGAGCGCCTGCAGCAGGCCCGCCGCACATATGAGGAGCCGCAAACGTCTTGTGCAGGTTGAAGAAGCACATATCGAATCCTGCTTCCTTTGCACGTGCAATACCGAGCAGACCATTGGCATTAGCTTGATCGTAATAGCAAATTCCGCCCGCCGCATGCACAATATCCGTGAACTCCTTTATGCGTGGATTGAAGATTCCCGTATCTTCCGGGTTGGCTACGACGAAGCCTGCCGTACGATTTGATATCGCTTTTTTAAGCTTTTCAATATCTGGGAAGCCATCCTCATCCGGATGCAGGGTAATAATCTTGTATCCCTTCACAGCCGCCGTTGCAGCCTGAGATGGATGAGAGAAGATCGTCGTAATCATTTCATCGCGCTGATCGCCTTCTCCATTCGCCTCATGGTAAGCTCGAACGATGGACGTCATCGCAAATAAGGCTTGAGTCCCGCTGCCAGGCTGGAATGAGAAGGCATCCATCCCAGATATTGCACGCATCGCCTCATCCAGCCGATAGATGATTTCCAGTGTTCCCTGTACCGTGCGGCTGTCCTGCAATGGATGCAGTTCCGTCAGCTGTGGATTGCGCACAAGCAGCTCATTGATGCGTGGAATGTATTTCATCGTGCACGTGCCTTGGCCAATCTCTATATTAAGATCGCTGCCAAGAGTTTCCTGCGACAAACGCAAGTAATGGCGAAGCACCTTCGCCTGACCAATCTCAGGAAGCTGCGGCGCCTTCGTGCGCTGCATCGAAGCTGGAATGTGAGAAATGACGTCGCCCACCGCTTGGATAAGCTCCTGCTCCGCCTCTGGAACGAGAACCCCGCGTTCTCCTTCCCGATGAAGTTCAAAAATGACCGGCTCATCCCATTTCGCCTGATGAAATTGTCTGACTGTACGATCCTTGCGAACGATTTGTTGCATTACTCATCACACCTCTCTGCCATATTCGCGGCTGCTTCCGACATACCTTCTGCGGATGTCCTTGTAAGCGAGCAGTTGATGTCCGGCTGTATCGTCTTATTCAGCAAAGCTGTGAGTTCGTCAACCAGATGGTCAATCTGCTCCTTCGCCATGACCTCGGTTACACAGAACAAAGCACTCTGCCCTATTTCAGGGAATGATCCGGACAGATCCAAGCCTCCAAAGATATTTCGTGTAAGCAGATGCTCATTGATCTGGCTAACCGTTAGACCTGTTGCCGTGAAGTCGATGACGAATTCCTTGAAGAAGGCATTCTCATAACGCAGCGCAACACCAGACAATGTGCTCAAACGAGCCGCTGCATAACGAGATTTCTGCATGATCGTCTCGCCTATCTCGTACATGCCATGCGGTCCAAGCAAGGCCAAGTAAACGCCAGCCGTAATCCCCCATAATGCAGTCTGTGTGCCAACAGACTCCTTTCCCTGCTCGCGCTGTGCGAAGGAGGTACGCTCATAAGCTACGTCGCCGAAGCCATACTCTCCCTCGACAACAGTTGGGACTATGCCGAACAGCCGGGACGGATACTCCATGACGAAGCGTTCTTCATCATGTACAGCAATAAAACCTGACTGCCCGCCGCCATAGTTCATACGAATGCCGAGCGGCTGCAAATCCCCGCAGACGATATCTGCACCGTATTGGCTTGGAGGGGTCAATACGCCGAGCGATATTGGATCAACGCCTACAACACTGATTGCCCCATATTCGCGAGCTAGGCGGTTGATTTCTTCACCCTGCCGCTCAATGATACCGAAATAATTCGGATTCTCTATATAGACAGCTGCCGTCTGATCAGACAACTTGCTCCGCAGATCATTCAAATCCAATAGTCCGCTATCCGATTCCGTTTGAACCGTGATGACGCGGATATGCGGATGCAAGTAATTTTTAATAATCATTCGCTTGTCAGGGCAGAGAATCGCTGGCAGGAGCACCTCTGTCCGTCCTGTCATCCGAGCAGCCATCCGCAGCGCAGTCGATGCAGCTTGCGGCCAGTCGAATGTCGGTACGTTGACAACATCCATATCGACCAGTTCAGCCACAAGACTCTGATATTCGAACAAGGCCTGAAATCTGCCATGATCCTCATAAGGTTCTCCGGCATAAGCTGTCACGAATTCCGATCGTTGATTGATCTCATCGCATACAGCCGGCACGAAATGCTGCCAACAGCCTCCACCTAAGAAGCTTGTAGCCTGCGAAGTGCTCACATTCGCCGCCAGCAAACGTTCAATATGACGCTTCAACTCAAATTCATTCAATGCGGGCGGCAAATCCATCTCCGACTGCATGCGCAAATGCTGCGGAATATCGCGATACAGCTCTTCAATGCTTGCAATGCCGATCTCCTGCATCATCTGTGCCTTAACTTTCGGAACCGTATTCGGAATATAAGGATGCACATTCGATTGACGTTCCTTCATGACGTGCGTTCTCTCCCTTCAATATTCAGATCAAGTGTTACGCCAGTCCCCCGCCGTCCACAACCAGCACGCTTCCACTAACCCATTGCGATAGATCGCTTGCCAGAAATAGTACTGCATTTGCAATATCCTGCGGTGTACCAATACGCTCCAAAGGTCTGCCTACGGCAGATGAAGCAAGGAATGCTCCCTCCTCGACCGCCAATTGTACGGCCTCTTCACGCAGCAGCGGCGTATCTGTATCGCCTGGACATACGCAGTTGACACGAATATTGTCCTTACCGAAGTCGATTGCCATGGCACGCGTCAAGTTCACAACTCCAGCCTTCGCAGCACAATACGCTGCGGCTTGATCGCCGCCCTTCAGCCCCCATCCAGATCCGGTATTAATAATGCTTCCGCCTCCTCTAGCGGCCATAACTGGAATCGCATATTTGGACAACAAGTACGTACCCTTAAGGGATACGTCCACGACCAGATCCCAATCCTGCTCCTCTAGCCCAACGACCGTCTTGCGACGAATGACGCCAGCATTATTGAACAGAATATCAACGCCCCCATACCATTCCTGTGTCAGGCGGACTGCACGCTCACAATCTTCCGCTTTCGTGACATTGCAGGACACAAATTGTGCTTCTCCCCCTGCATTTCGAATTTCCAGGACAGTCTCCTGCCCTTGCTGTTCTCCAATATCAGCGATGACCACATTGGCTCCGAAGCGTGCCAGGCATTGTGCCGTAGCGCGTCCGATACCAGATGCTCCGCCTGTAATCATCGCAGTCTTGCCTTTCAAGCCAAAAACATCTATTTGCTGCATCATGAATAGTCCCTCCGTTATCTGTTCAAGTTGTTACCCCTTCATCCCTGTTGTTGCAATACCGGTTACGATATAACGCTGCGCTGCAAAGAAGATAGCAAGCGGAGGCAAGCAAATCATGCACGTAACGGCCATAATCGCATCCATCTTCACCTCGTACATCCCTTTGAACTGCGACAAGCCCAGCGTCAGCGTGTACTTGCTCTGATCATTCAAGAAAATGAGCGGGCCCAAATAATCGTTCCATGTGCCAAGGAAGTTGAACACCGCAACGAGGATCAATGCCGGAGCCATAAGCGGTACAATCAGGCGGATAAACGATTGAAGCGGATTCGCGCCATCGATGCGGGCTGCCTCCTCAAGCTCTGGCGGAATCGTCATGATGAACTGACGAAGCAAGAAAATATAGAATGCCGAGCCAAAGAAAGAAGGAACAATCAATGGCTTCAATGTGTTAATCCAGCCAAGTGCATTAAATTCCATATATAACGGAATCATTGTCACTTCCCAAGGAATCATCATCGAGGCAAGCAAAATAATGAACAATGTCTTGCTTCCCTTAAATCGAAATCTGGCGAATCCATAGGCAACAAGCGCAGAGGACACAACCTGACCAATGAGTGACAGCACCGATACGATCAATGAGTTTTGCAGGAACACATCAAACGGTTGTGAATTCCATGCCTTCGCAAAGTTCTCGAAATGAAAGCTGATCGGAATCCACTGCGGCGGAAAAACGAACAATTCTTCGGGCGACTTCAATGATGTTGAGACCATCCAATAGAAGGGCGCCAAGAACAATACGGTAAAAAAGATGAGCAGTGCGTAAGTCGTTATTTTTTTCATCACAATCTCCCTCCTCAGCCTTTGCCGCCCTTCACTTCACCTTCGTAATACACCCATGCCGACGAAGAACGGAATACAAGCATCGTCAGAACAAGTACAATCGCAAACATAAACCACGCATTGGCAGATGCGTAGCCCATCTTGGAATATTTGAAGGCATTTTCGTACATATACATCGCATAGAAATACGTGGAATTGAGCGGGCCTCCCCCCGTCAACACCAATGCGAGCGTCAACTGCTGGAACGCAGAAATAATCGTGGTGATCAGGTTGAACAAAATGGTCGGACTAAGCATCGGCAGTGTAATTCGGAAAAACTGCGACACCGTACCTGCCCCATCAATTGCGGAAGCCTCATACAGCTCACGCGGGATATTTTTCAAGCCTGCCAAGAAAATAAGCATCATCGATCCCTGTCCCCATAAGCTGGCGAACACCATCGCTACAAGAGACCATTTCGGGTCATTCAGCCAATTCGGCCCTTCTACCCCAATAAGTGATAAGGCATAGTTCAAAATCCCGTATTCTCCGTCGTACACCCATGACCAAATCATCGCCAGCGCGACACCGGAAATAACGGAAGGGACATAGAACGCTGTTCGGAAAAATCCACTGCCTCGCACGTTGCGGTTCAGCAGTATCGCAAGTCCAAGCGCAATTAAAATGTTAACAGGCACAAATATAATGGCGAATTTCACTGTGACCGTTAGTGATGTCCAGAACAACGGATCATCCGTGAACATGTTAATAAAGTTATCCAATCCGACAAACGTCTTCTCCCCTACAATTGGCCAATCAAAGAAACTGATAATGAATGAAAAAAGGAGTGGACCGAGCGTGAATGCGAGAAAGCCGATTATCCATGGCATAATGAATAAATAAGGCACGGCTGCATGCATGCGAAGCGAAAACGATCGTTTTTTTCTCATATTCATAAGGGCTTCGTTCCTTTCTTTGTTGTTCGTGATCATAGGTTGCAGTGTAACAGGCGCTGCCGTTCGATGATGTCAGGACAGGATGCTCGGCTCTTCTATAGCACAGCCCTAATTTGATGGGCACATCGTAGGTACCATTGTAGATGAGATGTAAGCGTTTTTACACGGAAGGCTGTTTTTCATTAGGGGGGACTTTGTTCGAATATATTTTGCGGGACAGGCAGTAAGGGGGATTTTTGTTTGTTCCATGACGTTATTTTGTTCGATAGGAAAAAAGAAGACGTTGACGAGGATGAGTTAAGCAGTACATGCAGCCTCGTTTTTCACAGTAATGAATGTTTTTGCAAATGCAAACGGTTAATAAGCTTGCTGCGAAAAAAGGCCCGGTCAAGGTTTATCCTTGCCAGGCCTTTTTTATGTTGCGCAATATCACTTTGGCTCTTTCTTGATGAAAAACGATGCGATAATCAAAACAACGGCCAGCCCAATCTCAATATTGAACATTGTCCAGAAACTATCGTTAATATAGTAGAAAGGTTGGTTTACTGCTGTTCCTGTATCTTTCAACGTTCTCATGTATACGTAATCATTCCAAAACATAACCAGCAACAGATGCGTAAAAGCCCCATATAGAAGCCCTACTCCACACTTAAAAATAAAATCTCCTCCCCCAATTACGATGGCAAATCTGGCCCGTTCCATCTTAATGATAAAAATGATTTTTTGAATGATAAACCCAAAAGAATATAGCATATTATTCCAACCCATGACAGAGTGAAAGTACACTCGAATATAAGGAGGAGCCGAGCCGCCGCCCGATTCCAGGGCCAAGCGGAAGTCCATTACGTCAACCGTAACTGTCGGAACCAGCTCAAAAAAAGAAGCCTTGCAGCAACGATCTGCAAGGCTTCCAGCTTTCCTTTTATTTATCATGGTTCACGTCATTATCCACATCGGCAGCCTCCAGGTCTGGGGCATCCGGCTCGGCTTCCTGTGGTTCCTTCTCGTGCTGGAGAGCGGCTAAGATCGTATGCGCCAACTTCTCGCCAATCCCGATTTGTCGGAATTCCTCAACCGATGCTTCCCGAATCTTCTTCAATGATCCGAAATGCTTCAACAGATGCTTGCGCCGCTTCTCACCAATGCCCGGGATCGAATCAAGCGCTGAGACGACCATCGACTTCGCACGCCGCTCCCGGTGGAATGAAATCGCGAAACGGTGAACCTCCTCCTGAATGCGCTGAAGCATGTAGAATTCTTGGCTGTCCCGGCCAAGAGGGACAATTTCTGGCGGATCACCGGCCATCAACTGCGCCGTCTTATGCTTATTGTCCTTCACGAGTCCACAGACCGGTATCGTTAATCCAAGCTCGTTCTCCAGTACATCAAGCGCGGCAGACATTTGACCCCTGCCTCCGTCTACAATAATCAAATCAGGCATTTCGAGCTGTTCTTTCAACACCCGCTCATACCGTCTGCGAATGACCTCGCGCATCGTTTCATAATCATCAGGCCCCTGCACCGTGCGTACCTTATACTTGCGGTATTCTTTCTTCGCAGGCTTGCCGTCGATGAAGACTACCATAGCCGATACTGGATCCGAGCCTTGAATATTCGAGTTGTCAAAAGCCTCAATACGGCGGGCATTGTCGATGCCGACCGCTTCTCCGAGCCGTTCAGCAGCACGCAAAGTGCGATCCTCATTGCGCTCCTGCATCTTGAACTTCTCATCCAGCGCAACACGTGCATTTTCCATTGCCATCGAGATCATCTGCTTCTTAAGCCCGCGCTTCGGAATGTGCACCTTGACGTTCAACCATTGCTGAAGCGCCTCTGCACCGGCAATCCCGTCATCCGTTCCGTGATTTGCTCCCTCATCTATTTCCTCTATGCGGCTCTGTTCATGTTCATTGGCAATGGATGAGTCATCTTGTGTGTCCACTGAGTCATCCTGTGTATCCACGCCCGCAACAGATGAAGTGCCACTTGATTCCTCTGCCTCAGCATCGTTTTGTGCAGCAGATGTGTCGAACAGTTCCGAATCAGGAAGCAATATTTCCTTAGGCAGTGCCGGGTTCTCACTATAATATTGCGTCACGAACGACATGAAGTCCGCATACGCTTCCCCATAGAATGGGAACTTTGTTGCATGCCGTTCAATCATTTTGCCTTGTCGAACATACAAAATTTGAACACACATCCAGCCTTTATCTACAGCAAAGCCGAATACGTCGCGATCCAGTTGGTCGGATGTATTTATGTTCTGCTTTTCCATAATGGCACGAATCGCGATCAACTGATCCCGATATTCCTTGGCACGCTCGAATTGCATCTCTTCAGCGGCTTCTTCCATCTTTCGCTGCAGTTCCTTCTTAATCTCCTCATGCCCGCCGCTTAAGAACTTCGCGATCTCCTGCACCATTTCTTCATACTGCGCCTCCGTTACCTCATACTCGCAAGGTGCAAGGCACTGTCCAATATGATAGTACAAGCACACCCGATCCGGCAGTGTTTTGCACTTGCGAAGCGGATATAAGCGATCAAGCAGCTTCTTGGTCTGCGTAGCGGCAAATGCGTTCGGATATGGCCCAAAATATTTGGCTTTATCCTTCAGCACGCGACGTGTAACCTCAAGCCGCGGGTGGCGCTCATTCGTAATTTTAATATATGGGAACGTCTTATCATCCTTGAGCAGCACGTTATATCTCGGATGATGCTGCTTAATCAGATTACATTCTAATATGAGGGCTTCCATGTTACTGGAAGTGACGATATATTCAAAGTCGCGAATTTCCGATACCAGCCGCTGCGTCTTACCGTCATGGCTGCCATTGAAATACGAACGTACGCGGTTTTTCAATACTTTAGCCTTACCGACATAAATAATGGTTCCCTCACGGTTCTTCATGAGATAGCATCCCGGCGAATCAGGAAGCAATGCTAGCTTATTGCGAATTCGCTCCAATGCCTGTTCCCGTTCTGCAAGCTCCTCTGGCGACAGCTCCTGCTGCTCGTCCGTAGAATAACGTTCGTTCCAGCGCTCCTTCCAGCGCTCTACCCGCCAATTGGATTGGTTGTTGTCTATTTCGCTCATCGTCCTCCCCCTTTCCTCTATAATACGAATATATGATCCTATTGTATACGAGTGAAGACATAAGAAAAAGCCCTCCCGCAACGGGAAGGGCTGGCAATCTATCGCTTGCGATTCACATCAAGCTCAATCGAGATGTCCCTCAGCAGAACACACCTTTTATAGGTTGTCCTCTGTAATAAATCTCGATTATTGATGTTTGCTGATCAAGTTCTTCAATGCATCCTTGGAGTTCAAGCCTACAACCTTATCAACAGGCTGACCGTCCTTGAACACGATGATTGTAGGAATGCTCATTACGCCAAAGCGGGAAGCGGATTCTGGGTTCTCATCCACGTTCACTTTTGCAACAGTCGCTTGACCGTTTACTTCGCTTTCCAATTCATCGAGGATAGGAGCAAGCATTTTACAAGGGCCGCACCATGGCGCCCAAAAATCGACCAATACAACGCCTTGCTGACCTTCAACTTCAGTCTTGAACGTTTGGTCGGATACGTTAACGATAGCCATATTTGGTTCCTCCTTTATGTTAGAAGCTTACAATCTGAGTCAACATGTAAAGTATACCACAGTTCAATGTTTTATGTGAAATTTGCACTTCATTTTTGCATCCAATTTGTCACATCCTAAGAGAGCGCTGTCTTTACAGTCATGGCGCAGTTCGGTATACTTATAGCGATAAGAAATTGGGTTAAAATACCTGTTGATGCCGTGACATACGTCATTGTATCAGACATGTAAGAGATAGGAGGCCCCTTGATGGAAGCGAGAG
Source organism: Paenibacillus sp. B1-35 (assembly GCF_050474385.1). Classification (NCBI taxonomy): domain Bacteria; kingdom Bacillati; phylum Bacillota; class Bacilli; order Caryophanales; family Paenibacillaceae; genus Paenibacillus; species Paenibacillus sp. B1-35. The sequence goes on from NZ_JBCHVJ010000007.1 coordinate 172,284, forward strand.
CAATTGATCCGCGTGAGCATGTGAACGAGGAACCGCGCAACGATTTCTCCGATTTGATGTTCGGGTTCGGTGCAATGGCCGGATTTATGACGGTAGTCTTTTTCGGCATGGTTATCGTGAAGTTCATCATCTCCTAGCCCTGATCATGGTGCGTTCCCCTCAATGGAGCGCACCACAGTGGCATCCCTATTACCATGAATAAGCCCGGTTCGCATTGCTTGCGACCGGGCTTTTATTTGCAATTATATAGCATGAACGGGAGGCATACTGGCTTCTTAGCCGAAGCTGCGATGCTATGCGGCATGAACAGCTTCAAGCTTTCTCTCTAGCTAGCTTCCCCGTTTGTTCCGTCCTTGTACATGTACCACTTTCACAAATGGCTGAATCCGGTGCATAAGCCGTTCGGCCTTATGCACATCCTCTCCTTCACGCGTGAAGCTGAAATGCTTCTGCAGTGCTTCCAAATCATAATTCGACGTGTAGAATGTTGGCTTACGGTTCATTCGATAATTCAAGATAGAGCCCAGCACATGGTCGCGAACCCAAGGAGTAATATTTTCTGCCCCGATATCGTCGAATACCAGCAGATCGGTTTCCTTCATCATTTCAATCGTTTCCCGCAGCTTCTGCGGCTCTTGGAACATTGACTTGAGCTCTTCGACAAACTCCGGCATATAGACGATTACCCCGGTGTAATTGGCCCGAGCGAGTTCGTACAATACGTAGCTCATAAGAAATGTCTTGCCCGTCCCAAAAGGCCCGACGAGGTACATGCCCTCAGGCATCAATCCTTCTTTCTTTGTCTTCTCAATATATTCAATGATATTTAAAACGGCAGGCGATCGATCAATATCATTCTCTAGTATTTCGGAGGCAGAGTATCCGCGCTTGAGCGCAGTCTCATCTACATAGAAGGAACGTACCCGGTTATAAATCGCCTGTTGGCGCTCACTAGCCAGCAGCTTCTTGCAGGGTACCTTCCGATCATATACATAGTTGTTCCCGTTCAGGTTATCGGCGCTCAGCATCGTATAGTGGCCATGGAAGTCATTCGGACACTGATCCAAGCCCGGACAGTTGGTACAGTGCCCAATTTCCGTTACATATTGGTATAGCTTATTCATATTGATGCGAAGGTCGCGATCCGACAACTCCGGATATTTGGAGCGAAATTGCACGATCAATGGATCGTTGAGCAGCTTTTCTATTTTCTGTTCCGCCTGAGTCCGGCGGGCGTTGACCGGCAATTGCTTCAAAATATCTCCGATAGATTCCATAAGTCGCACCTCCTATCCGCTGTAACTTTATTATACTCGTCCTTCGTCCAATCGTCGCGCCAATTCACGAGCACGCTCTAATTCTTCCGGTGTCAGACCTGATCCCGCTTCACTCGGTTTAACGACAGGAATCGATGGCTTGGCTGCTTTATTATTGTATCGGCTGCGCGGCCGCTGCTGTCTGCCAGCGTCTTGGCGAGAAGCTTGCGTTCGACCAGAACCATTGACCTGCGCCTGTTCACGAGTATACATAACCGCTTGTTCATATGTGCGTATCTGCTTTACAAGCATATTGGATACGATCGCTTCAACGAAGTTCCGATTTAGTCTGTGCTCCGATCCGCTTACCAGCATCGTCATCAAATAATGAATGAGTACATTGATGACCTCATCAGGCATCTTATAATTCAAATCCATCTTGGTAAACATATCAAGGAAGGAGTCCGGGACTGCCCCTGGGAAAAACTTTTCAAGCAGCTGCGTATACGGTGTATTGCGGAGCAGCATGTTATATTGATGAATATCGCATTTGTCGCGGAATTGCGGGGGAACCTCAACATAGAACTCCATTTGCACCGCAACTTCCTCTTCATGCTCTTCTTTCACTTGCTCCTTCTGTTCAATTCGATGCTGCACTCGCTCCCGATGCTCGCTTCTCCGCTTATTCTGACGGAAATGAAGGTGAGCACGGTGCTGCAGTTCTTCCAATGCGACCAAGCCGTCCTGCGTGAAGACGCCGTCTTCATCCAGCAAACGGCACAGTTCTTGCAAAGTCAGCTCGAATTTGCGGACAACGTAATTAATTGTACTCATACTTTCTTTATTGTAACGAAGCTGCTCTACGAACTTGCGGTTGTAGGACTGCTTAGGGAACCGCATAATAATATCTGCATAATTGATTTCAACAGCTTCAGGTTCGGCATCCGCAATCGCGGTACGGCTTGGGGCGACTTCTTGAAGGGCCTGCTCGAGCTCGAAATCAATGACATGCGTATTCAGGCGGAACAAATCGTAGAATGGTATAGATATGTTCTCCCGATGCATATTGGATGCCATTCCTTCAAAGGGGTCATCCGTAGTAAACTGCTGCCGTAAGGACAGCACCGCGTATTTTCCAACCTTATCCCGCAAAAGAAGAGTTAAATGCTGTGTTTCGAAAAATTCTTTTGGGGACAAGGGCTGCTGCAGCTCATATTCATACATACAATCATCCATATCAGGCAGCATCACTCTTGACGTATTCAACAGTCCGACCGCTTCCAGCTTGGAAGCCTGTTCAATGAAATAGGTGCGTCCCTTCTCACTTGGCTCCAATCCAAGGAGCAGGAACAATCGGCGCTGCGCATCTACAGCTGAATAGCCTGTCTTATCTGATGCCACATGCTGGCAGAGAAGCTGATACATGCCGATCGCAAATGCCCCCACCATTGGTTGATACACATGGGACAACATCTTTAGATCCAGTTCGCTCAAGCTAAACTCTCGATAAGCCACATATCGATGATGTTCTGTAAAATGGTGCATATTCGACATCCGCATCGTCGTACCTGTTTCTCCTTCCGCTCTACTCAGTCCACCTATTGTAACATATATAGAGTCTGCCCGTCCGACAAAATCGTGGTAAAAAAGACATGCAATTCCGATCAAAAAAGCATAAAAAAGCGCAGAGAGCATGCCAGATGCTCTTCTGCGCAGAAAAGGAAAGATGCTAGTTATATCTTCTATTGTATACCTAGGCAGAATACTAATAATCGTTAAGATCGCACGCTCTCAATCACGTTGTTTTCCATAAATACAATTTTCGCCCCATCTTTCTCGAAGCAGAGAAATCCTTATTTCCCAACAACCCTAGAGCCCCTCGTTAACATTTCTTGTCGGAATCGCTGGCACTGCTTCTTGTTCATGGTGCAGCTTCAGGAATTCGACGATGGCTCGATAGACGCGCATCTCATTCTCTTTTTTAGAGAATCCATGTCTAACGTCGAAAATAATCTACTGCCGCACGGAAGTAATCTGCATGCCGTCCAGCATATCGTTTCATTGATCCGGGTAAAGTCCCTAGAACCTACAAGCCGCAGCACCTTCTTGCAGGCGCTGCGGCAGTTCAGATTGTATTTGATCCGCTTTCGTATCACTTGCTCATTGCTCATAGCTGCTTGCGCCGCTTAAGCAGTTCCGCATATTGCCGCTCCAGTTCCTCGATATGGTCTCCCTTGCGCGGGGCAGACAAACGCCCCATCAAATCCGCCCATTCCAGATCCAGCTTCAATCGCTCCTCAGCCGACATCGATGAGGACGACTGTTCAATTTTCTGCACTTCCTGTGCTGGTACAAAATCTGAAGTAACGCCTCTCTCAACAGGTCGAGGTCGCTGACGCTCGCGAAATGCTTCAATTGTCATCCATTCCAGTTCGCCGTCTCGGAACACAATGGTATGTGTAGCCGTTCGATCCAGCAGCATGCGATCATGCGTTGCGAACAGGATCGTACCTGGATACTCCAGCAGCACACGCTCCAGTTCCTCGCGCGTGTCGATATCCAAGTAATTCGTCGGCTCATCGAGGAGCAGCATATTCGCTTCGCTCATGAACAGCTTGGCGAGCTGAGTCTTCACCTTCTCGCCCCCACTCAACTGCCATACCGGCTTCAATGCCTCATCCCGTCGCAACCTAAGCCGCGCCAATACCGTCCGCACCATCGTCTGATCATAGGCGCTCGACTTCAATACATTGTCCAGTACACTGGCCTGTAGATCCAAGGCATACAGCTTCTGATCGAAATACGCCATTCGAGCGCTTGGGGAGAAGCGGATCCGTCCTCCCTCCACTGTGACATCACGCTCTCCTGCAGTTCTCAGCTCATATACCTCCACCAATCGGCGGAGTAAGGTTGTCTTCCCTGCTCCATTCGAACCGACTAAGGCGACACGCATATTCGGCCGAATGCTGAAGGAACTGCTGCCCACCAGTTCACGGTCGCCTGCACGCAGTGCAAGCCCTTGAACCTCCACAGCCTGCTTGCTGCGAATCGGAGCATGGCATTCCGCATTGAATAATACCTGCACCTGCTCAAATGGCTTCTCCACAATCTCCAACTGATCAAGACGCTTCTCTATCGCCTTAACCGTCTTCTCTACCTTTGCCTTCTTGCGATTGAAGTAGGGACGCGCAAGCCTCATTTCCTTACTGGTCAATCCCTTCTTAGGCCTGCTGACCTTACTTGCATGCTCCTTCTTCTCTACAATCGCTTCCTGCAAGCGGCCTCTTTCTGCGACATAATTGTCATACGAGCGTTGATGTTCCAGCCGCAGCCGTTCCTTTTCCCTGCGATAGTCCTCATACCCGCCGGTAAAGACATGAATCTGTTCGTTCTCCACTTCCCAGATTCTCGTTGCCACATGATTGAGCAGCGTTCGGTCATGTGAAATGAACAATAGTGCACCCGTTCTAGAGTATTCGATCATCCGATCTTCCAGCCACTCCATTCCTTCCACATCCAAATGGCTTGTCGGTTCATCGAGCATCAGCAGTCCTGCCCCTGCGTTCATGGCCTCATTCAATCGGCGTTTCGTGCGCTCCCCGCCGCTTAATATCACTTCCTCTGCTTCTTCCTCCCGCGCATCATCCAACTGCGGTACGAAAGACGTTACCACATTACATACTACGGTTCCTTCATCCGGCTCTACCATGCCAGCCAATATGCGCTGCAATGTCGTCTTCCCGACTCCGTTGACGCCAATAAGTCCGATACGATCCCCTGCATAAATGCGAAGAGAACTGTCTGTGCGGAATAAGCGGCGATCGGCTACATAGGCTGCCAATTGATGAGCCTCTAACACGATTTGGCCCGATTTATTCTTTGATTGTGCTGTATATTTGTTAGTCATAAAAAAACCTCCCTGGTAACCCAGAGAGGATAGTGTGCATGCGGCTGCAAGCTTGCACTTCGCTTATGTCATGGAATTGAACACGTATGTTACGCACGTGTCTCTAAACGTATGCCACAGCAATCCGTTCTAAGCAACGATTCGTCTCTCCCCGATTCTCCTCATCCAATGTTGAAACTGAGGCAGTGGGGACAAGTGCAATACCGTTGCGTTATTCCATTACAAAATAAGTGATGAATCATGCAAGCTATCAAATATAACGGCCGATATCAATCTGCGAAAATGGGCAGACCTATCCTCTCTGAACGTACATTTTGAAATATAAAGCTGTCAAAATGACTCCTATCAGATCAGATTAGTTCAACATCGCAGTAGATACCTTGCCCTTTCATTCGAATAAAATCTATGCATCGAAAAGTCCCGATGCGTTCTGTATCATTGTATGCCAATTAGCTCAAATTTATCAAGTACAATTTTCATTAAAACATCTGATATCCACTCTTGCGTAAAAAATGAATTGTCTTTCCGCTAATAAATGCCCCTGCAAGTCCAGCTATCGCCGTTAAATATCCCTGCAAGCCGATGCCCGTCAAATTGTCCATAACCGATGCATCCTGCTTCCACAGCATGATAACCATTGCCGGCAGCAAAACGACTAAATATACGCCGATTGGGAACCACGTTGTCTTCATCAGCATGTTCAGAATAAAGCCAATGCCGAACATCATCACAAAAAAAAGCACCATTAAAATGATGACCATTATCCAGCCTAACATGTTGCAAACCGCCTCCTGCTTTTCTTCATCCAATCTATAATTATCCAATAAAATATCCATATTTCGCTAATTGCTGATCAGTCTTAGTGTACTTGCACCTGGGCTAAAAATCAACGAACATTCAGTGACATTTATCACCTCTTAGTTGAATGCGATGCAAATTATAGCTACAATGGCTTTAGAATGGCGATTTTCACAATAGTGGTTGTGGTACACAATCTTTTACGATAACGGAGGATAACGCGATATGAATGAAGCAGCTTTAACGCTCGACGGTTGGTATGCACTCCATGATTTCCGCACGATCAACTGGGCTCAATGGAAAAAGGCGGACGATGAAGAGCGTGCGCATGCGCTTGAGGAATTGCAAACGTTATGGTCGGAATGGTCCGAAACGGAAGCAGACAAGAAGGGCAGCACTGTCGTATACAGCATCGTAGGCCAAAAAGCCGACTTTGTCATTTTCCACCTTCGTGAAACACTCGAAGAGCTTAATGCGCTTGAAAATGCGCTGAATAAAACGTCTTTCGCTCAATTTACGACACCAACATATTCCTATGTCAGCATCGTAGAACTGAGCAATTATATGACGAAGCCAGGATCAACCGAGGATCCGATGGAGAATCCGGAAATTATTGCGCGTCTTAAGCCAACCTTGCCGCAGAGCAAGCACATCTGCTTCTATCCAATGAATAAGAAGCGCGACTTGTCCGATAACTGGTACATGCTGTCCATGGAAGAGCGCCGCAATATGATGCGCAGCCATGGCATGATTGGTCGAGGCTATGCGGGTAAAGTGAAGCAAATCATTACAGGCTCCGTAGGTTTGGACGATTGGGAATGGGGCGTTACGCTATTTAGCGATGACCCGCTTCAATTCAAAAAGCTGATTTATGAAATGCGCTTCGATGAAGTCAGCGCGCGCTTCGGCGAATTCGGCTCCTTCTATGTAGGGAACCACCTCACTATGGATAAGCTGAATGACATGATGAAGCTGTAGCTTCATGCATTCACGGCTACCATCATACTCAAGAGCGACAAACCGGGAAGCCTATGCGGGCAACCCGGTTTTTTTGCTTTCCTCTTTATCAAAATCATGTACATTCAATTCCATCAGCCCCTATGCATACATGCCCTAACCTTCGGCAATGGTTAGCTCGGGAAAGTGAGCAAGGAGGCAGGGATCAAGGCGGATCCCTCCACCAAATCTCCTTACGGTTCGACCACAAGCGGCCCGCGTTACGCGCCAATCAGCTTCTTCTTGCACAACGGCTGATTCAGTTTTCAATTGATTGCATACCGCTGTCTCTGCTGTTAAAGCAAAAAAAGCCATCCTCGCACATTCGTGCGAAGACGGCCTCTCAAATTTATAACAATCGTATTCGTACAAAGCCATCAACAGAATGACTTGTACAACATAATGCTTCGGCTTAGAAAAACTTCCCTTTACGAAGAGCAAGGGAAACTCCGCCAATGATGAACAACCAGCGGATATCGATTACTTTTTTCAATTGAGCAGCCCAGAAGCCTTTCAGCTTCTTCTTGCCCACTACGCCAATCGCTTCGCCTTTACCCAAAGAAGCAACAGTCCCTTTGTTGTGGAACTCGAACTTCTTCAGCGGCTGGTTGCGGATCGAAGCAACGATGTTGCTTGCACATACCGGACCTTGCTGCATCGCCATTTGCGCTGTAGGCGGATATGGACGATCAATTGCCGGGTTAATCATGAGCGAGTTGTCTCCAATAATAAAGATGTTATCATGGCCTGGCGCTCTCAAGAATTCGTCAACCTTCACGCGGCCGCGCATTGCCTCGAAGCCTGCTTGCTCAATTAAGCGGTTACCGCGAATACCACCTGTCCATACAACAGTAGAAGATTTAATTTCTTCGCCTGTTGCAAGTACTACACCTTCAGGTGTGCATTCTTTAATCGCTGTTGCCAGCTTGAACGTAACGCCTTTTTTCTTCAATACATCCATTGCATACTCAACAAGCTCAGGATCGAAGCCTGGAAGTGCTGTTGGTGCTGCTTCGACGTTATAAATATTGACCAATTTTAGATCAACATCGAACTGTTTGCACAGCATCGGAATGCGATCGGACAATTCACCGATAAACTCAATACCTGTGAAGCCTGCACCACCTACAACAAAGTTCAGACGCTCAGGATGAGTCTCATCTTGCTTATATAGAGCAAATTGATGTTCGATATGCTCACGGATAACGCGAACAGAATTAATGCTGCGAATGCTAAACGCATACTCAGCAAGACCCGGAATACCAAATGTTTCTGGCTCTCCACCGACACCAATAACCAAATAATCATAAGACAAAGTTCCGTCTTCAAGAATGACTTTCTTATCTTGAATACGAATTTCCTTCACCGTAGACTTCACAAAATCAATTTTGAATTCATCGATCAGCTTCGAGATGGACACCCGAGCATTCTCGTAGGAATCCGTACCAGCAGCTGGCATATGCAAATGAGTTGTAAAGTAATGATAGTCATGTTTGCTAACTAACGTTACGTCTGCCTCATTATAGTTTAGTTCTTTTTGAAGACGTTGCGCTGCCATAATGCCACCGTAACCCGCGCCTAGGATTACGATTTTAGGAATGTTACTCATCTTTCATTAGCTCCTTCCAATCAGGTCAATCATTTTGTGTTGGTTGGTTATAACATGTTACAACTTTAATTATGAATACCTTTGTTCTAGAAACCCGCGTATATCCTCAATCCAACGAAGTTGTGAAAAACCCCACAAAAAACCTTAAACGTTATCTAGACAGTAAAACATCATAGCAATCGGTAATCACTTTTATTATGATCCAAATGAATGAAAGTAAACCAAACAATAGAACCATAATCACTTGCACATCGCATTATGCCCAACATCGACAAATTGTCGACAATTTACATACAATTCAACTGCAATGATATCGAGTTTCCAAATAAATTACAAGCACCTTTTTTGTAGAACAATCAATGAAAGCGGTTAATTTTGATAATTTTCACATTTATATCGACTTCCTTAGGCAAAGTACGGTTTCCTTCTTGTCGAGCTCCGTTTATAATGATAGATGTGCCTAAATACACAATGACCATGATCACATGGTCAGACATCGCCATTGGAGGTGCTCTGCCTTGAATTCACAACTTGCATCGCAACCAGATGATGTAGTAGATATTTTAATTATTGGTGGCGGGCCTGCCGGAATGTTCGCCGCGTTCTACGGCGGAATGCGACAAGCTTCCGTTCGCCTTATTGAAAGCATGCCTCAGCTCGGAGGCCAATTAGCAGCATTATATCCGGAAAAATACATCTATGACGTTGCCGGATTCCCGAAAGTAACAGCGCAGGAACTTGTTAATTCCTTGAAAAAGCAGATGGAGCATTTCAATCCAGATGTTCGCTTGGAAGAGAAGGTTCTTGGTGTAGAAAAGCTTGGAGAGCGTCTATTTGCCGTTACTACAGACAAAAGCGTTCATCATGCAAAATCAGTTATCATTACAGCAGGCGTAGGTGCATTCGAACCTCGTCGTCTGGAGCTTCCAGAAGCAGCACAATACGAGAAATCGAACCTGCACTACTTCGTAAGCGACCTGCAGCAGTTCAAGGGCCAGCGCGTGCTAATCAGCGGTGGCGGCGACTCTGCTGTCGATTGGGCACTTATGCTGGAGCCTATCGCAGAGCAAGTTACACTCATTCATCGCCGCGACAAATTCCGTGCGCATGAACATAGTGTGGAGCAGTTGATGAACTCTAAGGTTAAAGTCATTACGCCAACAGAAATTACCGCGCTGCATGGAGATGCAGGCCGTATTGAGCGCGTAACACTGGCTGACACCAAATCGAAGGAAGCATTCGATATTGATGTAGATGCAGTAATCGTCAACTTCGGCTTCGTATCCTCGCTCGGTCCGATTTCCGAATGGGGGCTTAACATCGAAGGCGGCTCCATCGTTGTCGATTCCCGCATGGAAACAAACATTCCAGGCTTGTTCGCTGCCGGTGACATTACGACTTATCCTGGTAAGCTGAAACTGATCGCAGTCGGCTTTGGTGAAGCGCCAACCGCAATCAATAACGCTAAAGTATATATCGATCCAACAGCCAAGCTGTCTCCTGGTCACAGCAGCAGCATGAAAATGTAACTAAATAAACGAAAAAAAGGGTATCCTATCTCCAACATCTTTATATAACGGAGGAGGATACCCTTGTTTCATGTTTGTCCACTATGCAACGGCATTATCAGTACAGAAATCATATGTCCGAACTGTTTGAACCCAGCCACTGACAGCGGCAAACTGGAAGATTATGTTGGACCTTACGCCCCGTATCAGCCAGACGATTCCACATCTCATGAAATCATGCTTCATGATGGTTCTGTGTCGATGCAGTGCCTGCATATAATCTATTGTGAGCACTGTCATGCAACTAACTATGTGAACGGCTTAGCTTGGGAGTAAAGTCTCGGCATGCCGGTCATCTATGTGCATACCGGTATTCGGAAGAGGGTCGGACAAAGGCAGCGCCTTTTCATTTCCTCAAGCAGCAGCGCGATGAATTCTTCATCCAATCGGAGCCTGATTGCCTGCTCATAAGAATCAATAAGCAGTTCATCGGAAAGCAAAGCCATCTGCATCACAACCTTTCCTAAACTTTCCTGCCGGGTTCATCATATCACGGCTTTAGAAAGCAGAACAAGCGTTCCAATATCCACAGGCAACTGTGGAAAAAATGTGAGTAATATGTTGATAAACGTCAAAAATCGTTGTCTAGCAGTGGGGATGATGTGGATATGGTTATTCACATCTTTTTGGCCTGTTCATTAATAAAAAAGTTTAATCACATCATGATATCTATTAAATGTTATCTATCAAATTTACACTTCTGGAATCTATACCCAGTGATTGTGGTTACTGCGGTCTCGTGTTTACCTCAAAAATCCAAATATGTCCCGAACGGTCTATCCCATAATCGAAGCCCAACTGTCCGATTCCAGGGTATTTCTTCTCTAAAATGGCTGTGGATACTCTTGTCAGGTGTTTCATTTTACTCTTTTTAGCGCTAACGCTTTGTCCAGGAAGCGATTGAGTAATGCCTTGGGCTGCGGTAAGCATCGTGCCTCCCTTGCACAAGTTCGTCACGAACAATCCTCTTTTCGCTAATCGTCCAACCATTGCACGAAATCCCCATTTGCCGTTCTTCTTCACTACCTTTACTCGATAATCAATCGGTCTTCCGCCAATTGTAGCAAGATCAATTCCCCGCTGTATCAGGTTGGCGCGCTTTTTTTTCACACCTGACAATGATCGCACCATGGCGTCGAACTCGTCGAAGCTGCGCGTATTTGAGCGGTACGTATAGCGATAGGTCGATCCACTTTTCGTTACTTTTATTACTCCCGAACCACCAGTACCAACGACAGGCTTGACGACGACATAACCGTATTTGTTCAACATTTGGTGAAGATTGGACGTATTATAAATGCGCGTTGCTGGAATATGCCCTGCGATGCGCGGATCTGATAATAATGCCGCAGTCTTCAACCACTTGTTAGCTAGCTGTCTGCCTTCCATTCGTGTCTCCCCTTTCGTCTTCAATACTTATACATACTCAAGAGAAGCTCACGATTCTTGTATGATTGTCCAAGGCACACGCCTTATTTCATTGAACTGGATCAATATGGACGCTTAATGCTTGTCATTTTCAAGACTGGGATGGTATCGTATAAGGGATAATAATGGATGGATATAAAGGATGGGAGCGACCGTCATGTCAACTGCAGCTGTATATGAAGCGTTGTACTGGATAGCGATCGTATCCATGTCTGTCGTGCTTGTGCTTGCCAATGTCGGAATACTTGCGATCGGCTTTCAATTTTGGAGAAAGCATAGACGGGTGCTTGGTGCAGCATGCTGGCTGTTCTCCGTATTTTGCTTCTATTTGATCTCCATCATGATCAACAAGACGTTCTTATGATGGTCATGTCCTGATCAAAAAGCTTGATCGTCTCCCGCATGACGGACAACGGGGCAAAATCCTTGAGCTGCGCGCTATGCGCTGCCTCAAGGATTTTTGTGCTTCACCCTGCATTGAGCCGCTTAAGCCGTTCCTATCTGAATGGAGGAATCCCTTTGATCATTCATGTACTCGTTGCAGATGATGATCCGAATATTGTAACAATGCTGCGCCTTGTGCTGGAATCGGAACAGTATCACGTCTTCGACGCAAGTGATGGGCAAGCTGCAGCACGTATCCTGGAGCACGAAACCATACATATTGCAATCGTGGATGTGATGATGCCGCTAAAGGACGGATGGACCTTATGTGCCGAAATTCGCCAGCAATATGATATTCCGGTTATGATGCTGACCGCGCTGGGGGAGCTTGAAGACAAAGAGCAAGGATTTGCAGCCGGCACCGATGATTATTTGGTGAAGCCATTTGAACCGAAGGAACTGTTATTCCGCATGAAGGCGCTGCTTCGTCGGTATCAAATTGTCTCTGACAGCCTCATACGTATTGGTGCAACGACTATAGATCGTCAAAGCTATACGATAACCACATCCGGTGCAGAGCATACACTCCCCCGCAAGGAGTTTGAGCTGTTGGCTCAGCTTTCTTCCTATCCGGGGCGCATCTTCACAAGAGAACAACTGCTTGCTTGGATATGGGGTGCCGACTACGAGGGAGATAGCAGAACCATAGACGTACATATTAAGCGTCTACGTGAGCGCTTCCCTGAAGATTCGAGCGATTTTCGCATCACGACGATTCGAGGTCTTGGCTACAAATTGGAGGTTCATGAGCCTTGAAAACACTCTATACTCGAATTGTATTCTTTTCCGCCGTTATCGTCTTTATCAGCTTCGTGTGCGGCGTTTTTCTCGCGAATATTGCACATAATCAGGCGATCTCGAGCCATTATGAGCAGAAGATGGAGAAGGTTGGCCAAGCACTGTCCCACATGAACAGTATGCTGTCGGCTGGTACCCATTCGACGGATGAAGCCCTTTCGAACCTAGCTGAGCTAGGGTATCAATTGTATCTTGTTGATCCGGAACACCATGTGAAAACATTCGGCAGACCTTTTAAGCACGCAGATATTGCCTCTAAAGATATTGATAGTGTGCTTACAGGCAATACGTACCTCGGCATGCTTAAGCAGGGTGAATGGAGCAGCCTGTTCGTTCCCGCTATATTCGAGAACCGACTTGCGCTCAGCCATGGCATACCACTTGTCATTCATGGAGAACGTCATGCCTTGTTCATCCGTCCCGACATGGTGCAGCAGACTGAAGAAGTTCGCGTCCTTATTGCCGTGCTGCTCATTTCTACCTTCGTCATTAGTTTGGTGCTCATATCTGTGAAGACACGCTATCTGGTCAAGCCGCTTCAACGGCTAACTCGCGCTACGATGGAACTGGAGAAAGGCAACTATGAGGTGAAACTGGATCTTCATCGCAATGACGAAATCGGGGAGCTTGCAAGGCGGTTCACGGTAATGGCTGGCGCACTCGGTCAGCTCGATTCTGTACAGAAGCAGTTTGTAGCGAACGTATCCCATGAAATTCAATCTCCATTGACCTCCATACAAGGTCTAGCCCAACAGTTGATGGATCATCCACTGCCGCCAGAGCAGGAACGACGCTATTTGCATATCATTGCAGAGGAATCACGGCGCTTATCCGGCATTAGCCGGCAGCTACTGACTCTCGCCTCGCTGGAACGAGGTAAGGAGATGATGAAGCAGGCGCCTATCCGGCTGGATGAGCAGCTGCGCGAGGTCATTATACTGCTGGAGCCGCAATGGGGCATAAAGGACATGGAGCTGAATCTCCAACTCGATCAGGTGATATGGATAGGAGATGCTGGATTGCTTCATCAAGCATGGACGAATCTGCTGACGAATGCGATTAAATTCACTGCGCCGCAAGGAACAATTACGGTACGATGCCATCAACAGGGAGAAGACATTATCATAGTTGTATCTGATACGGGGAGAGGAATTCCTCAAGACGTACTTCCGCACATTTTCGAGCGATTTTACAAATACAACGAACATGTGGAGCCAGGACAAGCACAACTAGGCACAGGTCTTGGTTTAGCGATCGTCAAACGAATTATTGAGTTGCATAACGGGACGATTAGTGCATTAAGCGAATCAGGAAAAGGCACGACCTTCACCGTCCGATTAGCTGCCTCAGACAAACACAGAACATGACCTCGTTGTCATGTTCTGTTCATATTGGGTTCATACAACTGCGGTACACTCCTATCATCCATGCGAATGACACTACAAAGGAGAGAGTTTACTGTGAAAAAACTGTATTACACTTCATTCTTTTATGCCATTCTTGGCCTTATATCGGGTATCTTTTACCGAGAGTTCACGAAAGTAAACGAATTCATGGATTACACAGCGCTAAAACCGCTGCATACTCATATTCTCGTCTTGGGCTTTCTGTTCTTCCTGCTGGCTACCCTGCTCGCGAAGCAATTCCGTGTACATGAGGTTCGTTCATTCAAAGGCTGGTACTATGTATACAATATCGGCCTGCTTATTACAATTGCCGCAATGACGGTGCGCGGTCTTCTGCAAGTAAATGGAACAGATATGAAGGGCTTGAGCCATATGGCAGGCCTCGGACACGCTGTATTGGGAGCAAGCATTATTTGGTTCATGATCTTGCTGGGTAAAAAAATTAAGGAATAGCTTTACACATACCGAGCATAGCGGAAGGCTGCACCGGCTCCCCCATCAGGAGTAAGGGCAGCCTTCTTTGATTGAGACAGACGACTGATTTGTCCAACTTTGATTTCAACTGCACGACGATACAATTACAATTGCTGCATTAGCAGCTGCCAGAGCTTTCAATGACAGTTGCCCCTGTCGTCCCTGCATGGTACGTGTTGTTGTGATTTTGCGCGTCTCTTGTTGATTCTTGACGGGAACTGTAGCAGGTTCCTTGCCATCCTCCCGGACATTCTGAGCAATACGCTCTATAGGACACCAGCGTCGTACGATCCACATGAGTGGATTGCTGTACTTGGTGGGCATCATGATGTTCATTCATAGGTATCACCTCCTACTCGTTATAAGGTTCGCTGAAATAATTTGCAGTATGTTTAGAAATATTAGGATTTGTGGTAAGAAACGCAATAAAAAAGACCTCTCTTACGGGAGGACGATCTACCGTAATGAGAGGTCTTCTGTATCAGCTGAATCACGATCATCGAATCAAGCTGTGCGATTCAATTCTATAATTATAGTTCAAGTACTCGACTAGTCGTCACACTTCTCTGCTTTTCCCGCATCTGTAGCAGTACGGAAGCTGGAGCCGCAGCCGCATGTCGCTACCGCGTTCGGGTTGTCGATCGTGAAGCCGCCAGACATGCCAGATTCCTTATAATCGATGACGAGTCCGCTCAGGTGAGGCACACTCTCTTTGTCGATAACGACCTTCATGCCGCCAATCTCCGTGTGCACATCTTCCTCCGTTTCCTCATCATCAAATCCCATACCATAAGAAAACCCGCTGCATCCGCCAGGGCGAACACCAATACGCAGGAACAAATTTTCATTTTCTTCTTGTGCAATCATTTCCTTTATCTTTTCAATCGCTTCATCGCTGATTGTAATCATTCTAATCACCCTCCTCGTATTACTAAGTATAACCATCCCTTTCGGCATATACAAGAGAACATGCAATGCTGGTAATTTGCACCTTTACTTCCTGTAGACGTATTGCCCCACCTCTTATGCGAATGTATAATGGTACTGACATCAATTATTGTGATTCGTTTCACTGCAATCTCCGACGGAACTTATCCGCCGCGGAGTTTTTTATTTGTCAATAACAGCATTTTGGTGCTGAAAATGACATGATATCTACCTGAAGGGGGCCTGTTTATGACTACAGTCATGACACGTCATGCCGATCCACGTATGGCCGAAATCGCAGACAAAGTCGAACGCGGCGAACGCCTGACACTCGAAGATGGCATTTATTTGTATGAAACAGACGACCTGTTGACTTTGGGTCAATTGGCGAATCTTGCGAATATGCGCAAGAACGGCAAGAATGTTTATTTTATTGAAAATATGTCCTTATATTTCACAAACGTATGTGAAGCGCATTGCGCCTTCTGCAACTTCCGTAAAGATCAAGGGGAAGATGGCTCTTACACCTTGTCCGGCCAAGAAATGATCGACTATGTGGAACAGCATATTCATCCGGGCGTACGTGAGTTCCATATTGTGGGGGGTCACAACCCTCATGTACCGTTCTCCTATTATGTAGATTCGCTCCGCGCGCTTAATGAAAAATATCCGGATGTGACGCTGAAAGCCTACACAGCGGCAGAAATCGATTTCTTCACGCGCATCAGCGGCTTGAGCATTGAAGAAGTGCTCAGAGAACTGATGAATGCCGGTCTTGAATCCTTGACTGGTGGGGGCGCAGAGATTCTGTCTGATGAATATCGGAAGAAAATGCGCGTCGAAAAAGCAGGCGTTGAGCGTTATCTCGAAGTTCACCGCACCGCCCATCAGCTTGGCATGAAGACACATACAACGATGCTGTATGGCGCAATTGAATCTCATGAGGATCGCGTTCGCCATATGATCTCGATCCGTGAACTTCAAGATAAGACGAATGGCTTCCAAGTCTTCATCCCATTGTCCATGCAGCCAAAAAGTCCAAAGGCCAGCATCAAGCGGCGCAATTCCGCTTATGAGGACTTGAAGACAATTGCAATCAGCCGTCTCATGCTGGACAACATTCAACATATTAAAGCGTACTTCATCAATATCGGAACACAGTTGACGCAAGTCGCCCTTACGTTCGGCGCTTCTGACGTGCATGGCACGCTTGTGAAGGAACGCATCAGCCATGCGGCTGGCGCACTTACACCAGAAGGCTTAACGCGCGACGAGCTTGTATGGCTCATCAAGGGTGCAGGACGCACGCCAATCGAGCGTGATACGTTCTACAACCCGATAAAAATATATGAATAATTCGTTGTAATCAATCATGGACCACAATAGAGAGATAGAGGTATTGCATGACCCTATTGGATACGACAACCCAGAATCAGCAACCGTTGGCACGATTCATCTCACTGGAGACTGAGCTTCAAGCCGGCTTCATTGAATCGCGTCCCAGACAAATGAGTGGACCCATACGACGTAATCGCCGCTTGCGGCACAGCACCTACCATACTTAATCATTCGGCAACATGGGGGGAGTCGAACAGATGAAACGATACGTCATACTCGGTGGCGGCTACGGAGGATTGGCCATCATTAGTCGGTTGTTGGAGGGCGAGCTGCCTTCCGATGTACAGCTTGTATTAGTTGACCGCATGCCCTATCAGGGACTCAAGACGGAATACTACGCATTAGCAGCTGGAACAGTGTCGGATATGGATATTCGCGTTTCCTTTCCGAACGATCCACGCGTGCATCTGCACTATGGCAATGTTCAATCTATTGACTTGGACGGACAGCTCGTCCATTTTACGGATGGCGATACACTAGTCTACGATCACTTGGTCATAGGGCTAGGTTGTACAGATAAATATCACGGCATTCCAGGGGCCGAGCAATTCGGCAATAGCATTCAATCACTCGCCAGCACAAGACGCACCTACCAACTGCTTAATGACATCCGGCCATACGGTCAGGTGAGCATCGTTGGCGGCGGACTGAGTGGAGTTGAAATGGCAGCAGAGCTGCGTGAGAGTCGTCCTGATATCAACATCCGAATTTTGGATCGGGGATCACGCGTGCTGTCAGCGTTCCCGGAGAAGCTCTCTCACTTTGTCTCCGGCTGGTTCCTTGAGCACCATATTGAGCTTCGTTCCTTTGTAAATGTAAGCCATCTGGAGGAAGGGGTCATCTATAACCGGAAGGAAGACAACGAGGAAGAAATTTTGTCTGACGTAACGGTATGGACTGCCGGCATTCAGCCTGTGATTCCTGTACAGCAACTCCAAGTTGCTAAGGATCAACAGGGTCGCGTTATCATTAATGAGTACCATCACATTCCGGAATATCCGAATGTATACGTTGTTGGTGATTGCGCGAGCCTTCCGTTCTCGCCAAGTGCACAGGCTGCTGGAGCCCAAGGCGAGCAAATCGCTGATGTGATACGAGCTAGATGGAAGGGTGAAACGCCTCAACTAGGTAAAATCAAGCTTAAGGGTGTCCTTGGAGCATTGGGCAAAAAATCCGGCTTCGGCGTCGTTGGCAAGCGTGCCGTTGTAGGCTATGTGCCTCGCGTCATCAAAAGCGGTGTATTATGGATGTCTAAGCACCATTTCGGATAATATATGCAATGATTCTCCTCTATAACAAAGCATGGGAGCAGCGGCATCAATCGATGTCCAACTGCTCCCATGCTTTTATTTCATCTATTTTGTTCATAATCTTGTCATATAACTCATCTGCCGATTCCCCAGCCACGATTTCGCCATTTACGAGCGCAAACGGAAACATGTAGCACTCCCCGCAATTCCCTAGACATCCATACTCCAGCACATCATACTCTGGATTGCCTTCCAGGCGCTTCATGACCTTGTCTGTTCCATGATGCATATTATTCACGCAAAATTCTATGATTGGTCGCATTGACATTATCCCCCGCTTTCATGTAATGCCTTTGAATTCGGATAGCTTTATAATATAATAAAATCAGCATGGATGAAAGGAGTTGTCATAGATGAGCGAAAATGCACAAAGCAGCATTTACGATGAAGTGCTGGAAGTGTTGGATAAACTGCGCCCGTTCTTGCAGCGCGACGGCGGCGATGTCGAATTGGTTGATGTTGAGGACGGCATCGTTAAGCTTCGCCTGATGGGCGCTTGCGGCAGCTGCCCAAGCTCCACAATCACTTTGAAAGCGGGTATTGAACGCGCTTTGGTGGAAGAAGTAGAAGGCATTACAGAAGTCGTCCAAGTATTCTAATTGAATCATTCGGCTTCCTAAGACAAAAGGCTGTCCGCCAGCAGTTCGTTCTGCCGGCGACAGCCTTTTTTCAATCCGAATTGAAAACGATAATTGCCGCTTCCGCATCCAGCTACCGCTACGATTTCAACAGCTTCCCGAACTTTAATGCCATTCCAATATTATAGGCGGTACGCTCCATATTTGCCGATGCATGCTGCATGGCATCCTCTAATGTTGTTACCCCTGGCACAATCGTGAATACCATATCAATTCCATGCTCATGAACTGATTCATATCCTGCTGCAAGTGTACCTGCAATTCCGATAACGGGTATATCATGCAGCTTGGCAGCTTTAGCTACGCCAATAGGCGTCTTGCCGTAGATGGTCTGTCCATCAATTTTGCCTTCTCCGGTAATCACCATGTCCGCACCAGCAGCGTGTTCCGCCAATCCAGTGGCATCGACAACAATATCTACTCCGCGCTTTAATTCCGCTTGCAGGAAGGCTACAACTCCTGCTCCAAGCCCACCTGCAGCACCAGCGCCAGGCATATGGGCCACATCACAGCCTACGTCTGCCAGCACCTGCGATGCATAGTGAGCTAGGTTCGCATCAAGCTGCTTCACCATGTCCGCTGTCGCCCCCTTCTGTGGGCCAAATACAGCCGAGGCTCCGCGTTCTCCGACAAGCGGATTGTCAACGTCACAGGCTGCAATGAATTTTACCCTTGCGAGCCGTGGATCCACACCACTCATTTCGATATGCGCGATACGGCTAAGCTCACCGCCGCCATACCCGATTTCCGTACCGTCTTCAGTCATTAACCGTATCCCAAGCGCCTGCGCCATACCAGCTCCACCATCATTTGTAGCGCTGCCGCCAAGTCCAAGAATAATGGTCTCTACTCCCTCGTTCAGTGCAGAAAGAATCAGTTCTCCCATTCCTCGCGTCGTCGTTACAAGCGGATTCCGTTGTTCTGGCGGTACAAGAGCCAGTCCCGACGCCGCTGCCATCTCAATGACCGCTGACTTGCCATCACCGAGAACGCCATAGAATCCTTCCACTGGTGTTCCAAGCGGCCCAGTCACTGTCGTTCGTACAATTCGACCACCTGTCGCGTCGACTAATGACTGTACCGTTCCTTCTCCGCCATCAGCCATCGGCACATGTACCAGTTCCGCTTCTGGGAATACTCGTTCCAAGCCACGGCCAATCGCCTGGCATGCCTCCCATGCGGACAAGCTTTCTTTAAACGAGTCTGGAGCAATTACAATTTTCATGCTGATCCACTCCTATCCATGCAATCTGACTTTTTGCCTACGAATACGTCCATCTATCTGTCTATATCTTAATTAGAGCCTATTCACGATCCAGTGAACTTCTCCGTTATTTCTATCATTCGCTATTACCATTCAATTGGATGCCGTACGCTGCTTACAGGAACCAGCCGAAGACACCGAATACAAGCGTTGATACAATGGCGAGCACAAGACCGATTAGCGTTTCATATGGGATAAGACGAAGACGTTCCTTCATCGCCATATTTACGCTGCCACCGGTAGCATGGAAGAAGCTTCCGTGCGGCATATGGTCGAATACGGTTGCCCCTGCATGTATCATTGCTGCTGCCCCTAAGGAAGCAACACCAAGCTCCATAATGGTCGATCCGAATACCGAGCTGGCTACAGCAGTACCTGCTGTTGTGGAAGCTGTTGCTAAAGACATCAAGGCGCCGCTGATTGGTGCGAGCAAATATGCTGGCAAGCCAGAAGCCGTCAAGCCGTCAATAATGACATCCTTAAGCTGCGAATTGGAAATAATGCCAGCAAGTGTCCCTGTACCGATGAGCATAACAGCAACACCTGTCATTTTGCCAAGACCGGAAGTCGCATATCGATTAATATGCTTGAGACGTCCCATACAGAGCGCTCCTACCAAGCCTCCGACCGGAAGCGCGATAATCGGGTCAATGACAATCCCTGCTATCGGACGCAAAGCCAGCAGCGCAATTGCGGTAATTGGAGCCATCATCGCGGCTAAGAAGCTAGGAAGCTGCTCCTTGCTTTCTTCGACCTGATCAGCCAATGCGATTTTAGTCCCTTTATTCGTCAACTTCTTCGCAATCCAATAGGTGACGAACAAACCAATCAAGGCTGGGATAATACCAGCTGCCATTATGGAAGTCAACGGCACATGGAAAGCATCTGCCGCCGAAATCGCATTCGGGTTCGGCGACATAATGTTGCCGGCCTTGCCGCCCCCAATCATCGCCAGCAATATCGCCATGCGGGACAAATCTGCACGCTGTGCAATTGCAAGAGCGATCGGAGCTACCGTAATAACCGCCACATCAATAAATACGCCTACCGCCGTCAATACCATCGTTGCAAAGGCTAGTGCGAACAAGGCGCGAGTCTCGCCTACCTTGCGCACCAAGGTTTCCGCAATGGTCTTTGCACCGCCGGATTCAATCAATACTCCGGCCAGAATACCTGCTGCTAAAATCCGCAGCACCGCCGGAATCATCGTCTTCGCCCCATCCATCATCAGCGTAACGGAATCCACCAAACCAATTCCTCCGACTACGCCCCCCACCAGTGCACCAATCATCATGCCGTACGCCGGCGGGACTTTCCGCAAAATAAGCACGATAGCAACCGCCAAAGCCGCCAGTGCGCCAAGTACAGATACCGTAACTGTCATAGTCCCCATCCTCCTTGAAGATGCAGTGTTTCGTTGTTGTACTTTTACTTTACTTCTAAAATGAAAGCGCTTCATCATGCATTGACATGAAATAAAGCGCTTTATAAAGTCGGTTTTTGTTCAAATGCACAATCCAACGATCTGCGATCGACTCCTTAGGAGTAGAGGTACCACTTGAGAAAACTACCTCCTTAATGCTCAGGGCGCTGGACTTCGCGGCTGGGTCTCATCTCGTAAAGCCATCCGGCGGTCATTAAGGTAAATAGGTCGCGATAGCTCTTCGGATCCTTGCCGGTCACATCAGCAATCCGCTGAAGACGATATCGAAGCGTATTGCGGTGAATTGCCAGACGCTGTGCGATCCGCTGCTGCTCTCCACTTTCCACGAAGTACACCTGCAGCGTCTGCCGCAGCTCCCCGCTTCGATCCTCCTGTATAAATTTCTCCCACATCTGTTCCAACTCATCCGTAATCCAGCTGTGACTCACATTTGCCAGTACAGTTTCATTAGGCATATCATCGCTATAATATACGGTCTGCTCTGGCAGGATCGCCTGCCCTGCCCGCATTGTATCTTGGGCAGATCGATAAGAGGCTATAAGACCGTCAATCCCTGAATAAGCTTTGCCTACAGCTATTCTTAGCGGAGCAATCTGCCTCTCTTCCAGCAGTTGCCGAATGTGCCGAATGCCTTCGCATATATCCATATTCGGCTTGCGCGGATGAAGATGCGGCTTGAAAAGAACAATTTGCCGTGTATTGCGTATGGCGATAAGCTCAATAGTTGGGCGGCCCTCTAACAGCTCAACAACTCTCCGCAGTGTCGGTACAGAATCCGCATCTTGTTCATCTGTAAGCTCCAGAATACAAGCGACACGCGGCTTGTCCGGCTTCAATCCAATCCGTTCCGCCTGCAGGCGAAGCATAGCCTGATCCCCTTGCTCCGCATGAATGACCGATAGCAGAAAATCCTCCTTCATCCGCTTGTCCCAACGCGCCTTCTCTAATAAATCTGCCTGCTCCAAATACATCTCGGCCGTCATCTTGACGAGCTCCCCATACTTTGTCACTTCCGCTGGATCGCCGGTAATCCCGATCACACCAACAACCTCGCCGCGAAATTGAATAACGAGATTCGTCCCTGGCATAACACCATGAAGATTGCGTGCGCTCTCTTCGTCGATTTCGAACCGGCCCTTGCGCTCTATGGCAATGAGTGCCCCTTCATGCTTCTGGTTCATACGAGATGGATCGCCTGAACCAATAATGCGTCCGCGCTCATCCATCACATTTACATTGTAGCCAATAACCTGCATCGTCCGCGTGACGATTTCTTGCGCCAATTGCTTTGTCAGCCAACTCATGTCTATCTACCACCCACCACGCTAAAATCGCTGGAGCATAGTCTCCTCAGAATATGAAAACGCCCTCGTTCCAACCGAGCACAGCATGCGCTGTGCCAGTCAGCCAACGGGGCGTACATGCAGCATTAAGATTTCGAGCTTATCGTTGTACGAATCGGGTCGAGTCCACCTGAGACATTAATAATATTGCCTGTAACAAAGTCCGATGCATCCTCACATAGGAACCGAATAACTCGCGTTACATCTTCCCCGCTGCCAGGACGGCCGCGCGGCGTTTCCTCATCTGTCAAATGAAGCACTTCTTCGATCTTCCGCTCCTTGTTGTCGCCCCGAATGTCGCCTGGGCAAATCATATTTACCGTAATGCCATTTTGCGCTTCCTCTACGGCCAATGTCTTCGTGAAGGACACTAACCCCACTTTAGCAGCAGCATACACGGCCCTATGCGGCCAAGAGCGAGCTTCGGAGGCATGACCAAAACCATAATGGATGATGCGCCCCCAGCCTTTTTCCCTCATCGATGCAAGTAACAAATGATCAAGCAAAATGACACCGCTTAGATTTCCATTCAATAAATACATGATTTCTTCTTCCGAATATTCGGCGAACAATCGCCGCTCCCTAATGAAAGGCCCTGCATTGTTCACCACAATATCAGCTGGACCTATGCGCTCATTCATTTCCTGAACGAGCCGCTTGACTTCCTCCGGCTTGGATATATCAGCACGAATGGCAATACAGCGTATTCCTGTTTCCTCAAGCTGGTGACGCAGTGCTTCAGCCTCTGTCTCACTATGTACGTAATTCAGAACAATATTATGCCCGGCTTCGGCCAATGCCATAGCTGTCATCTTCCCGAGGCCTTTGGCGCTCCCCGTAATAAGAGCAATTTTACGCTGCTGTTCCACGTCATAATCCTCCTTCTGAGCGCTTCAAAGAACTTCCACGTTCAGTATAAGTCATTTGTCTTAACAGAACAACTTTGCGTTAGGAACGGACCGAAGCTTCCTTACAGGAATCAGAAATACGACGCTTCCCATCTATCAGAGTGAAATAAAAAAGCCCTGAAAGAACCACCTTTCTCAAAAGGCAGCTTACTTTCAGGGCATTTGTTCATGGATTACTGAATCGACGCGCCATCATTAGAAGGCAGGGACGATTGCACCTTTGTACTTGTCTTCGATAAATTTCTTCACATCATCGGACTGCAAAGCAGCAAGCAATTTTTTCATTGCGTCGCTATCCTTGTTGTCATCGCGAGAAGTCAGGATGTTCGCGTATGGGGAATCTTTATCTTCAATGAACAACGCATCCTTCGTAGGATTCAAATTTGCTTGCAATGCATAGTTCGTATTAACAAGCGCAAAGTCTACTTCATCAAGCGTACGCGGCAGCATTGCAGCTTCCAACTCTTTAAACTTCAGATTTTTTGGGTTTTCCGCAATATCGTTCACTGTCGCTTCAAGACCTACGCCATCTTTCAGCTTGATAAGTCCTTGCTTCTCCAGCAACAGCAGCGCACGCCCGCCATTTGTTGCGTCGTTCGGAATCGATACCGTTGCGCCATCTGCAATTTCGCTAACCGATTTAATCTTTTTGGAATAAGCGCCGAATGGTTCTACGTGAACATTGCCAACACTCACCAAATTATATCCCTTTGATTTCACTTCATTGTCCATGTACGGCTTATGCTGGAAGAAGTTCGCATCAAGCTGCTTCTCATGCACCTGTACGTTAGGCTGTACATAATCCGTAAACTCCTGAATTTCCAGATCAATTCCTTGTTCAGCCAGCTTTGGCTTAATATGATTCAAAATTTCCGCATGAGGTACCGGCGTTGCGCCTACGACAAGCTTCACTTTCTCCGTGCCAGACTTGCCTGCCTCACCAGAAGCGTTCGTGTTATCGCCAGTATTCTTGTTGCCGCAAGCAGCGAGCACCGCTACGAGCGTAATAAGCGTCAATACAAAAGTCCACTTTTTCATGTGATTCACTACTCCTTCCAAAATCCCCGTTTTGATTATATATTTGGTGTAAGTTGAAGCTCCCAAGAGCATGCTTCCATTAAGTATTAGGTATTGAGATGCAATTTATCATGTCATCCCGCCTAAAAATGATGAACACTCCCGATAATTCCAATTGTATTACTTGGATTATATCATACTTTGTGCTGTCGGCGACCACAAAATGACCGCCTCAGCACAATAATTTTTTATTATTTTCTCGTAAAGCGGCGAACGAACGCATCACCGATCCATTGCAGCACTTGCACGAGCACAATCATAATGATGATAGCAACAATCATCATTTCGAATTCATAACGATGGTATCCATAGCGAATCGCGAGATCACCGAGACCACCGCCGCCGATGAGACCTGACATTGCCGTATACGATACAAGTGTTACCGCAGTAATCGTTGTTCCTGCAATCAAGCCCGGCATTGCTTCTGGCAGCAGAACTCTGCATACAATTTGCCATGTAGATGCACCCATTGCCTGAGCCGCTTCAATCACGCCGCGGTCGACCTCGCGAAGCGAAGTCTCAACTAGCCGTGCGAAGAACGGTGCAGCCGCGATAACAAGCGGAGGAATGGTTCCTTCTACGCCGATAGATGTGCCTACAATAATACGCGTAATCGGTATGATAGCAATCATGAGAATAACGAACGGCACCGAGCGCAGCACATTTACAATGAACGACAGTACACTGTATACCAGCTTTCCACCAACACTCTTCGTGCGGCCTGTTAAATACAGGAGCACGCCAAGCGGCAGGCCGATGAGAAACGTGAACAAAACTGAGAAGAGCATCATTTGCAGCGTCTGTCCGGTTGCGGAGGACACATCGCTCCAATTGACAGTAGAGAAATCGAGCTTCATTACGCGATCACCTCCACTTCAAGACCTTGTGCCCGCAAAGATTGCAGCGATTGCTCCACAGCATCCGTGTCGCCGTCTAGGCGAACGACCAACTGCCCGTATGGAATATCCTTCATGCGAGAAATCGTCCCTTGCAGTATTGCGAAGCTGACTCCCGCTTCCGTTAGAATACGGTGCAGTACCGGTTCATACGTAACATCGCCAAGGTAGTTGATTTTAACAACACGGGAATGAGCCGCAGCCTGACTTTTGAAGGCAGCCCAAGGCTGAATATCTGCATCGCTGCGCTCTTCAAGAATGAACTCTCTCGTGACGGCATGCTGAGGCTTCAAGAATACGTCTACAACCTTGCCTTCCTCTGCAATCTTACCGCCATGGATGACTGCAACCTTGTCGCATATTGCCTGTATGACATGCATTTCGTGAGTGATCAGCACAATTGTAATCCCGAATTTGCGGTTAATATCCAGAAGCAAATCCAAGATTGCATTGGTCGTCTGCGGATCAAGCGCCGACGTAGCTTCATCACAGAGCAGTACCTTCGGATCATTCGCTAGCGCACGTGCAATGCCTACGCGCTGCTTTTGCCCCCCGGACAACTGGGACGGGTATTTGTTCTTGTGCTCCTCGAGCCCAACAAGCCGGATTAGCTCATTCACCTTTTCTTCCACTTTCCCCTTGGCTTTTCCCGCCAAGCGCATCGGGAAGGCAATATTGTCATATACCGTCGCTGAACTAAGCAGATTAAAATGCTGGAAAATCATCCCAACCTTGCGACGCTGCTGCTGAAGTGCGGACTTCGACAGCTTCGTCAAGTCAACTCCATCGACCTCAACTAGGCCAGTTGTAGGTCTTTCCAGCAGGTTAATGCTGCGGAGCAGCGTACTCTTACCTGCACCTGAGTGCCCAATAATACCATAGATTTCGCCTGCTTCAACAGTCAGGCTTACATCATCTAGCGCCAACAGGCCTTGTGCCTTGCCGCGCGAATCATATCGCTTGCTTATATGTTCCAAACGAATCAACGAATCGTCACCTTCCTCCATGCTTGCAATTCTTGAATAGGTAGGAGGGCAATTGCAATCTCCTATATCTATTCGTCTGCTGTATCCTCTCATGAACTGTGGCCGAATATACCATTTTGCTTAACTTTCTTCTTGGTGAATGTATCAGAAGCGGTTTGGCCTGCTATGCAAAAAGCCCCCTCTTGGCAGATGCCAAAAGGGGGCGGATACTCGGTATTCTGTAAAGAAACCAGATGGAAAATCGACTCTCCCTTTCTTATCTGCCAGAACATCATGTTCTGAAGGAATTAGCACCATTGACATCTTGCAATCGTATAACATTGTTATACATCCGGGTTGCAAGATCGGTTGCCGGGCTTCGCAGGGCCTGTCCCTCCGCCACTCTTGATAAGAACACAGTTATGAAATTAAATTGAGTATATAGCAGCAGGTGAAAGTTGTCAATTAACTTTTATTCCCTTTTCAATTCCATTACTTAACGGGAAGCAACCGAAATACAAGGGTCAGTGCCCCACACACCATCTCCAGGCCATGCTGCAAATCAGCTACGTTCGCCTGAATGTCCTCCAGCTGAATCTTGCCATTCAAACTGCGATGACGCTGCCATAAATCATCTTGCATTTCTGGGTTCATATGATGAATCTCCATATTGCGCCGCTTGCGCAACCGCTGAAGCGCATCCCCATGCCCCTCCTTCAGAGCCGTGAGAGCATGCTCCAACTCAGGATGCTGCCCCTTGAAGCGCAATTGGCGGAGCACCGTAAAATAAGAGAAATGATGCTTCACCTTCTCCGTTTCCAGTGCAAGAACATTATTCAGAAGCATTCCAAGCTTGTCCAAAATCGAAAATACGCGAATAAACCCATTTTTATAAAAATAGACATACCGGTAATAATCGTCCTGTTCGGCTTGCGTCATCTCTGCTTCATAATGCTTCGATACCCGATCGGCAAATTTGTCAGATGCGTATACGCTTTGCTCCAATTCGTCTAAGGAGGTCTTAATTCCGACCGTCCACACTTCCACCTTGCGCCAGAAGTGATCAGGATCGCCTGTACCTTCCATCTGACTGTGTACGGCTTCCAAATAATTGTCCATCTCTGCCATGGCATCCTTCAACATTCCACTGTCAACACGGGGCGGCTCCCCGAACAAGCTGCGCAGCATGGAATTCACCCCCGCTTAATTCCGTTTGGGAAATAGTCTTTCCAACGACGGTCGACCAATTCCACAATATCCTCACGCGGGAATAGTTCATCTGGATACCCCGGCTTCATGCGGGCATCGATAACGATTGGCAATTTATATGAGAGATGGTGATTACGGACTTCCATTGCCGCGTATATATCAGATGCGGGGTTAAATCGCGTAAACACTGTCCACAAGAATGACAATTGAGTATTTGCCACCTGAGCATCGTCAACAAGGAAGACGAGCGGCCATTTCGTCTCTTGTGCAGCGAGACGCTGAAGCAGTCGTTCCGCCAGTTGCGGCTCTGCTTCATACGAAGCGCCGGACATCGTCAAGCAGCCGCGGCAAAATACAGCCACATCGTTAATTTCGTCGATCGGGCCTTCTTCGTACGAGCCAGGCAATTCACGAACGACTTCACCAACCCCAAGCATGATGCCCTTGCTGCCATGATTCAGCTTATGCCCCGTATAGTCAAGTGTGTCATGGGACGTATTATTAATGACGTACAAATCCGTTTCTGGCTTGAAACGCTCCAGAACCGCTTCTGTAAGCTCTGCAAAGTTCTCCAAATCGACCGGCTGATCGGTCAGCATCAAGAACTTCGTCAAGCTGAGCTGGCCCTCGCCAAGAATGCGGAAGCCTGATAGTAGCGCTTCGCGAGAGTAGCTCTCCCGAACGACAGCTGCCGCCAGCGAGTGAACGCCTGTTTCTGGATATGGATGTACCTTGCGCACCGTTGGCATGACCATCGGGAACGCCGGCGACAACAATCTGACCAGGTACTCGCCTAGGTAATAATCTTCTTGACGCGGCTTGCCAACGATTGTAGCCGGGTAAATTGCATTTTTACGGTGATACATGTGTTTCACATTTAAGAATGGAAATTCATGTGCCCACGAGTAATAGCCGTAATGGTCGCCAAATGGCCCCTCCATGCGGCGTTCATGCGGTGGAACATAGCCTTGGATAACAAATTCTGCTTCCGCTGGGATACGATGTCCTTCGAAACCGCTGTCCACAACTGGAAGTCGTTCACCCATAACGAAGGATGCCATTAACAGCTCAGGCAGCTTCTCAGGCAATGGCGCAATTGCTGCCGCAATAAGAGCCGGCGGGCCGCCGACTATAACGGATACCGGAAGCGCTTCATTGCGCAGCTCTGCCTCATGATGATGGAAGCCGCCGCCCTTTTGAATCTGCCAGTGCACGCCAGTAGTCTGGTCATCATAAATTTGGATGCGATACATGCCGAGATTGTGATCGGCGCTCTTCAGAACCGGATGTTCCGTATATACAAGCGGAAGCGTGATGAACGGTCCGCCATCCAGCTGCCAGCTCGTTAAGGCCGGCAAACCGTGCATCGGCTTGTCCGTACGCTTCACTGCCATAATCGGGGCTTGGGAGGCAGATACATTCTTCATGCCGACCTTCATCAGGCTGAACAGCTCCTTAACCGTTGAGCGCTCTTCCCACAACTTTTTCGGAGACGGGGGCATAAGACGGTTTACGGCTTCTACGCACTTATTGGCGAATTGTTCTGGACGCGTTCCGAAAGCCATATCTACCCGGCGCATCGTACCGAACAGGTTCGTCGTCACTGCAAATGGGCTGCCCTTCACATTCGTGAACAAGAGCGCAGGGCCAGCCTCTTCTATGACGCGCCGATGAATTTCTGCTATTTCCAAATACGGATCTACTTCCGTTTCAATAACGACTAGGTCATTCTCACGCTTCAGTGTGTCGACAAAGTCGCGAATATTCGTAAATGACAACTACGAGCCCTCCTTGAAAAAATAAGCATATCTGTGCTGCTGTTCATTAACAGTTACGTGGATGCCGCACGATGTCTGCAAAAAATTGCATTTACAAACGAAACAGCATTTATGAAATTGAAAACTTCCTCTCCTGTAGTATAGCTGTTTTTGAAGTGAACCTAAAGCCTGACTGGACAGACAACTTGCAACATTATTACGACATTGTAAGATAGCCGTAAGCCGATTGCATGGTACGAGCGGGATATTGCATGTACAATGAGGACATCAAAGGGAACACAAGCAAAATTAACAGGAGGTAGATTGACATGAAAAACAACAATACAGCGGTCGTAAGCAAGCCTTGGAATGTTCGCTGGTTGGCAGCAGCAAAAGCAGCAGCATCCATCGTATTGCTTGGTGCGCACTCCAATGAAACTCAGCAAGTGAAGGAAGGCGCTTAATTCAATGAATGTGTATCTGAGAAAAAGAAGCAGCTCGCTTATCCCTCGCTGACAATCCGCATTGTCCACCATTAAGCGATCTGCTTCTTTAATTTATACACACAATTCAAGCTGCTAACTCACTTGTACTTTTTCTATTTCCCTACAGAAGCGGAAGCCCCGCCATTCGTCCATTCCTGCTTACGACGCAATTGCCATACACGCACACTCATATAACACAACACACTGAACAAGCCGCAAATTAATACCGTATGTAATAAGCTTGCAAAGAGGAATAAATCTGGGTTCGTGATCGTACTGGCCACGACTGCACCGCTTGCAATTTGAGCTGCGCATAAAATAAGCGCCCATATGCCGCACAGTTGAATCTCTCGATTGTCCTTGTGACTATGGTAAGCAAAATGAGACATAATCGCGATGACGACAAACAATAATGCTGCGGCGACACGATGCATGAAAGCAATCCCCGTTCCCCCCGACAGCTCCGGAATCCATTCGCCGTTGCATAGCGGCCATCCCATACACGCCCCCGAAGAATCCGTATGTCTGACAAATGCGCCCACATAAATCACGATGTAGGTATACAGAAGAGTAAACCATACTCCATATCGAAACTCTGCACGAATAAAGCTGTCGGCCGACACCGACCCACTGCCTCGTTCATAACGCCGTGCCACTACGCTCATCATAAAGGAAGAGGCGAAGGCCAGCAGTGAGAAGCCGAAGTGAAGCGCCATAACAGGCGGAGACTGAGTATAGACTACCGCAAGCGCTCCCATAATTGCTTGGATAACGGTGAATAACAAGGTGAGTGAAGAGTAGCACAGCGCCTCACGATGATGCTTCGCATAGCGAATAACGTAAATGAACAAGGCCAGAACAAGCAATCCCACAACACCTGTCACAGATCGGTGAGAATATTCGATCATGGATTCGATCGTATATGCCGGAACAAACTTGCCATTGCATAGTGGCCAATCCGTGCCGCAGCCACTTCCGGAGCCTGTCTTCGTAACAAGCGCTCCGTTTAACACTACGATAAACATACCGATGCAAACCGCGTAAGATAACCGCTTCAATATACGGTAGATGTTCCCGTTCACTAGTTTCACCTGACCCGTTGTTCAATTTTTTACCATTACAAATTATGAAAACAGTTCCAATCGTCCTCCATTATACAAGATTTCCTAGCTGAATGTACGGCTAAATTGTGACAAATATTACATCTTCCTTATGAAAAGCTGCCTCTAGGTTTTTCCACAAAGAACACAGATAGCTGATGAGCTCGGATACCGGTTTCATTTTTTCGGAATTACCCGCCTTCTTACGATAAGAAAAACCGTCCCAATCAATGAAGATGGGACGGTTCTTATATGTGCACTATTGACGATATTTTGTTATATTGCAGCAGATACAGCTATTGCCCGATCAACGAACTGCTCGATTTCTGTACGAGTCTTGCGCAGCTTGTTCACAAAGCGAATGGTTTCCTTGCCGCCTTTAAAGGCTACGAAGCTTGGGATACCCAAAATATGATATTGCTGTGCAACATCAAGAAGCTTCTCGGAATCGATTTCAACGAATGTCACCTTACCTGCGTAGTTGGCCTCAACTTCAGGCATGAAAGGATCGATAAAATGGCAATCTGGGCACCAGGATGTTTTAAATACGGCTACAACCGGCTCCTCTTGCGAGATGACCTCATTGAAACGCTCAACTGTTTCTATTCTTTCCATACACGCTTCACTCCCAACTAATTCACGAAATCAAACATAGAACTTCTATTTCCTACTCCCAACAGGTGCACTTCGAATACTTCCTGCTTTCTTGAACTTATAACATTTGGAGAATAGAAAAGTCAAACTGCGCACATGAACGTCTACGCCTGTTTTTGGGCATACTATGAAGAAAATCATTGAATTCGGTCACGTATCGTCGTCTCGAAATGGAGGGGAACAATCGATGCTGTCCAACTTTTCCAAGCGGATGCGCCATGCGGTAGAGCTTATGCGCCACACGTTCGATACGGCATACAGTGTCGTTCGTTCAACTTGGAATGAACTATATCAACAAGTTGTACATTGGCGGGAGCGCCCATCCCTTGATTGGAATCGCGCAGCAGCCAAGCGAGCAGAAGAACAGGCCAGCAGACTGCTGAATGAGAAGATTCGCCAACATGGAACTGTCAGTGTCTTCCGAGATCGAGGAGATGCAGAATTTTCACCGGAAGAATGGAAACTCATTCGGCAAATTCAAAACTCCGTGCGTACATCCAACCGCAACAACATTTCTCGTACTGCAGCCTATGGACGGATCTATCAATCCTACCCCGAATTGCATTGGGCTTTGCTCGCACATATGGTCTCTCGCAATGGTGGCTGGAGCATGACCGATCTGCAGGGCGAATGGCTGCCGCGCATAATGAATGCGAACCATAGACTATGGACGTATCGCGTGCTGGAGCGCTCAAATGCGCTCATTTTTCACGATGCATATCCACAGTTGCTCCTGTATGCAGCGAGCCGCCGTGCTGGGAAAAGCCTGTTCCACCTCCTCCCGGCCTTCGGCGTATCTTCGTTCATGACCCCATTCTGGGATGGCTTTTGGGTGCAGCAGACAAGTTCGCTGCTCACGACGGCACTTATCATTAACGAACAGAACGTAATTGAAGGCAGAGTGATACAAAACCCTACATATCGCGCACACGTACTTAATGAATGGGACTTTCAGCTGCATGGGTGGATGCAAATGAATCAGGTTATTTTCCCGCTCGGCGTGCCTTCGCCGCGAGAAGAGGAGGCGGTTCCGCTCGTCGGGTTAAATCTTGGAAACTTTACGGACTTGGATGAACGGATTACCTTTGGCAAAAAGCTGTATGCGCTATTGCTACACACCCCTCATATTTATAACGGTGCTGTTCGATTTATGAGAGCTGTTCCGCATACTGGATCACGGGCAGATTATTGGCCGCATCGCTTTGTCAAGCATACTGCCCCATCTGACAAACCTGAACTGTCTCGTTCACACCGTGCATACAGCCCAACCTTAATCGATGTATGGAAGGACGAACCTGCCCGGCAAATTGAAGAGGGCGATTGGTTCATAGATGAGCGTATGTACCAGCATCTTCAACCGATACAGCCTCCTATGCAGGCTGATATGACCAGCTCGCATGATCGGATGTGGCGGGAGACCGCATCACTCGCTGGCTTTATTCATCCGGGTAAGAGCTGACGATACAGCTTCCTTTCGATTACAGCAATAAAGGACACTTCCCCAAAAGTGTCCTTTTCTGTTCATACCACTGATTCCACATATTCATCCGGTTTAATGCTTTCATACCGCGCAAATGCACGTTTGAAAGAATATACGTTATACGGATCGTTAAAGAATTCAATAAAGTGTGAGAAACCAACCCGTTCGCATCCTTAAATGAGAAAAAGAGCTTTCCCGGGAAATAATCCTGAAAAGCGATGATTATCCCGTACATCGAACTATAACTAAATATAAAAATATGAAGTAGAACGGGAAGCTTTATAAGGTAAAGCTGAGCTGAGGGCAGTAAATTATGAGCAAAAGATCGAGTTTGGGCACAAATGGTCCCCCTAACTCGACCTTTTCAAATCCAGATATCATTTTATAGATAATAGCCAACTTGCTTGTGAGACTTCACTGTTGAAACAAGCTCTCCTCCATCCACTTTAGCTGTGGGCTTATACGAGGCACAATGTCCATGTTGGCTAAGAGATCCTTTTCCAACGAGATGCCCTTTGCGATCTCGATAAGTTCCAATTCACCCGCATGCAAGCGGAACACGGCTCGTTCTGTTACATACAGCACTTCAATGCCGCGTTGTTCCGCATAATCTGCACAGAATGTAAGATGCTCAACCTGTTTGACGAACTTGCGGAATCGCCCTTCCTGTAGAATACGCAGCCCCCCATCAGCCAATTCCACCTTAAGCCCGCCAGCGGTAAAGGTGGAGCAGAAGACAAGCCGCTTCGCATTTTGACTAATATTAATAAAGCCACCGCAGCCGGTCAGCTTGCCGCCATACAGACTGACATTCACATTCCCGCATCCGTCCGACTCTGCCATTCCCAGACAGGCCACATCAATACCGCCCCCATCGAAGAAATCGAATTGTGCCGGCTGATCGATAACCGCTTCTGCAAAGGCTGATGCACCGAAGCTCAAGCCTCTGGCGGGGATTCCCCCTACAGGTCCTGATTCAAGCAGCATCGTCATATCCGTCCGACCGAATTCAAGCGCTGCATAGCCAACTCCCTCCGGGAGTCCAATGCCAAGGTTAACAACGCTGTGCGGGGGTATTTCCATTAGGGTACGCCGTGCAATAACAAGACGCTCGTCTCGCGCCATCGGAGTCACATATGCAGAGGATGACTCGGGTACAGCATCGCCCGCATATGCAGGATTGTATCCCTCAGCGAACGTCATCGCATGTTCCTCTGGAGCAGCAACGACAACAGCATCGATCAGCATGCCTGGGACCACTACCTGCTTCGAATGGAGGGCTCCTTTTGGCACTACGCGCTCTACTTGGGCAATCACAATCCCTCCGCTATTCCGTGCAGCTTGCGCAAGAGCCAGCATCTCCAATGTTACCGCCTCTCGCTCCATCGAAATATTGCCCCGCTCGTCTGCCGAAGTGCCGCGTATGAATGCACAATGAATCGGGAAGGCTCGATAAAAAAGTTGCTCTTGTCCCCCGAGCTGCACCACCTCTACCAGTTCCTCCTCCGTCCTCGCATTCAATCTTCCTCCGCCATTCCTTGGGTCAACGAAGGTATGAAGCCCGACATGAGTTAACGTTCCTGCCCGGCCTGCGGCAATATCGCGATAGAGATGCACGATTACACCTTGCGGAAGATTGTATGCTTCGATGCGGTTATCGAGCGCAAGCGCACCCAGACGCGGTGCGAGCCCCCAATGCCCTCCAATAACCCGCTTCACCATTCCTTCATGCGCAAGATGATTAGCACCGCGCACAGCACCATCGCCTTGCCCTGCTGCATAGACAACCGTAAGCCCAATTGGTGCAGCCTCGTTCAAGAAGCGGCGCTCGAGCGCTGACGTCAGCGCTTCAGGATTCGCGCATCCGGCAAAGCCGCCTACCGCAACTGTTGCATGATCAGCAATGAGCGCCACTGCTTCATCTGCACTCATGACACGTGTCCCGCAACGTGAAGCGCGCTGTTGATTGCCTCCTTGATCGATCCGATTACCTGCCAAGCTGAGATGAGCGTCTACTCCATTCAAATGGACAACCCTCCGTTCACTTCCAGCACCGTTCCGTTCACATAATCAGCCGCATCTGACGCCAGGAACAGATACGCCTGTGCAACATCAACTGGCTGTCCTAGACGACGCAGCGGCACTTTATCGCGCATGCCTTCAATGATTTTTTCAGGCATTTTTGCCACCATTTCTGTAGCAATGAAGCCCGGTGCAACTGCATTGACGCATATGCCTTTATAGCCTAGCTCGCGGGCCCATGTACGCGTCATGCCAATAACGCCTGCTTTCGTTGCTGCATAGTTGGTCTGCCCAATATTGCCTTGAACGCCAACGATTGATGAGGTGTTAATAATTTTGCCCTTGCCTTGTGCAGCCATATAAGGGGCGGCGTGCCGGGTGCATAAGAATACTCCGTTCAAATTCACATTAATTACATCCTGCCATTGCTCGGGAGTCATTTTCAACAGCATCGCATCACGCGTGATTCCGGCATTGTTAATCAATATATCGATACCGCCAAACTGCGCAACCGCCTGCTCCATCAGCTGCCGCACACTTTCCTCATCAGCTACATTGGTCTTTACGAATAATGCGCGATCACGCTGTTCGCTCGCCAGTCCTTCAATCACTTGCTGTCCTGCCGCCTCATTGAAATCAGCGATGACAACATTCGCCTCTTCCTCAAGAAATAAGCGGGTCGCCGCAAGTCCAATCCCATTTGCGCCGCCTGTAATAATTGCCGTTTTCCCTGTAAGCTTCATGATTAATCTCCTCTCTCCCTTCATTCTGTTTGGCCAACTGAGGCAGCTGGGGCAGTTGAAGCTTCCGGTGCTGCATCTGATGTTGATGTCAAGAAAGACTCCATCTCATGCAACAGCTGTGCAGAATCATCAACTAACGGAGAATGTCCACATCCCGATAAGGAAATGAACTCCGCTATGTCTCCCAAATCGGCCAGCGTCTCTTTCGTCATCGCCTCAGTAATGACGAAATCATGCACGCCCCGCAGAACTAAGACAGGGACTTTTATTCGCTTCACTGCCCCGCTTCCCGCTGATGCCTCGTGATCGAATACGCTTACGTTAAAGGTGTTCAGAGCATGATACACGTCCATCAGATTGCGCTGCGTCAAAATATCGTCTAAATAGGTTTCGTATCGCGTCTCATCCGGCTGATTGCGATCATAGATGACAGCCTCATACAGCTGCTTCATAAACTGGCGATCCCGGCGCATATTCGCAGATTGAATAAGTTTATTGCGAGTCAGTGATCGAATGCCCTCTATCGTCGTAATACGACGTGTAACATCAGGCAAGCCGTTCGCTCCATCCTCATAGAATGGATAACCGCGCGTCGAGACACTTGCCAGCAGCACCAGCCGTGATATATCTTCTGGATAAGCGGCGGCATATTCCATTGCCACCCCGCCGCCAGTCGACCAGCCGACAAGAGCAAAACGAGTTAAACCGAGCATATCAGCCCATTGCTTCACATCTGCTGCGAAATCAGACAGGGATTCAATCGGTGTATGATAGGTGGAAATCCCAAATCCACGGAGGTCGACTGCATATAGCTTATATCCCGGATCCATCTGTTCCAGCACAACGTCCCAGTGGCAGGAAGAATTCATATTGCCATGAATCAGCACGACAACTTCATCGCCACCGTCTCGTTCACGGTATCCGAGCGTTTCCCCATTCGGCAATTCAACAGATTTCAATTGAACCTTCATGATGCTCGATCCCCCCATCGTAAAGTAAGTGCCCCCCATGCATAGCCGATGCCCGCAGCTGCCAGTACAACAATGCTGCCTGGTTGAATCAACTTGCGGTTTACGCCTAATTCAATACATACTATCGGATCGAATTGACCGATATGTCCATAATCCTCTAAATAAACGGAACGGTCTTCGGGAATCCCCAGGGAACGCAGCACGAATTCATGCGCGGATCGCTTCATATGAAGCAAGCCGATGAAATCAATATCCGAGATCAGGTATCCGCTTCCCTGAATCGACTGCTCCACCACTTGGGTGAACCGCTGCATCGATACCGCATCAAGCCGAGATTTCATTTGCTCTGGATCAGGTACACGGAAACAAGCCTGCCCTTGAGCCAGAAGCTCTGCCGTCAATGGCTGCTTCGTTCCTCCGGCTTGAATAATCACATCCTTCGCAAATGATCCGTCCGTAATCATTGCCGAATCCAACACCTCAGGATACGAAGACCCCGCCCCCCGCTGCAGCAGCATCGCCCCGCCGCCCGCACCTAGATTCGCCATAAAGCGTGTGTTCGGATCCGTTAAGTCAATCAGGTCGCCATTGCGATAACCGCCTGCAAGCAGCACAGTCCGAATGCGGGAATCTCCCAGCATCATCGACTTCGCTGTCTGAACAGCCATAATTGCCGTACAGCATCGTGAGCCCATATCGAAGCCCCACGCCTTGACAGCTCCAATCTCATGCTGCAGATGAAGGGCTGCCGTCCATACTGGGTATTCCTTATATTCTTCACCGATATAAATAATGAGATCAATATCCTCAGGTGCGATATGGGCACGTCGTATCGCTTCCTTCGCTGCTGCCACCCCCATTGCACAGGGATGGTCATCAGGCCCTGGAACAGGCTTCTGCCTAATTCCCAGCTTCGACTCCACAATATGCTGCGGGATGCCTGATGCTTCCGCGATGTCGCCACTGGTCATTTTCTGCTCAGGGATGTAAGTCCCTACAGACAACAGTCGGATGATCGACTGTTCATTCATTTCGCTTTCCTTCATTTCATTC
Source organism: Paenibacillus sp. B1-35 (assembly GCF_050474385.1). Classification (NCBI taxonomy): domain Bacteria; kingdom Bacillati; phylum Bacillota; class Bacilli; order Caryophanales; family Paenibacillaceae; genus Paenibacillus; species Paenibacillus sp. B1-35. The sequence continues at coordinate 210,612 of NZ_JBCHVJ010000007.1, forward strand.
TCGTTCATGCGCTTCGTTCCCCCGCTTCATCATCAGTTGCATAAAGCCTACCGCTTCCTCCCATGAAGCAACGGTCTGCTCTTCCTGGCCTTGCACATAAGTAATCCGGATGCGCCAGTCGCCTGCCCCATCCGCATCCTGCCGTACCCGGCAGCGGACGACAAAAGAACCGACGGTCGATGTATCCTCTAGCAAGCGGCTGCAACAATGGAGGCTGCTTCCATCGTGAGGCTCTAGATGCATATTCTCGTTGGAATGTCCAGCAGATGCTCCATTTCGATTATGAGAAGTCACCCTGTCCCCTCCTTCCCATACTCAGCTGCTGTCTCTGTATGAGACGATGAGACTCTCCTTCCCTTTCGCTTCATCCACCATAAGCGGAGCGTGCCTGTAATACCGGCTGGGAAGATGAGCACCACAACAATATAGAGAAGGCCAAAGAAAATGATCCATCTCTCGAATATGGGATGAAACTTGGCCAACTCGGTTAAACCATGATGCGCCCATTCAATAATTGCGGAGCCAATAATCGCTCCGAATAATGTGCCTACCCCGCCGATAATCGTCATCAGCAGTGCATTCAAGGTCATATCCATCGCAAATACTGTCGTATTTACGAATCGCAATGTCAGCACATACATCGAGCCGCTAATGCTGGCCACAATACCTGCGACTACACTCGCAAACACCTTGTAGTGAATAATCTCATAGCCGAGTGAGGCGGTTCGCTGTTCATTTTCACGAATCGCAACCAATACTCGCCCGACCGGTGATTGTGTAAATCTGCGGAGCAGCATGTAAATGACGACCATCACCACCAGCGATACCATATAAAGCACCGTCCGATCCTTCAGCTCCGCTGGTATTGGAAATGTGAAGCCGTCATTTCCTCGCGTCAGAGTCCGCCACTTCTCCGCCAGAACAAGCAGCAAGCCCGAAAAAGCCAACGTAAGCATCGCATAAAAGTGGTTTTTCAAACGTAGAGAGAGCATTCCTACTATATAACTGAGCAGCGCCGATAGGACTACACCTGCAGCAATCGAAAGCAGCAATACTCCGATGTTGGCTCCCATACGATCCAGCATGATACCGCTCGAATAAGCGCCAATCCCGAAGAACATACAATGACCGAATGAGACAATCCCTGTGTAGCCTAGTAAAATATCGTAGCTCATCGCAAAAACCGCAAATATGCAAATTTGCGTCATCATAATGAGAAAGCTGCGAGAATCATTGATCCATGGCAGAACGGCAAGTACGACAACGAGCAGAAGGAACCATCTCGTTCCGATATTGGTGCTTCTCATTACGTTCCCCCCTTCGCCCCGAACAAGCCTGACGGCTTAATGAGCAGGACAATTACCATTAACAGCATATTGCCCGCAAGTGACAGATCCGGTACATAATAAGCCATAAATGCCCCAGACAACCCGACCAGCAGCGCCGCAAGTGCAGAGCCTTGAATGCTTCCCATACCGCCAATGACCACGACGATGAAGGCGAGAATCGCAAATTGCATGCCCATCTCGGCAAATATCACGCCTGAATAAGGAGCGAGCAGCACCCCTCCCAGGGCGGCTAAACCAGCCCCAACCATAAATACAAGCGTGAATACGCGCCGAATTGGAATGCCGAGTGCTTGAACCATTTCCGGATTCATGACGCCTGCACGAACAATTAGACCTATCTTCGTACGTTTTAATATAAATAGAAGTCCACCATAGACAAGCGCGCCTACAACAATGATAAAAAGTCGGTATTTGATGAAAATGATCCCTTGGACTTCCCAGCTTCCACTGAGTAGGGGCGGAGCGTCTGCCTTAAGCGGATTCGGTCCAAACACGACCTTAAGCAGCTCGCTCAACACAAGCATGACGCCTAACGTGACCAGAATCTGCTGCACATGATTGCCGTACACAGGACGGATGACAATGCGCTCCATCAGGAAGCCTAGCAGCATGCCAGCTAGTATCGCTCCCACAATCGCTAGGACGAATGATCCTGTAGCGGCGTACAGCCACACTCCCGTATAGGCCCCCCATGCAAACAAGCCTCCATGTGCAAAATTGAGCACGCTCATAAGTCCAAATATTAATGTCAATCCCGACGCAAGCAGGAAGACGAGCATTCCGGTCGCTAGCCCATTGACAATCAGATTGATGAACCCGTTCAATACATACTCCCTCCTCTCTAGCGATCGGTTATGCGATGCCCAAATACTTCCGTCGCGTCTCCTCATCGTGCCGCAGGTCATCCATCGTGCCCGCCTTCACGATCCGTCCTTCATCCATCATGTAATACGCACTGCCAATTCGGCTCGCCATCAGGAAATTTTGCTCGACTAGAAGCACAGTCGTCTTCTCCTTCATCTGCTTGATGGCTTCCATGAGCTTCTCCACCATAATAGGGGCAAGCCCTTTGCTGGGCTCATCAATGAGGAGCAGTTCATTGTCGTTCACATAGGCGCGCGAGATGGCCAGCATCTGCTTCTGTCCCCCGCTCAACAGTCCGCTCTTGCGGTTCCAGAAACGCCGAAGATCCGGGAATAGTTCCAATGTCCATTCGAGCCGCGCAGCAGCCTGATCGCTGCTTCCCCGCAATGCAATTCGCATCGTCTCTCCCACGGTCAAATCGGCGAATATTCCCTGATCTTCGGGAACGTAGCCAATCCCTTTGTGGGCAATTAGATGTGTCGGAAGCCGATCTACACGCTCGCCCTTATAATGAATCTCTCCTCGCGATGCCGGATTCAATCCCATAATAGAGCGAAGAGTAGTCGTTTTGCCTGCTCCGTTGCGGCCAAGCAGAACCGTAATATCGCCAGCTTGCACTTGAAAGGTCACTCCTTGCAAAATGTGAAACTGTCCAATATACGTTTCAATTTCATTCACCTGCAGCAGCGTCATCATACAACCCTCCCAAGTAAGCCGACTGTACCAATTCATTGTTCATAATCTCATCCGGATGCCCGTCTGCAAGCAGCTTGCCATTGAACAGAACGGCGATTGAATCCGACAGATCAAGCACCATGTCCATCTTGTGCTCGATCAGCAGTATCGTGCGATCCTTGGCATCCTTAACACGACGGATAACCTCCATAATCGCGGGCACCTCTTCTACCGATATGCCAGCCGTAGGCTCATCCAACAGCAGAATAGAGGGTTGAAGCGCCAGAAGCATCGCAAGCTCGAGCTTGCGCTTCTCTCCATGCGCCAAATGCTTCGCCGTGGAGCCGCCCCTTCTCCCGAGCAGCACCATATCCAGCCAATGCTGTGCTTCTTCCTCGAACTGTCGGTATGCTCGAAGCGACCGATACCAATTCATCCGTACGCCATGTCTGGATTGGACAGCCAGCCGGACATTTTCCATAACCGTCAAATTGGGAAATACATTCGTAATCTGAAAAGAACGGCCCATCCCCAGTCTCGTCCGTTCAAACGGGGGCAGCGACGTAACATCGCGCCCCTCGAATCGAACTTGACCTGACGTTGCCCGCAGCTCCCCGATTAACAAATTAAATAACGTCGTCTTGCCTGCCCCATTCGGTCCTATAATGGACTTAAAACGATTGCGCTCGACCGTTAAATCTACTTCCTGCACAGCGATATGCCCGCCAAACGCAATCGTCAGTCCTGTCGTTGCCAAAATCGTATCTGCAGCCGGGGACGAATGGGAGCCGCCAGCTCTATTCGTCCCTTTTTCAAGCAGCGAATCGGCTGTATGGCGCTTGTTCTCCGCTCCGCTCATGTCCCGACCTCCTTGTTAACGTTTGTTGTGAATCGGCGGTGCCGTCTCTTCCGGTAATAATTCACGGATAAGCACAGGAGCCGGATAATCGGTTCCGTCCTTCATCTCCAGCTTTACTGCGTACAGTGTCTGCAGCGCTTGATGATCTTCCGCACGGAATGTCATTTTGCCCTTAGGCGCATCAAATGTCATTCCCTCCATCGCTGCGATCAGCTTGTCGGCCGAAGTATCTCCGTCTGTCTTCTTAACTGCTTCCACGATTGCGATCGCCGCAGACATGCCGCCAGGCGTGAACAGATCAGGCAATTCGCCATTAAATCGCTTCGTATGCTCTGATACAAGCCATTTGTTCACCTCATTGTTAGGCAGGGAATGATAATACACCGAGAAGCCTTCCATACCCTCCAGCTCATGCATCGTTTTCAGAGCCGCAATATCTGGAGCACCGGTTGACAGCTTAATGCCTTGCTCAGTAACTTTCATGTCCTTGATCTGCTTCCACGGGGTATTCGCTCCGGCCCATACGACGAACAAATAATCCGGCTTCGCACTAACAATCTTCTGGATGTTCGCTGTAAAATCCGTAGCTGTTGCATCAGCGTATTGCTCTTCTACAATTTCCGCGCCAAGCTTAATCGCAGCTTCCTTAAACGCCTTTATTCCATCTCGGCCGAACGCTCCGTCAGGTGCAAATGTTGCAATTTTAACGCCCTGTTTCGCAATTGCTGCAGCGCCTGCGATCGCATCCTGCGAGGAATTGCGAGCTGTGCGGAATATATATTTGTTCCACATCTCGCCTGTGATGCTGTCTGCAACAGCAGGTTCTACGATCATGACCTTCTCATATTCCTCAGCAAGCGGCAGAACCGCGAGCGTATCTCCTGAACTGGATGATCCGACAAGGAAATCCACCTTATCCGTTTCTAGCAGCTTGGTGGCCTTTTTCACTGCCGCATCCGGCTTCGTTTCAGTATCTTCCACAATAAATTCGATGGATCGTCCATCGACCGTCTTCGTTCCCTGTGTTGCGTAGTCGATGCCCAACTCGAATCCGCGCACGGTCTGCTTACCGTAGCTCTCCAGCGCTCCCGACATCGACGCAAGCACGCCGATCTTAATCGGAGTCTTGTCCCCATCCGATTTCTTCTCTCCCCCTTGATTGTTCTTATTTTCGGACGAAGCTGCTTCATTGCTCTCCTGCTTCACAGTCTTCCCGCCTGCCTCACTGCCGCTGCTTCCGCATGCAGCCGTCAACAGCAGGAGAAAAGACATAAAACTGAGCAGCAGTAGTCTTGTCATCTGTATGCGAACCGCTGGCTGCTTGCCATGAATGCGCTGCGATTGTTGCTTATGGTTGCCTGTTTCACGATTGAATAGTTGTTTCATAGACACCAAAAAACCCCCTTACGAGTCATTTTCATTCATCATAAGAGGGTATAGTTGCAAATGAGTTGCATCGGGTAACCATTCGCTGCACATTTGCTGTTCGCTTTATCTAGTCATGTAAAACAAGCAGTATTCAGCAGCAGTACCCTCTTATTCATAGGGAAGCCCGCCCGATATTTCCAGAATAAGCGCTTGGATATCCTTCATTGGCTCAATGCCAAGTTCTTCTTCCAGCGCCTTGCGGCACTTCTGATACCAGCGCAAAGCTTGATTGCGATTGTTCATCTGCAAATAGCAAGCTATCAAAATCCGATATGCCTCTTCCCAGCAGCGATCCTTACCTACCATCGACTCTGCCCATCGGATGGCCTTGTCGAACGTGTGCATGGCAGCATAATGGCAGGACAACCTTTCTGCCCCGCGCATGAACAGCACCTGAAGCCGTTCTCGCTCCTCGATGCACCAATCCTCATATCGCCGTTCAGGCATATAGTCTCCTTCATAGAGAAGGAGCCCTTCTTCGAGCAGTCCAATCGCCTGCTCTGCTTCATCCGCTTCAAGTCCTTGCTCGATTAATTGCTCGAAACGAGTCGCATCCATTATCCACCCTGCGTTCGGATTCAGTTGGTAGGTCGTTCCTCGTCTAATGATGTAATACGGGGTTGAACGAACGCGACGATGCGGCTCCAAGGCAGTATTCAATGCATTAAGCGCTACCTTGAAGTCCCGATTGGCCGCCTTCTCTTCCGCTTGGGGGAATAACGACTCCAATAATTCCTCCTTCGTCAGCGGGCGATTACGTCTAGTCACAAGAAGCTGGAACAACTCCTTTGCTTTCCCTCGCTGCCAGTCCTTGTCGGATAATTCAATATCGCCAAGCTGAACCGCGAAGTTGCCAAGCGTGTGGATATACAGTGTATATCCAGGATGGTACGTAAGCTGATCCAATCCCAGTTCTGTCAGCAGCATAGATGCATAGGAGCGGCCTATATCAAGCCGAACCGCCTCAATGAGCAGTGGTATAAGCTGCTGCGTGTCACTAGGCCCGAACAAAGTACGACGCGTAATAAGAAAAGCGTAGCCCTCTCGCTCCGTCCGTGCCAAAAAGCGCTCCATTGCGACCGCAAACTTACTGTCCTGCCCTGTCCGATACGCACATAAGGCCAGCCACATCTCTACGGCGGCACTGCCGAATCCATCCCCGCAAGCAAGGAAGCGCTCGCTGCACTCACGGAATACATCCTCTGCCTCTGCATACCGATTCGCATTGAACAGTCCCATGCCCATGCTTAGTCGAATGAGCGAAGTAAGCCAGCCATCGTTGGCATATTGCGTCTTTTCCCACGCGTGATGTCCGTACCGCAGTGCCGTATCGGCGGAACGGGCCCGGCCGAACAACAGACACAGCCCCATGTACGGTTCTGCACTGCCGCGCTTTACATCAAGTCGTTCCATAATGGACAATGCCGCTTGGTAGCAGTCTCCAGCCACTTTTGCATCATACTTGCCGGTCAATTGTGCAGCATGCCCCATTCGCATCCACCCGCAGGCTTCAACGAAGGGCGCCTTGAGACGAATGCCCTGCATCATCCCCGCTTCCGCAGTCTGCTTCGCCGCAATCGGCTCGCCGCATATACTGCTAATCAGCGACAACAGCAGGTCGATCTCACGATGTGAGCGGGACAGCGTCTTCGAATGGTAGCTTAGACCACGGAACAGCGAGCCCTGCTCCTGCTCCATCGCCTGGGCCTGCATCAGCCTCGCCTTCGCCTTATGCAGCCTGCCTGTACGCAGGAACAGCCTTGCCTCCAGCAGCCAGTCCCTTCCCTCTGTGTGAATATGAATGGCACGGTCATACCAGAGCTGCGCCTCCGTACCTCTGCCCGCATTAAGCATATTTTCAGCCATCAGTGTATATAAACGACCTAAACGCTTACACTCCCCGGTTCGCACTTTCCTGCCTGCTTCATGGATAGAAGCTCGCAAGTGAACACTTTCAATTCCATTTATTTGCGCAGCACGCCCTCCATAAAGCGACTCTGCAAGTGCAATGGCTCGCTCCAGCAGCGGCTCTGCCTTGCCAGGCTGAATCGTATCCAAGAACAAGAGAGCCTGCCCTTCAAGCGCCATCATCTGAACGATACGATTCCCGGCACTATCCGCCTCATACTCCGCTATGCGATATTGGACAGAGGCCTCCTCATACTGGCAGCGGTAACGCAGGATGTCCCCATGGAGCACATGCAAATAAGGATGCCTGCGCATCGTACGCTCTGGAATCGTCAGCAGGGATGCATGGACAAATTCCAAATGACCTCCCTGAATCAGCTCTTCGCCCCCATCCTGCAGCAGAAGCGCCGTCTCCTCGGCATCCTGTAGCACCATTGCCTGCGCCATCGCCAAATCATAGCGGCTGTGCGACGCGAAAATGTGGATCGCCTGCTTCGCCAGTGATACGTATCGGTCTTGCTGTCTTCTGAGTTGATCCAGCAGGAATTCACGGAACAATGCATGGTAGCGAAATTGTTTGTCGTCGACTGCCGTCAGGAAGCCGCCTCCGCATAGATCGGACAGCAGCGCGTGCGACCCGCTTCTTCCGCATACAGCATCACACCACTCGCCTGTAAGCTCGTCAAAGATGCTCGTCTCCAGCATGAAGGCGCGCATCGATAAGGATTGCTTTTGGAACAGCTCCAAGGCAAGGAATTGGAACAACTCCTCCATCGTATCTCTTGGCGCCCGCAGAAGCTCTTCCAGCGAGCCATTGGAAGACAACTGCCGCTGCCATATGAGCTGCACTGCAATAATCCAACCCTCCGTCTGTCTATATATCCGCTCAAGCTGCCGCTTAGTAAGCGGGTATCCATAATAATCACTATAGAGTACATCAATTTCTTCTTCATTGAATGCAAGCTGTTCCTTGCCGATTTCCAGCACATGACCTCGGATGCGCAGTGCTGCAAGGCCATCCCACTGCGGTCTAGCGCGTGAAGAGATGACAATGCCCAGCTTGTCGCAATCCGGCAAATAGGACACGACATACTGCATCCACTCGTCAACGCTTGTATTCGGCTCGACAAGGTGGTAATCATCAATGATAAGCACCGTTTTCTTTGTAAGCGATACCAATTCATTCAAAAAAATATCCGCCAATGCAATGATGTCCTCACTGCTGTTCCGATTTCCGCCGCTATGCAGCTCAGCAAGCAGCGATTCCCCAAATTCAGAAACCGACTGCCGCAACGTATAAATGATATGGGAAACAAATGGGATGAAGTCGTTATCTTGAGGAGATGCTCCGTACCATGCATACGTCATGTCCGAGGAGCGCAGATAGGCAGAGAGCGCCGTCGTCTTGCCGAATCCCGGGCCAGAGGTCAATATTGTAAGCGGGAAGTCCATGATGCGGGATAATACCTTGGCAAGGCGAGGACGATGGAGCAGCTGCTTCTTCAGAGGGGGCGGCATTAATTTCATTTTCAGCACGCGGCCTTCTTTCATGCAGAACCTCCAATTCCTCCATTTTCCAATGTTGTCCTGACTATTGTATCATAGTTGCATTCGCTTCAAGCATTTTTACAAAAAAATGAGCGGCTGACCTCGGTCAACCGCCAAACCATACCTTCATTTCCTTTTTGTCAAGCTTGCCAACCACCGTCTTCGGGAGCTCTTCCGCGAGAACGAATCGCTTAGGCACCTTATATTTTCCAATTCTCGCTAGACAGAATTGCTTGAGCTCTTCCTCCGTCAATTGCGCAGCTTCTCCCGTACCGACCGCAGCCACGACAACCTCGCCCCATTTCGGATCTGCGATCCCAAGCACCGCAGCCTCCAGCACCTTCGGGTGACTTTCGAGAATCTGTTCTACTTCAAGCGGATACACATTCTCGCCTCCAGTAATAATCATGTCTTTATTTCTGCCCACAATATAGTAATAGCCTTCCTCATCCCTTCGGGCCAGATCCCCAGTCAAGAACCAGCCATCCCGCATCGCTGCCTCTGTAGCTTGGGGATTGTTCCAGTAATGAGAGAACAAGTGACCACCCCGGAGTGCAAGCTCACCCACTTGCCCCTTTTCCAGCACATAGCCGCCATTGTCTATAATTCGGGCTTCTCCAAGCAGCATCGGCATTCCGACCGATCCCGGCTTTGCCCGCGCTGCTCCCGGTTCTATGACGAAATTGTTCGGGCCAGTTTCTGTCGCGCCATATCCTTCTTTGAAGGGCAACCCTCTGGCATGGAATGCTTCATACACCGGGAGCGGACATGGAGCTCCGCCAGAAAGGAAGGTGCGCATATTCGGGAACGTCTCATTTTGAAAAGAGTCGCATTGGACAAGTAGATGATACATCGTCGGTACCATCAACACGATCGTACAGCGCTCTTCTCGGAGGAGCCGAACCATATCATTCGCTTGAAAGCTTCGTACAAGCACAACCGTCCCCCCAGCCATAAGCATAGGGAGAGTCAGCGCATTAATCCCTCCTGTATGGAACATGGGCAGGATGGTTGCCGTGACGTCCAATTCGTTCAATTGCCAGCTGATCACGGTATTCGCCGCATTCCAAAATACAGAGCCATGTGAGAGGACAACCCCCTTTGGCTTCCCCGTTGTCCCTCCGGTATAGATCATGAGCCACGGATCGGCAAGGCGGATCGCGGCCTGCGCAATTGCCTCGCCAGGCTGTACATGCTCAACTGTTGAGACTCCGACGGCAATCTCTGCCGCAGCTTCATCCATAGTCTTGTCCCCTGCATTTACACGCTGCTCGTAACTAACGTCGGACTGTGCATACAACGGAATCGATACATCCAAACGTTCAATTGTATCCCCCTGAATAGCTTCAGAAATGACAGCAAGCGAAGGATCAGTTCCGTCATAGAGCAGCACCTTGGGAGAGCAATCGCGTACAATTTCATTAAGCTCTGATTCGGCAAGCCTCCAGTTCATCGGAACGGCAATCGATCCAAGCAGCCGGCAGGCAAGCAGTGCATCCACCATTTCCACTTGATTCAGCAGCAGCACAGCGACGCGATCTTCTGCACCGACACCATGATGCTGAAGGACAAGAGCCAGCCGCCTTGCGCGAAGGGCAAGCTCCCGATACGTGCACCGCTCCCCCGTATGAACATCTACAACTGCGATTTTATTCGGCGTCTTCTCACATCGATGCTCGAACCAGTATGCGGCGCTGTCTCCTTGTTCAAGGAATCGCCCGAGAACTTGACGTTCATGTTCAGCCCCGTTCGACGATGACTGCGACACCATGACCGCCTCCTACGCAGAGCGCAGCCGCGCCGTATTTCACATTTCTCCGTTCCATCTCATGAAGCAGGCTCACGAGCACTCTTGTTCCACTGGCGCCGATCGGATGGCCGAGAGCAATCGCCCCGCCGTTCACATTGAGGTTCTCTGTATCAATGCTCAGCTCCTCGGCAACAGCCAGCACCTGTGATGCAAAAGCCTCGTTAATCTCGAACAGTTCAATGTCCTGCATGCGAAGTCCCGCCTTCGCAACTGCCTTTTTCAGAGCCGAGACAGGCCCCAACCCCATCCATTCCGGCTCCACGCCAACTGCAGCGTAGCCGCGAACAATAGCAAGCGGGGACAGGTTCCGCTTCACACCTGCTTCTGAGCTGCACAATACAACTGCCGCGGCCCCATCATTGATGCCTGATGAATTGCCTGCCGTAACTGTTCCATTCGCGATGAATGCGGGCTTCAGCTTACTTAACGCCTCAAGTGTCAGCCCATGGCGAGGGTGTTCATCTGTGTCCACTATCCGGTACGTTCCCTTGCGTTCAGGCACACGAACATGAACCAGTTCCGCCTCGAATTTCCCTGCACGCATTGCAGCTTCTGCACGCTGTTGGCTGCGCAGCGCATAGTCATCCTGCATGTCGCGCGTAATCTGATAGCGCTCAGCAAGCCGCTCCGCTGTAACGCCCATCGGCTGCTTTAAGAAAGCACAGGTCAGCCCATCATGCAGCACGGTATCCAATAGCTCGCCATGCCCATACTTATATCCCTGTCGCGCTTGCTTCAGAATGTAAGGGGACTGCGTCATATTTTCCATGCCGCCGGCTACAACGATGTCCGCATCTCCTGTCCGGATATTCTGCACGCCGAGCATGACTGTCTGTAAGCCGGAGCCGCAGACAAGGTTCACCCCTGCGGCAGGCGCATGAATCGGGATACCTGCCTGCAACGCAGCTTGACGTGCTCCATTCTGCCCAACGCCAGATTGCAGCACCTGTCCCATCCACACTTGATCCACCTGTTCCCCCGCTACGCCAGCGCGACTGCAAGCTTCTTGAATCGCAATGGTTCCCAATTCCACTGCGGTAACCTCTCGATAACTCCCTTGAAACGATCCAATCGGGGTGCGCGCTGCACCCGCTATCCACACCTCATTCATCTGTTCCACCCCACGTTCAGGACTTGGATTGACGCTTGCTAGAGCAGGTCAACAACATATTCACAACTCAGAATTACATGCCATTAGTCATTAGACCGTGCATGAAACCTGATTTTGGATCGTGCACCCGCAAGCCTGTATATCCACCATTTCCAGTAAACGCGATAGCAGTTACAAATCAGTTGCATGGAACAGATTTCCCATTCGAAATAACAAAAAGCACCTGACTCGCAAAAGCGAGTCAGGTGCCGTATCAATGCAGTATTTCATTCTCGTTCCAATTATCAGGGGATCCCCATATCAACAGTTATGCCTTGAATCTAGCAGCAAGCTGCTGCAAATCATCGGCAATCGTAGCAAGATGGTTGGCGTACGAAGCCATTTCCTGCATGGCTGCATTTTGCTGCTCGCCCGCCGTCGCTACATTTTCCATCTCAAGCAGCGTCGTATTTGTCATTTCACTTGCTTCATCGAACGAAGACACTATTGTGCCATTAGCTTGAGCAAGCTGTGTGCTCATTTGAGCAATATGAGTTAACTGAACGTTCATTTCATCGACTGCTGCGAACATATCGGCAAAGCTGCTCGTCACTGTCTTCGTGACCTGCTGACCTTCCTCTACGGAAGCTGAACCGTTCTGCATCGCAGACCATACTGCTTCAGAACGCTCATGCACATGCTGAATCATGCCTGTAATTTGTCCTGCAGCCTCATTGGTCTGCTCTGCCAGCTTGCGGACTTCGTCAGCTACTACCGCGAAGCCCCGTCCGTGTTCGCCCGCATGCGCAGCCTCAATGGCTGCATTCAAGGCAAGCAGCTTTGTTTGCGCGGACAATTCTTGAATGAATACGACAATGCGGCGAATATGCTGCGATTGCTCCATTAGCTGTTCTGTCTCATTTTTAGCCAGCTCTGTATGCTCCGTGATGGCATTCATTTGCGAGCGTACATTGCTCAATGCCTGCTCGCCTCGCACTGCCCATTCACTCATATCATTAGCAGCCTCGGAGGACAGACTTACCAGCTCAACAACTTCCTTCAGTTGTCTTCCTGATTGGTGGGCATCGGATCGTACTACCTTCAGTCTATCATTCAATAGTGACGATTGGGCTGACACCTCTTGATAAGAAGCTGCAACCTGCTGCAGGGAAGCTACATTTTCCTCTGTATTAGCAGAAAGCTCCTCAGCAGAAGCGGCAACTGTCTCGGATACTTCGCGAATACGCAGCAAGACATCGGTCAAAGACTGCGCCATTCGATTGAAGTTTTTCTCCAAACTGCCAATCTCATCACTGCGATTCGATTCTTTAATCCGCTCTGTAAAGTCGCCTGCTGCAATTCGTTCCGTCAATTGCTGTACACGTACAACTGGACGAATTATGCTCGTTACAAATCGCCATAAAAATAATCCCATTAAAGCAATAAGCACCGCAAGGAAAATCGAAGCGATGAGAAAAATGTTATTCGCTTGACTGTTAATTTCCGACAATGCGACAACAGATACGATGTTTAATCCCATTTTGTTCCGTTTATCGTAGCTGACGAACTCATTGCGGCCAGCCGCATTCGACTTATAAGAACCGTGGTCGTTTGCCGTTACCAATTCACCATATGTTGCCTCATCCAGAACCGTTCCCTGCTTGTATACCGGATGCGTTACGACCTGATTATCCTTGTCGACAAGGCTGATATAACCGCTTTTTCCTACTTTGTATCTCTCTACGGCCTTGTTAATCCGATCGATTGCCACATCAATGGCAACAACCCCGTTCTTCTGTGGGAGCTCCTGAGCGAACGTAACGACCAAATCATTCGTTATCGCATCGCGATACGGCTTTGTTACAATGACTTTGCCGCCGTTATTCATTGCCTGCTGATACCAGCCCCGCTTCTTCGCATCAATCGTCTCATCACTGTCATTAGAACTGTGTATGTATTGATTATTTACGAAGACATATGCCGCATAGATATTGTCAATATCTTTGGCAGTATCCAGCATCCGCTCACGAATCCAGTCCTTCTGTTGCGACTTCTTGCTAATGCTTTCAGCCAGGCTGTTCACCGTATAGGCATTCGAATCATACATATCATCCAACATGCCGACAATTGATTCGGTAGCCTCATTCACTTGATTGTAGAACATGTCCTTCGTATTGCTAGCTGCCGTTCCTGTTAGGATAATAATAAGAATGATCGTCGGAACGACAATAAATAGTGCAAGCAAGCATATTATCTTTTTGTGCAAGGAACGTTGTATTCCTGCAGTCCATTGAAAAGTCCTCTTCATGCTGACTCTCCTTTACCGATTCTCGTTGGCAAAATACGTTTGGTATATCGGTATAAAACGGTAAAAGATTAATACATTGTTACAAAATCAGCGCATGGTAATTCACACCAAACTTCTTTTGGCTTAAAATAGCAGGGTTTGCAGTCTCGTGAACAAAGCCAAATATAAAAAAGCCCATTGGGAGCGATGTACAAAATATGCACATTCCTCCCAATGGGCTTATCATGCTTTTATAAATGAATATGGACTATCCTCGTTCTCCCTGCAATCTCATTAATGGTCGTAGTACCTTTTGAACCGCACGCGGATACCCAGACAATTCATCATGTCGAATTACACGGAAGGCAACTAACCCAATTACAAATAAGGCCACGACCACGACAGCTACGATTCCAGCGGTGAACATAAAGGCCAGCTTAGCCGGCAATATGCTTACCAACTGCTCTCCCAGCCATTCGCAGGCATACCCGACTCCACCTGACAGCACAATTGTTAGCAGGAAGCCTATCCAGCTATTGCCCAGCACGGAAAACGGAACAACCTTTTTCATGACACGAAGATTGAGCCACGTAATGAGCAGGAAGCTTAATGCAGTTCCCCCAATAATTCCGTAAATGCCGAAGAAATGAACAAGCGAGAAGCTGGCAATAAGCTTGATAATAATACCTAATGTTACACTGATCATGGCGATATAAGGTTTGCCAAGACCAATTAGAATCGAGCTTGACGTCATCATCGTTATCTGGAAAATCGTGCCGAGCGTTAATGCCGCGATAATTCCTGCGCCGTCCAACGTACTGAACAGGAAGCCGTTCACGGAGTATGCCGCTACCGATAATGCCAATACGATCGGCATGCCGCTCAATACAGAAATTCGCATCGCCAGAGTTGTCTGCCGCTTCAAGTGAACCATATCCCGCTTTGCGAAAGCCGCGGAAATAACCGGGATGAGCGACGTGCTTAACGCTATCGCCAGTATTGGCGGAATGCCAGCGATCGATTGTGCGCGCTGACCCAGGATACCATACAGATGCTTCGCCTCATCTAATCCTACTTCTGGATTCAGCAATGGGATCGTTATAGAAGTATCAATAAAGTTAACAGCCGGCACGGCAAGCGATGATAATACAATCGGTACGGACATGGCAAAAATGGAACGGAAAATATCAGTAAGCGGTACTTTCTTCGCACCTCTGCGCCGCGCGCGCACGCCCGCTTCGCGATCTGCCTGCCGCAGCTTGCGCAAGTAATACAGCATAATGATGAAGGCACCAATGCTTCCCAATACTCCGCCGAAGGAAGCTCCAGCTGCGATCCAATCTTGGGTCTGCCCCGTACTCATCAATATATAAGCAAGGCCAATCGCCGTAAAGACACGCAAAATCTGTTCTACAATTTGCGATACACCGCTTGCCTGCATCATATTGCGTCCTTGTGTATAGCCGCGCATCATGGCAATGACCGGGAACAGCAGCAGCGCTGGGGCCAGTGCGCGAATAGCAAGTGCGGCTTCCGGCAATTGAATCATGTCCGCATACACGCCTGCAAACGCGATGAGCAGCAAGGTTGTGATCACACCAGATATGAGACCGAACAGCAGTGCAGCATAATAGACCCGCTCTGCTTCGCGCACCTTGTTCAGCGCATAGCGTTCGGATACCATCTTACTTAATGTGCTCGGGATACCCGCTGTCGCTATTGCAAGTATCATCAAATAGACTGTCTGTGAGGCAGCAAAAGAGGCGTTACCCACAGAACCGAGCATATGCTCAAGCGGAACGCGCTGGAATAGCCCTAAGACGCGAGCGACGAGGGTAGCCGCTGCAATAATGAGCGTTCCTTTAATAAATGATTCCTTTGCCAAACGTTTCCCTTCTTTCTGTATGCTAGCCCGCATCCTTATCAGTCCGAACATACTTCATTCATTTCTATTCATCGTGGCAGCTGCCACTATACCTTCACCATAAAGAAGGAAAAAGCTGCTCCATAAGACAAGCCCTGTCTCATTCAGACAGCAGCCGTCTTATGGAACTTTTACTATTAGAACACAAACAACCAGAGGAAGAACAGGACAATCATCACGATTTGCAGCGCAAATTTGACGACAATACTTGTAAATAGACCGACAACCGCCCCGATGGCTGATTTTGTCGATCTTTCCATACTCGCTCCTGTTATGATCTCTCCGATGAACGCGCCTAAGAGAGGCCCGAGAATAAGACCGAACGCCGGAATGACGAATGGGCCAATGATGACCCCTATCGTACTTCCGATGATCGATGCTCTTGAGCCTCCGAACCGCTTGACGCCCCAAGCATTGACAACGTAGTCGGCAATAAACAGCACGGCTACAATCAGCGTCTGAATCGTCCAGAACCAGAATCCGAATGGTTCAAAGCTAATGCATAGTCCATACACAAAGAATGCTGCATAAATTGCCAGCGCACCAGGCAAAATCGGATAAATTGCCCCTGCCATCCCGACAAGGAACAACACAATCACACTAATCCAACCAAAAATAACCATCCGTTCCACCACCTTGCACGAGGATAACCGCTCGTGAACAACCTTTTACAGCAAATACTCTTTAATCACTTGAGCAACACCATGCTCGTTGTTCGTTCGTACGACGACATCCGCAGATTGCTTTACTTCGTCCTGCGCATTTCCCATTGCTACACCAAGCCCAGCGGCTTGAATTGCCGCCATATCATTCAAGCTATCCCCTACAGCAACCGCTTGGGATATGTCGCAGCCTATAAGCTCGCATACTGTCTGTATCCCTGTCGCCTTATTAACGCCGGCAGGGTTAATCTCAATATTATGCGGCGAGGAATTCGTCAATTCCAAGCCTCCCATGGCACGCAGCTCGCGCCAGAGTATTTCGCGCACATGATCGTCTTTTGTAAAGTAACCGAACTTGAGCCATTCCTCCGCTTCAATATCCGCTCCCCAATTCTCCTTGTTGTACAGCCGTTCCGTCGAATATGCCCAGAACCAGACATCATGCTCTTTAGACATCGCGTACATGCGCTTGATGGCTTCGCGATCCAAAAGATGGCGCAAGTGCAATTCGCGAGGATTTTTCCACACTTCACTTCCATTCACTGTGATCATGGGAGAATCCAATCCCAGTTCTGTCGCATAAGGAAGTGCGTTAACGAACGCACGGCCAGTGGAGAACATAACCGTTATTCCCGCGTCGCAAGCACTGCGAATTGCATCGGAATTTTCCTTCGAAATTCGCTGATCATCATCCAATACCGTTCCATCCATATCGAGAGCCAATAGTTTATATTTAGTCATCTCATCCGTCACTCCTGTCCCTGATGCGTCTGCTTCAGACGAGTTGTGATTCGTTATTTGTCGAAGCTTGTAACACTAATGTCATTCATTGTCATGCACAAAATTTGCATAACGACATTGTATCATACGGAGGCATTTACAACAAAGAATTCCTTTCCTTCACCTGTGTCGATTCAGGCACTCTTTTTCTTGCGAATATAACAAAAACACCCCCATCTCCGAATTCAGGAGCAAGGGGGTGTCTACAGGCAGCTACATTGCCGTCATCTCAGCTATGCGGCGGCGCTTCAGCAGTCGAGCAAGCATGCCGTGAGACGGGGACAACACAAAGGCAAGCACGAACAATGCACCAGCCACCGTTACCATCATCCCTGCAATTGAGGCATCCAACAAGGAGGACAAATAGTATCCCGCAATTGCGCATATAATCCCAATCGCCACACTGTACATAATCATGAGACTCAGGCGCTCTGTCAGCAAGTAGGCCGTAGAAGCCGGGACGATAAGCATGCCGACGACAAGGATAGCACCCACACTTTCAAATGAAGCCACCGTCGTCATGGACACGAGCCCCATCAGTAAATAGTGGAACAGCGCGACCGGAATGCCGCAGGCAATGGCCATCGCCGGATCGAAAGCACATATTTTGAATTGCTTATAGAACAGCCCGATAACGAGCAAAATCACAAGCAGTGTAAAGCCGAGTATCCACACTGCCTTTGGCACAATGTCAATGCCGAACAAAGTCATCGTATTCCAATGAACATACGCAATTTCACCAAAAAGGACACAATCCAAATCCAGATCCACATTGCGTGCATTCAAACTTACGAGCACCACTCCAACCGCGAACAATGCGGTAAACACCACACCGATCGATGCATCGGATTGGACACCGTTATGCTGGAACAGCTGAATAAGAAATACAGTTAGTAATCCTACTGCGGATGCGCCAAGCAGCATGATGAATGAGTCACGCGAGCCGCTCATTATGAATGCAATGACGATGCCCGGGAGAACCGAATGACTAATTGCATCCCCAATCATCGACATTTTGCGAAGTACAAGGAAGCAGCCCAATATGCCGCAAGTTGCAGCCACTAGCGCTCCGGTTAGTATAATCCATAGGTCTGTCACAGAGACGCCTCCTTTCGCAATCGAGGTTCCGTCTCCTCCAGACGGATTCGCTCCTCCATCCGAATCGTTTGATGATTGCGGATTCGACGAATCCATTTCGCAAGCACACCGCGGCGCGGTGCGATTATTACCGAGCAGCAGAAAACAAAGGTAGCAGCCAATACACTGAGCGGGCCAGTAGGCAAATTGCTCGTCGTCGTACTAACTAGCGTACCGATAATACCACTGACCGCTCCAAACAACCCGCTTAGCAGTACCATCAATCCGAGCCGATCTGTCCAATAGCGCGCAGATACCGCAGGCGTAATCAACAGTGCCGCAACAAGCACAACGCCAACCGCCTGAATGCCAACAACGACAGCAATTACGGTAAATAACATGAGCAGCTGCTCCAGTACGCCGACCGGAAACCCAAGCCCGCGCGCAAATCCTGGATCGAAGCTAAGCAGCTTGAACTCTTTAAACAACAGGCTGCATGCAACAATGATTAACACCGACACACCCGCCATTGTGTACACATCACTTTGTATCATAGAGGCCGCTTGTCCAAAAAGGAACTTGTCGAGTCCGCTTTGGTTCCCATAGCTGGAATGCTGAATTTGCGTCAGCAATACAATGCCTACACCGAAGAACACCGACAGCATGATGCCCATTGCCGCATCCGCTTTAATGCGCGTATAGCGCGTCACAACCGAAATCCCCGCTGTCGCCAGCATCCCGGACAAAAAAGCGCCGAAGAAGAATAATGGCAGTGACTTGACCCCTGTCAGCATAAAAGCAATACATATGCCCGGAAGGGCAGCATGGGCGAGTGTATCTCCAACCAAGCTCTGCTTCCGCAAGTAAGCGAAGCTGCCGACGATGCCGCTCATCAGACCGAGCAGCAAACAGCCAACGAGTATCCATTGCGTATTCGGATCGCGCAGTATATCCCAAGATATTCCGAACATTGTACTCACCTCGATCCTACCATGACGGCGCCCGCATTTTGATCCAGCACGGTAAGTCTGCCGCCATAGGTTTGCTGCAGCATGCTTGTGTTAAATATTTTCGCTGTTTCTCCACATGCAACCAATTCCACATTCAGCAGCATCACCCAGTCGAAATATTCCTTCACCGTTGCCAAGTCGTGATGAACAACGAGAACGGTTTTTCCCTGACGCTTCAATTCATTTAATAACGTAATGATTGCCTTCTCCGTCATCGCATCCACACCGACAAACGGCTCATCCATAAAGTATAAATCCGCATTTTGGGCAAGCGCCCTTGCTAAAAATACACGCTGCTGTTGACCGCCGGACAACTGGCTAATTTGCCGATCCGCAAAGTCCGCCATCCCTACCTTTGCTAAACAATCCAGCGCGATCGCCTTCTCCTTCGCCCCCGGACGCTTGAACCATCCTAAGTGACCGTAGCGGCCCATCATTACGACATCAAGTGCATTCGTCGGAAAGTCCCAATCCACAGATTCACGCTGTGGGACATAGCCTACCCGTTTGCGGCTTTCCGAATAAGGTTTGCCGAATATGCTCACCTCTCCGCTAACTCTAGGAATCAGACCGAGGACGGATTTGATAAGTGTCGATTTTCCTGCACCGTTCGGTCCAATAATACCAATCAAATTGCCCTCCGGTATCGTAAAGCTCACATTGCGTAAAACTGGCTTCTTCTGATAGGCCACAGTCAAGCCGCTCACGCGAAGCGGCGAGTTCCCCTTCTCTTTCATTCTTATTCGCTCCTCTCCTGCTGCGTTATCCAATTGAAGTTATGTACATTACTTCAGCGCATCCACAATCGTGTTGACGTTAAAGCGAACCATGCCAATATAAGTACCCTCTTCTGTTCCAGGCTCGCCCATTGCATCCGAGAACAATTCGCCGCCAATGGCGACATCATGTCCCTTTTTCTTCGCTCCTTCAATGACCGCTTCAATCGCCTTCTTCGGCACGCTGGATTCAATAAATACGGCCTTAATCTTATTGTCTATCAGATAATCGCGAAGATCGGATACATCCTTACTTCCATACTCAGATGCTGTACTAATTCCTTGAAGCCCCATAACCTTCATACCGTATGCCTTGCCAAAATATCCAAACGCGTCATGTGCAGTAACGAGCACACGGCTGCCTTCCGGAATTTCTGCTATCCGCTTGTGCACATACGCATCAAGCTCCTGCAGCTTGTTTACGTACGCCTCTGCCCGCTGCTTATATGCTTCAGCATGTGCTGCATCGTATTCAACTAGCGTGTCACGGATGACCTCGGTCGCCTTGATCCAATTTTGTACGTTGAACCAAATATGCGGGTCATGCGATTGAGCTAATGTCGGATCCGCCAGCAGCTCAGTTTCTGGAATCGTTTTGGAGACAGGAACCGTCGTCTTGCTGCCGCTCATTTTCTCCAAAATATCGACCATCTTGCCTTCCAAATGCAAGCCATTGTAGAATACGATATCCGCATCATCTAGCTTCTTAATGTCCCCTTGCGATGCCTTGTATAAATGAGGATCAACCCCTGGTCCCATCAGACCAATCACATCAACGCGCTCACCGCCCACTTCCTTCACTGCATCGGCGATCATTCCAATTGTAGTCGTTACCTGAATCGACTGATTTGTATCCTGCTTATTTACATCTTCCTTCTTGCCTTCGCTTGTACTGCTGCACGCAGCCAGACCTAAAGCGACGCTCAAAAACAATATGGTCATCACCAATCGCTTTAACGCCGAGTTCATTTTGAATTTTCCATTCGGTCTTACCACTGTCTTCGCCATCTTTTGTCCCTCCCATATGATAACCTGCCACTTTTTGTAATGATTACGTTTATCAATGATCATGTTTAATATACACAAATATGTTTCCTCAATGCAACTATTTTTGTATAAAAAAAATTCTTTCCCCAAATAATCATTTTTGCAAAAAGAAAAGACTTTTCCTTATCGTATGCAGTGTATGCCTCCATCGGTGACACCATGTACGATATGAAAAAGTCTTAAAAAAAGGTTCAATACGTTCGGACTTCTAGCTTTTGTCCAAACGCATGAACCCCATTTCGTTTATTGATTATTTCCGCTCTCATCCGTAGACTCATTAGCTGCATTATGATTCTTCGGCTTCGGCGTTCCAGTCAAACCGTATACTTCATCGTACGCATCGAACATAGCACGCGCGATCGGCGCTGCTCCGTAGGAGCCGTATCCACCTTCCGGCACGACAACAGCAACCGCAAGCTTCGGCTTATCTGCCGGCGCATACGCGATGAACACCGCATTTTCCAATGTTTTGCCCGCTATACTTTGCTGCGACGTACCTGTCTTTCTGTAAAACGGGTAAGGGAAACCATCGAAGCCATGAACGTTAACCTTGGACATCCCTTCTTCGACAACGCGCCAGTTCGTATCGTCGAACTTTGTTTCGTTCAACACTTCACGTCCGAAGGTTTTTACTACCTTGCCATCGCCATCCGTAATTTTGCTTACGAATTGCGGCTTAATGCGCTGGCCATGGTTCGCTAAGGTAGCAGCATATTGAGCAAGCTGCAAGGTTGTATACTTCCCTTGCTGTCCAAAGGAGGCATATACGAGTGCGGACTGTGCGTTATTGCGCTCCGCCTCCACCAGATAGTCCTTCAATCCGGCGGATTCACCAGGCATACCGCTTTCCGTCTTCACGCCGAGTCCGAAGGCATCCATATATTTATCCCATAACTCTAATCCATTCCGGTCAGAAAGGGAAAATAGCTTTTTACCGATCATATCGACCATAAAGGCGTTGGAGGATACCTTAAGGGCCTTAGCAGCATCCATATAACCGTAAGAAGTTCGACTCGAGTTCCATACCTTCGTCTCATAACCTCGGCGACCGAACTCCCCGTAGCCCTTATCATAGTATTCTGTCCATGGGCCAAACAGGTTTTCCTTCAGACCAATGAGAACGGACAATGGCTTCATTGTAGAACCCAGGTATACAAGTGACGTAGGATGGCGTCCGCGCTCCTTGTCATCATTGTATGGTCCATAAACCTCGCGAATAGCTCCGTTACCCATGAAATACTGAATCTTTTCATAGTCCTCACTGCTAATTTGACCGTTCCGCCATACGTTCGGATCATAATCCGGCATACTAGCGATCGATACAATATTACCTGTGTCCACTTCCATCGCCACCGCATAGCCAGTGCGTGCATTTGGTGCATACTCGGTACGGTTTGAGGAATTGCGAATCTTCTCCAGCGTTTTAACGATGGACTCTTCTGTTGCCTTTTGAATGTCGCGATGAACCGTTAGATGTATATTATTGCCGCGTTCCGGCTTCGTCAGCTGCATCGGCCCGATAATACGGCCCGCCACGTTGACCGGGAACTTCTTCACCCCGTTTAAACCGCGCAGCTCGTTCTGATACATCAATTCGATGCCATCGACACCAACATCCTCGTACTCCAGATATTCCTTTTCTGTAGGAAGTTTTTCCTGATTCTCGTACTGTTCCTTATAGAACGGCATCCGCTCGCGAACGCCCTTGAACTTCTTCAAGTAACCGACCGTCTGCACGGCTATTGTATCCTTATCATAGTTGCGGACACTATCCTCGACGATGTCGATTCCTTTGAATTGCGCCTTATGCTCTAAGAAGTAGGCGACTTCTTCCTTCGTCAAACCCGTCTTGATCAGTCGAGGAACGAAGACAAAGTTCATTCGTCCACCCAAGTCCATTCGTTTTAAGATTTCCTCTGCCGTTAATGGCTTATCCTGCGGACTGCCCAGCTTTTTGAAAATCTCCTCAAGATCCTTTGCAAGCTGTTCTACTTCAGTACGGTTCTTCTTCTGCTCATCCGTCATGTTCTTGCTCGGATCCCCATAATTCTTAACCACATTGAAGTAGAGCGATTGTGATGCAGTGGAATAGGCAAGTCGCGTATTCGAAGCATCATATATGGTTCCCCGAAGCGGCGGTATCGCGGTTTCCCGAAATCCCAACTGAGACTCCTTCTCCTTCAGGGCGGGGCCTTCAACGAACTGCAAAATAGCCAACCTTACAATAAGCACGGTAAATATTAAAAACGTAATAAAAAAGAATAAGTTCAACCGAAACGAAAAGGTACGTCGGTTCTGTACTTCCCGCTTCTGCGGATCATCCGCATGTGGATGACTCAATGCCAATCATCCTTTCTTGCTAACTTTTGCTGTACAATCTCATTTATTTTACCATACTAATTTGCCTATATTCAAAGGCTCTGCAGCTTCAATTTATATCGCAATGAATTATCTTATCGTCAAAGGCTTATCGGGAATGTGAGTGGCATCGAATTTAGGAGGATTGAACCAATCTCCTGATGATGCCCATGTCGCATCGAGCGGTATCCATTTTTTCTTTTCACTCAACCACACCTCATTCCAGGCATGTGGACCGTAGCCGCCATTTCCGTTATATCCGAGACCGGTAACTACCTTGACTTGGAGACCTGACGAGCGAGCCATAACCGCATATAGACGCGCATAATCGATGCATACGCCCTGCTTGGTTGCAAAGGTATCCTCTGGCGTCTGCTCCTTCCATATTCGCTTCGTCTCATACTGCTTGGCCTTGTCCCAGTCGTACTGAACCCGGGAACCAACCCAATCATACAAGCGCCGGGCCTTCTCTTCATCCGAGTCAGCTCCCGCTGTCACTTGACGCGCAGCCTGCTTCACATCAGAAGAAATCTGATTATCAATCACTTCATATCGGCGCTGCAGCAGTTCGCCCAGCTCCTGCCCCATTTGAGAAGTGAACACAGGCAGGCTCTCTGTAATCAACGAACCAGCAAGCGGCTCGATCACTTGGTTCGCCACTGTCCGATAAGCGGAAGAGGATTGAATGATGTCACTGGCCTTCGTAGCCGGCTGCAGCGCAACATAGACGAACAAAACCATAATGATAATAAAGGCACGTACGCCGCCAATTAAAGCGCCAATGGCACCTCCCGTTAACCAATTGGCCACGCGGCTTATTGCCAACATGACACCAGAGCGAGAAGATGAGCTGCCTTCCTCTTGCACAGAACCAGAAGTCCCATCCCATAACACTGCCATGAGCCAACCTATAAGTCCTCGGACAACCATGTAGACAATACCAAACAAGATCGCAAATCGCAGAAGTGCGAAGTCCCTTATCCCTGTTACTAACGTATAATAAATTCGCTCCCACCAAGCCAATTCATGGGAGGGGATTTCAATACTCCATTCTATGAATTGACGCTGTACAATAGGCGACAGCCACATTGCTGCTGCGAAAGATACCATGAGCGAAACAATTGTGCAGACCGACTGAGCAACAAATAGAAAGAGGTGACGCATGGACCCCGAAGCGCCTCTCGCCACCCCTTGAACTGCGGATAGAAGCACGACCGCAAGCAGCACCAGCGTTATCGCGTTCCATTCCCATTGCAATCCGGTACTCATTTGTTCTGCTTCGCTTCCTTCACGAACTGGCGAATCGTTTCGTTCATGCTCCACTCTCCTAGAGAGACTCCATTGAACGACAGCTTCACCTTATCACTATTGGGTGTTCCTGTAAGCTCCAAATTCGGCGACTTTACCGTATAAGTACCATCCTCATTGCTCTTGAACGTCGCCTTCTTCGCTTCTTCCATCATGGAGGTGAGCGCTTGATCCTTCAGCTTTTGCACCGTTTCATCCTTCACAGTTGTTACTGCGTTATTCACATCATCCCACGTAATTCCGCTGTATACAGCAACAGCAGCGACAATCACGACAACAAGCGCCCATTTGATCATCGTTTTCACGAAGCTAACAATTACGAGCAGTACGATGAGTGCAATAAGGAAAACAAGCCAATTTTGCTTAATAAATTCAAACCACATTTCGAGTTGACTCACTTCTTCGATCACCCTTTCCAAAGCGTATTATACATCATTCCCATATGATGTAACAGTCAGACCCGCCAGCATCATCAGCCAAATTCGGGTACTAAGTTCGTCCGATATGACGTACAAGTATACCATAGCGATCTGGAGGTGACTGGCTTGCGTTCTGTCTTTTGGCTCTACTTGTTTTTATTCGTTGCGTTTTTTGATTTGCATGCGCAATACCCGATTCTGACCCCATTTGCAATTTCGCTTGGTGCCGCTCCATCCTTCATCGGGTTAATGATGGGCATGTATTCATTCACCCATCTTCCTGGCAACGTCATGGCCGGTTATGGCGTCGACCGCTTTGGCAGCCGTATCTTCATCGTGTTCAGTCTCATTGGAGCCGGAATCATCCTCATGTTGCAGGCTCATGTCGTCAATCCGTGGCAACTGCTGATTCTGCGCTCGATTAGCGGATTTGTACTCGCGTTCCTCTCCCCTGCCTGCTTATCCTTGCTTGCACGCATGGCACGCGATCATGTTCATCAAAGCAAGCTAATGGCTGGCAACGGGCTTGTTCATACACTTGCCTCTGTGGTATCTCCTGCCGCTGGTGCTTATCTCGTGTCCAAGATTGGCTTCGTCATGGCATTCCAAGCACTGGGGATTGGCCTTATTCTTGTAGGAGCAATGGCATGGCTGTTTATTCGGGATGTACAGGAGAACTCCTTCTCTAAGACGACAACACCAAGCGTCCCTACGTCAACAATAGCCCCATCACCTGCTATTCCATGGCGCTTTTACTTTATGCCGCTTGCCATCGCCTGTTCGCAGGGCATTTTATTTTTCGAACTGCCATTTATGACTGACGCACTTACCTCCATTATGAAGACAGGCGTACTATTCTCGGCTGTCAGCCTCGGTGCGCTGCTTACGTTAAGCATGCTGTTCTTGAATCAATACTCGGCTTATATGCGCACATGGATCGGCTCCTTTTCATTAGCGCTTCTGTTCTTCGTCCTTGCGGTGCACTGGCCTGTTCCTCTTCTTGTCACCTTATTTCTGATCGGCATGACGAAAGGAATTATTTTACCCGCTTTGTCTGCACACCTCCTGCTGTTGAGTGGCGGTGCTAGATATGGAAGGATCTTTTCCATCTTATCGATTGCTTCTTCCATCGGATCCTTCATTGGACCTATGGTTGCCGGTCAGCTTCGCGGTCATGTATCCCCTTATTTCATAGCCTTTCTCGTGCTCATGCTGGCTGTAACGCTGCTACCTCCAGGCAAGCAAACAACTATTGGCAAGCCTATCCATAGCAGCCGACCGCCAACAACACGTCCAACTATATAACGAATCGAGTAAATGGAGCGCTTCACCCTCATACAGCATTCGCCCATATTCTCATATATGGGTGAATGCACAGAACAGGATTGTTCCGCTAACATACAATGATTATGAGAAATGACTACCGACGAAAGCGGGTGAATCAAGATGGGTAATTATGTTGAGCCTTACGGTGGCCCAGGGCTGAGATTCAGTTCATGCTTCTGGACAGCAACCACCGTAATTCTCGCCCTATTCATCCTGCTCGTCATCATTTTGCGTGCTCCTCTGCTGTAACCCCCTATCTCGCTCTCTCCTTATACGGCTTGCCTACGGGCAAGCCAATTTTGTTATGCGGCATTCCTCATGGCACTGCAACGGATTTCATCTTTCGTGGTACACTACTGTTAGCCCGAAATCATCCGGCTGATCTTTTCCTTTATCAGACTCGGATATTTTCCGTACCGCTTTATGGAAAGAAGGTGAACACGATGGAAATCGCCCTCATCGTTGAAGGCAAAAACGACCGCAGCCGCCTACGCAGGCTGTTGGCTAACGAGGTGGACATCATGTGTACATTTGGAACACTGAATACCGAACGAACGGAGAAGCTGCGAATGCAGGTTGGGGATAAGTCCGTATACTTATTTATGGATAATGACTCCTCCGGGAAACGCATTCGTGCTGTGCTTCGAGAAACATTTCCTGATGCAGAGCATCTATATACGCGCCGAGGTTATGCAGGGGTAGAAGGGACACCTGATGATTATTTGATTCAGCAATTAGAAAAAGCGGGATTAGACGAATACATCGTGTATCCGGATCTCCCCCCGCTTAGCTAACCAAATTACTTAATTAAATTCATAACATCTTCTGCAATCACTTCAGGCGTTGTTCGCTCACGATCATTTGCATTGTACGCTTTGCGAATGTTGCCCTTCTGATCGACAAGTGTGATGACATTCAAATGCGTGAAGTTACCGTCCTGATCCTTCATAACCGCAGAGTCCAACGCTGGCATCATGTTCGCTACGTCCGCTTCTTGACCACGAAGGAAGTACCAGCCTGAGTAGTCAGCGTTGAATTTCTGCGACCATTTCTTAATTGCATCCATCGTATCTCGCTCCGGATCAAATGAAATGGATACAATGCTTGCGTCTTTACCAAACACGCCTTTGTCCTTCAGCAAAGTCTGGACTTCGGACAGCATGAACGTTGTCGGTGGACAGACGTCCGGACAATTCGTGAAATAGAAATAGAAGAGCCTAACCTTTCCGTTCGTACTATCAAGACTTACTGTGCTTCCATCCACATTTTGCATTGAAAAATCCGGTGCCTTTTTGAAATCTTCACGCGGCCAATATAACCATGCGGCAATGACCGCAAATACCACAACCAATGACATTAAGAAGATTTGCAAAGAATATTTCTTCGCCCATTGAGACATCGTCTGTTCCTCCCGGTATGCTCCCATATTGGTCAGGCTGAATTCAAATTTATGAAGTTCGTGATCAAGCTTTCCCCATTGTATCCAAGACAAGAATGAACAAGTGCAGCAACAGCCAATTAATGGAGAATAAGAAATTTCGTTTCGCCCAAGCTTCATCGTCCTTCGCCTTGAAGCCTGAGATGCAGATGTACAACCAAACTAGATTGAGAATTGTTCCTAACGCACTGTAAATCCAGCTAACATATCCATACGCATAGAACAACCAAGTAACGGGTAGCAGAAGTGCCACATATGGGATCATCTGCTTCTTTGTTCGCTCAATTCCTTTGACTACCGGCAGCAAAGGATAGCCTGCAGCTCGATACTCTTCTACCCGGCGTATACCAAGCGCCCAGAAGTGAGGCGGCTGCCACAAAAATAGGATGAGGAACAGCAGTATTGCCCCGATATCCACTTGACCGGTCACTGACGTGTAGCCCATAACAGGAGGCATTGCTCCTGAAATCGCACCCACGGAAGTGCTCCACGTAGATGTCCGCTTCAGCCACAATGTATAAATAACTACATACACAAACATGCCGAGAACGCCAAACCAGCCTGTCAACGGATTCGTCAGCAGGAACAAGACGGATAGACCCGCAATGCCGAGAATAATGGCATACCAGAGTACAACATTTGGCTTCAAGCGTCCTGTCGGAAGCGAGCGGTTGCGCGTTCGCTCCATTTTCATATCGAAGTCTCGATCAAAATAGTTGTTGAACACGCATGAGGATGACATGGTGAGTGCCGTACCAACCATCATCCACAGCAAGGTCACCCATGGAATATCCCACTTGGCGGCCACCCAAAAACCTGCGAACGCAGCCATAAGATTAGAGCGAATAATGCCCGGCTTTGTTAACTGAACAAACTCTTTCCATAAATCCACCCGCATCGGTTCTGGCGACAACGGAACGGAATCGGAAGAAGCCTGATAAGTATATTGTTTATCCAAAATGACCTTATCCTCCTTGTGTAGTACAAACCAAAGCAGAAACGAAGTGTTTCCGCTGTAATTTTCATCATATCAAAAACGTCCAATTGCTGACAATGTATTGCAGCATCGTTCATCATTTTGACAATCTATTGGATCTTCCTCACATTCGAGTAATTATCCTTGCGACGAAATAGATGCAAACTCCCATATATGCAGCTTAGACTTGCCGCCAGGAATACATGCTGTAATCGCATCCCATTCGCTGGAATCCTCCAGTCGAATCCGTTTCAGACGCTTATAATCTTCGGGCGTTGTATTCATCCACTGCTCCACAAAAACGTTCGGTTGATCAGTCCCTTCATATAATACAACTTGTGGAAACTGTTTCAGACGCTCCGTAATTTGCTCTAGATATTGTGCTCGTTGATCCGGATCAACTCGATACTCGACGAATATAATGTTCATTGTTGAATTCCCCCTTGTTTATTAGGTTGCCCCCACTGCATTTACTTGTAAATTGAATTCATGAGTCATATTCTGGTACATAATTGCTCACAATACAAGAGGGTGATTACGAATATGGATACAAGCACACACGCTGTCATTGGATTAGGGCTTGCCGGACTTTCTCATATTGATCCAGCCGTCATGACCCATCCGGCTACGGCTACAGCCGTTTTTTTCGGCGTTCTCCTTGGGTCGCAGGCTCCAGATGCAGATGTAGCGCTCAAGTTAAAGAACAATACTGCCTATATCCGTCAGCATCGAGGCATTTCGCATTCAATTCCAATGATGCCGATATGGGCGCTGCTAATCTCAGGACTTACTACTTGGTTGAGCAAAGGTGCCCTGTTCTGGCATGTGCTGCTGTGGACAGCGCTGGCCGTAGTCATACACGTCGCTACTGACCTGTGCAATGCTTATGGCACTCAGGCTGCTTGGCCCATTACAGACAAGTGGCTGTCCTTTGACTTCATCTCCCTGTTTGATCCAATCATTTTTTCCTCCCACCTCGTTGCTGTTGCCTTGTGGGGGCTAGGTATCGCATCGCCAAGAATTGTGTTTCCCGTTCTGTATGCGCTGCTCGTTGTATATTTCATATGGAGGGCCTCAGTGCACAAGAAGTTGAAGGATCAAATGCTTCTCTTCGATGAAGAATACGTCCCTTCTCAAACGTACACACTCATTCCAACTGTATCCCTTTCCAGATGGAATGTGGTCAAGCCGCTGCCAGAGGGCACATTTCGAATCGGGAATTGGAATCACAACCGACTCCATTGGACGGAGACAGCCTACTGTGATCAGCACCCTGCGGTAGAGGCATCAAAAGAGCATCCTGCTGTCCAGGCACTGCTCTATATTTCAAAATATGCTTGTGCGACAGTAGAGCCAACGGGCTATGGGTATGCCGTCCGCTGGGCTGACGTCAGGTATAGGCATCGCAAGCAGTTTCCTCTTGTAGCAGTTGTCATGATGAACGCCAAGTATGAGACGCTTGATTATTTTGTCGGGTGGTTGAACAAATCCCATACCGGCAAGCGGTTTGGATTGGAGTACGAGTAAAATAAAGTTTTTGGTAAATCAATGTGAGGTGCAGAGTGCTCTGTGTAGACAGAAGGCTATGCACTTTCTTTTTGTACTTGTGTTTTACGATTCCGATGTTTTCAATTGTTCGCAAATAATAAAAGGCTACCCC
This sequence comes from Paenibacillus sp. B1-35, assembly GCF_050474385.1. Classification (NCBI taxonomy): domain Bacteria; kingdom Bacillati; phylum Bacillota; class Bacilli; order Caryophanales; family Paenibacillaceae; genus Paenibacillus; species Paenibacillus sp. B1-35. The sequence continues at coordinate 241,191 of NZ_JBCHVJ010000007.1, forward strand.
GCACGCGCGCAGGGTAGCCAAATCATTAGTGCATTTCGATTAGCGGGAACCACCGGAAAGCGATTGTTGTGCCATTTGCACCAAACGCTTCGTCATGTATCCCCCGATAGAGCCAGTGTCACGGGAAGTGTAGTTCCCGTAGTAGCCGTCTTGTGGAATTGGAACACCCAATTCCTGAGCAATTTCGAATTTCATTTGCTGCAATGCAGCAGTAGCTTGAGGAACAACCAAGTTGTTGGAGCCAGAACGATTAGACATAGGTGAATCTCCTTTCGCAATTAGGCGCTTCTAGTTGTGCAAGCTTGCAAACTTATTTTATCCGGCCTTCAAAATGTTATACTTATCTGTAACATTATTTTGCGAAAAGGAGTCATCCCTATGAACAAATGGTTATCTCTATGGTTCGCCTGCTCGTCAATCGCACTGCTAATCGCAACAGCCATATCCATCAGCCACAGTGTCTGGCTTGCTCTCCTCTTTACTGCGCTAGCCATCATCAATATGGGATTAGGCTTCATTGTAAAGGCTAAGCTTCGTCGTCGAGGAGCCGCTCAACAAGAGCGTACAGCAAACCAGTAAGGCTTCAAGGCCGTTAGTCCGTTCACATTTACTGCGGGAGAACAAAGCCCATCCGGCGCTTCACTTCCGTCAAAGTCTGCTCTGCCGCTTCACGTGCTCGCTCAGCACCACGACGCAGCGCCTCGTGATGTTCACCTGTGCGTCTTACCTCATGATAGCGGGCTTGAAGCGGCTCGATGAGCGCAGCTACATGCTCTGCCAAGTCTTTCTTGAAAGGACCGTACATTTGCCCTTCGTACTTCGCTTCAATTTCTGCAATAGACATACCAGCAGCGTGAGCATAAATGCTCATCAAGTTGCTGATTTCCGGCTTATTCGCAGGATCGTACTTCACAAGCGCTTCAGAGTCCGTCTTCGCACGGCTGATCTTCTTGCGAATGACAGCTGGATCATCTAGCAAGGCAATAAAGCTTCCAGGGTTAGGATTGCTTTTGCTCATTTTCTTGGAGGCATCATCCAATGACATAATACGCGCCCCTACTTCTGGAATATAGGGTTCAGGCACCGTCAGGAACTCGCCGAAACGCCCATTGAACCGGGCAGCCAAATCTCGTGTAAGTTCCAAATGCTGCTTTTGATCATCGCCAACAGGAACAAGGTCAGCTTGATATAACAAAATATCTGCAGCCATCAATGCCGGATATACGAATAATCCCGTACCTACTGACAGCTTGCCTTCCGACTTATCCTTAAATTGCGTCATTCGCTCCAGCTCACCCATATAGGAGAGTGTCGTCATCAACCATCCAAGCTCTGCATGCTGATGAACATGAGATTGCAGGAAGATGTTCGATTTGTTTGGATCCAGGCCAGCTGCAATATACAAGGCAGCGACAGCCTCTGTCTGCTCCCGCAGTTTTTCCGGCTCCTGTGGAACAGTTATCGCATGCAGGTCTACAACCATAAAGAAACATTCATGCTCATGCTGCAGCTTCACAAAATTTTGGATTGCTCCAATGTAGTTACCGAGTGTCAGTTGACCGCTTGGCTGAATACCCGAGAGTACGCGTTTCATCACGCAACACTTCCTTTTCTACAAAATATCATTCTTCCTAGAACGCAAAAAAGGCCCTTCATCCGCAAGGGACGAAGAACCGTGGTGCCACCCTAATTCGCCTGCATATTCAATGATACTGCACCCTATCTTACGAGCACAACAAGGAAGCATTCATCAGCAATTGCCGACTTCCTCTCTGCAAGCCTTATACTCAGTAACGCTGAGCTGCGGCCATGTCTACTTCATGTATTTCACAGGTTCAACATAGCTTTCCGAGGCCCATTCCACCTATGCATTCGCGTCGGTTCACAGCAACCACCGACTCTCTGGAGCTACCGCATAGCGTACTTGCCCTCATCATCAATTTCTTTGTTTTCGATTTCGATCCTCACTTATGCGAGCTCTACATAACTAAGAATTAGCCATAAGAATAGCGAAGATTTATCGATTTGTCAATCAATCTCCAGTCTATGCCATGTCTTTGGCAATTCTCCACCCTAATTTAGCTTCAATGACTTTCAAGCATGAATTTGCTATCATGAAAAGTAACTAATCATTACATAACTCCACGAGTAAAGGGGCAAAACGCATGTACCAAATAACGAAAGGCACATGGAACGAGTATGAAACCGTCATTTTGCATAGCGACACACTTGAGGCAACCTTGCTGCCATCGCTAGGCGCTAATCTCATTCGGTTATGGGACAAAGTGCTTGAACGCGACATACTGCGTACACCAGCCGAAAGCGATCTAGATTATTATATGACGAAGCCTTATCACTTCGGCATTCCGATGCTTATGCCTCCAGGACGAATCCGCCGCGGACAATTCCAGTATGCTGGCGTCTCCTATCAATTCGATCAAAATACAGCCAACAACAACCATATCCATGGACTCCATCGCTTGCAGTCTTGGCAAGTTGTCCGAGCTGAAGCCTTGGAGGATCGCGCTATGGTCACCGTTCAATTCCACTCCTCTGATGACAAGCACTGGATGGAGCAATACCCTACTCCGCTCCAGTTCGAGCTTACTTATGAACTAAAGGGGAGCCAGTTGACTCAGCAGCTGCAAGTCACCAATGTCGGCGGTCAGGCTGCACCATTTGGCTTCGGGACACATACCTGGTTCCAGCTTGACGGTGAACCGGAACGTTGGAAACTGCAGGTTCCTGTTACAGGTGTGTACGAACTTGACGAGGAGCTCATTATGACAGGGAATACATTGCCGCTTGGCGATAATGAACAACTGATTGAAGGAATGAACTTAGAGGGGACCGACTTCGATACCGTGTTCAGCATTGGGGAGCATAAGCCTGAAGCTTGGCTGTCCCGCGAAGATGGATACCGCATTCGTTATACAGGCAACGAACCATGGTTTAAACATTGGGTGCTCTATACGCGAGGCAATGCCAATGAGATTATTTGTGTGGAACCTTATACATGGCTTCCTGATGCACCTAATCTTCCGTTCGGCAATGATGTTACGGGCCTAATAGAACTCGAACCGAACAAGCCGATTGTTCTTCAATTGGAACTTGAAATTCAGCACCCATAAATGGGAGCGTGTCCGAATATCAACTCACTTTCCGCCATAATGCCAAGTCATCCAGACTTGGCATTATTTACATTCCAAAACGATCACTTCCTCTCGCATATTTCACCTCTATCTCTCCATAATAACTATCACAAGGAGGTGAACAACATGCCAAATCAACAACAAGGAAGCGGAAGCCGCAGCAACAATCTCGTTGTTCCTCAAGCAACAGCAGCTCTTCAACAAATGAAATTTGAGATTGCTCAAGAATTGGGTATTCCAATTTCCCAAGACGGTTACTACGGTAACTATACATCTCGTGATATGGGCTCCATCGGAGGCTACATCACAAAGCGTCTTGTGCAAATTGCTGAACAGCAATTGGCTGGTCGCGCTCGCTAATTATAGCTGTTGAGATTGTAAAGCTACACCCATACTTAACGAAAAAGCAGGAGCGTCCTACTTACAGTAAACTGTCGGAAGGTACTCCTGCTTTGTAGTTGAATAAAGCATTTGTTTTTTACTTTTTATTTCATTAGGATACATTTCTGTAAGTATGTAAACTATCTTCCTTCTTCTCCAAAATATGAACCATATTGTAGTTGGATTCAAACCATGTGCTAACTTGCAACTCACCATGCTTCACCGTAAAGTCGTACACAATCTCGCCGTGCGTCCAGTTCTTCTTATGCTTCAAACTCTCAATAGCTGTTTGTAAAAATTGGGATACTTGCTGTCTCGTTAATCCTTGTCGAACCGGCTTAAGCTCCCCACCGCAGCTTTCTAAAGCATCGTGCTTGACTCCGAATTTGCCCACAATATCATTGCGAAGGCACACTACAATTGTCCCACCTGTCAGGCCAATCAGTTCTGATTCTAATTGGTCAAAAACTAGGCTGATTTGCCTAGCCAATGGCATTGAAACAGATTTCATTGATTGATTCCTCCCTTTCTCACAGAAGACAAGCTTCAAATTTTTGGTTCTTTAGTCACAGTATACAGGATTATTTTCCCTTAATCAACACATTCTTACATATCCTTATTTGAACGTTGACGAATTTCGTCTAATCGTGTTGAAATTGCTAACATTTTCATAGACCATCCTCTCCGCCGATGCTATAATAATTCCAAATTCTATATTATGGAATGACAGTGAAAAAAGGAGCGGTCTCATGAACTGGTTCTATCGGTTAAACTTCAAACAAAAGCTGTTGTTCGGCTGTTACGGTATCGTTGGTCTATTCGCATTGGCGACAATAGTCCTACTCCTAGCTGATGTAAGTGTTGCAACCGGCATAATCATTATTGCTATCTTAATCGGCATCAGCTATCCCATCATAAACCTTCTCGAAAACTCATTGAGTGCTCCAATCAAAGACATCGCCCAGTCAGCCCTTCAAGTATCCAAGGGCGACTTCTCCCAAACCCTTACCGTTACGACCAATGATTCACTTGGAGAACTTGGGCATGCATTCAATTCCATGATCATTAAGCTTCGTGAAATTTTGCGGCAAACAACCGATATTACTCGCCACGTATCCGAATCGAGCAGAGAGATGTACCATATGAATCAAAATTTGAGGCTCGTAATGGAACAAGTGACATCTTCATCAAATGAACTTGCAATTGGTGCGACTGAAATATCTGAGGATATTGCATCAATGTCAAATTCCGTCAAGCAAATTGAGCAGAAGGTGGAGTCTTATACACATTCCACGAAGGAAATGAACGATCGCTCCGCTTTCACTGTAGGGCTTGTTACCAAGGGAAGAACCGCAGTAGAGACGCAAAGTGCCGGCATGCAACGCAATATTGAAGCAACTGATCAGGTTGCCTCAACAATCGAAGAACTAGCGAGACAGGCAGAGGGCATTTCCAAGATTACACGAACCATCTCGGATATTGCGGAACAAACCAATTTATTGTCTCTTAACGCATCCATTGAAGCAGCACGTGCAGGTGAACATGGACGCGGATTCGCGATCGTCGCCCAAGAAGTTCGCAAGCTGGCTGAGGAATCGTCTGCTTCGACTAAGGAAGTATTTCAACTCGTAAAAAGCATTGAATCCGGCATCCGCCAAGCAATAACGAATATTCATATCAACGAAGAAGTTGTACACGCTCAAACTGATCTGATTAAAGAAACGGAACGTATATTCCTGGAGATCGTAGACAGCATCCAATTCATCACCGAGCGGATCGCAACCTTTGCCTATGAGAGCGATGCGATGCTTGAAGGCGCTGTTACTATTTCGAGTGCCGTTGAGAACATCTCAGCCATTACCCAGCAATCTGCTGCTGGAACGGAACAAGTATCCGCTTCAATGAATGAACAGATTACATCCGTACAAGCGATGGCCGACGCTACTGAGCAAATGCAGCAAAAGGTCATCCAACTGCAGCGTACCATCCAAGTATTCAAATTCTAATTTACCCCAATCTATCCGGTGAATATAACAAACGGGGCAGCCTTAAGTAGCATTCTACTCAGGGCTGCCCCGTTTTTATTATGATTCCATTTCCCTGCCCTATCGCCATCAGCCTGTTAGGGTAATTTCCTGTCCATTTACATCAATGTTAAATTGCTGCTTCTTGTTCAATTGCAAGTCTACGCTGGCGATCCTTGCGGATCCATAACATGAACCCCACCGTTCCAAGAAGGGCAAGAATGAAGCCAATGCTGTACATGACGCCGCCGCCATACGACTCCTGCAATGCTCCCCCAACAACTCCTCCTGCCAATCCGGACAAGCCAAAGAACACCATACCAAGCATCGATTGTCCTGTAGCTGCTAATTTCTGCGGAAGAAGCTGCACTACGAATTCGATTGCCAAAGCCCAGAAGCAAGCATACGTAATCGAATGCATTCCTTGCAGCGCGATTAGCATCACCGGCTCAGTCGTGATCGAATACAACAGCCATCGAAGCGCATATAACATGCTGACAACGGAAAGCAATGTCAGCATTCGGTAGCGCTTCATGATTCGACCCATAATGAGGAAGCCAAAAACTTCACTGAATCCTGCAACGGCCCACGCAATCGAGATCTGCCCGGAGGTTGCGCCCAAATCGCTCATATGCAGCGACAATAGCGCATCGTTCATCCGGTGAGGCATCCCAATGACAAAAATAAGAGCAAGCAATACTAGCAAGGATGGAATGGTAAGCACCTTTTTCAAAATGGTCATATTCACCACTTCATCAGTCTCACTATCCTCATATCTCGGTTCCTTCAAAAAGAACATGCCGACAAAAAAGCTGGACCAAACCGGCAAATACATCCAGAATAGCGAATCCACTCCACCCAGCAAATCGAATACCTGCGCTAGCGTTACAGCCGTAATGGTAAAACCAACCGATCCCCAAAGGCGAACGGCTCCATACGATTGCTGCATTGAATTGGCTATTTTAACTGTTAACGTATCAAGCAAGGAAATCGATGGAAGATAGCAAATATACAAAATCAGAATACTAACCGCGACAAGGATACGATCCGTTGTCAAAAAAGCTAATGACGCTGATATTCCCAATACAATCCACAGGCCGATCAATAGGGGGCGAACCTTTCGGATGCGGTCGCTAATCAGACCTGCGGCAGGCTGTGCAAACATCGCCAGAAAAGGCCCCAACATTAATAAAGTGCCTACTTCAAACGGTTCGAAGCCCCGCTCCCGCAATAGGAGCGGCAAATAAGAAAGCAGTACGGCATTCGTTGAGTAAAACAAAGCATGGAACAGCTTAAGAAGCCTAGTTGATGTCACCAAGTTGTTTTCCTTTCTATTTAAGCCTCATTTAACTTGCACGGTCTATCCATTGTCACTCTAATTTATTCAGTCATTTGCAGGAACAATTCCACGTCTTGCAATGTTACATCTATCGCCGATTGCCAGAAATCTGGCTTCGTCAAATCCACGCCAAGGTGCTTCTGTGCAAGATCTTCTACCGTCATTACCGCTGTATCTCTCAGCAACGCATCATATTTCGCTGCGAAGGACTCGCCTTCCTGCAATGCACGCGCGTATAATCCCGTACTGAACAAATAGCCGAATGTGTATGGGAAGTTGTAGAACGGTACACCAGTCATGTAGAAATGCAGCTTGGACGCCCAGAAGTGCGGGTGGTATGAATCCAATGTACCACAGAACGCTTCCTTCTGTGCTTCTTCCATAAGTGAGCACAGTTCCTCTGAGGACAATACGCCTTGCTTGCGCTTCTCATAGAAGCGAGTCTCGAACAGGAAGCGCGCGTGAATATTCATGTAGAACGCAATCGAGCGTTGAAGCTTATCTTCCAACAGCGCCAGCTTCTCCTTCTCGTCCTTCGCCTGCTTCACCGCTGAATCTGCTACGATCATCTCTGCAAATGTTGAAGCCGTCTCTGCCACATTCATCGCATATTCCCGTGCAAATGGAGGCAAGCCTTCCATCACATGCGTATGATAACCATGTCCAAGCTCATGTGCAAGCGTGGACACGTTCGATGGTGTGCCAGCATAAGTCATGAATATACGCGTTTCCTTGCTTACAGGCATTGATGTACAGAACCCGCCTGGGCGCTTGCCAGAGCGATCTTCTGCTTCAATCCAGCGCTTTTCGAAAGCATTCACTGCGAATTCAGCCATGCGTGGACTGAATTTCTCGAATTGCTCTACAATTATACGCGCGCCATCATCATAAGAGATTTTCGATTGCGTGCCGCCAATTGGCGCTTCTACATCACACCATGTGAGTTTTTCCACACCAAGCAGCTTAGCCTTGCGCTCCAAGTACTTCACAAACGCTGGCTTGTTGCGTGTAATGGTTTCCCACATAGCATTCAGCGTCGCCTGCGACATCCGATTGTATGCAAGGGGCTCCTTCAACACATCTTTCCATCCGCGGTTCTCATACAGTTTCAAACGGAAGCCTGCAATGCGGTTCAATGCGTCTGCACAGTAGTCTGCACGCTCTCCCCATGCCTCTTCCCACTTCATAAACATGTCCTCACGGACCGAACGATCAGCATCGGACAGCTTGTTGTCAGCTTGTCCTGCTGAAAGATGCACCGTCTCCCCATTCTCTTCATGCGTGATACGGAAATGGGATACAATTGTATTGTAGTTGGCACTCCATCCGTGATATCCGTCCGTTGCCAAATCGCCTACAAGCGCTTCCTTCTCCGGCGACATTTTCTCTTTTGCCCATTCACGGCGTTCAGTCAAATTGAAGCGAATTCCTTCAATTTCAGGCAGTACAACGAATTCAGACCATACTTGCTCATCCATGCCGCGCAATAGCTCATCATACAACGTATTTAAAGTTACCATTCGGGCACCGATGGAACGTACACGATCCGATAATTGAATCGCTTTCTTATCCTTCACATTTTGTGCCGTCAAACAGCCTATGTAAGCACCAGCCTCACGCAACTCTATAATCAATTGCTGCAGTTGCTCAGTCAATTTGGCAAGCTGTTGCGCCTCTTTAACAGATTGAGGTATCGCCATTGCCTTAAGCTCATTCGTGATCGAAGCAATCTTTTGCTCACTGGATGATAATGAAGCCTTCAGTGCTTCAGATTCTGATCCACCTTCAAAAAAGACATCCAAATCCCATGTTTGACTTAACGGTTGTTTCATCGTGCACACACCTTTCATTTGGCTTAATTTGTCCACCCTATTCAACCTTGCAAAGTTTGAGTTTTGCATCTTGACCGTGTATAACTAAACTATATCAAAATCATATGAACTCGCATAGGGAGGATCGTGAGATGAGACCATTACCAATCTCCGCAGACACCGCTGTCAAACTGTCTAAGGCACTTCATGTTCCCTTAGAGCAGCTCATGCATATGCCGCAGCACATTCTATTGCAAAAGCTTGCTGAACTCAATAAAGCACAACAGAACCCTTCTGATACAGACAAATCACCGGAGAATACCACGGAATGATACCATTTGAAAACACACTGCCGTATGATCATGTCATGGATATCCATGACGGCAAGAAAAGGCTCCTTGTATTCCCATGCTGCCGCAACCGTCTCGTTATTGTTGATGCAGACAGCGATTATTTACTTGCAGATCGAGCTATTCGTTAATTTCAGACGCTGAGAACAAGACAAAGACGCGTATCCATGCCAGTTGTGCCGGATACACGTCTTTTTGTCTATTCATCCATTCGGCGATCAATTATGTATTTTGTACGTCTTCGGTTCCTTCTCTCATTTCCTCGCGGATAAGGGTCCATTGCTCTCTGGCAGCTCGGATCATTGCCGCATCCATGATTCGTTTGTCGTGGATAATTCGACTGAAACATTTGACTGCCTCATTAAATTCACCTAATCTGCGATGCAGCTCTCCAATGATATAAATAAGCCGCGCATCATTTTGATCCCGCCATTCCTGTTCAAGCACTGCAACGTAGGCTTCAAGCGCGAATTGCAAATATCGTCGTTCTTCCACCACATCATTCCGATATCGATACAACCAAGCAATATGATGAAGGATGCCCGCGACCACCCGATGGCTCTCCCCAATAGTCTGGGCAGTTAACAGCGCAAGCTGGTACGTTGCAAGCGCATCCTCCCAAGTACGTTCGCCACCGTAATCGTGAGTTGTCCACTGCTTCGCAATGCGTTCCTCGAATTTCTTGCGCTGCGGTTCATACCAGTGCTTTAACGAATTTTCTGTGGATGCACATCCACATGAAGGACATACCCGAACCACATAATAGTCCGGATTTACCTTCCCGTTATCATAGTGCGTACAAAAGTCACTGTCGATGAGTGTAGGCTTCTTGAAGCGAGGCCGTACACGCGAGGTGACAAATACTTGCTCACAGTAAGGGCATCCTACCTTTACCGTAAACAGCGGTTCAACCTCCATAAATCGTTCCTCTTTTCTGCTGATCGATTATGTCGAGTCATACGAAGTCCATTGAAAACGACACCATTATGGAATACATGAGCCGTTCTGTTAAGAAGCAACAAATCAGGCCTCGTCATTCGTATTAATAAAATGATAGGCTGGTCCTGACAAGCGATCTATGACCATTGTCGCAAGCCCTGGCTCCATATTTATTTCATGAAGCGCTTCCCGCATGCAGCCTAACCATGCATCTGCGCGCTCACGCGTAACCGGAAACGGCAAATGCCGCGCCCGCATCATCGGGTGCCCGAACTGATCTGAATAGATCGGAGGTCCTCCAAAAAACTGCGTCAAGAACATAAACTGCCGTTCCATTACAGGTTCAATATCCTCTGGGAATAAAGGCGCAAGCAAAGGATGAGCCTGAACTCGTGGATAGAAAGCTTCAACCATCTTCCGCACCGTTGCCTCTCCACCGATTGCCTCATATATCGATTGACTATACCGTTCCATAATCGCTCCTATCTATTCCATGATGCGGCTGCAACCAGCAGCCGGTACATAGGCAATGAAGTAGTCCATGTTCAACACTTTATTACAAACGAGCAGAAGTTTCAATCAATTGAGCGATGAACACATAAATAAGAACACAAAAAAAACGCTGAGCATCTGTTCAGCGTCCGGACGTAGCGGTATTATATTTTCTTACTTAACATTTACCAATCTTCTTCTGGAGATCCCATTAACGACTCTCGAATGACATATACAAAAGCACATACGAGGATGCCTGCGATAATGCTCATTCCAATCACCCCTAACGATCGGATACGCATAATTCATCTTTCTTTATTTTAGTGTACCATAATGTTTCCCAAAAAAACACGGAGAAATGCAAGCGTTTCCTTTACGTTTTGATTACAGAATGAAGACAAAATTGTATCACGGCCGCAGTGTTCGAAAGGAGAACTGCATGATTGTTGCCCCTTCATCATATGTTGGTATAGCAGTGGTCGTCCCATTGACTGAACATAACAGAGGGAGTGAATTAGCAATGAGCCGCCCGCGGACAAGCTCCTCCATGCTTATCACGTTCATCGCAGCAGCAATTAGCATGTTTATTTTATTGATGATGTTATATCCAAATACCGTTTTAACCGCTTCTACACGGGGATTGGCCATATGGTGGGACGTTTTGTTCCCTTCCCTGCTCCCATTCTTTATTATATCCGAGGCATTGCTTGGTTTCGGCATTGTACACTTCATCGGCACGCTGCTCGATCCAATTATGCGCCCAATGTTCCGTATTCCTGGAATTGGCGGCTTCGTGGTTGCGATGGGGTTCGCTTCCGGGTATCCTGTTGGGGCTAAGCTAACGACGCAATTGCGGCTGCAAAAGCTAATCTCCCGTGAAGAAGGAGAACGTCTCGTTGCCTTTACTACTTCATCCGATCCTATTTTTCTGATTGGTGCCGTCTCCATTGGCTTCTTCGGCGACGCTCGGCTCGCCCTCACCATCGCCCTTGCACATTATGGATCCGCATTCGTCGTTGGGCTGCTGATGCGATTTCACGCTCCGCAAGTTCCAATGACTCCATTAACATCATCAACCGAACTTACTGCACCTGACGGCCAGTGTACAAAGAGATCTTCCATACTGATTAGAGCGTTCTGGGCCATGCATGTGGCGAGGCAGAAGGATGGCCGCTCCCTAGGAACGTTATTGCAGGAGGCTGTTACCTCTTCCTTGAAGCTTATGATCGTAGTGGGCGGTCTCGTCGTATTCTTCTCCGTCGCATTGGACTTATTAACTGTGATTGGTGTTATGCATACATGGGAGGCAGTGCTCCAATGGTTCCTTCGAGCCGTTCACCTGCCCCCTTCTTTATCCTCTGCCTTCTCCGGCGGAATATTCGAGGTTACACTTGGGGCTAAGGGGGCTGGAGCAGCAGGCTCTGCTGGTATGCATGCACAGGTGGTTGCTGCTGCATGGATACTATCATGGGGCGGACTGTCTGTGCATGCACAAATCGTCAGTATTATGAACCAGTGTGATTTAAGATATATGCCGTTCTTGTTGTCTCGGCTTGTCCACAGCTTACTTGCAGCACTTGCCGCCTTTATTTTATATCCGTTGCTGCATTTAAGCACCGTGCAGTCTCTGCTGCCTGCTTGGCTTTCGAGCTCCCGCCACTCCATGCAAACATTGAAGATATGGGATATAGCATGGTCAGCTACGCAGACCGGACTTATGACTGCAACAATTTTGATCGGCTTATTAAGCGCTGCCTCTGCAGCTATCGTACTGCTTCGATATATGCGCCGAACCAGCAAATAAGATGACCTTGGCACTGATTAGATGAAATGGCGATTGTATTCCCGCTGTAGAACGTATAATATGGAATTGGATATACTCGTTATAAATCTTAATGAATAGCAGTGCAAAGGAGCCAACGCCTTGAAGTACGCAGTAATGAACCGGGGAGACGACGTATCAGCCGCATTGGCCGATACGTTCCACCAACTGGCCAACGCTCGGGGCCTAGTCCGTGATGATGACGAACCGAATATTGTATTGTCTATAGGCGGAGACGGCACGATGCTTCAAGCGTTCCACCGATACATCAATCAGCTTGATCAGCTGGCATTCGTGGGCATACATACCGGCCACCTCGGATTTTACGCCGATTGGAAGCCAGATGAAATTGAGATGCTCGTACAGTTGATCGCAGAAAATCGATCTCAAGACCAAATCTCACCGCGCATCGTCAAGTATCCGTTAATTGAATTGCAGTTAGACGCAGATGACGCCGAATACTGCAAGACATACATCGCCTTAAATGAATTTACGCTTAAAGGGGTAGAAAACACGCTCGTCGCACAAATTGATATTAATGACGAGCTGTTCGAAATGTTCCGCGGAGATGGGATATGCGTGTCTACCCCATCAGGAAGCACAGCATACAATAAGAGTCTTGGCGGCGCTATGGTGCATCCTTCTATCGCATCGTTACAGCTTGCTGAAATTGCGTCCATTAACAACCGTGTGTACCGTACACTCGGTTCATCGCTCATTTTGCCAAAGCACCATCATTGTGACATCTATTCCCGAAAGAAGCAAAAGCTGCTCCTTACGGTCGATCATATCAACATACCGCTGGAGCAATTGCGCTCCATCCGCTGCCGGGTCGCTGATCAGAAGGTGACATTTATCCGATATCGTCCGTTCCCATTCTGGAATCGGGTAAGAGAAGCCTTCCTCGGTTATGATGAGCACGGCTGCTATAACGTATAGATCTCGACTTCGATTCCCGCTGTTCTGTTGGAACGGTGGGGCATATTTGTATTCTAACTTCGTTGAAATATAAACGGCACCCCTATTCATTTCTAATGAATAGGGGTGCCGTTTATAGCTATGATCTTCTTCGTTTTTAGGAACGCACTTCTTTAGGCGTGCGTTCTGCCCGCTCCTTCGGTTCCGCAGCCGCCCTAGGCTGCTGACCAGAAGGATTCGCTGCGCCGCCCTTGCCATTATTCTGCTTGTTGCGGTTGCGAGAATGACGAGGCTTGCGCTCAGATGAGGATGGCTTTTGTACAGGATCTGTCACCGCATCTTGATTAGATTGCTTCGGCTGCAGCGCGATTCCTTGCTTCGGTTGCTGCGGCAGATCCTCAGTAGGCGCTTCCAATGCTGCTGCACCTTCCTGTTCTGCTTCATCTCCTTGCTCGCCAGCCGTTCGCACACGGGCATCCTTATTGCCTACCTTCTCCAATATGAAATAGGCACAGCCAAAATTGCAGTATTCATTAATGTAATCCATCATTCCGGACAGGGCCGTATCCTTTGTGGATTTCGCATGAGTGTCACGGAAGAAACCTTTGAGGCGAAGCTGATTGTAGCCCCAATCCCCTAGAATGTAATCATACCGTTCCAGTACTTCACTATAACGCCCCTTGAATGCTTCTGGATTCCATGCGTTTTTGTACTCATGAATGACTTCGTACGATCTGCCTCCAATTTGAATCACGTCCGTGATTCCCCCTTCCCCTGCCATAGCAGGCTCAAGCACGAACGGAGGAGCGCGCTTTATCGAGGTTGTTTCGAAGAGGCCTGCATGCTCCTCTCATCCCGATTGCCACTGCCTTCTCCTTATAAGTATCGCAAGCAGCACTCATAAGGAGTCAGGGTGTTTCGAGTAGATCCAATCTTCTTGCTGCTGGACATCGGCTTCTCGAACGGGCACTCATTAGGCGAACTCCGTCTCATACCCATCGACTCGCCGCTGCTTATGCTTGTGCGGTCATTGACTTATGAGCGGACTGGACTTGTTCATGCGCATGGTAGGAACTGCGTACGAGCGGTCCCGATTCCACATGGCTGAACCCACGCTTCAATCCTTCGTTCTTCAGCTCTGCAAATTGTTCTGGAGTGTAATATTTCTCGACGTACAAGTGCTTCTTCGTCGGCTGTAAATATTGCCCAATCGTCATAATGTTGCAATCAACGGCACGAAGATCGTCCATTGTCTGCAAAATTTCATCCCATTCTTCTCCTACACCAAGCATGATGCTGGATTTTGTAGGAATGTTCGGCTGCATTTCCTTTGCACGCTTCAACAATTCGAGTGTACGCTCATACTTCGCCTTCGCACGTACACGGTCGGACAACCGTTCAACCGTCTCGACGTTATGATTGAGTATGTCTGGCTTCGCATCCATTACCAGCTTAAGCGCATCCCAATTGCCCATGAAGTCGGGGATCAGCACTTCCACACTGCAGAGTGGCAACCGGCGACGAATCGCACGTATCGTCTCTGCAAAGATCGATGCTCCCCCATCTTTCAAATCGTCTCTGGCTACGGATGTAACGACACAATGGCGCAAGCCCATGCGCTCTGCAGCTTCTGCTACGCGTTCTGGCTCCTGCAAGTCCAATTCCGTCGGCATGCCGGTATTAACCGCACAGAAGCGGCAAGCACGAGTGCAGATGTCGCCCAAAATCATAAACGTCGCCGTGCGGTTCGCCCAACATTCATAGATGTTCGGACAACGTGCTTCCTCGCATACAGTGTGCAACGTTTTGGAGCGCATCATGTCTTTGATCTCGGAATAGTTCTCTCCCGTAGTCAGCTTGATGCGTATCCAATCTGGTTTCTGCTTCTGCTCTCTCGTTTTCATGGAGTCTACCTTCCTTCTTGTTCGCTTAACCTTGACCTAATTCTGTATTATACCATGAACCCTTCAAAATCTATACCTGCGTGTCCATTGCTTGGATAAAAAGGCCATTTACGCACATTCTAACATTAAATCGACCTTTTCAGGTATGGAATAAGGAGGAAATTTGCGTCATGAGACAAGCTCCACCCTATATATGTGCAGGACTTGCCTTGTGGATAGGGCTAATAGCACCATTCTCAGCAATTGTAACTCACGCAGCTCCGTCTAATTCAGAGCAGCTGAAAAAGCAATCCGGACAGCATTCAGGGATTGAAAAAAATTCTAGTCAATCATCGGATCCAGAAGGGGCTGTATGGAAAGAAAGACGCGATTTGTACGAGCAAATATCGATACTGACCGGAATCCCTTGGTACCGCTTAGCTGCCATCGATCAGTATGAGCGTGCATTGACGAAGGCAAACCCAAAGCAGCGCAAGCATCCGGACAGACTCACAGGCATATATGTTGATCCGCTTAAATGGGTTGGCATGATGAATCCAGACATAAACGATAACAATCCTAAATCCATCTCTTTATTTCGTGGAATCGGGCGTGATGGTTCCGGTGACAAGCGTGCGGATTCCACGAATGATGTGGACTTGCTGTATAGCGTCGCTTCGCGAATTGGCGCTTATGGACCGAATGACGAAGATTTTGGCAATGGACTGTGGAATTATTATACAAATCCACGCGCGGTTCAGCGTGTCCAGCAGTATGCGCGAATTTTCGAGCATTTCGATAAATTGGATTTGTTCGAGTACACCTTCCCATTGCCTCTTGGAAGCTCCTACTCTTATCGAAGCACCTTTGGAATGGGACGGCATTACGGGGGGTACCGTATTCACGAAGGCACCGATATCTTTGCCGGGTATGGTGTGCCTGTGCGCAGCACCTGCTACGGCATTGTCGAGGTGAAGGGCTGGAACCGTTACGGCGGCTGGCGGATCGGCATACGCGATCTGAATAACATTTACCATTACTACGCCCACTTGTCTGGCTATGAAAAAAACATTAAGGTCGGCGATATCGTTACCCCTGGACAAACGGTAGGGTGGGTCGGCAGCTCAGGCTACGGCAAGCCAGGGACATCTGGCAAATTTCCTCCCCATCTCCACTATGGGCTGTATCGGGATCGAGGGCTTGTGGAATATGCATTCGATCCGTTCCCGCTTCTGTATCAATGGGAACAGTCAGACAAACGCAAGCGGATGAAATCTAATCGGCGTTAATGAAACACCTTATATGGAAGCAAAAGGGCACACCTGTCGACTGATGCCGATGGAACGTGCCCTTTCTGTTAGTGATTTCACTTCACCATATGTCGCGATGTTCGCAGCCGCCATTTTCTCCGATATCTTATACGTTTCTTCATTTGGATGCACCAATGTTTCAAGACTAGCCTTCGTGACCGCCTTGCTGTACCTCACCGGTATCAGCAGGAGCTGGCGGGGCATGTGGTTCTATTTGTGCAGGAACAGTTATTCCTCCCTGTTTGCTTCCTAAGCTGCTACCGCTCCCTACACTGTTTGGAATCGACTGCATAGGCAATGACAAGGCAGGAGCCTTCTCTCGATTCGCTCCCACCGGCTGCCCCTTTCCGTCATAATAGTACATCGGAACATCACCTACGACGAGCAGATAAGAAATAGGGATTTGCGTCTCAACCACTTCTGGTTCCAAATCAAAAGGAATAACGATCGCAACTTCTTCCGTTACTTTAATATACACCTCAACCAATACCATATTGATGCCAACATCCATTGGGCGGGTATTCAGTTCCACCTTAACCGCACCTTGCGGCTCCATCTTAACCGGAATCCGCGGGCCAAAGGATGCGATCAACGGGCTGCCCAACGCTTGACCCAGCGGAATCTTGTCACTAATTTCATGGATGTTTTTTAGAGATGATTCTACGATATCCACTGTTTCTGAGGTAATTCGCATATGCTCGTTGTAATTGAGAACAAAGCTCGTCACCTTGCCGCGAGAATCTGTCTTCCACTCAATAAGCTTATCCAGCTCTCTTCCCCGCATCACTTGATCAGTAATCGCTCGATTAATGGCCTGCGTCGCAATTTGCTTCACACGAATTTTGGCCAAATGCATAAGCGGCCCCTTTACATTTCGATCTACATAGACGAATAATTGCACCGTCAACAGTGTAAAAATCACGAGCGCAATAAAAAAGGCTCTACGCTTCCGCTTCGGCTTCGATTGTCTGCTGCTCCATCCTGAAGCGCTCTTTGCATCTACTTGAACCGCTGTAGACCTGCGTGGGCGCCACCCCGATGCTTTCCATCCTGTGCGACGTCTGCTCCAGGAAATTTTCGGCCATCTCCATCGCCGTGCGCGGAACCCGCTCGAACGCCACCTGTTCACATCCGATTCCCCCTTCCGGTCGGTGCAACGAGCAGCCTGTACGTTTTCAGTGTATGCTTGCCCCAAGGAAAAAAGAAGAAGCCGTCCGAGCGAACACGCCTATTTCAACTGTCTATTGATCTCATCGCATATCTTTTTATAACGATAGTGATCAATCGACCAGAATACTGCAAAAATGAGCAGCCCCACTCCTAAGTTGCGGACAATAGCCTGCCACTCCGAAGTTAGAATCAACGAAGCTCCAATAAGGATACCTATAATAAGGAATATTTGAAGCGCACTCTTCCACATATACGGTATTTTCTGAATCGAATACACATAGGAAGTGAGGCCGGAGCATATACCAATGCCTATACAAGCTGTCCAATATTTCATAAACTCAGCAAACGCATAGGCTACAAGCTCATTCTCCATGGTTGTAAACTGCCATGCCTGTACATACATCACCAGACTGCCCATCAGCATTCCTAACATCATAATCTTCCATATTTTAGGCATCACTTATCCCCCCATAATTTTGTGCCGAAGTTCCTTAATGTATTGTCTTGAAATGTATACGGACTCCGCACCATCCCTCAGCTTAGCTAGAAAAGGGGTGCCCAATGTCGGCTCAATATGCGCAATATTGCCGATGTTGAGAATGACCGATTTGGAAATGCGCATAAATCGATCCTGCGGGAGCTGCTGCTCCAACTCATACAGGCGAAAGCTAAGTCGGTACTGCTTCCTGCCTTGAACCGCATACACATAGTCACCCTGTGTCTCGAAATAGGAGATATCTTTTACATCCAGCACATATTGCCGATCCTCATCTGTTCCGATCATGTGCCGAAGCGTGGACTGCTGCAGCAACTGAATTTGTTCGAGCAGTCGCTGTATTTCTGCATCCAGCACACGGCTTCGAATGATGATTTCATCTTCTTCAATGCTCTCATCGATTTGAACCCTAATTTTCATCTCGTCCCCCCTTCGACATCATTATATAACGGGGATCTGGGAAATTGAGGATAACAAGGGTTACTGATTACATTCCTCCGATAAGTGGTTAAAGTAAAGGGGTGATCCTATGCCTGCATTTATAAAAAAAAAACCTGTAAATGGATCATTTTCGTAATCCATCATGCAGGTCGCAATTTCACTTTATATTATTTCATCTTGATAAATGCATATTTGTACTCTATCTGGCCTTATGTATCATAATCCGATGAATAACACCAAAAAGAGAGCGTATATTAGTACGCTCTCTCCTTACTAAAAATAAATATTTTCTCATTTTCTAAAATTGCAAATTAGAGTATCTCCACTGATTATCTAGGGCCTTCCATACATCATTCGTTTCAGCTCCCACATACCAGTAAGCGAACCCAGCCACATTGCGGCTGCTTGCCATTGCATACTTTGCAGCAAGCGAACGGCTGTCCTCCGCCCAAACTTGATGTCTTGCCCCGCGCTCTATGAAATCTGCTACGTATTGCGATGTCCGGTCATCCCACTTTGTCTTGCGCGTGCGCAGTAACTCTCCTTGCTCAATTAAGGTTAGTTCACGGGAGGTTACGCTTTTTCCGCTTACCGTCCAGTCCCGTGAATAGAAGGGGAAGGCGGTTATCACTTTATGAGACGGCACTGATTTCAACAGCTTGTCGAGTGCTCGCTGCAGCCATGGCAAAGAAGACACAGAACCCGCCGTTGGCGCTCCGTCCCAATGCTCATCGTACCCCATTAGCACCATGTAATCCGCTGATTTGCCCAGAGCAGCATAATCGAACGCCTCCGTCCAATCTGTACCCAAATCAGGAGACACATCGATAGACAAAACCGCATTATTTTGATGCAGCTTAGCAGCCAAGTCGGACACAAATGCAGTTAAGGCCTGTCTGTCCTCCGGACGAACATTTTCAAAATCAAGATTCAAACCATTCAGTTTATACGTCTTCACAAAACCGATAAGCTTCGTAATAACTGAGGTCTTCTTCGTCGGATTGGTAAGCACTTCATGTGTCAGATCCGCATTGAAACGGTTCCCCACAAGCGCCCACACCTGCTTGCCATTGTTCTTGGCCCATGTCAGAAGCGTCTTATCTGTCTGATCAGTCACCGACTCCTTGGCATCGAGGAAATACCATCTTGGTGAAAGGGTATTAACGGTTGATCCGGACACTTTCGAGATATATTGCTGAGTCGTCAGCTCATGCTTCCACCCCATCTCAATTCGCTTCGGCGGAGCTTTTGTCAAAGCTTTCGACCAATCCGGTCGCTGAAGAGCTCGATTCAATACAACAGCCGTTTCTTGACGGGTCAATGAATCGTTCGGTCGAAATCCTTCCTCGTCACCATTCATCAGTTTCAGCTTTTGCATGACGCTAACATACGGTTTCGCCCATTTCGCAATTTGAGAGGCATCTGGATAGGACAACACCCCAGAATCAGTCTTTGCAGATTGCTTAAATGCACGTACGATAATCGCTGCGGCTTCTTGCCGGGTTACGGCCTGCTGAGGCTGGAAGCTCCTCTCTCCTGTTCCCTCCACCAAATGCAGCAATGAACCAGCTTGCACAGCCCCATAATACCAAGCGCCGCGCTGAACGTCATCATAGGCTGGAATATCGCTTGCCACGGGCTGCAGGTTGAACATTCGATTGACCATCGTGATGAATTCTGCCCGGCTCACAGATCTCTCCGGCTCATATAATCGGTTACCGGAACCCGTCACAATGCCTTTCTTATACAGATTGATGATATCTTGCTGTCCGTAAAGCCCAGTAATATCATCGAAGGGCAGTCCTGTGCTTTTCGACTCTCCCCATGCCAGACCTCCGGTTATAAACATAGCGGCAATAGCTGTTAATATGACAATTTTACGTCGTAGAGTCACTTCCATAGCCTCACTTTGCTAGAGATAAAAGATGATATAATGCGCTATCTTCCATCCTAGCAAAAAAAGACTTTTTCATAGATACTAAAATATTGGAAATTCAATTACATATTTGTATGTTTATAGGACTATACTGCGTGTGAATACGTATTTCCTACATAGAAAACAAGGAGTAGATCTCATATTAAACAAAAAGAGCCACTCGGGAGATAGTCTCCTTACATGGCTCTGTCACTATACAACATTCACTATTGAATTATATAAACTAAGTATTATTAATATTCTTCTTCTGGATAATGCGGCTGCGGCTTATTTTCATTCTGATTTCCAGTTTCTTTGTCTGGGGTCGATCCGTCAGTGTCATATCCATTGACTTCAAATGTAATAATCTTGTCGAAGAAGACATAATCTTTCCGGTTCTTGAATGGCCCTTTATTATTGTTATGCTTGTCAAATGCGAACATAACCTTTCCGTTTCCAGAAGCACGTCCTTCGTACCAATTGATGAATGCTTCTACTTCCGCCATCGACAGGTCGTATTCCTTTTGAATACCGTTGTTTAGCGTAATGAAAAGCAATGCACGGCTGCCAGGTTCATTGTTACCTGGATCAGGATTTGTAGGATTTGTAGGATTTGTAGGCGTTGTACCGCCAGACTTCGGAGTTGCAGATGCTTCATTGGATACTGAACCTTCAAATGTTCCGTATAGCGAAGCAACGATATAATAATATGTTGTTCCGTTGGTAACAGATGTATCTGTATACGTGTACGTACTGCTCGTAACAGTAGCAATTGATGCATACGAGCCACCTGCAGTTGTACTCCGTTTTACATTATAGCCCGTAGCGCCTTTAGCGACGTTCCAATTCAGAACAACTTTTTTGTCGCCACCAGATGCAGTTAATTGAATTGGATCAAGAGTAGGCTCCTCTTCGCCTGTACCGAAAACGTTCCATTCGTAAGGATAAACAGTAGCCCCTGTTTTTGACTTTAGAACGACTGTTGACACATTTTTAATTGGTTCAGGAAGAGTTTCTACTTCCTTATTTTTAGTGGCATCGTAGGCAAGTAGAATATTATTTTGCTCATCATACAATTCCAGGGTCACTTCACCTTGAGCATTCACAATAAATGAAGATATTTCCTTAGGCATTTTAAATGTATACCAAACATGTTTACTCTTACCCAGTGATGTATAGGTGGCTTCCTTGTTATCTGTTATTTCTCTTATTTTTTCTTTTGTATCTCCAATAACTGGACCTGCGTTAATTACTAGACTATCCAACAAACCACCGGTGTATTTTGTTGCTGACGGCATGATGCTGCTTTCCGGAGAGTTTTTACTTTCGCCAGCTTCATTAACTGCTGACACAACATAATAGTAGGTCGTTCCGTTTATTACAGACTTATCCGTATAAGTTGTACCACTAATATTGGCTACAAGTAATGCATACGGGCCACCTGATGATGTTGCTCTTTTCACATTGTAGAATTTTGCAGCTGTTGTATCCCAATCTAGCTTAACAATTTGATCTCCACCGTATATCCAGTTAATCTTCGTTGGTACTGGTGGGGTCGAAGGCTTTCCAAATAAATTCCATTCATAAACATAAGCAGTCCCCGGTTTCCCTTTCACTACTACCGTTGACACGTTTTTAACTGGTGTAGGCAGTGTCTGAACACCGTTAATATGTAATGGAGTATATGAATATAACAAATTGTAGTTGTTATCATAAAATTCAATATCGACACTATTATCATACTTTATTACGACTGAATTTATTTCTGTTGGCTTGTTAAAAGTATGCCAAACGAAAGTCTTATTGTTAATGCCAACATATGTTGATTCATTGTTATCCGTGATTTCTTTTACTGTGCTTGTTGGATTGTTAATGCTTGTCCCCATATCGATTGCAAGTCCGTCAAGATAGCCACCGGTATATTGCGTCGCATTTGGTTTAATATTCTTCTGCGGTGAATTAACACTTTCTCCCGCTTCATTGGCTGCAGTCACTACATAAAAATATTCAGTTCCGTTAGTCACTGTGTTATCGGTGTACGTTGTATCAGCTATATTACTTGCCAACAAGGAATACGGGCCACCTGATGATGTGGATCGCTTTATATTGTAAGACTTCGCTGCAGTAGATACCCAGTCCAATCGAACAAACTTATCCCCACCCTGAATCCAGGAAATCGTTGTAGGTGAAGGAGGTGCTGATGGTATTTCGAATAGATTCCACTCATAGACATAAGCAGTAGCAGCAGATTTCAATACAACCGTAGAAACATTTTTAACTGTTGCAGGTAGTGTTTGAATACCATCAATTTTTAACAGGCTATAATTTGAGATCAGATTACTTTGATCATCATAAAATTCAACAGTAATTGCACCGTCATATCGCAAAACTAGTGCATTTATATCCTTCGGAGAAGGGAATGTATACCAAGCTAAGTTTTTCCCCCCCATCGAAATATATGACGAGAGATTATTATCTGTCGCTTCCGTTACTGGTTTCCCTTGCCCAATTGCAGGCCCGACCTGAACTGGCAGACTATCCAATAGTCCACCCGTAAATTGATTCGCTGCTGAAGCTTTAACAGGACTTAATACAACGAGTCCGATGATAAAAGCTAGCATGAGAATTGGCAATCTCATTTTTCTCATTTCTGTTCCCCCTAGTTATAAATAAGTTAGCTCCATCCTCCATCCACCCATAGCCATGTTATTTGTATTTTTATGTATTTGTTTTGCTATGAATTTAACGAATGGGATTAGCAGGAAGAATATATCACAATTTTTCCTCCCTACACCAAACAGTAATTAACAATCAAGGGGGATAATTCATATTTATTATTCTTGTTCTCAAATTCTTCAAATCTTTCACTCTCATTTCACTTACTATGTGTAAAAGAAGAACAAAAACCACAGAAGGTATAATTCTGTGGTTTTTGTGATTTGTTAGCAGCAAGATTATATAAGACTTGTGTATCAATCACGGAACAAAATAATTAGTAATGAGGCAAAAGCAGCTATGCCGTCACACTGACTATGCTCGTTGGATCGCCGATTTTAGACCAACGAGGTGCTAGTCGACACTTCAACAAGAAAGGAAATGACAGCCTCATTAAATGCTGCAGCGGAATCCGCACTGAAAATATGTGCGGCGCCCTGAATCTCAACATAACGTGCATTCGGAACACGATTCGCCATGAGCCGGTAAACAGCAGCTGGAGGCGACATAAGATCCCCGCTATGAATAAGACGGGCATGGAAAGGGAGCTCATGTGCATGAATGCATCAAAGCCGACAATCCCCTCTGCCACATCTGTGAGCGATTGTCCATCGGCCGTTGCTGCTAATCCGTGCCATATCTAATAAGTCTTCAGTCTTTTCCGCCTTTTGTCAATAAAAAAGGTTCACTCAATCCGTTTTTACGGCTTGAGTGAACCCTTATCTATTGTCGCTGTTATAAAAGGTCTTATACTATCTTAAAAAAGTGTCCCGTAACTAACAAATTTAATGACTGGGTCACCCCGAATAATGACGCTGTCGCATTGCCTCATACAACAGAACAGTGGTAGCCATCGCGACATTCAGCGATTCCGCTTGTCCGCGCATCGGAATAATAATCGTGTCATCCACTAGTGTTTGCACCTGCTGTGACACTCCCTGTCCTTCATTGCCGACGATTAGCCATGACGCATGGCGATAGTCGTAGCTATAGCAAGAATGGGTCGCCTGTAAGCTGGTGCTGGCTAGACGAACTCCATGTGCTTGCGCCGCAGGAAGCAGCTCCGTCAAGTCACCTTCCACCACTGGCAAATGAAACAGCGAGCCCATGGTCGAACGAATCGTCTTCGGGTTATAGAGATCGACGGTTCCTTTGCCAATAACAACACCGTCTGCACCAACTGCATCTGCAGTTCGAATAATCGTTCCGAGATTGCCTGGATCCTGTACGCCATCAATAACCACCACCAACGAATTGGGCGACGCCAGCAAGCTGTCTACAGAAGCGGAGGGTTTGTGCGCGATTGCAATGACAGGCTGCGGAGTTTCCGTATCACTGCATTTGCGGATAATGGCATCCGTCACCGCAATCCATTCGGTATTGTTGCCTAGACCTAAGGGAGACGCATTTTCAGCATGATTATGGAACGACTCCAGCTCCTGCGGTATGCCTTTCTCCAAATCATAAGCAACAACATCCACCTGCAGCCCAGAGCGCAGCGCTTCTTGAACAAGGTGGATCCCTTCTACGATGAACAAGCCTTCACGGTTGCGGTGCTTCCGTTCTTTTAGTTGTACCCAGCTTTTCACCTTATTATTTTGTATCGAAGTAATGCTCAATGATTCTCTCATGATTCCGAAAATGCCAGCTCCATCGTATTCAAATGATCGTTCTGTCCGATAATGACAAGCACATCTCCTTCTTTTATGCGATCCTCTGCATATGGAGAAATGTTCGTCTTGCCATTATTTTTAATCGCCATGACGTTGCATCCATACTTTGCGCGGATATCAAGCTCCTTCAAGTTCTTGCCGATCATGAGCGGCGTCGCGCGAATCTCGACGATGCTGTGATCATCCGACAGCTCGATATAATCCAAGATGTTAGGCGATATCAGATTGTGCGCAACGCGCATCCCCATATCTCGTTCAGGGAATACAACCTTATCGGCGCCAATTTTGCTTAATACTTTGCCGTGCAGCTCATTTTGAGCTTTGGCTACAATCGTCGGCACACCCAAATCTTTCAAGATAAGGGTAGTCAATATGCTCGCCTGAATATCTTGCCCAATTGCAACGACGACAACATCGAAATTGCGGACGCCAAGCGCCTTTAACGCATCCTCATCTGTAGACTCTGCAGATACCGCATGTGTAACCATATTGGCAACATCCTGTATTTTTTGTTCACTTGAATCAATCGCCAGCACTTCAAATCCCATCTTGCTTAAGCTTTTCGCAACACTAGTGCCGAAACGCCCCATACCGATAATGGCAAATTGTTTTTTGGCAGCCATAGGTTCACCTTCCCCATTTTCCGACAACATTCTTATAACCTCCATTATAGCATGCCCATCTCTGCAGGTGAAACGCCAATCCTTCCACGTATGAGTGTCCTGTACTCAGGGAACGTTAAAAAATGAAGCTGGCATGTTCCGCAATGTATGCTTAGTGGCGATCTGGATGAGCTAAGACATAACTGCCTATACGCCATTCTATACAACGGCGGAATAATGAACAGCAGCACGCGAAGGAAGGAGAACTGCCAATGGCTGTCACATTGAATTTGCGTCAAGCAATTGTACAAAAAGTAAAAAATAAGCCAGATGAAGATATCGTCGATATGATTGAAGGCTCCATCGATTATGACGAGCGCGCATTGCCCGGACTTGGCGTATTGTTCGAAATGATCTGGAAAGCAAGCAGCAGCGAAGCTCGTCAACAGTTAGTCGACACACTTCAGAGCAAGCTGAAAAGCGACCAAGCTGCAAAATAATTCATCAGCATCATATTTTCTATTTTTCGACAATTCCATTATGCATGCCCCACATGAAAAAGACGCAGAATTCGTAAAGCTCATCCCCCGAGTTTTATGGTTCTGCGTCTTTTTTACATATCGCTTTACATTGACGCTGCGTCAAACGCTACAATGAATGCATATCGAAGCAAGGAGCTGATGCCCATGAAAATTCAAGAAGCCGCGGAGCAACTCGGTATGACCACGAGGGCAATACGCTTTTATGAACAAAAAGGACTGCTGCCTCCGCTCACGAAAGAACAAAATGGCTATCGCATATTCAATGAAACTGATATGAACCGGCTACGAACAATAGGGGCTCTTCGGGAGATGAATTTGTCAATTGAGCAAATTCGTTGCTGCATTGATGATGCGATTCTAGGAAATATGGAATCAGTCCGTCCCTTCTTATTAGAAAAACGACAAGAGCTGGCTCTGCAATATACCGAGCTAAAGCGACTCATTAATCAGATTGACAAGCTTCTCAATTATGAAAATGAAAATTCGAATCAAGGAGAGATGATGATGGGCAGACTGCATGCAATTGGCGAGCAATCACGACAATACCAGAAACTGCGCAGTGATTGGAGCGATCGTTGGAATTTTGATAAGCAAGCAACACATTATGATAAGCTAGTGGCGAATGGTACTGGGCCGTTGGATGTACATGCAAATTATGAAGATATCCTTGATCGGGTCTGCCTAGAAGCCAAGCCGAAGCCAGGCGCACAAGGGCTGGAGATTGGCGTCGGCACCGGCAACCTTGCAGGCCGCTGCGTCAATCAAGGGGCGGAGATGACGGGAATTGACCAATCAAGCGCCATGCTGGAGCGATGTCGGGAAAAATGGCCGAACATTCGGCTGCTGCAAGGCAATATGTTAGCATTGCCGCTGGCGGATGAGGCATTCGACTTTATTGTGTCAACCTATGCGCTGCATCATGTAACGGATGAACAGAAGGAAATTGTTCTGGCGGAAATGTGCCGTGTGCTGCAGCCAAGCGGGCGCATCGTTATCGCAGATTTAATGTTCCGGGACGACGCGCATCGCGCCTCCTTCATTGAAGACTTGAAGGAAGCAGAAGACTTTGAAGGCATTGAGGCAGTTCATGATGAGAATTTTGCCGATCGTTCCAGACTGATTGCTTGGTTGGAAAACCATTCCTTTGAAGTAAAGGCAGAGCAACTGAATCATTTAATTCATTTGCTTGTTATTTCGAAAGGAGAAGCATAAAGTGCCTACCAATCCGTCAAAGGATCATATTCCTAACCCAAGCCAACAGGATGCAGCCTTACAACAAACGAACAATAAGCAGATTCAATCCGCCATGTCTAATAACCCCGATCATAATAACATTTATGCACAGCAAGCGGCTGATTATGACCGCATGATCCATTACGAGGACGATGAACTCGAGTGGAAGTATTCTGTTCAACAGGTGCTTGCAACGAAGCCTTATGATCGGATTGTAGAGCTTGGTGCAGGAACAGGAAGATTTACGCGTGTTGTATTAACAGAAATGTCCAACAAGGAATGGCCAAACGGTTCCTATATCGCGCTGGACGCCTCTACGGCAATGCTAGATCAGTTGAAGAGCAATATAGAGTGCGATGCATTTTTAGGTAAAATTACCGCTCCTACAGCCGCTAAGTTGCACATACAAGAGGCTGTGCACCACAAGCTGCCTCTAGCTAACCATTCTGTTGATCTGATTGTAGCTGGCTGGACGGTTTGCTACGGGGTTTGTGAACTCAATGATCGTGAGCAGCAGGTTGAGGCTATTGCCCGCATCATGAACGAACTGACTCGCGTGCTGTGTCCCGGTGGCCGTATCGCAATATGGGAGACACTTGGGACGGGTGTAGCCGCTCCTGCTGTTCCAGCTTCTCTGCAAGTCTATATACAAGCATTAGAAGAACAGTACGGGTTCCATCGTACAGAATTGTCCACTTCCTTTCGCTTCCCCTCGATGGAGGAGGCCAAGTACATCACGAATTGGTTCTTCGGCTCCACTGCCTGCGATCTGCTTACACCAGATATAGATGGCAGTGTCGTACTTCCATCCTACACAGGCCTTTGGGTCTGGGATAATAATATAGCCCGCCATTGATTTGGCGGGCTTTCACTTTATTCTCTTTAAGGAGCTGTCTCCATAAACTTCAAATCTGGCATTTTATCCATAGCCGTACGCATCGCATACTCATTTTCGAACAACGCGACAAAGTTGCCGTTCTTGTCCTTGACGAGCTGTGAATTGATACGGAACTTCGCAGGATCAATATCCTTTGGATTTCCCGTTACCCATCTTGCAAACTGATAAGTGAGGCGCTGCAGCAACACATCAACACCGTACTCCGCCTTCATCCGATATTCGAATACCTCGAATTGGAGCTGACCGACTACGCCCAGTATCGTCTCGTCGAATACACCCGTGGAATGGAATACTTGAATTGTACCTTCCTCAGTCAACTGATCGACGCCTTTTTGATACTGCTTATGTTTCAATGCATTTTTAACCGTCACTCGGGCAAAAATCTCAGGAGAGAAGGTTGGCAGCTCATCGAACACCACTTCTCCGCCTTGACTCAGGCTATCTCCAATCCGGAAAATGCCCGGGTCGAACAGACCAATAATATCGCCTGGGAATGCCTCCTGCACGATATCCCGATCCTGGGCAAGGAATTGCTGCGGCTGCGCAAGCTTAATATCCTTGCCTGCCCGTACATGCTTAACGGACATCCCGCGCTCGAATTTGCCGGAGCAAATGCGCAGGAAGGCAATGCGATCCCGATGTGCCGGGTTCATGTTTGCTTGAATTTTGAAAATATAGCCCGTAAACTTCTCGTTCGTTGGATCAATTGAACCTGTTGTCGACTGACGAGGCGCTGGCTTCGGAGCCAACTGCAAGAAGTTCTCCAGGAAAGTCTGCACGCCGAAGTTATTTACGGCACTTCCGAAGAAGACTGGCGTCAACTCACCGCGTTTTACTTTCTCGTAATCGAACTCATCGCCCGCTACATCTAATAGCTCCAGTTCTTCGCACAATTGATCATGCAAATAGTCGCCTGCAATTTGGCGAATTGCCGGATCGTTATAATCCTCTACCTTCTTCACACTGATCTTCGTGTTATCGTCCTGGAACAGCTCGACTTGGTTCTTCATGCGATCATATACACCGCACAAGCCGCGTCCCATGCCAATCGGCCAGTTCATCGGCACAGAGCGGATACCAAGCACTTGCTCGATTTCTTCCATCAATTCGAACGGGCTGCGACCTTCGCGGTCGAGCTTGTTAATGAATGTGAAAATCGGGATACCACGCTTCGCACATACTTGGAACAGCTTAATCGTCTGTGCCTCAACACCCTTCGCTACGTCAATCAACATGACAGCAGCATCGGCTGCAGTCAATGTACGATACGTATCTTCACTAAAGTCTTGGTGACCCGGTGTATCCAAAATATTAACGCGATGTCCGTTATAATCAAATTGCATAACCGAAGACGTAACCGAGATACCGCGCTGCTTCTCGATTTCCATCCAGTCACTCGTTGCATGCTTGCTCGCTTTGCGAGCCTTGACCGTACCTGCGAGACGGATGGCGCCCCCGAACAGGAGAAGCTTCTCTGTCAATGTCGTCTTACCAGCGTCTGGGTGAGAAATAATCGCAAAGGTACGACGCTTCTCTACCTCTTGCGCTAATTGTTCGGATAATTTACTCATATCGTTAGCCCTCTCATCACAAAATCACGTAAGTCCTATTGTAACACAAAATACGCCATCCTATAAATGGGTTGAAGCGAACAACGTGTAAAAGAATATGAGATTTTCCCATAGTGATCGTCCTCGTCGTCTTACATAGACCATTGCGACCCCTCATTTTTTCCTGCCCTTCCCATATAAAAAACCGCCTTCCTCTCCCATGGAGAAAACAGGCGGCTCTGATTTAATAAATCATTTTTTTACATTATGATTGCGCAAGCAAAGCACGGACGGCAAGCGTTACGATGTTCAAGCCATCTGCTGCTTCTCCCTCATCCACGACCGTCCAATTCAAGGCCAATGAGGAGCGAAGCGACTTTATATCTTCCATACTCAGCTTCAAACCCGAAATTCGTCCCATTTCTTTCGTGTAATGCTCTCCCTCTTGCAAGCCAAATCGCTCCTGCAGCCATACCGATAAACCATTGTTCGTATTAAATGTCATCCGATACCCCACTGCAATTGCTTGAGCGAGAGGCTCATCATGCTCGTTCGCATAGGATACAAAATCGTCAAACGTATACCACTCTTCATTAATCGCTATAAGTTCGCTGACATCCCCTGTACGTGCTGCATGCAGCAGTTGATCATCGGTAATGCCTTTACGACGAGCGCGTTCTATCATAATGGCCGTATTTTGGGATACCCGATTCTCCATAGACATCTATTCCACTCTCCCTCATCGCAAATTGGCGCCAATTAACAAATATTTTACATTATACCATACTAGCTATGGGATACCTATTGCCTATCGTAATTGCTATACGAAAACTAACTTCAACAGCATTTACGCTTGACCATCATTTAAATGGCAAGCCGCGTAGTGCCCAGGCGAAATTTCGCGCCATTTTGGCTCCTCCTGACGGCAGCGTTCAGTAGCAAATGGACAGCGTGAGGCAAATTTGCAGCCCTGTATCTCTGCCAACGGACTTGGCAAATCACCTTGCAACATCGAGATCGATGATCCCGCCTGTTTCGGATCCGGAATAGGAATTGCTGACAAAAGCGCCTGGGTATACGGATGCGCAGGATGGTTGTACAGCTCATCGCTAGGTGCGACCTCTACCAGCTTGCCCAAGTACATCACGCCAATCCGATCAGAAATGTGTCTTACCATGGATAGGTCATGTGCTATAAACAGATATGTCAGTCCGTACTCCTCTTGCAAATCCTCCAGCATATTTACCACTTGAGCTTGTACCGACACATCAAGCGCCGAGATCGGCTCATCGCATAGAATGAACTCAGGTCGCACCGACAGTGCGCGCGCAATACTAATCCGTTGACGCTGGCCGCCGCTGAACTCATGCGGATAACGTTCTGCATGCTCCGGCTTAAGACCAACCTTCTCCAACAGCGACAGTACCGTATCACGCTGATCCTTCCGGTTTACTACGCCATGAATCGCCATTGGCTCACTAATGAGCTGCGTAACGTTCATGCCCGGATTTAGTGAGGAGTACGGATCCTGAAATATCGTCTGCATCCGCTTGCGAAACGGCTTCAACTGCTTCTCGTTCATCGTCGCGATGTTATGACCGTCGAACAACACTTCGCCTTCTGTCACATCATATAGTCTTACGATCGAGCGGCCAGTTGTCGATTTCCCGCAGCCAGACTCCCCGACCAGCCCGAACGTCTCCCCTTTATGAATGTGGAAGCTGACGTCATCCACTGCCCGCAGCACTTTTTGAGTGCGTCCAAGCAGTGATTTGGAGGCAGGAAAATATTTCTTCAACCCGCGCACATCCAGCAGTACTTCGTTCTTCTTGCTCATTTCGCAGCCCCCTTCTCCAACCGTTCCAGACGCTCCTCTTCTTCCTTCTGTACGAGCCAGCAGAGCGAGCGATGCCCTGGATCTGTCGTCACGATCGGCGGCATATGTCGGCATTGCTCCATGGAAGAAGGACAGCGTTCCATGAATGGGCATCCTTCCGGCGGATGTAGCAGATTCGGGGGCGTTCCTTCAATTGTGGCCAGACGCTCACGCGTTCCGGTCGATACTTTCGGAATCGAACGAAGCAGTCCCTTCGTGTATGGATGGCGCGGCCGTTCAAAAATATCCTCAACCGTACCCTCTTCCATAATCAATCCGCCATACATGACGATAACTCTTGTACATACTTGGGCCACAACGCCCAAATCATGCGTGATCAGAAGAATCGAAGTACGCGTTGTATCCCGAAGCTCCTTCATCAAGCCAAGAATTTGCGCCTGAATCGTAACGTCAAGCGCGGTCGTCGGTTCATCTGCAATTAAAAGCTCAGGCTGGCAGGAAAGCGCCATGGCAATCATTGCGCGCTGACGCATACCGCCGCTGAATTCATGTGGATATTGATCGATCCGCTGTTCGGGAGACGGGATACCGACCTGACGCAGCAGCTCGATTGCCCGCTTTCGCGCCTCGCCCTTCGACAGCTTCTGATGGCGCTGCAGCACCTCAACGATTTGCGCGCCTACCTTTACAACCGGATTCAACGACGTCATCGGATCTTGAAAGATCATTGCGATACGATTCCCCCGAATGCGTCGCAGCTCCTTTTCCGACATATCTAATAAATCATCTCCGTGGAACAGCACTCGACTACCACTCTTAATCTGTCCCGGAGACTGTATTAATCCAATGAGAGACTTCGCTGTCACGCTCTTGCCGCTGCCCGATTCACCGACGATGCCAATGACTTCACCTTCGTGAACATCGAAGCTGACGCCCCGGACAGACTGCACTTCTCCGTCGCGTGTATGGAACGAAGTTCTCAGTTGTTGAACGGATAGCAGTTCATTCATAAGTCTCACTCCGTTGTGTAGTATCGTTAGTCCTGCATCTGCACCGTTGGCGGCTGATTTCAGACCTAATTAGTGCATACTAGTTTACAGCCCTGCAAATTAGTTTATATCTTGTAAAATAGAAGTTTTCGGTTTCTATGGACTAACGTTGATTCGCTTTTGGCTCAAAAGCAACACGCAGCACGTCTCCGAGGAAGTTGAACGACAGCACCGTAACCAGAATAAGTAATCCCGGGAACAAGGCCATATAAGGCGCCTCCCCGATATACCCTTGCGCGCTGTTCAACATGCTTCCCCAAGAAGCATTCGGCGGCTGTACTCCAAGGCCCAGGAAGCTTAATGATGACTCCATCATAATTGCCCCTGCAATATTGATCGTTGCCGTAACGATAATCGTAGGCATAATATTCGGAATAATATGCTTCCAGATGATGCCGAACGTGCTTTGGCCTGATACACGTGCATACAAAACATATTCCCGTTCCTTGACGGACAATGTTTCTGCACGCACGATTCTCGATATGTTCATCCAGCTAAGCAGCCCAATAATGAGTACGATCGTTGTTATCCCTGGCTTCAAGTAAGCATTTAAAATAAGCATTAAGAAGAAGGACGGTATCGACATTAAAATATCAACAATCCGCATTAACGTATTATCAATCCAGCCGCCAAAATAACCGCTGACTGTTCCTACGGCTGTACCTACCAGCACCGCTATAAACATCGATAAGAAACCGACGCTAAGGGAAATGCGTCCCCCATACAAGGCCCTTGCGAACACATCGCGTCCTTGGTCATCTGTACCGAACCAATGAGATATGCTTGGCGACTGGAGTGTTTCCGTCACAATCATTTTATCTGGATCATGAGGACTTAAGAATGCCAATAGGGAAGCGGCAATGAGAACCGCGAGTAGAATCAATGCTACCAGGGCCAGTTTCTGTTCTTTCAATTGTGTGACGATATTTCGCCATATCATTCGATTCATCTGACTCACCCCGTTGTCTTAATTCGTGGATCCACTACCCCGTACAGCAGGTCAGCAATCAAGTTCCCGACAACCAGCATAACGGAAGAGATCATCGTAATGCCCATAATCACAGGGTAATCCAGTTGAAATACCGAAGTAATCCCTAATGCTCCCATCCCTGGCCATGAAAATACTGATTCAGTAATAAATGCTCCCGCAATCAGTTCAGGGAAGGACATGCCGAGAATCGTAACGACAGGAAGCAGCACATTTTTCAGCACATGGCGCCGCAATACCGTGCCCTGCGTAGATCCGTAGGCATACTGGATTTGGACATAGTCCTCTTCCAGCTGACTTATGGTATGTGAGCGGATGTATCGCATATAGACAGACACATTCATGAAGGTCAGCACCGTACAAGGCAGAATCCCGTGTTTCAGAATGTCAAGCGTCGAATCCACTCCGATTGTACGCATTCCCATACTTGGGAGCAGGTTTAATTTCAAGGCAAAAATATAAATCAGCATAATACCGAACCAGAAGCTTGGGATCGAAATCCCGATATATGACAGTAAACTCAGGCCGCGGTCGCTAAGACGATTTTTACGTGACGCAGCGTACATGCTAAGTGGTACCGAGATGAAAAGTGACAGCAGCATAGCCGAGCCCATAAGACCGATCGTTGCGGGAAGCCGCTCTAAAATTAATTCCGTTACCGGCCTGTGGCTCATCAGTGAGTAGCCTAAATCCCCTGAAAATACATTTTTGAGCCAATTCCAATACTGCACGATGATTGGTTCCGTCAATCCAAGGTCATGACGTATTCGCTCTATATCCTCCGCGTTCATGTTCGGTGTGACGAACGAAAGCACCGGATCTCCCGGTGCTAGTTTGATGAGCGCGAATGATACGATTGAAATAAACCAGAGCAGTGGAATGGCTTGCAGAATGCGTCGTAAGATGTATTTCTGCAATTCAATCCCCTCCGTGCAGGTGCCAGCTCTTGCTGGCGCCTGTATTCTGGATGTATACGTTCGTTATCGAGTGATCCGTGCTTATTTCATATAAATTTTGGACAAATCTTCGAACATGAAGACCGGCTTCGCAACCGCTTCTTCAAGACCGCCATAACGCTTGTCTACCGCAATAATTGCTTTGTCGTTCGCAATTGGATATATAACCGCTTCATTCGCAATCGTTTGTTGGATTTGTTTGTACAGTTCTCCACGCTTTGTGCCGTCCATTTCTACTGCTGCTTGTTCCCACAGCTTATCAAGCTCTGGATTATTGTAGTGGCCGTAGTTGTACAATTGATTGCTCAAGTAGAGCGATTTGTACGAATCCGGTTCAGTTCCCATAACATAACCATTGAAGGACAGATCGAATTTCGTGTTGTCTGGATCAAGCGCCATATTGGAGAATGTACCAGACTCAAGTGGCATCAATTCAACTTCGATACCTACTTCTTTCAGCTTTTGTTGAATATACAACGCTTGGCTTGTTTGAATCTTGACGGCATTTGAGT
The DNA here is from genome assembly GCF_050474385.1 of Paenibacillus sp. B1-35. Lineage (NCBI taxonomy): Bacteria > Bacillati > Bacillota > Bacilli > Caryophanales > Paenibacillaceae > Paenibacillus > Paenibacillus sp. B1-35. Next base: position 276,189 of record NZ_JBCHVJ010000007.1, read on the forward strand.
ATGCAAGCTTCAGCTTCAGGTTGCTTACGCCCGCTTTTTGCAGCAATTCCTTCGCCTTTTCCGCACTATAGTCATACTTCTCAACATCTGCTGTGTAGTACGTCGTATCCGGTGTAAAAATCGATGAAGCCGGATCTGCGAACTCTGCCGAACCATAAGCCAATTGAATCAGCTCTTCCTTGTTAATTGCATATGAGATCGCTTGGCGAACTTCCTTCTTCTTCATTGCATCCACGTTCATGTTGAATACGAGGTAATTCAAACGGCCCTCAGGATATACGACCATGTTAAGCTTGCCGCTTGCATTCAACTTATTGTAATCGGCAGGATCAACCTTGCGCATATTCAACTCGCCATTTTGCAACGCCAAGTTCGCTGCGTTCGGATCTTTCGCAATGCGGTAAATGATTTGATCCAAATGTCCCTTGCCAGCGAAATAGTTATCGTAGCGGTCCAATGTTACATATTCGCCTGGGCGATATTCTTTGAACTTATAGGCGCCAGAACCGATTGGATTCGCATTTTTACTGCTCTTCTCAATGTCAGCTTCGCCTTCGAAAATATGCTTCGGAATGGGCTTAAATGATGCGAATATACCCTCAAAGGAAGCAGAAGGCTGCGGAAGAACGAAATCAACTGTCAGGTCATCTACCTTCTTCGCTTGCAGCGGCTTGCCATTAAAGATGTAAGATTCACGATCCGTACTGTGCTGCTTCTCATCCAAGATGCTGTTCATTGTGAAGACGACATCGTCTGCTGTGAGCGGCTTGCCGTCATGCCATGTCAAGCCTTTGCGCAGCTTCAGCGTGTAAGTCAAGAAATCCTTCGATGGAGTCATGCTCTCCGCAAGTACGAACTTCTTCTTGCCTCCGTCTTCAACCGTATACAACGGCGCATACAAGGTTTGATTTATCGTCAATGTAACGCGGTCATTCGAATACATTGGGTTCAATACACGAGGATCCTCGTGTACTGCAATAATAATATTGCCTCCATCCTTCGGTTGGCCTGACCCTTCCGTCGTAGTGGCTGTTGAATCCTTCGCAGGAGTCGTATTATTACCGCATGCACTCACCACGAGGACGATGAGAGTGAGCAGCCCGATGATCCATAGTTTGTTGCGTTTCATGTTGATTCCTCCCGATTGATGGTTAACAAGCTATAGAATCTAGTATAACTATATTTTTTTCAGAAAACAATAGCTTTTCCGAGTTTTTTGATAGGAATTAAACCATCCCCCGTCATAGCCACGAGACCGGCACTTTAAAAATGAAGCATATTCTCCAATAAGCAGACTTCACAAAAACTCCACAAAAAAGCTGTGCCTGTACAGGGCACAGCTCGTTATCATTCTATTCTATACGAACGAACTACTTCGTCCAGACAACTTCACTTTCTTCCTGTCCATTGACAGGCCACCAGTGGAAGCCATCTTCCTGCAGAAGCTTGTCTGCTTGTTCAGGGCCCCAAGAGCCTGCTGGATAAGTAAACAGATCCTCATCGGATTTCTTCCATGCTTTTGCGATATTATCAACGAATGACCAGGCAGTAGCCACTTCGTCCCAACGTGTAAAGTACGTAGAGTCGCCGCGAGCAGCATCAAAGATCAGACGCTCATAAGCTTCAGGCGTATTGATGCCAACCATGCAGCTTTGACAGAAGTCCATTGCAAGCGGTTGAACGCCGCCTTCCGCACCTGGCTTCTTACCATTAAGCTTCACATAAATGCCTTCCATCGGATTTACGCGGATTACGAGCAAGTTTGGCTCCAGCTTATGCTTCTGACCGAGATATACGTTCGTTGGCATGTTCTTGAATTCAACCACGACTTCAGTCGTCTTCACCGGCAGACGCTTGCCTGTCCGAATATAGAACGGTACACCCGCCCAGCGGAAATTATCTACGTATACGCGTGCTGCAAAATAAGTTTCCGTTACGGAAGCCGGGTTCACCTTATCTTCCTCGCGATAGCCCGGAAGCTCTTTGCCGTTCAAGGAACCAGAAGAATATTGGCCACGCACAACGTTGCGCTGTACATCCTCTTGCTCAAGGTATTGGCGCAGCGAGCGAAGAACCTTCACCTTCTCATCACGGATATCTTCCGGATGCAAACGGCTAGGCGGCTCCATTGCAATCATCGTCAGCATTTGCAGCATATGGTTCTGCGCCATATCACGCAATGCTCCTGCATGATCGTAATAGCCTCCGCGTTCTTCAACGCCAACTGTCTCAGACAGGGAAATTTGAATATTCGCAATATGCTTATTGTTCCAGAGCGGCTCGAAGAAAGCATTCGCGAACCGTAGCACTTCAATGTTCTGTACCATTTCTTTGCCAAGGTAGTGGTCGATACGGTACACTTCTTCTTCCTTAAACACCTGACGGATTTCTTCGTTCAGCTTCTCTGCTGACGGAAGATCGTAACCGAATGGCTTCTCGATTACGAGACGGTGCCAGCCCTTGCTTTCCAGCAATCCGCCTTCACGAAGATTGTGCGATACACTTCCGAACAATTCCGGAGCCAGTGCCAAGTAGAACAGACGGTTGCCTGGGATATCATACTCGTGTTCGATATTCTCAGATTGCTCACGCAGCTCGCGGAAGCCGTCAACATTATTAATATCCAACGGCTTGTACTCAAAATGCTTAGCAAACCGGTTCCATTCCTCATCATTTTGAACCGGATAACGGCAAAATTCGTCGATTGACGCACGCACATCCTGACGGAATTCCTCATGCGTACGAGCACGGCGGGCTAGTCCGATAACTGCGAAGCGTTCTCCTAGCTTGCCTTCGCGATACAGACTATATATAGCCGGGAACAATTTGCGGCGAGCTAAGTCGCCGGTAGCACCGAATATGTAGAAGACGGCACCTTCTGCCAATTGGGATTCATGATTTTGCATCACAGTCATCTCTCTCCATCATCCTTACACTCGTTTATAGATCTGATATAGTTCCTATTTCGGATGTGATGCCATTTTAGCATACTTACCGAGCAGATTCCATTCTTTCCTTGACGTCAAGTATTATTCTCATAGCTTGGCACCACGGCAATTCTCATTCCATTCTCACTAATATTCGCCTGCAATCAGCGGTGTTCCAAAGGATATTCGCGTTTCTCCCTTATCTCTATTTTCATGAATAGCGAGCTGCAAATTCGCTGTGCCTTGCTTCATCTGCACCCCTGCTCCCATATAATCAGTCTGGTACGATATACTAATCGTGCGCTCATCCTCATAGCGATCGAGCGGTTCAGCCTTTCCCCATTCCTGCAGCGCTCGCTCCGCACGTTCAAAACTATCCTTAAGCGAATGACTCGTTATCGTTTGAACGGTAGCTGTCCATTCCGCCCCATAGCGCGCTGGCACCCTCTTCATAATCCGTTCCCCTTCCGCCGCCGCCTGTGTCATTCCGGTTCTGGCTGAACCTTGTATGGATATCGTATAGTATGCACGCCCATCATCTTCTTGAAACCATAGTACTGCTTCTTCAATTGAATCCGAGACGAATTTCCCGCGATACACGTTTTTACCCTGCTCCTGCTTTTGAATCAGCTGTACCGTGATCCCCGTATCCTTCTGCCACTGCTCGATCTTCTTTTCTAGATTTCCGCCGGCTGCATAATTTCCTTGGATGAGCACTGTAGTGCGTGCTTTCTTTGATCCGACCAATTCAGCAAGCACCCAGAGCATGTTCACCCGCTTCACAAGATCAATATTTACATCCGTCCCGGTGCCTCCCGTCCACTGCCATTGATCACTGCTTCCAATGATCGCAATTGCGCCGCAAAACGCTAACAACACCAGCCCTACTGTTGCAATGACTGAACGACGTACTGCATGCATCATCCTTCCATCACCTTACCTTATCGGAGAATTATACCTCTCATAATTAGGCGGGCTTCTTCTAGGTGAATGACCATACGTAACATTTATTCCTGGAATAGACTATTGACATAGACAACCGACAAGAATGGAGGCTTATCCCCCGTGATTCCCGTTCCTCTGGATGAGACATTCATCCGACAATTGTGCGGTCGACCCGTGTGCGTTGTCATGCAAAATGGAGATCAATACATTGGACGACTGACCTCATGTGAGAGAGGGAAAATCATACTAAATGGCGATATTGCTACTAACTCCCATGTTCCCTCTATCTCTGCTGAGCCCCCCCAGACTAAAACACGTAAAGGGAAAAAGAACAACAGCAAGCTTCAAACTGCAGATGCATCGAATCAAGTGCACACAAGCGCATTTGAAACCTACAGAGCCGGCCCTTTCTTCCCTGGTGGACGCATTGCCCTTGATTTGGCTTTAGTTTCCTTATTTTTTCTGCTTTTTATTTAGAAATCCTGCATCTACTCCTCCATCCATTAAAAAAAACCCGAACACTTTCCTAAGAAAGCGCTCGGGTTTTTGCTATTCAGCCAATCCGTTCTTATACGCGTAAATTGCAGCCTGTGTGCGATCCTCGACACCAAGCTTTGCCAAAATATTTGTAACATGAAATTTTACCGTCTTAATTCCGATGAACAGATCATCAGCGATATCCTGATTGGACTTTCCTTGGGCTAATAAGCGCAACACGTCCATTTCACGCTCTGTCAATTGCTCATGCGCTGCAGATGGCTGCGCAGGCTGGCGGAAACGATTCATCATCTTGGAAGCGACCTGCGATTCCAATACAGATTGTCCTCTGGCCGCTGCCCGGATTGCTTCTGCAATTTCGGTAGCGCGGGACGTCTTTAATAGATAACTAAAGGCTCCGGCTTCAATAACTGGATACATCTTTTCATCGTCCAAATAACTCGTAAGCACAATTACTTTGCAGTCAGGATACAACTGCAGTAGCTTGCGGGTCGTCTCTATGCCATCCATGCCATCCATCACAAGATCCATTAAGACAACATCAGGCTTATATTCTTGGGCGAGACGTATTCCGTCCATCCCATTGCTTGCCTCTCCTACAACCTCAATGCCATCTTCTGTATTCAGCACTGCAGCAAGGCCGATGCGAACCATTTCATGGTCATCTACCAACAATACTTTAATAGGATTGTCCATCATTGATGCTTCCATCTCCATCGTTCAACTCTTCCTCCTTCAAACCAGGCTCTTCTCTCATGACAGGAACTCGAATCTCGATCCGGGTTCCTTTGTCAGGCGCAGTGATGAACTGAATGGAGCCTCCCACCTCATTCACCCGTTCCTGCATCGTGCGAAGGCCATAGCTCGCTTGCTTCTTATCGTCCCAATCAAATCCTATCCCATTATCGCGAAGGTATAAACGAACAAAGTCACCTCGATTTTGCAGCTTGATCTCCATTCGTGATGCCTTGGAGTGCCTCAATGTATTTGAAAGCGCCTCCTGGACAATTCGGAACAGATGGTTCTCTACACCTTTCACTAACCCAATATGATCATCCATTTCGCAATGAATTTCAATTGGAATTTTGGACTGAAGCTCACGGATCAGCTCCGACAAGCCTTGGGCCAAGCCCTTTCCTTCCAAATGTACAGGACGCAAATGAAGCAGCAGCGCACGCATCTCGGACTGGGCAACAGAAGCCATTTCCTCAATCAGCTCCACCTGTCGCACCGCCCGATCAAAATCAACATCCAGTGTTCTCCTTACAGCGGTAGCTGTCATGGATATTGCAAATAATTGCTGGCTTACTGCATCATGCAACTCCCGCGCCAAGCGTTGCCGCTCTTCAATAATCGCAGAAATCCGAGCCTGCTCTGCTAATTGAGCATTATTCGTGGACAAGCGCTGCATCGATGTCACTTGCTCTTCCCAACGCTTGCTTACCCGCTCCAACTGCTCAGCGAGCTGTCCTATCTCATCATCCCCGAGATCCGGCATCGGCCGCGATAAATTTCCCTTCTCCAAGAGCAGCATCGATTCGCGCAGCAGTTCCACCCGCCGCTTCATCCGATAACCTTGAAAGAACGCAAATATCGACGTAATAATTGCGACGACAAACAATACGGACAATGTGGCCTTTACGCCTGCGATCCAGCTTTCAAAAGGCTGCACATAACCATATGATTGCATTAAATAAATGATGACAAAGAATAGTATGATAGAAAGGAGAAGCGTCTCGCCCATTAATCGTACTACCATATTCACATGCTTTTTTGGTTCCATGCCGGCCTCTGCATCTCCTTTCTCCGCTAACCTGTCCTACCTACATGTGCAACCTGATATCAATATCTCCTACGATGTAAGAAATATGGAGTCTCACTCTTTGTTCCATGAACTCGTAATTCGGCGATCGCCACGTCCACTTGTTCAAAAATCCAGTTTCTTTATCGCGTCCCACATCAATTTGTCCAAAAATGACCGTAGCTTCGATATACACACCAATGTCGTCTGGAATCGTAATGTCCATGTCACCTAATACGCCTTGAAAGATGAGAGTCGTTTCCGGCTCTTCCAGTATTGCCAAGGACAAATCAATATCACTTTCCCCAATCAAATGCCACATGCTCTGGCTATGCAAAATATATGGAACTCGATCCCATTTCAAACTGGATGTAATGTTTTGGCGCTTTTCAACATGCTCATGTTTCTGATCTTTACGAGTACGCGAATAGAATATCCCTAACGATATCAAGATGATTCCGACGAACAGCATTAAATGTTCCAAGAGCAAGAGTGTTCCACCTATACCAAGCAAGGTGTACCCTACACGCAATTCTGCAGCACGAACTTTGCGCATGCCGAAATACAGCATAACAAGGGCGACAAACGTTACGAAACTAAGCCACTTGCCGATTAATATGAGCAATCCGAAAAAGATTAGAATATACGCAAGCAATCGGTTGTTTTTATTCATGTCGCACCTCCTGTCACAAACATTCGCGGATAGCACTTACGGCGATGCTAGCGCATCGCCGTAAGCTACCTATGTTAGCATATCATAACCTAGGACATCTCCCAAGGATTTATTGTTCCGTTTGGCCCAATTTTTGTTTCAATGCTGCCAATTGTTCGTTGACCTTCATTTCCTTCTCTACATCTACAGGCGGCTGGTAAGTAGATGATGTACCTGCATATCCGCCGTAAGGTACACGCATCACTTCAGCTTCTGCTTCCAATTGCATAATCTTCTCTTCCATACGGTGGAAACCGCGGGATGCAGAACCTGACTCGATGGCATGGTTGCTTGAAATGGAAGACATTTGCTTGCGTGCCTTCGCCATTTGCGCACGAGCAGCCAATTCATTGCGCTTGTTGCGCAGCTTGTAGAATTCATCCTTCATGGAACGCAACTGATGCATCAATTCTTCCGCATGTCCTTGTGCTTGGGCATGCAGGTCACCGTATTCAGCAACTTTTTGATCGTAGTACAGTTTTTCTTCCAGGAATTTGCGCGCCATCTCTTCTTGTCCAGACTTCAATGCGCGTTCTGCCTGTGCTTCGCGATCAGCCGTGAAGCGAATAGCCTCATCATAACGATGTTTAATTTGGCGTTCATTTGCCATTTGCTTCGCAACGGTTACTTCTGCATCATGGATTTCTTCTTCCATGTCGCGCAAATATTGATTCAACATTACTACTGGATCTTCAACTTTGTCCAACAACTCATGTACAGAAGCCTTAGTCATGTCTTTAATACGTTTAAATACACCCATCTTATTTGTCCCCTCTCTCGTACTTCGCTACCTTTTGGCGAAGTTCTTCGATTTCTTTTTTCAATGCTTTTTTCTCGATATCCATCATCATCGAATCAATGGAAGAATCATTAGAAGATGCGTAATCCGCATCATAACTGTTGGTTTGCTTCATTCCTCCAAATGTGGAAGAACCGTATGGATTCGTCGGGCCTGCTGCTCGAGGTCCGTTGTAATAGTTCGGATCGTTGGAGTAGCCGCCTTGGTAACCCTGATGGCCTTGATAGCCGCCTCCGTATGGGCCTGCACCGTAACCGTTAGGCCCATATGGCTGGTATGGATCCTTAGGTACTACTAGTGATACCACAAAGTATACGGCGATTAATGTAAACGCCGAGAAGAAAACTCCGATTACAAACAGGACACGCAGCAGAGTGACATCGAATCCAAGCCATTCACCTAAGCCGCCGAGGAGACCGCATACTTTACGATCCCGTGTCGAACGGTACAACTTTCTGTTCATGGCTTATTTCACTCCTTTGCCGAATCTAATTTTTGTTTCAGGCGCTCCATTTCGCGCTTCAAAGCCATATCCCGTTCCGGGTTGATATTGCCCATTGTTTGCCCGCTCATGCGGCGCACATCTTGAATGCCTTGCGTTTCCCATTCCATTCCTGATACACGATCCTCGAGTCTTCGGAACATACTATCCACTTGCCCAACACCATACTGTCCAAAACGTTCGTTCATTTGCTGCTGCAAACGAACCGTCTGCATTCTTGCGATGTAATATTGGCGCTTGTCATATACAGCTTGATATTCGCTCTTCAACATGTTCAATTGCTCTTCCAGCTCAAGAATCGCGTCCTTGCTCTTTTCGTACAATTCTGAATACTGCTGTACCTTATCCTCATGCATCAGCTTCTCTTGCAATGCAATCTTGGCTGCGAACTCCTCCCCCGCCTTCAAGGCCAGCATCGCCTGCTGTTCTCTGCGAGTGCATAATTCCTGTGCTTGATTCATTTGATTTCTCATTTGATTCGCATGCATGACATATTGTTGATAGAGACGGTCTGCCTCCGTGATATCATGTCGTGTACGCATCAGGAACTGGTCAATCAGGCGAACAGGATCTTCTGCTTTGTCCAACCGTTCATTCAGCGTAGCCATTGTAATGTCGCGAACCCTTTTCAAAATGTTGCTCATTCAGTCTTACCCTCCTTGAACCGACTATTTGCTTTTATTAATTATCGCTTCTGTTAAAATGGATGGCTCTTGTTTCGCTTGCCTCCCAACATCGATATTCCGAAACCAATCATTGCTACGGCAACGATGATACCGATGATCCAGGACAATTTCCCAAGAAGCGATATCGCTCCGACAATGATAAAGATCCACCCGAAGAATGAGTTTCCTGCCTTCACTCCATAGTAGCCGAGTGCAATCAAGATGAGAGGGAACAAGTAGCCAAACCAGCTGCCAAGATGTATCCCGAACTTGCTAAGCAAAATGAATCCTCCCAGCGCGATCAGTACAAAAGCGAATGTGTTACCTTTGTTCGTTTGCATTCGGTTCGTCACCACCTTTCGTCGTGTCTTGCTTATGTCTTTATTTTAGGTGGAAACGTGTTTTGCCAAAACAGGCCGGGGACGGTTTTTGATCCTAGACTCAAGTCGGGGGTCCTGACCGACCTTTGATCGAGCCTATACTGGACTGTCGAGATCGGGCATGAAACAAAGTTTCGCTATCTACGTATATATTCCCATAACTACCCACTCGCTGCAGGCGTCACTTCCTTCAAGCGATGAGAAAGGAGCGCATCGTCATGCAAACGTTATATTGGGGCTTGCTTATATTCGGTGTTCTGTACGCTATCGTTTCGCTTCTAATTGGAGAAGTGTTAAGTCACGTATTCGATGGTTTGGTTGGAGACAGCCATCTAACTGTGCTGCAGCCTACCATTCTTGTGAGCGGCTTATCCACACTTGGAGCAATCGGCATTCTGCTCGGCCGTTATACGGCTTGGCAGTCGACAACTATTCTCCTCACCGCGCTTGCTGGTGCTATTGTAGTATCCATTAGTGTTTACTTTCTATATGTTCGCCCGATGGAGAATAGTGAGAATTCGATTGGGTTCTCGATTGCTGAACTGGCCGGCAAAATTGGTGAAGTAAATGTTGCGATTCCGGCTGCGGGTTATGGTGAAGTTATCGTTCGAATTGGCGCCGGAGTTACAAATCAGATTGCAGCCTCCTTCGATAAAGAGGACATTCCATCTGGTACGACTATCGTCGTTGTTGAAGTAAAGGAAGACACCCTGTATGTATCCCCGCTTACCGAGGAAATGCTCCGTCCCGAACATTAAATTGAGTTATCCTGCAATTAGCTGTAGACATATGATTTTGCCTCATTATATGTAACCAACGTGTATTCAGGCTTTGCCTATACAAATATATAAAGAGGGAGCTGTATTTCATGGAGTTTAGTGAAGCATTGTTCATTCCATTAATCCTGATTGGCGTCATACTCGTACTTGGTCTTGCATTTTGGGCTCGGTACAAAACCGTCAGCCCAGACGAAACCATGATCGTTACTGGATCCTACCTAGGACGCAAGAACGTATCGACTGATGAATCAGGCCGAAAAATGAAAATTGTTCGAGGCGGCGGTGCATTCATCCTGCCGATCTTTCAGCAATCACAGTTTTTATCCTTACTCTCACACAAGCTGGACGTAACCACACCAGAGGTGTATACCGAGCAAGGCGTACCAGTCATGACAGATGCGGTTGCCATTATTAAAGTTGGCGGTACCGTAGAGGACATTGCAACGGCAGCAGAGCAATTCCTCGGCAAGCCGACAGAAGCCTTAAAGAGTGAGGCTCAAGAAGTCCTAGAGGGTCATCTACGCGCTATTCTAGGCTCTATGACCGTAGAAGAGGTATATCGCAACCGTGATCGATTTGCTCAGGAAGTGCAGGGTGTAGCTGCTAAAGATTTGAAGAAGATGGGTCTGCAAATTGTATCCTTTACGATTAAAGACGTGCGAGATAAGCACGGATACTTAGATGCACTCGGCAAACCGCGTATCGCAGCCGTTAAACGTGATGCAGACATTGCTGAAGCAGAAGCTGTTCGCGATTCACGAATTCAGAAGGCAAAAGCTGAAGAAGAAGGAATGAAGGCCGAACTGCTTAGAGATACAAACATTGCTGAAGCTGCTAAAGAGAAAGAGTTGAAGGTCGCTGCCTTCAAAAAGGATCAAGATCTTGCTCGTGCGGAAGCAGACCAAGCATACTTCATTCAAGAAGCACGTTCCAAGCAAAGCGTTGTTGAGGAACAAATGCGCGTGGAAATTGTCCGCAAGGAACGAGAAATTGATCTGGAAGCCAAAGAAATTCTTCGCCGCGAGAAGCAATATGATGCGGAAGTGAAAAAAAAGGCAGATGCAGATCGCTACGCAGTTGTCCAATCTGCCGAGGCTGAAAAATCACGCAAAGTGCTCGAAGCGGATGCGCTGCAATATCGCATCGAAGCAGAGGCAAAAGCTCTTGCTGAACAAAAGCGCCTGGAAGGCCTTGCAATTGCTGATGCAGAGCGTGCCCGTGGTACCGCTGAGGCTGAAGTCATCCGTCTGCGCGGTTTAGCGGAAGCAGAAGCAAAGGAGAAGCTGGCTGAAGCGTTCGAGAAGTTTGGCGAAGCTGCTGTACTCGATATTGTCGTTAAGATGATGCCAGAACTTGCTGGCAAAGTTGCAGAGCCGCTCAAGTCCATCGATAAGCTCACTGTCGTTGACACAGGAAATGGTGAAGGTGCAGCACGGGTAAGCAACTATGTCACACAACTTATGGCGACTGCTCCCCAAATGTTAAAAGATGTGTCTGGTCTGGATATCGAGAAAATGATTAAGCGATTCACCAATAGTCCTGAACAAATAAAGCAAATTACTAAGCAAACACTTGATTCATCGGTTGAGGAAAGGGCAACGACTGAACTACTTCCTGAAAATCAATAATGTGCATGCGAAACAAAACAGCCTTGCCATTCATACGAGTTATCTTCGTGTGACCCTGCAAGGCTTATTTTTTATTCATTTCCAGCCACCCTTTTATTAAGAAAAACGACTAGCGGCGAGATGTTTTTCAATGAAGTCCACAGTCCGATCCAGCCCGTAATGATGATTCCCCTTTGCCCTGTTAGATTTAATGCTTTCCTAATCATTCCAAACACTTGATCAGGTTGAGGGCATGCTGCTAAAGCTAATTGCAATAGGCGGCGTACCTGCAGAGATAAAGGATTCCTACGACTGTGAAGGAAGCCATTCGTCCACTTCAGGTGCAAACCAGCTCCCCTCCATACATACTCTGTCTTTCCATTTTGGATCATACGGTACCACGGTAGGACTGCATCCATACAAAACTGGAATTTCACGCCCGTCAATACACAGTTCATTTTTACTTAAGCTTCGAGGTGGCAAGTTTAATGTTTCACGCCTCCACTTATTCATCATGCTTATAAATGATAATATCATCAGTCGATTCAACTGATAGCTTATTTTATTTAACCATCGAATACGTAAGGTGAAGGGAAGGATAGGATTAGTAAAAGTACCGGTCGGTACAATGATAGGTGTAGGATGTGCTATAAATGCAGGTATTTTGCGCTTTTGGGCAATGTCGCATCCACCAAACACCTTCGGATGATAGATAATGGCATCTGCAATAGGAGTTCGATATTTATTTGACTATTTGTCTTTTTAGGGGCACTGACATTGACTGAAGATTTAAAGCATAAACAAAAAAATCCTATAGGATTTTTTCCTAAAGGATACTTTGTTCATTAATGGTGCCGGTGAGAGGACTCGAACCTCCACGGTTTCCCTCACGATTTTGAGTCGCGCGCGTCTGCCAATTCCGCCACACCGGCATATGAAATTAATGGCGTGCCCTGAGAGATTCGAACTCCCGACCTTTTGATTCGTAGTCAAATACTCTATCCAGCTGAGCTAAGGGCACAAAATATATTTGGAGGCGCCACCCAGATTTGAACTGGGGAATAAAGCTTTTGCAGAGCTTTGCCTTACCACTTGGCTATGGCGCCACATCTGGAGCGGACAACGAGATTCGAACTCGCGACCCTCGCCTTGGCAAGGCGATACTCTACCACTGAGCTATGTCCGCAAATGGCTGGGGATATAGGATTCGAACCTATGCATGACGGAGTCAAAGTCCGTTGCCTTACCGCTTGGCTAATCCCCAATGTGATAATGGGGCGATCGAAGGGAATCGAACCCTCGAGTGTCGGAGCCACAATCCGATGCGTTAACCACTTCGCCACGACCGCCATATTGTATTAAATATTCTTGGCAGGGGCAGCAGGAATTGAACCCACACCAACGGTTTTGGAGACCGTTGTTCTACCTTTAAACTATGCCCCTACATGGTGGAGGATGATGGATTCGAACCACCGAACCCGGACGGGAACAGATTTACAGTCTGCTGCGTTTGGCCACTTCGCTAATCCTCCAAAATGGTGCCGGCGAAAGGAGTCGAACCCTCGACCTACTGATTACAAGTCAGCCGCTCTACCAACTGAGCTACACCGGCATGAAATTTCTATGGTGGCTTGGGACGGAATCGAACCGCCGACACAAGGATTTTCAGTCCTTTGCTCTACCGACTGAGCTACCAAGCCTCATTGAAATCTTATTCAATTAACTTACTTGAATTGAAGTTAAATGGCGGAGCTGACGGGATTCGAACCCGCGGTCTCCTGCGTGACAGGCAGGCATGTTAGGCCTCTACACCACAGCTCCATATTTGGTTGCGGGGGCAGGATTTGAACCTACGACCTTCGGGTTATGAGCCCGACGAGCTACCAGACTGCTCCACCCCGCGATATGATGGTGGACGCTGACGGGATCGAACCGCCGACCCTCTGCTTGTAAGGCAGATGCTCTCCCAGCTGAGCTAAGCGTCCATGTTACTGTCGTTGTTTCACCAGCGACTCTTATATCTTATCAAACTTCTCCAACTTGTTCAACCCTCAATTTTTACCAGTTGAAAAGTTGCGATGGTGACCCGTAGGGGATTCGAACCCCTGTTACCTCCGTGAAAGGGAGGTGTCTTAACCCCTTGACCAACGGGCCAGATTAACTGGCGGAGAGAGAGGGATTCGAACCCTCGAGACGCTTGTGGCGCCTACACGATTTCCAATCGTGCTCCTTCGACCAAACTCGGACATCTCTCCATGGCTCCCCGAACAGGACTCGAACCTGTGACAACTCGATTAACAGTCGAGTGCTCTACCAACTGAGCTATCAGGGAATATGATGTTTCAGGCTATACCCTGAAAACTGAATGCGAAAGTTCGTGTTGAATCAAATAGGATAAGCCCTCGACCGATTAGTATTGGTCAGCTCCACACATTGCTGTGCTTCCACCTCCAACCTATCTACCTCGTCGTCTTCAAGGGGTCTTACTAATTGGGAAATCTCATCTT
>NZ_JBCHVJ010000008.1:0-281977 GCF_050474385.1 Paenibacillus sp. B1-35
AGCCCCCCTCAAGATGAGATTTCCCAATTAGTAAGACCCCTTGAAGACGACGAGGTAGATAGGTTGGAGGTGGAAGCACAGCAATGTGTGGAGCTGACCAATACTAATCGGTCGAGGGCTTATCCTAATTAGCCCCCAAAAAGTGACGTGAAGCGTTGCAGCAACACCGAATACTTTTCGGGGAGCCCCGGATGAAAATCTTAACACGAACTTTCGCATTCAGTTTTCAAGGTATGACCTTGAACTTCATATTGGCATTAAGCCAATGCTGTTTGGTGGCGATGGCGGAGGGGTTCCACACGTACCCATCCCGAACACGACCGTTAAGCCCTCCAGCGCCGATGGTACTTGGACCGCAGGGTCCCGGGAGAGTAGGACGTCGCCAAGCAATAAGAATAACCCACTAACTATTTTAGTTGGTGGGTTATTTGTTGTCCACAGCTTATCCACAACAATGAATAGGTATAATGTTGCAGAGATATGCACAGAGGGATAACTTTTTAAAGTGTATAATTTCTTATAAATAAGCCCTTCCATCCACATTTTCTGTTGAAAACGTGTTCATAACATAGGATAAGTCTGAGATATAATTTGATAATTCGCAAAATAACGAAGTTATCCACAGCGTTGATAAGTAGCAAAGATAATTGAATCGTATAGCATTTATTCATTGAGATTCAGTGCCTCATACAATATAGGCAAGCTAAAAACCATCTACAACTTATACACTCCAAGTCATAATTCTGTTCCTCACTTGTTCATATTCATCCATTAAAAGTTATGAAATCCTAATATTGATGTTTATATTTGCTTATGGAAATGAAGTTGTTTGTAAGCGTATTCCCTTACACATATTTCGATTACAAATGAAGCACTCGCTTTTGCAGAAGGAATTCCAAGAGAAATTGAATGCAGAACGGATGAGGGAAAATACTTAAACATTCATAGTTATGGATGAAATAAAAAGAGTTATCGAATTGCGTTATACAATTCGATAACTTTTTTTTGTGTGCGGGTAGAGAAGGAATATATAACAACAAATATCAGTTCCCAACTGGCATTCAGGCATAACTGAGTTGGTCGTTCGCATTTCATTTCTGATTTTATTCTTAAATTATATTCAGATCATGTTAAGTTGAATCTTATTTATTCAATGTTAGCATAAATATAGAACCCATATATTCATACATAGGAGGAAATAAAATGAATATGAAAAAAGCAATTCTAGCAACTATGATCGTATCCAGTGTGTTAGTTGCCGTGGCAGGCCCGATTCCTGCAGGAGCCGAAGCTGCGCAAGAGCAGAAGCAAACGGACAATAAGAAGATTCAAATCGACCAGAAGCTGGCCGCCAAGCTGCAAAAAGCAATCAAAGTATATACAGGGGAAGAGATCAAGCTGAAGAAAGTCGGCGAGAAGATAGAATTATCTCCGAGTGCAAAGGTTGAATCCGTAGACGGAAAATACGCTATCCGTTTTAACATTGAAGGCGGTAAAATATGGGGGATTGATGAAAAGGTTACAATCGAAAAAATCAGTAAAGAGGATCAGGGGGTAATCTTGAAAGTGTTAAAAAAAGCATATGAAAATAAATCATATGCCTTTAATAAAGAAGTGATCATGCATCGAGGATATGATGGTGAAAAAGAAAAATTAGGTGTGAATTTATCGTATACGTTGACAGGGAAAGACTTTGATGTTTCCTTTTTAAAGGAAAATTCCACTAAAGAGCTAACAGGTACTGTTGGTGGTTTTAAGATACGGTTTACCAAGGAAGAGCTTGATCCGAAACTCCTGGAAACGGCAGCAAAAGCGACAAAAACGGCATTCAATCATGATTTTGAAGTTACAGACGCTAAACTAATAAATGGTTTTAGATGGATACTTGAGGATAAGGATGCATTGATTGAAATTGAGAGGGGAGAGCTCACAAACGTATTTCATAAAACGCGCAAAGCGGTAACGACTAACAAAAAAATGACGGAAAAAGAGGCTAAAGACGTGGTTGCTCCGCTTGCCAAGGAATTATTCAATATGGACATTACCGGATTAGAAGTGAAGTGGGGCAGCTCATTTGAAAATTACTACTTCATTAAAGACAAAAAACCGGTTCTGAGGGCAGCACTGGACGCCGATAAGAACGTAGTGTCCATAATAGCAGGTGTCGGAGCATTATACGGATTCTGAATAAGACAGGTTTGAATATAAAAGAGTTATTGAATTCATGACGAAATACGAAATTTGATAACTCTTTACTTTTGGATATTGACATTTCGTTTTTGATTTTATTATTAAATGAATACATAGGAGAAAATAAAATGAATATGAAAAAAGCAATTCTAGCAACTATGATCGTATCCAGTGTGTTAGTTGCCGTGGCAGGCCCAATTCCTGCAGGAGCTGAGGCTGCGCAAGAGCAGAAGCAAACGGATAATAAGAAGATTCTGATCGATAAAACGATGGCCGCCAAGCTGCAAAAAGCGGTAAAGCAATTTGCGGGGAAAGAGGTAAAGTTGCAGGACGCTGCCGAGTCTACATTTAATACAGAGGCACAGGTTAAATCGCTTGATGGAAAGTATGTCGTTCGCTTCGATTATAAAAAAGGTGCAGTATCGGGGGTAAACGGAACGATTCCACTCGATAAAATCAGTAAAGCGGCTCAGGAGAAGATCCTGAAAGCGCTGAAAGGAGCATACGCGAAGAAAACATACGTTCTTGATAAAGAAGTAGTTCTGCGTCGCCTTTACGATGGTAAAAATGAAAAACTAAAAGATGATTATTTTTCGTACCAGTTGACAGGGAAGGACTTTGAAGCAAATTGGGAAGTATGGGGTAAGGCGGAATTTGTGAGTAGAGTTGTAATAAAGCTTGCCAAGGAGGATATTGATTCGAAATCGTTGGAAATGGCAGCAAAAGCGATAAAAACGGCATTTGATCATGATTTTGAAATAACAGATGCCCAACTTCATTCTATTGGGGACAAGGTTCAAATGTTATTACTTAAGGATAACGATGTATCGCTTGAGATAGACAAAAAAAACGGAAAGATCCTGAATGTGTATCATAATACAAGGAAAAAGGTAACGACCGACCAAGAGGTTACGGAAAAAGATGCAAAGGAAGTGATCGGTCCGCTTGCCAAGGAATTATTTAATATCGATATTTCGGGATATGAAGTGAAGTGGGACAACCTGTTTAAAGATTATTACTTTGTTAAAGATAAAAAAACGATATTGAAAGCAGCGTTGGATGTTGATAAGAAACCGGTGTACATCATATCGAGCGGCTCAAGGTTAATAGTTGGAAATTAGACGTTATTAGACTAAAAACATGTGCTCCAATGAAAGCCGCTGCTGGAAGAGCTGCGAGCCGTTATCGATAACTAGAAGTCAGTGAACGAAGCGGTAGCCGCGCAGGAGATACAGGGGCAAGAGGTACTCATAAAAGCTTACGGAGATCTGAGAAAAAGCCATAAAAGATGCTTCGTAAGCTTTTTACCCTTGAGTTTTCAACTAAAAGAATTACAGGGGTCATTGCAAACTGAGCTTGAACAAAGAGGGAGCTAGAAATATGCATAACAGATGGAAAATTGTGATTTTGCTGCTAATGATCGTTTCCTTAATGAGCGGCTGCTTTGGCAAGAAGGAAGTGCTGGAGCCTTTGCAGCCAAGCAAAATCAAGGTGATCTATCAGGATGAGGAAGCCTTTTACCACGACTACGGAAAGTATTTCCATATGAAATATCCGCAGATTGAGGTCGAGGTTATCCCCGAGAGTCAGGTGCTTCTAAATCTCGGGAAAACGATTCGTGCAGAGGATTGGGATGCGGAAATAAAGAAGCTGTTGGAGAACTCCGGCGCGGACGTAATAAAGCTGGGTGATGCGAAAACGTTTCAATCATTTGCTGAAGCTGGCAGATTATACGAGTTGGAAGAAATGATCCGGCAGGACGACTATGATATGAAGGGCTTTTTGCCAGGGCTGATCGACAGAATCAAAAGCTTAGGCAACGGCAAGCTATATGGGCTTGCTCCTTATGTGGATAGGGAAGTTTTGTACTATAACGCAGCGTTGTTCAAGGAGCATCAAATCGAACCGCCGAAGAACAATATGACCTGGCAGGAAATGTTTGATTTGTCAGCGAGATTTGCCAATATCGGAAGCGGAGACAATAAGGTGTACGGGTTCTATGAATGGTATGGGAATATAGGAGCCATTTTGTACAAAATTGCCGATTCCTCCGGATTGAAGCTGCTCGACCCGAAGGGAGAGAAGGTGCTTCTGAACTCAGATGGCTGGAAAAAAGCAATCAAGCAGGTAACGGATGCTGTACGCAGCAAATCTGTATTTTTGCATCCTGAAGGCCAAATTTACTCTCAAAAACTTAGAGATCAAACTGCTATGACGATAGGTAGCGCTTACAAAACTCGGGAGCTTGTATTAACCAAGCAAGATTGGGATGTAGTTACGGCTCCGGTAGATTCTGCGATGGATTCTTCATCCATTAGCTTTGCTCCCATCTATGCAATTGCGGCCGACTCAGCCAACAAGCGGGCAGCCTGGGAATTCGTCAAATTCGTGAATGGCGCGGAGATGGCGCAGGCCCGTTCGCGAACACTGGAAGGCAAGCTTCCTTCACGTAACGGTTATATGAAGGATATCAAGGGCAGAAGTACGGATGCATTTTATATGCCGAAGATCAGGCAGGAGAGCAGCCTATATGAAAGTCTTCCATTCGAGTTCTTCAGGTTATTTTATAAACCGCTTCGTGAGGAGCTGTTAGCCGTCGTCGCGAACGAGAAATCAGTTGATGAAGCAACTGCCGCGTTGGAGGTAAAAGCGCAGGAACTGCTCTTGAAAGCGCGAGAATCTGCAAACAAGGATGAGGGAAAATAGGGAGAGTGTAGTACGTGTTGAAGAATGGGAAGACCGTCATTATGCTGCTGACGATCATGTCTCTCTTAAGCGGCTGCTTCGGAGAACGGTCAGAGCTTGCGCCATTAAAGGATGGCAAGGGGAAGATCAGGGTCGTCTATCAAGATGAAGATCGATTTTATAGTGACTACGGGAACTTCTTTAAGATGATGAATCCCGACATCGATATTGAGGTTATCAGTGAAGCAGAATTGTTCGACGAAGCCGAAAAAAACGAGGCATTCAATTTGACTGATGAAAAGAAAAAGCTGCTCGATAAAGTTAAGCCGGATGTGCTGTTTTTGAATGAAAGCATGTTCGAAGCCTTTGCTCAAGAAGGAAGGTTGTATGACATAGAGCCGGCCATCAACCAGGATCAATACAAGTTGGACGGATTTATGCCTGGTCTTATCGACAGGCTGCGGGCAAAAGGGAATGGGAAGCTGTACGGGCTTACTCCTTCCTTCGAAACGAATGTCATCTATTATAATAGCAACTTGTTCAAGAAGCATCAAATCGAGCCGCCAAACGGGAAAATGACATGGAAGGAGCTCCTTGATTTAGCAGAGAGATTTTCGAGCGTCGATTCGGGAAAAAAGCAAGTGTACGGATTGTATCAGACGAGAGGGGCAGCAAGTTTGTTGTACGATATCGCCGCAGCATCGGCACTTAAACTGGTTGATGCGAAATCAGGCAAGCTGTTGATAGATTCAGATGGTTGGAAGGAATCAATAAAGATGGCGACGAATTCCGTCCGCAATAAAGCGGCCTATGCTCCTCCCCCGTTGGAGGAGGGCGAGCAACTCGAAGGATACGAATATACCGGAGATTTGAAACAGTATAGCCGATCGAACGAATTGTTCTACATGGGCCAAGCGGCAATGACGATTCAGGCGCCGTGGTTTGCTTTCTTCTTGCGGGATATTACATATTACTCGAAGACACCGGAGATCGACTGGGGCATCGCAGCCGCACCGGTTAATCCTGCAAAGCCTGATGAATCGGCTTACGTGAAATTGTCGGAGATCTATGCCATATCTGCGGATTCTCCGAACAAGCGGGCAGCTTGGGAATTCGTCAAATTCGTGAATGGACCGGAAATGGCGCAGGTTGCTGGGAAGGCAGTATACGCTAAGCTACCTACGCGATCAGACAACTTCAAGGATTTTAGAGGGCGGGAAACGGATGCTTTTTACCTCCTGAAGCCAATGCAAGCTAGCAGTGTGTCAGATAAAAAAAGCATTCCACCGGGTTTCCAAGCTGAATTCGATTCGTTATTGTCGAATGCGCTGAAATCATTAATTGACAAAGAGAAAACGCTGGACGATGCAGTTGCCGAGCTTCAGATCAAGGGGCAAGAAATGTTAGAGCGATTGCGGGAAACCAAGTAGGGGCAATAAGCGAATTAAGTTGAATCTAATTGTCAATGTAAGCATGAAGAGAGTACTCATATATTAATAAGTGGGAGGATATAAAATGAATCTAAAAAAAGCATTTCTAGCGTCTATGATCGTATCCAGTATGTTGGTTGCCGTGGCAGGCCCGATTCCAGCAGGGGCTGAGGCTGCGCAAGAACAGAAGCAAACGGATAACAAGAAGGTTCAAATCGATCAGAAGCTGGCCGCCAAGCTGCAAAAAGCTATCAAAGTATATGCGGGGAAAGAGATCAAGCTGAAAAATTTCGGCGAGAAGATAGAATTATCTATGAGTGCAAAGGTTGAATCCGTAGACGGAAAATATGCTGTTCGCTTTAATGTTGAAAGTGGTGGTATATGGCAGGTTGATGAAAAGGTCACAATCGATACAATCAGTAAAGAGGATCAGGAGAAGATCTTGAAAGTGTTAAAAAAAGCATATGCAAATAAAAATTATGTTTTCAATAAAGAAGTGATCATGATGCGAGACTATGATGGTAAAAAAGAAAAGCTAGGTGTGCCTTTGTCGTATCAGTTGACAGGGAAAGACTTCGAGGTATATTTCTTCAAAGAGAATACTCCTAAAATGCCAAAAAATGAAGTTAGTGCATTTACAATAAAGTTCACCAAGGAAGAGCTCGATCCGAAGTTGTTGGAAACGGCAATCGGATCAATAAAAACGGTATTCAATCATGATTTGGAAGTTACATCCGCTAATCTAAGACGCTTTACATGGACACTTGAAGATAAGGACGTATCGCTTGAAATGGAGGAGGGAAAGGTCACTAACGTATTTCATAAAACACGTAAAGCGGTAACGACTAACAAGGGGATTACGGAAAAGGATGCAAAAGAATCGGTTGCTCCGCTTGCCAAGGAATTATTCAATATGGACATTTCGGATTTAGAAGTAAAGTGGGACAGCACCTTTAAAAATTACTACTTCATTAAAGACAAACAACCCGTATTGAGAGTAGCACTTGACGCTAATAAGAACATAGTGTTCTTAACATCAGGTGTCAGAGCGTTAAGTGGGTTCTGAATAGGGCAGGTTTGAATATGAAAGAGTTGTTGAATTGCATAGCGCAATTTGATAACTCTTTTAAATTTGGATATTCGCATTTAGTTTTTGATTTTTTCTTAAATTATATTCAAAGAAAGTTAAGTAAAATATTGGGATTTACGTGTTAGTATAGAAGGAAATATCCATGCAATCATACATAGGAGGAAATAAAATGAATAATAAAAAAAGCAATTCTAGCATCTATGATCGTATCCAGTATGTTCGTTACACTTGCGGGCCCGGCCTTTGCAGGAGCCGAAGCAGCAGGAGGAAAGAAGCAAGAACAAGCATCAAGCAACAGTGTTCAAATTGATAAAAAGGTTGCTGCCAATCTGCAAAAGGCCGTGAATCAATTTGCAGGGAAAGAAATAAAGTTGAAGTTCGAGAATGCCTTTAAACATCCATTTTGATCTGGCGACGGTTCCTTCGGCAGACGAATTATACGAAGTAAATTTTAAACCAGGTACAGGGGAACTGATCAATATTAAGGGGATTCAATCTCTTGATAAAGTGAGCAAGGATGATCAAAAGGAATTGCTGAACAAGTTGAAAGGGATGTACGCCAAGAAAGCCTATGCATTTCATAAAGAGGTTCAAATCACTCAGAGCTATGACAAGGGGAAGGTTTACAGTACCCTTTATTTGCTAGAGGGAAAAGACTTCGTGATTTCTTGGATAAAATATCCACAGGAGCAATCAAAGAATAAAAATTATATTGGTGCAGCCGTTATCAAGGTAGACAAGAACGAGCTAGAACCGAAATTACTTAAAACGGCAGCGGATGCAGTGAAAACAGCTTTAGATCAGGAATTTGAGGTAAAGAAAGCCGAGCTTGGTTATTATGGTGGCATCAAAGTCACCAAAAGTGATACGTGGAAGCTCAAAGGTGATCATATTACTCTGGCTGTTGAAGCAAAAACAGGAAAGATAGAGTATGTATATGACGTTGCGCGAAAACAAGCAGACAAGGCAGTAACAGAAAAAGAAGTGAAAGAAATAGCTGCGCCGATTGCCAAAAAATTGTTCCATATGGACATTCAGGGACTTGAAGTGAAATGGGATAAATCAGCACGTGATTTCCGTTTCGTTCAAAATAAAGAGACAAAAATGTCAGTTGCATTGGATGACGATAAAAACGTAGTGTACATGTTTTCCGGGTTGAGAATGCTAATAGAAAAATGAAGTGAATGTGTATAAAAAAAGAGTTATCAAATCGCTTAACGCAATTTGATAACTCTTTTTTGTCGTATACCGATGGCCGGACTCGAACCGGCAAGCCTCTCGGCACCGCATTTTGAGTGCGGCGTGTCTGCCAATTCCACCACATCGGCAAATGATATGGGGCGATCGAAGGGAATCGAACCCTCGAGTGTCGGAGCCACAATCCGATGCGTTAACCACTTCGCCACGACCGCCATATTATTTGCTCAACAGAACCTTAATTTAGCATACATTCATATCATTTTGCAACAAGAAAAATATACCAACAACATTTCTCGTAACTCGTTCGTCTTCTATTTCATAGATAAGGCGTTTTCTGTTTTACTTTCACTCTTTTCTTTCATCATTGTAAGCTGGCTGCAAGTCAATTCGATGTCATGGCATGCGGTCAACGTATACACTATACGTAAGGGTTGTGTTTCAAATCTGAAAATAGCTCTTACATATAAGAAGGGGAGGCGGTTACGAATGAAAAAACAAAGAAAAGGACATCTGGTTCACGCATCGGTATTTATGCCTCTTCCTGTTCAGGAGACAACTGCACATCGCAAGATACCGAATGTGATGCAAGATAAGCCTCGTATTCATTTTCCTAATAAGAAAGAATCCACTATGCTGCATGAACAATCTGAGACAATCGCACAACCTGCTCATACGCCACAGGGAATGAAGTGGAAGCGTTGGGTCATATATAGCTTGCTCGTTGCAATTCTTACTCCGATTATCGGATGGGTTGGAATGGCGGCAACAGGCACAGTATGGATCGATCAAGGCAAGCTCACCACGTTCCGTGAGCAAATTGCATTGGAAGCAACAACGGCCAATGGACAGCGCATGGTTCAGCTCGACCATATGGCCCCCTTTATTCCACAAGAGCTAATGGCCATTGAGGATCATCGCTTCAAGCTGCATCCTGGCATCGATCCGATCGGACTGGCACGGTCGGTCTGGATTAATGTGACGAAGCAGCAGAAGGCACAGGGAGGCAGCACGATTTCGATGCAGTTGGCGCGCAACCTGTTCTTAACGCATGATAAGACATTTTCCCGCAAAATGAAGGAGATGACGATAGCAGCCAATCTGGAGTTGAATTATAGCAAGCAAGAGATTCTAGAAATGTACTTGAATAAAGTATATTTCGGACATGGACAATACGGGATCGAGAATGCAGCACGTTATTATTTCGGCAAAACAACCCGAGTGAATGGTGACCTCCCTACGATTAACAAGGCAGAAGCAGCCATTCTCGTTGGATTACTCAAGGCACCGGAGCGCTATTCCCCAGCGAAGAATATGAAGCTGGCTCTCCAGCGGCAGTATGTTGTATTGAAGCGCATGACGGATCTCGGCTGGATGACAGAGGCAGAGCGTCAAGCAGCGCTGAAGTCTCCAATTGGAATCGTAGATCACACGAATAAGAAATAACCGAACACAAGAAAGAGACACACAGGATCAAGCTTAGTAGGGTTGCGGTCGGTGTGTCTTTTTTGCTGCACGAAAAATATAGGATGAAATGAAATATTGATCGGTAAAGGCATATATATATTAATCGGATTGCATGAAAATGATTTGCAGCTTAGAAAGTGAATTGCTTTCTAAATCAGATGCGGGAGGATTGGAAATGAAAAAGAGATTTGCAAAGGCAGCTTTTTCTTTAACCCTCATTTTTGCATTTGCTGGAACTGTACATGCAGCAACGCCGGAAAACCCATGGAAGTTTAATTCAAATCATATTCAGTATTACAACGATGGATCGAATTCGTTTTACGAGGGGATCTGGAACACGGGCGCCAGTCGATGGAATGGAACGGGAAGCGTATCGATGGGAAAAGGAACGAAATTTGATTTTCGGACAGGGAATAAAAAGGTTTCGCCAACGAAAGACAATGATTGGGACGGCATTTGCTATACGACATACGCCA
The DNA here is from genome assembly GCF_050474385.1 of Paenibacillus sp. B1-35. Taxonomy (NCBI): domain Bacteria; kingdom Bacillati; phylum Bacillota; class Bacilli; order Caryophanales; family Paenibacillaceae; genus Paenibacillus; species Paenibacillus sp. B1-35. The sequence goes on from NZ_JBCHVJ010000008.1 coordinate 10,536, forward strand.
ATGGAATTGCCACAAAAACGCGCGCTTGGGTGAATGAGTATTACACGAGCCAAACTCGATACACGTCATCGATCGTTGAGGGGATTGCGACGCATGAATTAGGTCATGCATTAGGGCTGGCACATAATGATAATGAGTCCTCTGTAATGAGATCCAATACCTTCTGGTCTGACGGTTCGCTTGCGAGAACGAACACATCGCCGACCTCTGCCGATAAAGAAACGATTAAAAAGAAGTATGGGGAGATGAAAGCATTGTCCCAAGCCAATCCTTTCATTCCTGTTGTTCATTTCGACGTGAGCTGGGCCTATGGGTATAAAAGTTACGAAGCATTAGCCAGCGATGTGGATCTGATTGTCGAGGGGCAAATTGTTCAAGCGAATGACGTGAAGAAAGCTGCAAATAGCGCACCAGAAACGTATCGAACGGTATCAGTCGTTCAAGTATCGAATGTATTAAAAGGGGACGCCGCTATCAAAAACACGTTCATTCATGTAACCCAAATGGGCGGAAGCGACGGGGAAGCCATTGTTGTTTCCGATGATACAACTCCTTTGCAATACGGTGATGAGTCGATCCTATTTTTGAAAATAAATACGGATGGTACGTATCGTGTTGTAAATGAGAATACTTCTATTTTCCTGAAAGTTTCAGCGCAGAATTTGCAGGAGGGCAACGAAAACGTGCCTGCTGTCTATCAAAATCAAAAAAGCAAGGTACTCATCAGTAAGGATGAACTGTTGAAAAAAATGAACTAAGGCGCTGGAGATGCGGCCATTGTCCGATTGGCTATATTTTTTTACGGTAAGCCTTCTTGAATTCATCTTTTTCGGTTTCTACTGCAATGGCTTCATTCTCGCTCGTGCCTTTCATTTTGTACAGCTTGGTACCTACTGGGTAGTAATTCGAGAAGCTATTTCCTTTCACTGCCTCCTCTTTATCCGAGGAATGTTCGATTTCTCCAAGCAATTCATCCACCTTGTCGACTTTCTCGTCGCTGCCTACATAAATGAGATGATTGAAAAAAATCATACGGCTGTACGGCCAACTCATAGAAGAGGCTTCCATTGGAGTGTCAGGAGGCATTTTGGATGTATGCTGCTGCACAGTCTGACAGGCGGTAACGAAAAAGATACTGCAGGCAATTGTAAATAGAATGATGCATTTGCGCATACGGCTGACTCACTCCTTTCGTACATACAGACGAAGTGCCTATTTGATATGTTGCGTCATACAGATGATTGGCAGCGGACTTTTGGATTGCCCCCATTGTATAATAGGGACAGGAGGGAGGCAGTAACATAGGATGAAGGACTGGACTTGGATCGTATTCATTTACTTGCTTATTATAAATGTGATCGGATATCAAATGATGGTTGTGGATAAGCAGCGGGCACAGAAGCATCGACGCCGCATTCCAGAGCGCAAGCTGTTCCTAGCGGCTTGGCTCGGCGGTGCGTTAGGGGTGTTGACCGCCATGTACAACAAGCGCCATAAGACGCAGCATGTTACCTTTACGGCAGGCGTACCGTTTATTTTGCTGGTAAATATTTTTGTTTTCGGTTTTATTTTGGTTCGATTTGGTTAAATAATAAGCACAGCATTAGTACATTATGGGGAAGCGTGGTGGGATTTATGAAATTTCAACGCATTCTTGTTGCATATGATGGATCGGAGCCGGCTCGCAAGGCATTGCAGCACGCGATTGGGCTTGCAGAGGCGAATGAGGAGTCTCAAGTACGTGTCGTGCATGTATTTCAGTTCCCGCAATACTTTGTGGGTTCGGCCTATGCAACGGCTTCAGCAGAAACGAATGAAGAACTGTACGAATATGCGGAGCGATTGCAGAAGGAAGCAGAGGGCAAGGTTGCGTCGCTTGGCGACCGAGCCGGGGTTATTCTGCAGCAAGGCCCTCCAGGCCAAGCGATCATCGACGAGGCGGATGAGTTCAATGCGGATCTCGTCATTATCGGCAGCCGCGGTCTTAGCGGGTTGAAGGAGTTTGTGCTTGGCAGCGTGAGCCATCATGTCGTGCAGCACGCCAAGGTGCCTGTACTGGTAATTAAATAATAATGGATAGTTATAATGCGATGCTGATCGTTATGGTTGACCGTAATCGTTGCGATAGAGAAGAAATTGTGGCTTACGATAAGCAAATCATTATGAGAACGTAAAGGGATAAGCCAACAGCAGGGATGGCCTGTTGTTGGCTTATTTGTATGTGAGGGGAAAGAGGGCGAAATGTTCGCCAAATCCGAATATTTAACGTGGTTAACAATAAAACCTTCGTCTAAATACGAACGTTTATTAAATAATATATTAAAATATTCGCATTTAATTGTTGACACGCCATGTTAAGCCTTGTTAAACTGGAGGCACAAGAAGGATAAACCGAATATTGTTGCTCGTATAATTCCGGGAATATGGCCGGAAGTTTCTACCCAAGAACCGTAAATTTTTGGACTACGAGAATGACGAACAGGCAGAAGACTGTTCTCGCTGCCGCACGCCACCGGAAGGTGACGGTTGTGGTGGTGAACATTCGATTCCTGCCGAAGCGGGAGTGATCCGCTTGTTTGCTCATTTCTCATAGCATGTCGATGATGCGTTCGGGGGAGAAGCCTGAACGTTTTTTTATGTTCATGCCGCTATAGCGGCGCATCAAGACAGATTGGTTGGACATTGTCGAAAGCGGGTGATTGCGATGGCGAACGCAGCGAGCCAGGGGCAGGGCTGTGTGCCGGTAGTAGGCGTCATTATGGGAAGCAAGTCCGATTGGGATACGATGAAGAAGGCGTGCGAGATATTGGAGGAGATGGGCGTTGCCTATGAGAAAAAGGTGGTGTCCGCGCATCGCACGCCAGACGAGATGTTCCGCTATGCCGAGACGGCAGAGGCGAGAGGAGTCCGCGTCATCATTGCCGGAGCGGGAGGCGCGGCGCACCTGCCGGGCATGGTAGCGGCGAAGACGGTGCTGCCGGTTATCGGTGTGCCGGTGAAGTCGTCGCATCTGAATGGGATGGACTCGCTTTTGTCCATCGTACAGATGCCGGCGGGCGTACCCGTGGCGACCGTCGCCATTGGACCGGCGGGTGCGTCGAACGCCGGGCTGCTGGCCGTGCAGATGCTTGGCATGCACGATGAGGCATTGCGCGCGCGCGTTGCGGCGCGCAGGGAAGCGATTCGGCAGCAGGTGCAGGACACGGGGGCGCTCGAATGAGCGCGCCTGTGAACGGCCGCACGCTGCCGCAGGAGCGCCCGAGCCGTGCGGACGCACCGGTGCTTGTCCCCGGTGCGACGATCGGCGTGCTGGGCGGCGGCCAATTGGGCCGCATGCTGGCGCTTGAGGGCGTGCGCCTAGGCTACCGCTTCACAGCGCTTGATCCGGCGCAGGACGCGCCGTGCGGAGCCGCCGCCGATATGATAACGGCTGCTTACGACGATGCGGCTGCCGCGCATGAGCTAGGCAAGCGTTCGGATGTCATTACGTACGAGTTCGAAAATGTCTCAGCTGAAATTGTGGAACGCTTGGAACAGGAAGCGTATGTGCCGCAGGGCAGTCATTTGCTGCGGATTACACAGCACCGCTTGCGGGAGAAAGAAGCGCTCGCGGCAGCGAATGTGCCGGTGGCGCCGTATGCAGCCATCGGATCGGCAGCCGAAATTCAGGAGAGGCTGGAAGCGTTCGGCGGCGCAGGCGTGCTGAAGACCGCGACCGGCGGTTATGACGGCAAGGGTCAGCGCATCATTCGTCACCCGGATGAGGCGAAGGAGGCGTATCAAGCGCTGTCCGCACTTACGCCAGAGCTCGTTCTGGAGGAGTTCATCCCGTTCGAGCTGGAGCTGTCCGTCATCGCGGCGCGCAGCCCGCGCGGCGAGATCGCCGTCTTCCCGGTAGCGGAGAACATTCATCGGCATCACATTTTGCACATGTCCATCGTACCGGCTCGCATTCCGCAGCACGTACAGGAAGAGGCAGAGCGGCTTGCACGCCGTATTGCGGAATCGCTCAATGTTGTCGGGCTCATCGCTGTGGAGATGTTCCTAACTGCTGATGGGCGCTTGCTCGTCAATGAGCTTGCTCCGCGACCGCACAATTCGGGCCACTATACGATGGATGCCTGCCGCACTTCGCAGTTCGAGCAGCATCTTCGAGCCATTTGCAATTTGCCGCTTGGCAGCACAGAGCTCCACACCCCTGTTATTATGGTCAACTTGCTCGGCGAAGACGCTGTGGACATGATACAATGGTTCCGTGCCGACGATCCGGCAGCCAGCCGCCTTGGCGTGACGCCGAAGCTGCACTGGTACGGCAAGTCGGAAGCGAAGGCGAAGCGCAAGATGGGGCATATTAACATACTAGGGCCGGACATCGCTGCTGCGCTCGAATGGATGAATTTAACGGACTTGTGGAGGAATGCGAACGATGATTGAACGGTATTCGCGCCCGGAGATGCGGGCGATTTGGACGGAAGAGAATAAATTTAAGGCTTGGCTTGAGGTGGAACTGTGCGCGTGTGAGGCATGGGCTGATCTTGGTGTCATCCCGCACGAAGACGTAAAGAAGCTCCGCGAGCATGCAAGCTTCGATATCGAACGGATTTATGAAATTGAAGCAGAAACGCGCCATGACGTTATTGCCTTTACTCGCGCGGTATCCGAGACACTCGGCGAAGAGCGAAAATGGGTTCACTACGGCTTAACGTCGACAGATGTCGTGGATACCGCGCTCGGGTATTTGATGAAGCAGGCGAATGAGATTATTGAACGCGACTTGCTGAATTTCATTGAGATTCTGAAAAATAAAGCACTTGAATATAAAGATACGCCAATGATGGGACGTACGCACGGCGTGCATGCCGAGCCGACAACTTTCGGCCTGAAGATGGCCCTCTGGTATGCGGAAATGCTCCGCAACCTGGAGCGGTTCCGTCACGCGGCGGACGGCGTTGAGTTCGGAAAAATGTCCGGTGCGGTTGGAACGTATGCGAATATCGATCCATCCGTAGAGAAATTCGTATGCGCGAAGCTCGGTACGAAGCCAGCGCCGATTTCGACGCAAACGCTGCAGCGTGACCGTCATGCCGAGTACATGGCATCGCTTGCGCTTATCGCGACATCGCTTGATAAGTTTGCTACCGAAATTCGTGCCCTGCAAAAGAGTGAGTTCCGCGAGGTTGAGGAAGCCTTCGCAAAAGGCCAAAAGGGCTCGTCGGCGATGCCGCATAAGCGCAATCCGATCGGCTGCGAAAATATTTCCGGCTTGTCCCGCGTAATGCGCGGGTACATGCTGACCGCTTATGAGGATGTGCCGCTCTGGCATGAGCGCGATATTTCACACAGCTCGGTAGAACGCATCATTTTACCGGATGCGACGATGCTGATGAACTATATGCTGAACCGCTTCATGAACATTGTGAAAAATTTGACGGTGTTCCCAGAGAATATGAAGCGCAATATGCAGCGCACCTTCGACGTTCCGTTCTCCGGCCGCGTGATGACGAAGCTGATCGACAAGGGCTGGGCGCGTGAACAGGCTTATGACACGGTGCAGCCTCGTGCGATGCAGGCATGGGAAGAGCAGCGCAGCTTCCGCGACATTATCGAGAACACGCCGGAAATTACGGCCGTACTGAGTGCAGAGGAGATCGCGGATGCGTTCAACCCTGCATGGCATTTGAAAAATGTGGATACGATTTTCCGCCAAGTCGGCTTGCTTGATTAAGGTTATTGCATAACCCTATGCATCCCCCTGAGATGATGCATAGGATGCTCCCGTAGGCTGTCCCTCTGACAGCCGCATGCGGGCGGTCTCTTCCTTCCCTCCACCCACGATCGGAAGAGACCGCTGCAGCGGGTGCGAAAATATGGGAGGGTTCCTTTAGAGGTTGTTCAATGTATCTGCTGTTTAAGGCGAGCGGATTGATTTGGACACGCGCTTTTGACTACATGGGCGTTATGCCGAAAGGAGCACAGGAGATGTCTTCAAACATTCAATATGCGACTGCAGCAGACATCGTTCCGCTGCCACTTCTCCATCGTGGAAAAGTGCGCGAACTGTATGAGCTGGACCCAGACCATTTGCTGATTGTTGTATCGGATCGGATTTCTGCATTCGATGCCGTGTTGAAGCCGGAGGTGCCCGGCAAAGGAAAGGTACTGAACAAGCTGAGCCAATTTTGGTTCGAGCAGACGAAGCACCTGATCGCGAATCATGTTGTATCGCTTGATGAGTTAGGTTTGCAGTCTGTTCAGGCGAAGCATTTGGAGCAGTGCCAATCCGGAGCGCTTTATCCCGATGTTGTGCACAGCGGCACTGAATCGCTACAGGCTATGCACCAGAACTCAAACCAAGACCCACACCCGGATTTACATTGCGAACATGCGCTGCGCCAAGGCGAAGTTCAGGATTTGGCAGAAGAGCGGCAAGCTTGCCGCGATAGCCGAGATATGTATCTCGAACCTCAGGATTTATCCGCAATTTTACGTTCCCTACAAGATCGAATGACCATTGCTCGCCGAGCAAAGCGCATTGACTTTGAATGCGTCGTTAGAGGCTATATTACCGGCGGCGGCTGGCGGCAGTATACTGCCCATCAAGCTGTCAACGGAATTGAGCTGCCTGCAGGCCTTCGCATGAATGAGAAGCTGCCGGAGCCGATATTTACACCGTCCCGCAAGCATGATGAGGGACACGACGAAGATGTGCCGTTCGCGGTCATGTGCGAGGATCTCGGCACAGATCTCGCGGAGAAGCTGCGCCGGATCAGCATCGAGCTGTACATGTATGCGGCAGAACTGTGCGCATCCAAGGGCATTTTGCTCGCCGATTGCAAATTTGAATTCGGAATGATCGACGGAGAGCTCGTAATTATAGATGAGCTGTTCACGCCAGACTCCTCACGGTTCTGGTCAGCGGATCAGTACGTGCTGGATCGCGATATCGACAGTTTGGACAAAGAACCCGTACGCCGTTATTTGGCTGCGAGCGGGTGGGATAAATGCGGAACGCCGCCAGTGCTTCCGTCAGAGGTTGTGGAGGCGACGCGCAGCCGCTATGTCGAACTGTTTGAGCGCATTACGGAGCAACAATGGATCGAAGCATAAACATTTGATTCTGATTACAGACCAGTATGGACGAATGAGGGGGAAATAGGGATGAAGGTGAAGGTATTCGTAACGACTAAGGCAGGCGTGTTGGATCCGCAGGGAGCTGCTGTGGAGCAAGCGGTGCACACGATGGGGTACAGCAGTGTGGAGCAGGTGCGCATAGGCAAATATATGGAGTTCAACATTATCGCGGATAATCGTGAGCAGGCTGCGGCGCAAGTGGAGCAAATGTGCGAGAAGCTGCTGGCGAATCCAGTCGTTGAAGACTATCGGTACGAGTTGGAGGAATAGGCGATGAAGGCAGCGGTGCTCGTATTTCCCGGATCGAATTGTGACTTAGACTGTGTCCATGCCGTGCAGGATACGCTGAATGTGGTTGTAGAGCGGGTATGGCATACGGAGTCGGACTTGAACGGATATGATCTTATTGTTATTCCAGGCGGCTTCTCGTATGGCGACTATTTGCGCAGTGGAGCAATCGCAAGATTCGCCCCTGTCATGAATGCTGTTGCGAAGGCGGCTGAGGCAGGCGCTTATGTGCTTGGCATTTGCAATGGATTTCAAATTTTGACGGAAGCGGGCTTGCTTCCAGGGACGCTGCGGAGGAACGAAGGATTGAAGTTCCGCTGTCATGCAGCGCCTATTCGTGTAACGCGTGCAGATACGCCGTTCACGATGGACTATAACGAGGGCGATATTTTGAATATTCCAATCGCACATGGCGAGGGCAATTATTACTGTGATGAAGAGACGCTGGCGAAGCTGAAGCAGCAGAACCAAATCATTTTTACGTATGAGCAGAATCCGAACGGTTCGCTTGAGAATATTGCAGGCATTTGCAATGAAGCGGGCAATGTGCTCGGCATGATGCCGCATCCAGAACGCGCGGTTAGCGAGCTGCTTGGTTCAGCAGATGGCATTCGCTTGTTTACATCCATTTTACATGCTTGGAGGGAGCAACATGCAGTCAACGCTCACTAATACGACGGCACAAGAACAGGCGGCAGCGCGCCTTGCTCGACAGAAGGAAGAATCCATAGCGGAGGGCTTGCGCCATATGGGCCAGGAACCGACTGCTGAGCAGATAGAAGAGCAGAAGCTGTACCGGACAATGGGTGTGACGGAAGACGAGTATGCGCATATATGCGAGCTGCTCGGCCGGAAGCCGAACTATACCGAAATTGGCGTATTCAGTGTGATGTGGTCTGAGCACTGTGCTTATAAAAATTCAAAGCCGCTGCTAAAGCGATTCCCGACGACTGGCGAACGCGTATTGGTTGGTCCGGGAGAAGGCGCAGGCATCGTGGACATCGGCGATGAGCAAGCGGTCGTTTTTAAAATTGAGAGCCATAACCATCCTTCTGCAATCGAGCCGTTCCAAGGTGCGGCAACAGGAGTAGGCGGGATTATCCGTGATATTTTCTCGATGGGAGCGCGTCCGGTTGCCCTGTTGAATTCGCTGCGCTTTGGCAGCTTGCAGGATGAGCGGGTGAAATATTTGTTTGAACATGTCGTTGCAGGCATTGCCGGCTATGGCAACTGTATCGGCATTCCAACGGTAGGCGGCGAGGTCGTTTTCGATGACAGCTATGCAGGAAATCCGCTCGTCAACGCGATGTGCGTCGGGCTGATTGACCACAAGGATATTCAGAAGGGCGTAGCAAGCGGTATCGGCAATCCGGTGTATTATGTGGGGCCGCCGACAGGCCGCGATGGCATTCATGGCGCGACATTCGCGTCGGAGGAGCTGACAGAGCAGTCGGAAGCGAAACGTCCGGCGGTACAGGTGGGCGACCCGTTCATGGAAAAGCTGGTCATGGAGTCCTGTCTGGAGCTGATAGCTTCCGGCATCGTGATCGGGATTCAGGATATGGGCGCAGCCGGTCTGACTTGCTCGAGCGCGGAAATGGCGAGCAAGGCGGGCAATGGGCTTGAGCTGAATTTGAACGAGGTTCCGCAGCGTGAGTTTGGCATGACACCTTATGAAATGATGCTGTCCGAATCGCAGGAGCGGATGCTGTTCGTCATTGAAGAGCATAATGAGCCGATTGCGATGGAAATCTTCGAGCGCTGGGGCGTTATTTGCTGCAAAGTTGGCCGCGTTACGGATGATGGGCGCCTGCGCCTGCTGTATGGCGGCGAGGTTGTTGGCGATATGCCGGTAAACGGACTTGTGGATGAATGTCCGATATACCATAAGCCTTCTCAAGTGCCTGCTTATTATGAGGCCAATGCTTCTGTGGACACAACGGCTTACCAGGAAGTAAGCGGTGTTGACGCGTTGAACGAAGCGCTGTTGAAGGTGCTTGGCTCGCCATCCGTGGCAAGCAAGGAATGGGTATATCGTCAGTACGATACGATGGTTCGCACAAGTACAGCAGTAGCGCCGGGCTCGGATGCGGCAGTCGTGCTCGTTCGCGGAACGAACAAGGCACTTGCGATGACGACGGATTGCAATGGCCGCTACGTGATGCTTGATCCATACATGGGCGGCCGAATTGCAGTCTGCGAGGCAGCGCGCAACATTGTATGCTCAGGCGGTGAGCCGCTTGCGATCACGGATAATTTGAACTTTGGCAATCCAGAGAAACCAGAGAACTTCTGGCAGATGGAACAGGCGGTCGACGGTATGGCTGAGGCCTGCCGCGTGTTGAATACGCCGGTAATCGGCGGAAACGTCAGTTTATATAACGAAAATGCAAAGGGAGCTATCTATCCGACGCCGGTCGTTGGTATGGTCGGGCTCGTTCATGATACGCAGCATATTACGACGCAAGCATTCAAGCGGGAGGGAGATGCAGTTCTGCTTCTTGGCCGCACGAAGGCGGAGATCGGCGGCAGTGAATTCCAAGCCGTCCTGCATGGCAAGGTTGAAGGCCGTCCGCCTCAGTTGGATTTGGATGCGGAATCGCGCTTGCTGGCAACGGTTTTGCAGCTTATTCAAGCAGGGCTTGTGCAATCCGCTCATGATGTATCGGATGGCGGCATTGCGGCTGCTCTTGCGGAATGCTGTATTGGCGGCCAAGTCGGCGCAGCGCTTGAGTTGAATACTGTGGAGCTGAGAACAGACATCGCATTGTTTAGTGAAAGCCAATCTCGCATTTTGCTGTCAGTGAGCGCGGAGCAGCTTGAGGAGGTAAAGGCCCGCTGCGAGGCAGCCGGTGTTCCGGTTGAGGGCATTGGTACGGTCGGGGGTGAACGAATCCAAGTTCGGGTAAATGGAATGGATGCTTTGGATATGCCTTGGAAGCAAGCAGAACAGGGATGGAAGGATGCGATTCCATGTCTCATGAAGTGACAGGAGCCTACTATAACGAAGGCAGCGGCAAAGACGGGCCGTTCGACCGCTTGAAGGAAGAATGCGGCGTATTCGGGGTATTTGGCTATGAAGAGGCCGCCTCAATGGTGTACTACGGCTTGCATACGCTCCAGCATCGCGGCGAAGAGAGTGCGGGCATGTGCACGTCCGACGGCCAGTCGTTCCACTACCATCGCGAAATGGGACTTGTGAAGGAAGTGTTCGACGCGAATCGCCTGCAGGAGATGCGCGGCGACCGGGCGATCGGCCATGTGCGTTACTCGACCTCGGGCGACAGCCGGCTTGCGAATGCGCAGCCGCTTGTGTTCAAGACGCGAGATGGAGATCTGGCGGTCGCAACGAACGGGAATATCGTCAATGCGCCTAAGATTCGGCATGAGCTGGAGAAGAAGGGCTCCATTTTCCAAACGACCAGCGATACGGAAGTAATTGCTCATCTTATTGCCCGTTCAGAGCACGATCTCGTTCGCGCGGCGAAGGAAGCGCTGAGCGAGCTGGTAGGCGGCTTCGCGTTTCTCATTATGACGAACGACAAGCTGCTTGCAGCATCCGACCCGAACGGCTTGCGGCCGCTTGTTCTCGGCAGACTAGGTGACAGCTATGTGTTCGCCTCTGAGTCGTGTGCGCTTGAAGCGGTCGGAGCGGAAATGGTTCGCGCCTTGGAGCCAGGGGAATTGCTTATTGTCGATGCGCTCGGCCATCGTTCCGAACGCTTCGCACCGCTGCAGCGGCGCGCGCTGTGCGCGATGGAGTTCATTTACTTTTCCAGACCGGACAGCCAGCTTCATGATGTCAATTTGCATACAGCACGCAAGCGGATGGGCATGCAGCTTGCAAGGGAGGCGTTTGTAGAAGCTGATATTGTGAGCGGTGTGCCGGATTCCAGTATATCGGCAGCCATCGGCTATGCGGAGCTAACAGGTATTCCATATGAGATGGGCTTGATTAAGAGCAAATATACAGGCCGGACATTCATTCAGCCAAGCCAAGCGCTGCGTGAGCAGGGCGTGAAGATGAAGCTAAGCGCTGTGCGCAGTGTCGTAGAGGGCAAGCGAGTCGTTCTGATTGACGACTCGGTTGTCCGCGGCACGACGTCGCGCCGGATTGTGCGCATGCTGCGCGAAGCTGGGGCGCTGGAGGTTCACCTGCGCATCGCTTCGCCGCCGTTCAAGTATCCGTGCTTCTACGGGATCGATACACCGCGCAGCGAGGATTTGATTGCGTCATCGCACACGGTTGAAGAGATGTGCGAGCTGGTTGGGGCAGACTCACTCGCTTTTTTAAGCCAAGACGGCATGATTGAGGCTATCGGGGGTGCGTTCGCGGAGGAGTCCAAGGGCGGACTTTGCCTAGCTTGCTTCGATCAGGAGTATCCGACGAATTTATATACAGATGCTGCAGCCGGAGCAGGCAACGAGCGAACAGGCTGTGGCTGCTAATAGCACTTGCTTTTTAATAATTGGTGAATTCACATTAGCGATGATGGACGGGGATGCAAGCTGCATTCCTGTCCTGCTTACAGGGAGAGAGGAGACGCACGATTATGTCAGAAGCCTACAAACAAGCGGGTGTCGATATCGCAGCAGGTAATGAAGCAGTCGAACGAATGAAGAAACATGTTCGCCGCACGTTTACGCCAGGAGTGCTTACCGATTTGGGTGGGTTTGGAGCCATGTTCCAGCTCGACATTCAGCGTTACAAGGAGCCGATTCTCGTATCCGGTACGGATGGAGTGGGTACGAAGCTGAAGCTTGCGTTCGCGCTTGATAAGCACGATACGATCGGCATTGACGCAGTAGCCATGTGTGTAAATGATATTGTCGTTCAAGGCGCAAAGCCGCTCTTCTTCCTTGATTATTTGGCTTGCGGCAAGGTTGTGCCAGAGCGTATCGAGGCGATCGTAAGCGGCATTGCCGAAGGTTGCGCACAGTCAGGCTGTGCTCTTATTGGCGGAGAAACAGCCGAGATGCCGGGTATGTATGCACTGGAGGAGTATGACATCGCCGGATTCAGCGTTGGCGTGGTAGATAAGAGTCGGGTAATTACGGGCGAATCGATCCGTCCTGGCGATGTTGTGTTGGGGCTTGCTTCTAGCGGCTTGCATAGCAATGGTTTCTCCCTTGTGCGCAAGCTGCTGCTGGAGCAAGGCGGGCTGGGCTTGACTGACATTGCGCCAGATGGCAGCGGTGCGCTTGGCGAAGTGCTGCTGACTCCAACGCGAATTTATGTGCGATCCATGCTCGAATTGATGAAGCAAGTAAATGTAAAGGGTGCCGCTCATATTACTGGCGGAGGCTTTTTAGAAAATATTCCTCGCGTGCTCCCAGAAGGTACGGCTGTTGAGATCGATTATGGCTCATGGCCGATTCATCCTGTATTCACCTGGTGCAGTGAAATTGGCAAGCTTACCGCTTCAGAGCTGTTCACTACGTTCAATATGGGAATTGGCATGGTCATTGTCGTTGGGGAAGAGGAGGCGGAAGCGGCGATCCACAGCCTTGAGGATCAGGGAGAGGCTGTATATCGCATTGGCAAGGTAACGGAAGGCAGTCGCCAAGTTCGCATCCCGGGGGTAGGCCTGTAATGCGGGAATCCGGAAGGCAAGAAGATATGGCGGAAGGTGTATTAGAAGATATAGCTGAAAACGTAGCAGAAGGCGTAACAGAAGACGTAGCAGAAGGCGTAACAGAAGACGTAGCAGAAGACGTAGCAGAAGGCGTAACAGAAGATATAACAGAAGACGTAATAGAAGACGTAACAGAAGACGTAACAGAAGATGTAACAGAAGGCGTAGCAGAGGAAATGACAGAAGGCATGGCAGGGAAAATGACAAAAAGTATGGCAGAAGACATGGTAGTAAATACGGGTGAAGTTACACCGGGATACATGGCAGGAGACATGAAGACAGCGGAATCTCATGGGCAACGAGTACCTCGAATCGCTGTATTTGCTTCTGGTTCCGGCTCCAACTTTCAAGCGCTGATTGATGCAGCCAGAGAGCAGCTGCTGGGTGGAGACATCGCCTTGCTAGTATGCGATAAGCCGCAGGCGCGTGTCATTGAGCGGGCGAAGCTGGCGGGGGTGAAAGCAGCCTTATTCGAACCGAAAAAGTATGCTTCTCGTGAGGAATACGAGCAGGATGTACTTCGACTGCTGCGCAAGCATCAAATCGATTTCGTTGTACTGGCAGGATATATGCGCCTTGTTACGCCGGTATTGCTGCGTGCCTATGAAGGGCGAATGGTCAACATTCACCCCTCGCTTTTGCCGTCATTTCCGGGCATGCATGCAGTACGCCAAGCGCTGCATTACGGCGTGAAGGTAACGGGGGTTACGGTGCATCTTGTTGATGAAGGTATGGATACGGGGCCGATCCTGGCTCAGCAGGTTGTTGCCGTTATGCCTGATGATACGGAAGACACCTTGTCTGCGCGTATCCAACAAGCTGAGCATGCACTGTACCCGCAAGTGGTGCAGCAAATGATAGCTCGGAGCCTTGTGAAATCTGCCAGCGTATAGCCTTGTGGCGGGATCATAAATACACCCATGGAAGTATTCAGTGAAAAACGAATAGCGTCACGAAACATTTACCGTCAATGTGAGCAGCATTACAAATGCACTCGTCAATGTCCAGTGGAAGAATAGCGATACTAAATACTCTCGTCAATGTCCAGTATGATAGCGTTACTAAATACTCTCTTTAATATCCAGTGGATAGCGATACAAAGTGCTCTCGTCATTATCCAGCGAGTAGCGTTACTAGATACTCTGTTTTTGTAGTCCTCTTGAGGACAAACGATGAAAATGTCCACACAAAGGTAGACAAACAGGGATATCTTGCTTTAAATGAACAAATGTCCAAATATAGATGTTTTACAACTTGATTAACTATATGTTGTGTTTTTTTAGATGTAAAGAAATTATCGTCTTTGCAAAATTGTGTCCACTATTTGAAAGACAAATCATCAGTTTTTCCACTGGTGAAGGACGTTGATGGGATTATTGGATTGGATACGAGCTGATGTTGATGTGATATTTATGTGATATGTGTGATGTTCTGCAATGTGGTGCGATATTTATGCGATTTATATGCTGAAACGTATGTCATGAGATGCTGTATGATGCGATGTTTGTGATGTGGTGTTCTACGATGTGAAGTGGTGTGAAGACATGCTGATAGGGAGTCATGATATAGACTTCTATCCGGTAACGCATTTCAATGATTTTTAACTAAAATGCCAAAGTTTAGCAGGGGAGAGGACAACATGGCGATTCGAAGAGCGCTTATCAGTGTATCCGATAAAACGGGCGTTGTAGCATTTGCGCGCAGCCTGGCTGAAGCGGGTGTGCAGATTATTTCGACAGGCGGTACGAAATCATTGCTTGAGCAGGAGCAAGTTCCGGTGACTGGGATTTCTGATGTTACAGAGTTTCCGGAAATTTTGGACGGTCGGGTTAAGACGCTTCATCCAGCTGTGCACAGCGGTCTGCTGGCGATGCGCAGCAATCCGGCTCATATGCAGCAGTTGGACGAGCTCGGTTTGTCTACGATTGATCTGGTCGTAGTTAACCTGTATCCATTCCAGCAGACGATTGCGAAATCAGGCGTATCCTATGAGGATGCAATTGAAAATATAGATATCGGCGGACCGACGATGCTGCGTTCTGCTGCCAAAAATCATGCTGATGTCACGGTTGTCGTTGACGCTGCGGATTATGGCACTATACTCGAGGAAGTTCGTGCAAACGGAGATACCACAATCGAAACGCGCCGCCGTCTTGCGGCCAAGGTATTCCGCCATACGTCCGCATATGATTCCCTTATTGCTGAATATTTGACGGCTCAGGTCGGAGAACAATGGCCAGAGCGGTTGACTGTAACTTATGAGCTGGAGCAGCCGCTTCGCTATGGGGAGAATCCGCACCAAAATGCAGCTTTCTATCGTCGCCCATTGGCTGGCGCGGGCAGTATTACGACTGCGGAGCAACTGCACGGCAAGGAGTTGTCCTACAATAATATTAATGATGCTAACGCCGCGCTTGCGATTGTCAGTGAGTTTCGAGCTCCAGCGGTAGTGGCTGTGAAGCATATGAATCCGTGCGGTGTAGGGATTGGCGATACGGTGTTGGAGGCGTACCAAAAGGCGTATGAGTCCGATCCGACGTCCATATTCGGCGGAATCGTTGCTTCAAATCGGGAGATTGACGGAGAAACAGCACGCCTTTTGCATGAAATTTTCCTTGAAATCGTAATTGCGCCTAGCTACACGGAGGAAGCGCTTGAGGTGCTTACGCAGAAAAAGAACATTCGTCTACTGAAAATCGGAGCGGTCCCGTCCCCTGAGCAGCGTGTTCCATCCCGTCAATTGACGACTGTTGACGGCGGCGTCCTTGTACAGGACATCGACTTGCATTCCTTGAATGCAGACAGTGTTCAGGTCGCAACTGAGCGCGAGCCGTCTCCGGAAGAATTAGAGCAGCTCTTGTTCGGCTGGAACGTTGTGAAGCATGTAAAATCGAATGCGATCGTGCTTGTGAAGGATGGCATGACAGTAGGCGTAGGTGCGGGACAAATGAACCGTGTAGGTGCAGCTCGCATCGCAATCGAACAAGCGGGCGAGAAGGCGCGCGGTGCGGTGCTTGCGTCCGATGCATTCTTCCCAATGGAAGATACGTTGGCCTTGGCTGCTGAAGCTGGGATTACAGCTGTTATCCAGCCGGGGGGATCTGTTCGTGACAATGATTCCATCCAAGTAGCAAATGAGCATGGCATCGCCATGGTAATGACAGGCGTACGTCACTTTAAGCATTAAGGAGGCGTTCATGTACATGGAGCACATTGGGAAAAAAGTGTTGGTCGTCGGCAGCGGCGGTCGTGAGCATGCGCTTGTATGGGCGCTTTGCAACAGTCCGCAGGTGGAACAGGTGCTGTGCGCGCCGGGCAACGCAGGCATTGCTGAACTTGCCGAATGCGTACCATTGGCTGTGAACGATTACGAAGGCATCGCCAAATATGCCGCTGAACAGGCGATTGATCTCGTTGTCATCGGTCCTGACGATCCATTAGCAGGCGGTATTGTCGACGTATTGAAGGCTCATGGCTTGCGGGTATTCGGTCCCGACCGGAAGGCGGCAGAGATTGAGTGGAGTAAAGTGTTCATGAAGCACCTGCTCTGCAAGTACGGCATTCCGACTGCGGCATACGCTGCGTTTGATGATTTCAATGAAGCGCTGGCGTATATTGAAAAGCATACATTGCCGGTTGTGATTAAGGCTGACGGGCTTGCAGCAGGCAAGGGTGTGGTCATTGCTCAGACCCATGAGGAAGCAGCTCACGTGCTGCAGGAGGTCATGGTAGATAGCAAATTCGGCGCTTCCGGCAGCAAGGTTGTCATTGAGGAGTTCATGCAGGGCGAGGAAATGTCGATCCTTGCCTTCGTCGACGGTGAAACGGTGCGACTATGTGAGCCTGCACAGGATCATAAGCCGATTTTCGATGGCGATTGCGGACCGAACACTGGCGGTATGGGCACTTACAGCCCATTGCCGCAATTCTCGTCATCCGTTATAGAGAAGGCATGCAGGACAATCATTGAACCGGCAGCAAAGGCAATGGTGGCGGAAGGACGTTCCTTCCATGGCTTGTTGTTTGCAGGCTTGATGATTACACCGGAGGGGGAGCCGAAGGTGATTGAGTTTAATGCGCGTTTTGGCGATCCGGAGACGCAGTCGGTGCTGCCAAGAATGAAGACTGATCTGTTCAAGGTGCTATGGGCAGTCTCGGAAGGTAAGCTGAACGACATCGAGCTGGAATGGCATGACCATGCTGCTGTATGCGTGATCGTAGCAGCAGCCGGCTACCCTGGTGAGGTGAGCAAGGGGGATGTCATTACGGGATTGGATGCAGCATCCGTTAATGCGCTGCTGTTCCACGCAGGTACATCGCGTGATGAGGATGGTACTTGGCGAACGGCTGGAGGCCGTGTGCTGGGCGTTGTCGGCATAGGCGATCATGTAGCGGCAGCTAAAGCGAAGGCATATGAGGCTGTCCGCCTCATCCAATTTAATGGCATGCAATATCGGAATGATATCAGTGCGAAGTCAGAACGGTTGGTTGAACATTCAAAATAGGACAGATGGGGAAGAGGAGCGATGCTCCTCTTTTTTTATGCAGTGCGTATAAAAATCAACCAAAATGAAATGATGAGCAGGAAAGAGCTTTTGAGTGAAAGGGATATACTTTTTATTAGTATTGAGTATAAAACAACATTGTAAATTTCGCCATGAACGGAATATGATGTACTAACAAACGGTTTAAAGTATAGATTGGGGGGTGTCGCATGAACGTGATCAAGCTGAGCAATCTAACGAAAAGGTACGGAGTACAGCGCGGTATCGATGATGTCAATCTGGAAGTGAAGCAGGGAGAAATTTTCGGATTTATTGGACCAAATGGAGCAGGAAAGTCTACTACGCTTCGAACGATGATGCAGTTGCTTCGTCCAACGACCGGTACGGTGGAGTTGTTCGGAGAAGTCATGCGTAGGGAGCGTCCTGATGTGCGGAGAAAAATTGGGTATCTGCCATCGGAGGTGCATTACAACGAAGATGTAACGGGCAAGGAAGTGCTCGATTTTGCTGCTCGCATGAATGGCTTGTCACTGCAAGATACCCATGCGATGAACTTAGCTGAACGGCTAAAGCTGGATGTCAGCAAGCGTGTAAAATCGTATTCGCTTGGCAATCGCAAGAAGCTTGGGATCGTGCAGTGCCTGCTTCATCAACCTGATTTAATCGTTCTGGATGAACCGACATCAGGACTTGATCCGCTCATGCAGCACACCTTTTTCCAGATTCTAAAGGAATATCATGATCGTGGAGCTACGATCTTCTTCTCCACACATATCTTGAGCGAGGTAGAGAAGCTGTGCAGCCGTGTCGCCTTCATCCGTGAAGGGAAATTGCTGCGGGTATGCGAGGTGGACGCTATTCCAGGCAAGGATCAACGGATTGCCCATGTTCAATTCAAGCGGCAAGGCGACTGCATCGAGGCTTACCAGCTACGGGATATTGATCCGGATGCTGTATACGATGGAATCGAGCACCGTTTGCTATTGCAGGGCGATCTTCATCTGGCTTTGCAGCGAATTGCCGCATATGAATTGAAGGATGTACGAATCGAGCAGCCTTCCTTGGAGGAGCTGTTCATGGCAGAGTACGATGTGAGAGGGAATGGAGGAATTCCTGCGCAAGGTCAAGTGAAGCAGCTATCGCAGGCGAAGCATTCCTCGGAGCGTACGGAAGAGCAGCTATCGCAGGCAAAGCATCAACAGGAGATAACAGAAGAGCACTCACCGCAAATTGGGCATTCACGTGAGCGTTCTGATGAGCGCAAAGGGGGAGAGGCGTAATGTGGCGGGTGTTCTGCTATGAATGGAGGACGAATCGACGCAGCTTTTTTATATGGGCAAGTATTATTCTTGTGTTCCAAATGATGTTCGCTGGTCTGGGCGATGTCTACATGACCAATACCTCTTTACTTGAGGCGTTGAAGCAGTTTCCGCCAGCCTTGCTGGAGGGATTCGGCATGCATGTAGAGATGTTCGGCAGCTTTGAGGGCTGGATGGCAGGGGAACCGTTGGTGTTCTACATGATGCTGCTGGGCATTTTCGCTGCGATGTGGGCTTCGTCCACAGTAGCTCGGGAAAGGGATCGGGGCACGGTTGATTTTATGTTCACATTGCCTGTATCACGCGGCAAGCTGTTTCTAGGCAAGGCCAGCGCGCATCTTGTTGCTTTTCTCCTGATTGCGGCTGTCAGCTATGGGGTGACATTATGGTTTGGCAATATGTTCAGTACGGTAGCAGATGCAGGTTTGCTGCTCGTGTTTACGGCTGCGGGCTTGCTGGCGGCACTAGCTTTTGCTGGAATCGGGTATGTGATGACCGTATTTGTAACTTCCGAGCGAGCAGGCATGTCACTAAGTATTGGAATCGTCATTTTATCATTCCTCTTCCATCTCCTGTCGGGTATGCAGCAATCGCTTGCCTGGCTGTCTGATGTCAGCTTGTTCACGGTGTTCAATGGCAAGGATTTATTCGACTCAGGCAGCTTGCCTTGGCAGGGCATATTTATTACGATAGGGATATATGCAGGCGGACTGTTCTTCGGTTGGCTTGTGCTGTCGAAGCGGGATCTGTAAAGGGAAGGTGATGTCCCTGCTAACGGCATAGCCCCCGAGTTATGTCCGTACGGAAAGGGGACGATTCGCCAGTTGAACAGTAAAGCGATCGCGATTATGGATGCAGGACAGCGGCTGTTTTTCGAACGGGGGATTCAGGATACGAGCATGGAGCAGATCGCGGAGGCGGTTCCTGTTGCGAAAATGACGATATATAAATATTTTCAGAGCAAAGAAGGGCTGCTTGAGGCGATTACAGACCGAATGGCTCATGAAAGCCATCAATATTTGCTGCGGGTCATGGACGAGGCGGGGAACATATACGAACTATTCGATCTTCTACTGAAGTATCAGCCCTTCGATCGTATATCCCTGACGTTTATTAACGATTTAACACAGTACTATCCAAATCTGTTTGCGAAAATGATGGCCTATCAGGAGGCGCATGTCATTCCTGAGTTCGAAGCGGCGATATTTCGAGGACAACAACGGGGAGATATTCGCAAGGAGCTGTCCCCGCATTTGGTTGTTCGTTACATTGTGTCGATGAAGCAGTTCTTTCTCCAGCCAGGCAATTTGGATAAGCGGATGAACGTTCGCACACTGTCTGACCAAATTACGACAATGCTGTGCTATGGGATCATGTCTGATCGTCCATCGGATCGCGAATAAAATTAACCTTGCGCCCCATAATAATGTCGTATGCTCCAATCATTACATACGGCAGGAGGGTGACAAGGATGGAAGAGAATCGCGGATCGGAACAAGGACTTACGAAGCTTTATTTGAATCAAGAACAATCGCGAGGTCCTGAGGAAGCATCTGCAATTAAACAAGCATATACCGCTAATCGCGCATCCTCGCCGGATGAATCCGAAGACACAGACGATTATGGTCTTGCCGCAGGACACATGCATGCGGGGATGACAGAAGGAACGCTTGAAACGCATCAGATGATGCAGCGTTTGTACGGCCTATATGATTGATGCGGAGAAAATGACTGGGATGAGCTTTTCCAGTTCTGGAACGGATTGCAGGTAAGCTTACATGCTGTTAATTGGATGAAGAAGTGGTCAGCTCCTTGGAAATGGATAATAAGGAGCGCTTGCAGTTGAAAACCGTAATGCCGGAACATCGGTATTGCGGTTTTTTCTTGTCTTATTCTCTTGACAGAGTGGGAACAGAGGGAGTACACTTTGATAAAACATAGTATATTAATCGGAATTATATGAAATAAATGAATCCAGGTGCGTTGCCCGTACCTGAGAGCGGAGGAAGGCAGGGGATTATTGATGGAGCGACATATCGATATACGATGGCAAGAAGAGCGGTTAGCGGCGACGATTCATTATCCTGAGGAGCGGGCACCATATGAGCGCGGTGTGAAGCGGCGCGCTCCTGTGACAATCATTTGTCATGGCTTCGTGGGCAGCCGGATTGGGGTTGACCGGTTATTCGTCAATGCGGCGCGCAGGCTTGCAGGCGAAGGTCATATCGTCGTGCGCTTCGACTTCGCGGGCTGCGGAGAGAGCACGGGCGATTACGGACACACTGGATTGGATGACATGATCAGCCAAACGCAATCTATTCTGGACTATGCGCTTGGATGCGGAGATGTTGATCCACAGCGGGTAACGCTCATTGGTCACAGCTTGGGCGGGGCTGTGGCGATATTGACGGCGGTGCGCGATCAGCGCATTAAGCGGCTTGTCCTCTGGTCGCCTGTTGCTTACCCATTCAACGATATTGTGCGTATCGTAGGACGTGAGCAATATGACATAGCAATGACGCAAGGCTCGGCGGATTATTTGGGGTATTCCTTTGCACCTGCCTATTTTAATGCGCTTGGCGTCCATCAACCGCTCCAAGAAGCACGCAAGTTCAACGGCGATGTGCTGCTCGTGCACGGTACGAGTGATGACGTTATTCCGGCCGATTACAGCTTCCTGTACCAGAAGGTATTCTGGCTGCGCAGTGACGGACAATGCGATAAGGAAATTGTGTTTCAAGCCGACCATACGTACTCGGATGGCAAGCATCGGGAAAAGCTGTTCACCTGCACGCTCCAGTGGCTGAAGCGCTGGGAGAAGCGTCAGGAAGAATGGGCGAATTGGAGCATATAAGTGAGCGGCGGATTAAAACGGAACGTAAAGGAACTGAGACGAAAGCAGCAGCCGGAAGGCTATATCGCTTCGTCTTTTTTATTTTTAGACAGGGAGAATTGCATGTGGTTTTTATGTATGTCTTTTCAAAAAAAGGCGGAAACTATACCGTATGTCAGGTATAGCATGTTGTTTCATTCCTGTCTATGCCATATCTAACATTCCTTTATGGGAAAAATTGAATAGTGAGCGAAAAACGGCGTGAGAACGGTATTTTGCCGTACTTTTTATGAAAAACGACGAAAATTGTCGAATAAGAGAGAAATTCTGGCGATGAATAGGGCTAAAGTTTCGACATTTGCTCACGTTTGGTTTACGATTTCTTTACAAAACCACGGTATCCTATGATAAGATATGTAAGGTTTAGAAGATTACATCACATGCAATTTTTGTTGCAAAGGAGATCTCGGGAATGTTCAAGAAAAAGGACGTGTTTTTCGAAACGCTGCAAAACATGGCGGATACGCTCGTTCAAGCGGCAGAAACGTTCGCACAAGGTGTAGAAGATTTGACGGATGTCTTGGCGTTTACGAAAGAAATGAAGGATCTGGAAAGTAAATGTGACGTCTATGTACATACGATCTTGACAGAGCTCAATAAAACATTTATTACGCCGATTGAGCGCGAGGACATTATGGCGCTTACGACAGCGCTTGACGATGTTCTTGATGGGATGGAGGCCAGTGCTTCGCGTTTCGACATGTACCAAATGATTGAACGTGATGAAATTGTCGTACTGTTCGCTGATGTCATCAAGCGCAGTACTTATGAAATACAGAAGGCAATTCGTTTGTTGTCGCAGAAGAAATTGCTTGCTATCCGCGAGCATAACGTGCGCGTCAATGAATTGGAGAACTCCGCGGATGATATTTACCGCCGTGGTGTCCGTGCCTTGTTCGCTGATGTAAAGGATCCAATCGAATTGATCAAACGCAAGGACGTATACGAGCGTCTTGAGGAAACGACGGACAGCTGTGAAGATGTTGCGAAGCAGCTTGAATCGATCGTTATGCGGAATTCCTAGTAACTGTCGTATCACGTATAATAAGCTAGCTTTAGTGTACGAAGGAGGTAGGGATTGCGCGGACGGACGATGGGTAGTGCTGTGCAATCACATAGATAATGAATATGGATATTACGATGATTATCGTGGGCGTCGTTATTTTCTTGGCGCTTGCCTTTGACTTTATTAACGGCTTCCACGATACGGCGAATGCGATCGCCACGTCGGTGTCAACGAGGGCGCTTCCGCCGCGTGTTGCCATTTTGATGGCCGCTGTGATGAACTTTGCCGGGGCGCTGACCTTTACAGGGGTTGCCAAGACGATAGGCGGCAGCATTGCCGATCCAGCAAAGCTGGAGAATGGACTTGAAATCGTTATGGCGACACTTATTTCAGCCATAATATGGAACTTGGTTACTTGGTGGTTCGGTATTCCGTCATCTTCCTCGCATGCGCTTATTGGCGCATTGGCAGGGGCAGTGTTCATCGGTGCCGGCTCCGACTATTTGAACTTGGGCGGATTTAAAAATATCGTCCTCGGTCTTATTATTTCGCCAATTATTGCGTTCGCTGTCGGTTATATTGTTATGACGCTGCTAAAGTGGATTTTCGGCAATCACAGTCCACATACCGTAAATAAAGGGTTCCGAACCTGTCAAATTATTACGGCAGCTCTGCAATCATTCACACATGGTACGAATGACGCGCAGAAGGCAATGGGGATTATTACGTTCGCGCTTGTCACTGCACAATTACAGACCGAAATGGAAGTGCAGCTCTGGGTTAAGCTTGCCGCTGCAACTGCAATGGCTCTCGGTACTTCGATAGGCGGCTGGAAGATCATTAAGACAATGGGAACGAAGATTTTCAAAATCGAACCGATTAACGGTTTTGCCGCAGACTTGTCTGCAGCCTCGGTTATTATGTCGGCAACGCTGACGCATTTGCCTATTAGCACTACGCATGCTATTACCTCCGCGATCTTGGGGGTAGGCTCCGCCAAGCGTTTCTCGGCGGTGAAGTGGGGCGTTGCAGGACGAATTGTAGTGACTTGGTTCATTACGATTCCGATATGTGCGGCACTTGCGATGATTGTATTCAAAATAGTCGATTTGTTCTTTTAATATAGAGGCACAAAGAGCCGGCTCTCTCAATGGAGAGCCGGCTCTTTGCTTTGGTTCGATTATCGACGGCGTGGTGGCCTGTTGGTGCGTTGGCGCTGCTTACCGAAGGATGGTGTTCGGTTATTGCCTGTCGTCCGTCTGCGGCGGCGCCTGCGCTTGGGCGTATATTCAATTTCTTCCTCTTCTTCTTCGTCCTTCTTTTTGCCTGGGAGGAGTGTGCCCATAAGCAGCTTCGCGACAGGAGCAATCTGAGATACACTGTTCATGACTTTTTGTACCTTGCCCATCGTTTCTACGATGCCATCGATTCCGCCCATTCGATCAATGACCTGCTTGATGTCACCAATGGAGAAGCCGCTTTTTTTGGCCTCTGCAGCCTCGGTTACGACTGTGGTAATTGGAGATTCTGCTGCCTGACTAAATGGAACGATGGCGGTAGTCTCTATAGGAGATGGCGGTGCGAATGAAGGGGAGTATGAAGTCGGATCAGGGCTAAAGCTACGAATATGTGCCTTGTCTCCTTGCCGCGTCGGCAGTGTCGGCACGTTCATCAACTGCGATGGTAAGGGTGCCCTCTCGTGGTGGCGAGGGTTATTCATATCATCACGACCTTTTTCTTATAAGTATGGCAGGTGTGCTTATTCATAGACATGCTTCAATCAATATTGTTTAGTGCTTTCTGCATTCATATGGGATAATATAATGTATGTGATAGGCGAACAACTCGATTGGACGATCGCCCGTAGGCGGACGCCCAATCTTTTATGGAAGCGCTATATTTTTACAGTAATTCACTAACGCAGGACAACTGTAACGCTTGAAAAGGTCTGACAAAGGAAGTACAATGATGGTAACAAGCATTGATGTAGGGGTGGATAAGGTTGCAATTGAAAAAATTGAACGATAAGTCGATCGACCAGCTGTTTGAGGCGGTTATGACGCTGAAATCAGTGGAAGAGTGTTATATTTTCTTTGATGATCTGTGCACGGTAAATGAAATTCAATCCTTATCCCAGCGGTTGGAAGTTGCTCGCATGTTGGGCAAAGGCTGTACGTACAATCAGATTGAAGCGGAGACCGGAGCAAGTACAGCTACAATATCGCGTGTGAAGCGCTGTTTGAATTACGGCAATGATGGTTATAAAATGGCATTGGAACGCTTAGGTAAATAATCTGATGAAGCCGGGACTGCTTATTATCAGCCACGGTTCAAGAGATGAATCCTGGGTTACACTGGTGGAAGAAGCAATCGCACAGGCACAATGGCCTCAAGGGGTTGCCGTCGCATCTTCCTACTTGGAATGTGTGCCAGGACGAGATATACAATATGGCATTGATACATTGGAAGCGCAAGGGGTGAACCACATTGGGGTCATCCCCTTGTTCGTGTCTGCGGGTAGTACGCATGCGGATGAGATAGCATATGCATTAGGCGTGAAGCCTGCTCCGCTCTGTGAGACAGATTTGGAGCCTTTCCAAGTTCAGGCTTGCGTCTATTATGGCCGTCCGCTTGACGGTGGGGATGTTGTTCCGTTGGCAGAGGCCCCGATTGATCGTATAAATAGTGGCGTTGCTTGTGTGGATTGTGCGGAACCATCGAGAGAAGTAACAGCTAGTTCCCCATATCGTAAAATGAATGAAGAGCAATGGAGTGACGATAGCGGCTTGTTTGTACGATCGGAAGGTCAGGAGGAACTCCTTCTAGACATGATTGAGGCACGGCTGCGCGGGCTTGGCGTACGTCCCCATGCAGATGCAGTATTGCTAGTGGCGCACGGCAGCCGATATGAACCTTTTACTTCACGCTGGCATTCCAGTTTGAGGCGGCTGGCGCGCCATCTTGTACAGCGGGGGGCTTGTGCAGGTGCTTCGCATGCGCTGCTCTGCTGTGAGGATATTGCAGATGCGGTACAGCGCTTATCGCATGTATTGACGAGCAGCCAAAATGAAATGGGATGGGGCGGCAGAGCCGAGCAGCTTGCCGTTCCGCTGGATTTCGTTGGTGGCAGGGATACTCTTCGTATTGGGGCGGATGCGCTCGAGGAACGGATCATGGAGCGCCGTGTAGCAGTCGTTCCGGTATTTCTCAGTCGGGGCTATTTCACCTCTCACGTTATTCCAGAGCGGTTTAAAGATGTATCGGTTCTGTACGATGGGGAGGCGCTGCTGCCTCATCCGGCCTTAAGCAAGTGGCTGCAGCAGGAGGCTGTTCGTCTACTGAGACTGATGGAAGCACGTACATCTTAGCAGCATTTTAATTGTGAGTTGGTCGTGCTATGGAAGTAATAGAACTGGATATGGTAGTATGAATCTTAATATTAGGTTGCTTGGATATAGGTATGCTGAACGGAAAGAAACGGATCGAATGACGGCCGGCGGATTGCACTTGAGCCTTTGGTGGCAGGTTGTGAAATCGATTGAACGTGAATAGATTGTAAATGGGTGAAGTATTCATGGTAAAGAGAGCAAGACTTATTTATAATCCGACATCTGGCCGAGAGGAAGGCCGAAAGCGGTTGGCGGATATATTGCAGATGCTGGATGCAGCGGGCATCGAGACAACGACGCATGCGACGGAAGGCGAAGGGGACGCAACAGCAAGTGCGGCAGAGGCGATCGATAACGGGTACGATATGATTATCGCAGCGGGCGGGGATGGTACGCTCAATGAGGTTATCAACGGAATGGCGGACAAGCCGGAGCGGCCGCCGCTTGGCATTATTCCGCTCGGAACGACGAATGATTTCGCGCGTGCGCTCGGCATTCCGCGCAATTGGGAGTATGCCTGCTCAATTATTACACGTCAGGCGACTCGCGTAATAGACCTTGGGCAATCGAACGAGAAGTATTTCATCAATATTGCGGGCGGGGGCTCCTTGACGGAGCTGACGTACGAAGTGCCCAGCAAGCTGAAGACGGTCATCGGACAGCTTGCCTACTATATGAAAGGGCTGGAGAAGATGACGCGTCTGCGCCCGACTGAGCTGCGCATAGAGCTGGAGGGTCACGGCGTCTATCATGAGGAGTTTATGCTGTTCTTGATTACGAATACGAACTCGGTTGGCGGCTTCGAGAAGCTGGCGCCCGAGGCGAAGATTGATGATGGTCTTTTCGATGTCATTATGCTGAAGCGCTGCAATCTTGTGGAGTTCGTTCGTGTAGCTAGTATGGCTCTTCGGGGAGAGCATATTCATGATCCGCTTGTCATTCACAAGCAAACGAATCGGGTTACGGTTACATCGCCGGATGCAGTGCAGCTCAATTTGGACGGTGAATTCGGCGGATTGCTGCCGGCGACGTTCAAGGTGCTGCCAGGGCATTTGCGCATTTTTGCAGATAACCCAGATGCAACTTATGCGTAGGAGTTCGTAAGCATGGAAGTGAAGTGATTGTGTCATAAGGCATAAGGTACGTTCGGTAAATAACGGTTACTTTCATGTACCTGTGCTTAGGGATAAAGGTGTTGGTTTGAGAATGTCATTTCTCTATCGCATGGAATGTTCGGCTTGACTTGCTGCCGTAAGGGGCACGGGTCAAGCCGTTTTGTTGTTGAAGCAAGAGGCGATGGCAATTGTGCGGGGAGAGCGCGCTTTGCGGTTATCTTTTTTGGTGTGGAAACGGATGATGCAGCCAGGACAATGCAGGAGCACTTCTTGTTGGCGGGTGGATTATGGTATGATGGTGCCATGATCTATATACGGAGCAAGCAGGGTACAATATGACTGGCATTATCGAGGCTGTGTAGGAGCGGATTTGCTCGTTCTGATTCGTTTTGAACTGCTTTCGTTCGTTGTGGAAGATGTAGTTAGGTTGTGATTTACCGACATAAGAAAGAGCATGAACATATGATGATAGCAAGCAATGCGAATAGCATTCAAAATAGATGGGTTTTGTGAGCACATAACAGGAGGGCAACTAGGGTGAAAGGAAACAAGCAAGGCAAGCGGCCGATGCGCCGAAATGGAGGACAGTCTGCATCTGCGACGCGTTCACAGGAAGCGGTGGGTGGACGCGCGGCACATGCACGCGTGCACAGTGCTCCGGTACAGAAAAACGATGAGGTTATACTGGATATTATCGGATTGACGCATGACGGTGACGGAGTGGGCCGTGCTGACGGCTTCACGCTGTTCGTACAAGGGGCATTGCCGGGTGAACAGGTGCGTGCACTTGTGCTGAAGGTGAAAAAGCAGTACGGATATGCGAAGGTGCTGGAGCGCCTTGCAGACAGCCCGCATCGTGTGGAGTTGGAGCATCCGGCGAATGTATATGGCGGCTGTCAGTTGCAGCATATGGCGTACAGTGAGCAACTGGTCTGGAAGCGGCAGCATGTCGTCGACGTGCTGGAGCGCATTGGGAAGTTCCAAGTGGAGCAGATAGGCACAGGTGAGACCGGAGATGAAATTGGTGTCGCTTCTGGTGATGCCTCCCACGCTTCTGAGCCTGATATTGAACAAGGGAATGCGGTGGCGGCGGATAAGGCTAGCGAAGAACAGAGTCTGAGCGGCCTAAGTGTCACAGCTGTGGTTCAAGAAGATCCGATCAAGGTATGGCCGACGATTGGAATGGAGCAGCCTTGGCGCTATCGGAATAAGAGCCAAATGCCGATCGGTAAAAATGAGCGTACTGGCGAACTGATCGGCGGTTACTTCGCGAAGGCGAGCCATCGGATCATTGATACGGATACGAGCCTGATCCAGCATGAAATGAATGACGACGCGATGCGTGCGGTGAAGCAAGTTGTACGGAAATACGGCATTGCGCCGTATAATGAGGAGCAGCATACAGGGCTACTGCGCCATGTGATGATGCGTGTCGGGTTCCGCACGAATGAGCTGATGATCACCTTCGTGACGAATGGGGACAAGCTGCCGCATCAGGAGAAGATCGTAGCCGAGCTTGCTGAGGCCTTGCCGCAGTTGAAGAGCGTTTGCCAGAGCATTAATACAAAGCGCACGAATGTTATTATGGGAGATAAAACCCGTGTATTATGGGGCTCAGAATATATTACGGATTATATCGGAGATATTGCGTTCAAAATCTCTGCTCGCTCCTTCTACCAAGTAAATCCGGTCCAAACGGAAGTGCTGTATGAGAAGGCTGTCGAGTATGCGGGTCTGACAGGGAACGAGACCGTTATTGATGCGTACTGTGGCATCGGGACAATCTCGTTGTTCCTTGCGCAGCGCGCGAAGCGGGTACTCGGTGTTGAGATCGTCGAGGAAGCGATCGCCGATGCACGCCGCA
Organism: Paenibacillus sp. B1-35; assembly: GCF_050474385.1. NCBI lineage: Bacteria > Bacillati > Bacillota > Bacilli > Caryophanales > Paenibacillaceae > Paenibacillus > Paenibacillus sp. B1-35. The sequence continues at coordinate 39,682 of NZ_JBCHVJ010000008.1, forward strand.
ATGCCGAGTTGAATGGGGTGACGAATGCGGAATTCGCCGTCGGCGCAGCAGAAGACGTTATCCCGCGCTGGAAGGAGCAGGGCGTAACGCCTGACGTCATCGTCGTCGACCCGCCGCGCAAGGGCTGCGATCCCGCGTTGCTCGATACGATGCTCGCCATGCGCCCAGAGCGCATGGTGTACGTGTCATGCAATCCGTCGACGCTTGCTCGCGATTTGCAAGTGTTGGCGGATGGTGGCTACCGTGTCATTGAGGTACAGCCGGTGGATATGTTCCCGCAGACGACACATGTGGAATCGGTGGCTTTGCTGAGTAGGGATAGAACAGCACAGTGAATCCCTTATGTTTATTTGATTTCTTGACGTGAAACAGTAATTAAATATTAGTAATAGAGAAATCGAAGACCCTAATTGATGTAAATTTGATGCAAAAATTGATCGGGGTTTAGCCCAAGTAATCAGAAGACGCCAGGAAAATCCCAGGCGTCTTCTTTAATGTTCTTGTACTGAATTAGATGTAAACAACGACTCAAATACAGAAATTTATCCGTAAATGCTTTATCGGCAGATCGGAGAGCGTGTCCATAGAGATTCATTGTTGTTGTAATGCAGCCATGACCAAGACGCTCCGCTCCGAGATAATTTTGGCGTGCACTCCCTGGTTAATCAGAATTGTAGTAGATGTATGCCTTAAGTCATGAAACCGGATATATCTAAACCCATTTTTAATGAACTTGTTAAATCAATGGTGAGGTCGTTCGTGGTGAAAAGGCGGTTCATTGCGGGTCTGTTTTAACTCTCAAATTTTCGAGGATAGGCCGGATCATTTCATCAGGCTCTACCCCTTCCTCGAAGAGGCACTCAGGAGATTCACCCTTGTTCAGATTAGAATGTAAAGTGCATCTCCAATGATTCTGCCAGCATACATGTTCGCGGCTTCAGGTGGGCACGCGCGAAGAAACCATCAAGCCTTTCAGCAAAAAGGACAATCAACAGCCTTTGTTCCGGTATTATATCGATTTGGCGCTAATGCCATTATTCGTTAAAGAAGATATGGCACATTTACATAATTGGGGTTATTATGAAATTAAAAAGAAGTATCGACTTTCTTATGATGTATCGTTCTAACAATGTCGGTTGTATACAGGGATCAATCTCGCAACATGGGCAATCAATTATGCAGTTAGATACGATTCATGGGATAGGGCTTATGTCGCAAGCAGGATAGAGAAACACGAACTTATACATTCGGCCCTCGAACCGGCAGGAGTTATTTCGAAGAAGCGGAATCAGCAGACAACCCTGCACTAGCCAACTGAACAGCGCAGCCAGCAACTATCTCGCTTTAAAACGAGGTAAAACCAGCATATATTTGTCATTAAACTAACGGAGAACGATAGCTTAATCACTAATAATAACTAATACCTTTTACAACTTCACAATGTAATTGTAAATGAACAAAGAAATGGATAGAAACTCAGATGTATTCTGAAGTCTCTGCCCATTCTTACTTTCACCAATAAAATGTCTAACATCTCTTCTCTTTGGATTGTAGTGTGGTAGCTCAATCTAGAAAAAAAGGTCTTCCTTTTTGCTATATATCTATTTACACAAGATATTTTACGCTCTTTATAAGATACATGGAGATATTTAATGATAGAATAAAAAGCGCCTATAATACCATAAAAAATAAAACTTCCCAAGAATATACATTCATGATATATTAAATTTGAACAAAAATCCCAGAAAATAGGTGGTGTCGTTTTTGAGAATTTCGAAATCTATCATGAGAACTTTAGTAGCTAGTATTCTTGCAACAGTTATGTTTTTATGTTTCTCAGTCCAACCCCAAGTATACGCAGAAAGCCATCAAACAGATTCTTTCGCTTCGAATTATCAAGTGATTTCAGACAATGATCAGGAACTGGTAATTGAAACTAGTCTCCGTGAACCAGTGAATAGTTCTTACAGCTCGTATTTTAATGAAAACGAAAAAGTTACTGGAAATATGAAAGTTGATAAGAAAACAGGTAAAATCGTTTTAACGACCAATGAAAAATCTGAACTAACGAATGAAACAGGAAGAACTTATAGCGTTGTTATTAATGACATTAAAGAAGACGGCGAAATTAATGCCACATTTATTGATGTAGAGACAAATAAAACATATGATATTAATCAGGATAAATTTGTACCTACTTTGGTGTGGTTTGTTCCAATCGGTGTTATCATCGGCGAATGGCTTTTAGGTCAATTGCTTGCTGCTGGAACGGCAATGTTGATTGCAGGAGTAACTTATGTTGCTCTTAATGAAGCAGGTGTTTTATCCAAATTACGAGAAGATAAAACTGCTAATCATTTCATGGCAAAAATAATAGGGGGGAAAGTTTGGGTTGGTGATGGTATGTCTTTGGAGGCAGCGGCATTTAGATTGGTAAATCCTATGCTTGTTAAAGCCGAGCAGAATGTGTGGTCTAAATCATCCGCTTATGCAGATTTAGTTGCTCGAACAGCTGGAGGAGGTAAAGAATCGAAAGGTCCTGAGCTAACTTGCGACCAACTTCCTGGATTCTTCTATTATGCACACTATCATACGCATGATAGAACAGGTGGACATTCATTCTTTTAAATTAAGGAGCTTGTATGCTAAACGAACTTGATCATAAATTTAAAGAGTCTAATTTACCAACATCATACAGTATATCCGCAGTTCAAGAAATATTGATGACGAATTATAAAGCAGTTGAGATGGATGATAAAACATTCTTTGACGACTTGAAGAAGGACCATTGTGTTAACTTTGATCAAATTGTTAAATATTTTGTAATAAACGATGTCGATTTTTTATCCACTCTATATACTCAATATGAAAAAGAAATTCACATAGAAATGTCGCATGTAAATTCTACTTATGTTCATCCGGAAGGATTATCTCGTACAAAATCAGAGGAAATTTGGAAAGAAATCAAAGAAGGAAAGCGGATTCATATCATACTGGAGAGCGCCGACCAAAAAACTATTTCAGGGTTTACCATGCAGGGTATATGTGAAAAAATATTATGGGAACTCATTATTCTTAAAGGTATTCGCCCTGAGGATTGTGCTTTAGGTAACGATTATTATGAGCATTATTTAAATGTACTACATTCCTTAGGTAAGATTTAATAATGTGTAAGGAAAAGAATGCAAATCCTCATACCATGTACACGTCAACGATTTTTTAAGAAGCGTAAAATAAAAAAAGCACGATGTATCCAGCATCGTGACTCTTAACAAAAGCTTGTGGGCGACTACGGCGTTTTAATCAAATGATCGAAAAACCATCGGATTGCAAGGCGACCAACCTAATCCCGGTGGTTTTTCTTGTTTCGCGCTGCTTTCCACGCACTGCGTAAGGCTATTAACCCCACCGCAATACTAACTAGCTTATCGCTAAAACTCGACTTATTTTCATAATCCTGGATACCGGTAGTAAAAAAATTTAGATCCCTTTGACATATGCACCAAACCCTAGAATTTTGTGAAACAGTTTAGCCCCTCGATCGCTGTATTCGGGCAAATTAAGCCTTGAGCGGTGATTTTGCTTCCGTGGAACATCACAAAAAAACAGATAAATTCCTACTTTTTCAGTCTTCCGTTTTCTTTGAATTGCTCCGAATTACTATACAAGGCGAAGCCGACCGTACTAGAAACCATCGGCACGTAAGTTTTTTCTTCTACCCCAATAGCATGTTCCCACAGACCATGCATGTGGAATCGGTGGCAGTGATGGTGCGTAAGGACAATTAAATCAAGTACGTATTGGTATAAATAGTAATGAGGGGCGATGACCCCTCTTTTTCATGATTACCTGACTCAATACATAAGCATGTGGTTTCCATGCCCCATCTTTCTCCTGATGGTAAATAAGCCAGTTAGTGCTATGCTCCGCTTCAATGTACGAGCAGTATGTTTTTATCCGTCCGCAAGCCTGTTAATCTGCAAGGATTAGCTTCGTTCGTATCGACTTAAATTGCGGCGGGTAACGGGGATCGATATTCGCATCGGTAATAATGGCGTTCACATTATCTAGTGGTGTAATGGCAATCTTAACGTCTTTCCCGAATTTGGTGCTGTCTGCCGCGATATACACTTCTTTGGACAGTTCGATCATCTTCTTGCGTGTAATCGCTTCCTCCAAATTGTAATCCGAGATCCCTCGTTCCACCGTAATGCCGCTGCAGCAGATAAATGCTTTTCGAATATTTAATTCATGAAAATTAAAAATATAATCGTACGCGACTACGGAATGTTCTTCTTTGCGGATTTTTCCTCCGATAATAATCAGTTCAACATCGGTATTCATGAGCTCACTGATCACGGGGATGGAGTTGGTGACCACCGTGAGATTGCTCTTGTTTTTAATAAACTTGGCGATGTGATAGGTGGTGGAGCCGCTGTCAATATAGATGCAATCCCCATCGTCGATCATCTCGCTGCATATTTTACCGATGTTTTCTTTTGCCTCAAATAAGCTAACCATCCGCTCATCCATGGAGGATTCTCCATACTTCGACTCCACGATTTTAATACCGCCATATATCTTTTCGATCTTCCCTTGCTTGGTCAATAGATTCAGATCTCGTCGCAGTGTATCCACGGAGATCGCTAATTCGGCTGCCAGCTCTGGCAGTTTAAGCACCTTTTTGATGGCAAGCAATTCTATAATTCTTTGTTGTCTTTCAAGTGGCAGCATAAGTTCACCTATTATCGATTGATATTGTACCTACAGTGTACCGACTGCACCGTTCACATTCAATAAATGGACTATATATTTAACTGAACATTAAACATGGCGCACAATATATGCAAAAGATATGAAATATATATGCATGATTTACGCAACATTTACATAAAACTGCATTTGCTTTGATCATTGATTTATATAATGGGGGTGTGACTAAGGGAGGTGAGCCGATTGCTTAAGCTGCAACATATCAGCAAACAATTTGACGGCAAAATGGTGCTCCAAGATATCAGCTTAGCGATAGGATCTGGCGAGATTGTATCGCTTCTCGGCCCAAGCGGGAGCGGGAAAACGACACTGCTTAATATTATTCTTGGCCTAACGAAGCTGGATCATGGCAGCATTATGTATAACGGCTTGGACATGACACATGTATCCATGAAAAAGCGCGGCTTTAATATCGTATTTCAGGATTATGCGTTATTTCCGAATCTGAATGCTTACGAGAATATCATCTATGGGTTGCGCAATAAGAAAGGAAGCGTGAGCGAGCGGGAGGTTCAAGACTATATTGATTTTTTGGAACTGAAGCCGCATCTAAGCAAGCGAATCAGTGAATTATCAGGCGGACAGAAGCAGAGAGTGGCTTTAGCTAGAACTTTGGTTACGAAGCCGAAGATCCTGCTGCTAGACGAACCGCTCAGCGCATTGGATGGAGTCATTAAAGAATCGATCAAACAACGGATCCAATCCATTGCCAGGGAGTTCAAGCTCACGACGATCATTGTTACCCATGACCCTGAGGAAGCATTAACCCTTTCCGATAAAATTTTGATTATCAATCAAGGCACAATCTCGCAATATGGTACGCCGAGAGAGATTATTGGGCAGCCGAGTAATGAGTTTGTAAAACAGTTTATTATCAAGCAGTTGCAGATTAAGCGGCAGAATATATTCAATCTGTTTGGTGAGCGATATGCATAAAGTAAAGCCGGAAATGCGGATTCTGCTCATCGCCATATTCTTTTTGTTCGCCGTTATTTTGTTCTTGCCGCTGCTTGTCCTATTTATTCGATCCTTCGAGACAGACCAAGGCTTTTCATTTGCCAATTACCGCTCGATTTGGATGAACGATGAGATGATGATAGCTGCCTTGAACAGTATAAAGGTATCAACTGTGACTGCAATCCTAACAACAATATTGGCATTCATCCCTGCGTACACGATTCACTGTACACGTGCTCATCGGACCTTCAAAGGCATGCTGAAGACGACAATCGTTCTTCCCATGCTGCTTCCGACAATTACGTATGGATTTGCCATGATGTATTCACTTGGCAATCAGGGATTGCTGACCAAGCTTGCAGGACAAAATTTGTTCGATATCTATGGCTTTAATGGATTGCTGATCGGTTACGTCATTTATACACTTCCGCCAGCCTTTTTATTGATTCATAACGCATTTAAATATATGGATAAAAAGTTTATTATCGTGTCTCATCTGATGGGCGACAGACCGTTAAGAAGCTTTGCGAATACGATTCTTCGACCGTTGGCAGGGGCATTGGGCGGGGCATTTGTGCTTTCCTTTATCCTAAGCTTTACGGACTTTGGAATACCGGCGTCGGTGGGCGGAACCTATTCGGTGGTGGCTAGCCAGTTATATCAAGTCATGCTGGGCTCCATTCCTGATCTGAATCAGGGGGCTGTCATCGCGGTGCTCATGCTTGTGCCAGCAATATTCGCAATATGGCTGCTGCAGTCTTTAGAGAAGCTCAACTTTCACTATGATCAACTTGGAGAAATCGAGCTGCCCACACATCGACTGCGCGATATTAGCTTCGTGACCGTGTCTTCTGTCATCGTCTTTATGATGCTGTCGATATTCGCCATCATGTTTATCGCGCCGTGGTTGAGCCGATATCCTTATGATCTTACTTTTACATCAAAACATGTCCTAAGTGTACTTCAATCCAGTGATTTAACGAAGGTATATCGGAACTCGATCTGGATTGCCGTGTTAACTTCCGTATTTGGTACGTTGGTTGCTTATTGTGCTGCGCTTCTCAATGTACGGACTTCATTAAGGGCAAGATCACTCACCGATATGGCTTCGATGATCACGAATACGGTGCCTGGCATGGTTCTTGGTATCTCTTACTTGCTCTTATTTAATGGAAGCAGCTTGAAAGGGACCGTTACGATCATCGTGCTGTGCAATATCGTGCATTTCTTTACAACACCTTATTTGATGGCGAAGAATTCGCTCTCCAAGATGAATCCTTCTTGGGAAACGACGGGAGAACTACTTGGAGATAGCTGGTTCAAGACGGTCTATCGAGTAGTCCTGCCTAATTCGGCTGCGACGGTGATCGAGATGCTGGGATATTATTTCCTCAATGCGATGGTTACGATCAGCGGCATCATATTTCTCGTATCCACCCAAACCGCTGTCGTTGCTAGTAAAATCAAGGAGCTTCAGCATTTTGCCAAATTCAATGACATTTTCGTATTGTCGATGCTGATCTTCTTCAGCAATCTGATTGTGAAACTGCTATGTGATTATGGGCAAAAGAGATTTTCGATTCATCGTTAAACAGGCTTGAAACTTATCTATGATATGCCTAAATAATAATAAAAGCGAGGGATTACGATGGTTGGAATGTCAAAAAGATCCAGGATGGTGCTCTTGTCATTAATGGCAATAAGCATGTTGGTGGTATTGGCAGGCTGTGGTGCTGGCAGTGCAAAGGAATCGAAGCAAGTGATTATCTACACCAACGCAGATGAAGAAGCCGTAACAGCGATGGAGTCTGCACTGAAATCCGCAGGCTATGAAGGACAGTATCAACTCCAATCGATGGGGACGTCAGAATTAGGCGGCAAGCTGATGGCTGAAGGGGATAAGATTGAGGCCGATCTTGTGACCATGAGCTCGTATTTCCTAGACAGTTCACAGAGCCAATACAAGATGTATAAAGACTTAACATTTGAAACAGGAGCTATGGATTCGTATCCGTCCTACTACACGCCTATTTTGGCAAATACAGGATCTATCTTTGTGAATACGGAAGTGTTGAAGCAAAAAGGGCTGCAGGCTCCCCAATCGATCAAAGATTTAACGAAGCCTGAATATAAGGATTTGGTGTCGATTCCAAATGTATTCGATTCCTCTACAGCTTGGCTGCTTATACAGGCTATCATCAGTGCTTATGGACCGGAGGAAGGGAAGATTGTACTCCATGATCTCATTGCCAATGCAGGCCAGCATATAGAAAAATCCGGTTCCGGGCCGATTAAGAAAGTTGAAGCGGGAGAAGTAGCTGCTGGATTTGGACTCCGTCATCAGGCGGTACGTGCACACGAAAAAGGAGCTCCGATTGATTATATTGATCCTATCGAAGGGAATTATTCGTTGACAGAGTCCATTGCAGTTATCAATAAGAACAACGAAGTGACGGATCTTGCCATGAAAATGGCGGAGACGATTAGTAAGGATGCAAGAAAAGATTTGATTACGAACTATCCTGTTGCCTTGTACAAAGGGGAGTCCACAGATGCGGTCAATAAGCCAACGAACCCGATGAAGTTCGATCAGCCATTAACCGTAGAGTTATTGAAGGAACATCAGCAGTTTTTTAAAGATGCTAAATAATTCATAACAATAGGGGGAGGGATCATGATGAATAACTACAAATTATTGACCCCAGGACCGTTGACGACGACCCAATCCGTTAAGCATGAAATGTTGCTTGATCGCTGCACGTGGGATGATGACTATAAATCGATTACGCAGAAAATAAGATCCCAGTTATTGACGATTGCAGGAGTGGATTCGGAGCAGTATACAGTTGTATTGATGCAGGGCAGCGGAACCTTTGCCGTAGAATCGGTGATGACATCCGTGATTGCTCCCGAACATAAGGTTCTAATCATCTCCAACGGCGCTTATGGGGAACGCATGATACAGATGGCACAAGTGATAGGGCTGTCGTATGTCGAGCATAAGGCAGACTATGATAAGTATCCGGATATGACGGAACTGGGGGTCATGCTTGAAGCTGATCCAGAGATTACGCATATTGCAATGGTTCACTGCGAGACAACTACAGGGATACTGAATCCGATTGATAGGGTCTCGAAGCTGGCAAAAGCTTATGGAAAAACGTTCATTGTGGATGCGATGAGCAGCTTTGGCGGTATTGAGATCGATGTTGCTGGTCTTCATATTGATTATGTAATCAGCAGTGCGAACAAATGCATTCAAGGTGTTCCTGGCTTTGGTTTTGTTATTGCTAAGCTTGATCAATTGCAGCAATGTCAAGGGATTGCGCGCAGCTTGGCTCTTGATTTGTATGATCAATGGAAGTGTATGGACAAGGACGGGAAATGGCGTTTTACCTCACCAACTCATGTCGTTGCTGCATTCTCCAAGGCATTGGATGAACTGCAAGAAGAAGGTGGAGTCGCAGCAAGACAAGCTCGCTATCAGCACAATAACCTGCTGCTCAGGGAGAGACTTGCGAAGGTTGGCATGACAGCTTACATTAAAGCGGACTACCAGTCGCCAATTATTACGACCTTTCTGTTTCCAAACGAACAATTTCAATTCGCCGAATTCTATCAATATGTGAAAGCAAGAGGCTATGTTATTTATCCAGGGAAGTTGACGAATTTGGATACGTTCCGTATTGGGAACATCGGGGAAATCTATGAGGAAGACATTGATGAGTTATGCCGTATTATTGAGCAATATATGAAGGAGCATTGCAACCATGAATAAAGTAGAAGGAATCATATTGGATTGGGCGGGTACGGCCATCGATTTCGGATGTTTTGCACCTGTGAATGTATTCATCGATATCTTCAAGCAGGCAGGTATCGAGGTGACAATGGATGAGGCTAGAACACCTATGGGGATGCTGAAAATCGATCATATTCGGGCGATGCTGTCGATGCCCAGAGTTTCGGCATTATGGGAAGACCAATATGGGAAGCCATTTACAGAACAGGATGTGGAGCAGCTCTATGCGGCATTTGAGCCTGCGTTAATGTCCTCACTAGCTGAATACACAGATCCGATTCCAGGTGTAGTGGATACCATCGAAACCTTGCGAGCGCAAGGATTGAAGTTTGGCTCTACAACAGGCTATACCCGCACGATGATGGATGTGATCGTACCTATCGCGAAGGAAAAGGGGTACAGTCCCGATCATCTGGTCACACCTAGTGAAACGAATTCTTATGGCAGACCATATCCTTACATGATCCATCGCAATATGGAGGAGCTTAAGCTCTCCGCATGCTGGAAAGTGGTCAAAGTGGGCGATACGGCATCGGATGTGAAAGAGGGAGTCCATGCTGGAGTGTGGTCGGTTGGTGTTGCTGTCGGCAGTTCCGAGATGGGACTCAGCCAAGCGCAATTCGAAGGCCTGTCCGAGGCAGAAAAAGCCGAGATGATCTCGAAGACGAAGCAAAACTTTATGCAATATGGTGCAGATTTTACAATTAGTACGATGCGTGAGCTTCCGCAATTAATCGAAGCGATCAATCAGTTGATCTCAGATGGAAAGAGACCGGGGTGTTTGAAATAAAGGAACATGGAATGGGTTGAGTACGGGGTTGGAATTGAACGAGCTGCCTCTCCAATAAGGGAGGCGGCTTTTTGTTGTCCAGCCTTTTCGGACATTCGCAATATACACGTACTAAAAATCGAATAAAGATGTGATAATATGGGGGAAGGAATTCTAGTAGAATATAGGGGGATTACATGTCCTGGAGCAAATTGAAGCAACAACTGGAGAGCTTTCTCTGTCCTGCGTTACATGGAAGGGTTGAATACCGAGCAACAGGTTACCGTTATTCACCTGATAAAGCAGGCATTTGTTATATTTCGGTAGATAAAAAGAATGTATTCAATATGAGTGATAAAACTAGCTTAATTAAATGGTACCAAACGGAGCAGGAAATTAAGAATGATTCAGATATCCAAATTCCGATCAGCAATGAAGAAATTGAAGCGGTTAGAAAGGATACCAAGGGTGCTCCCGAGGATCGTCTAATCGTAATTGCTAGAAGTAGAAAAATGTCCGGATATGCAAAAGAGCTTTTGTCGGCTTAGTCATCATTAAGTATTTGACATAATGTTGTGGTGCTATATTCCTAATGTGGTGATCATAAGCACAAAAAATTAAATCGGAAAGTCCTTAGGATTAGTAGTGCCGTTTTCAATAATTGAAACAACCCTGTCTTGAATCCTCATGACAATAAACTCTTCATTCAGTCCAAATTGTTTGTTCACTTCGTCGAAACTTCCAATCTTGTGTATAGTATTTTCAGCTAAATTTATTGTAAGTGCAGCAATCCAACTCCCTTGAAAAAAAATATCTGTGGAGACTTGTTTCGCAACTAAATCTACACTTGTGACCACAGCCTTCAAATTAATTGGCACAAACTTTGTGTATCCTGTCGTCAAAATCATCCCTCCTTAGTAATGTTACAGCAGATCCTTGTTTAATAATGGCATAATCTCTCTGCAAAAATCAATCATCTATAAATAAAGCCTGCCTTTTCGTGTGGGTCGTATTTTATTGTAGCAGCAAGTGTGAAGGGGAAGTGGTTGGGATGTTGTACACACGTGTATCACCGTATCGTGTTTAATTGAGAAGGCCCTTTATTTGTTTGTCGTTGTTTATACGTATCGTTGCATTGCTTGTAATAATCGAATAACAATTTATTCGTTTTATTGTCCAGCCTTTTCGGACATTCGCAATATACACGTACTAAAAATCGAATAAAGATGTGATAATATGGGGGAAGGAATTCTAGTAGAATATAGGGGGATTACATGTCCTGGAGCAAATTGAAGCAACAACTGGAGAGCTTTCTCTGTCCTGCGTTACATGGAAGGGTTGAATACCGAGCAACAGGTTACCGTTATTCACCTGATAAAGCAGGTATTTGTTATATTTCGGTAGATAAAAAGAATGTATTCAATATGAGTGATAAAACGAGCTTGATCAAATGGTATCAGACGGAGCAGGAAATTAAGAATGATTCAGATATCCAAATTCCGATCAGCAATGAAGAAATTGAAGCGGTTAGAAAGGATACCAAGGGTGCTCCCGAGGATCGTCTAATCGTAATTGCTAGAAGTAGAAAAATGTCCGGATATGCAAAAGAGCTTTTGTCAGCACAGTCATCATTAAGTAAATCAAATTTTATCGTTGCAGCAAGTAAGTTTTTATCCATTTCTATAGAGGAAAGCATAGAGAGCGATGATATCTTATTGAATATTCTGGCTTTGGTGGATAGACGAGTTGGAAAAAAGCGGATTTTAAACATGGCTGAGAAGATGAAGGTAAAGCATCCCATTGTGCAATATTTTTATGAACTACGGCGTAGTACGTTATAATAATAAATATGTGGTGTCAGGGTTGTTCGAAGAACATAATTGATGTGAAAATTGATCGGAGATCAGCCCAAGTAATCAGAAGACGTCAGGAAATTCCTAGGCGTCTTCTTTAATGTCCTTTTACTGAATTAGAGGTAAACAACGATTCAAATTTTATCAACAGATCCCATTTTTTTATGAACTGTCTAAACAAAAGGTAAGGTCGTTCGTGGTGAAAAGGCTGCGCATTGGATGTGAGAATACGAAAGATACTCACAGCCTGAACATCTTTCTTTCTAAAGTGTCCAGTCTATGGATACCAGTTTATTTTCTCGCTCCTTTTAAGTTATGTTCACCTCAGAATAACGCTCAATTTACACACCATTCATAACATGGTAAAATATAGGATATTATTTCAGGAGAAGGAGGGCTGATATTGAAGGCAGCGCCGATCATAAAAGCAATCGGAGAACTTATCCAAGACACTAGACGTGCATCGAATATGACATTAACGCAGTTATCAGAGCTGTCAGGCATTAACAAAGGTACGATATCTAGAATTGAGAACGGCGATGTAAAACGACCAGAATTTTCGACCGCATATCCGTTGGCAACAGCATTGGGTATCCCCTTTGAAACATTGATTGATTATTATGCTGAGATTGAGAAAAGGGCTGAAATATTGCTGGGCATGCTTCAAACAGCGATTGCAGAAGGAAGTAGTGCTGAACTAATTAGGAAAGTTACGAACAAATACCTTGAATCTCCGAACGAAGACAGCATTGACTTAACCGAGAAGCTATATCAACACATCGACTCCATAGAAGATACCTCTATTAAACTATCTCTGTATAACCTCATCATCGACTACTCACGCTCACATGGAATAATGCCCTATATTGCAAAAGGATTGTACAAAAAATATATGATCGAACGGAATGATTTCAGTAGATTGGAGGAAACGTACCAATCAGGCCATTATATTTTGAACTACGAAAGTTTTTTAAACGATATTGAAAAAATTACACTTTATTATTCATTAGGAGTTCATGCTTTCAGCTTAATGCATTATGACAATTCAATAAGATTTAGCGAATATGTTGTTGATAATGATAATACAATAACTGAAGAATATAAGGCTAATGCACTTTTCAACATTTGTAATTGCTATTATTATCTCGGTGCCTACGAGAATAGTCAAAAATACCTTAGTGAGTATAACAAATATTCTTTCCCCTATATTAAAGACAACATTGATTTGATGAATGGATGTTTACGTGCAAAAACAGGAAATATCGATTTTGGCATTTTACAACTTGAAAATTACTTGCAAAATCACTCCGAATATAATCTCATCTATTCAGTAACTATGCTAATGGATTTATATCTTTTCAAACAAAATTACACCGCAGCGGAAAAATTGATTACCTATGAAAACGAAATGACAAGATCCATTGAAGATTATCGTACTACTCCTGACAAACGTTCAAAACTTGCTCATTACTATAAGCTTAAAGGGGATTTGCTACAAAAAGAAAACATTGAAGAAGCTTTCGACAGCTATATTCAAAGCGCATTAGAATATAAGAAAATTTCATTAGATAGGAAAGCTTATGAGGTATTAGGGTTGATGACAGATGCTGCTAATGGTGATGTTGAAACAACTAATGTAGTGATTCAAAAGTTAAGAACAGCCCTGAATATGTTGAGCAAATAATTCAGAAAAGGAGATAGACAACATGAAAAAAATTATTTTTTATAAGGCTGCTCGTATTATTGTTTCACTGGCTATCACAGGTGTTACTGTAGCACAATTTGGAGGCGGCGCGCCGTGGATTATCGGCTCGTAATCACTTAAAAGGGAGTTTTCCCTTGGTGATATAGTATAAGCATAGCGTAAGCACCCAAAAAGCTGCTTGCTTTTACTTTTTGTTTCTCAAATCACTAAAATATGGAATATATGCAACATATTATATACTCGCTACGTGAGGGTACTCTTTAAATCACCTTAGAAATAGATGATGTATCATTACATACAGTTGCGTATGTAGTTTATCGTGATACAGAGTCCTTCCATGTATAGAGGGTAATCTTCTCCAATAAAATATGGAGGCGAGTTGTTTGAAGAGAAAATGGATCGGAACGTTGTTAAGTGTGAGTATGGCATTTTCGATGTTTGCACCGATGGCTGTTGCAGCATCAGAATCAAAACGGCAAGTGGGGTCACAAAATCAAGGTCACATGATCGAAATTGGCGAAGACAAGTTTAGCATGATGGGCACTACTGTGAAAGATGCTGATGTACGTGATATCGTTCCGGCTGAGTATTTGGAATCAGCTCAAGTAGCATCTGACCTGAAATTCATTTTTGAAGAGGCATCTGTGAAAAAAGACGGCAAGTATGTATTGAATGAGGGGGAAATTGCTCAGAAGTTCGGATCTGATAATGTTGCAACCATCTCGGCATTTGTTAAGCTTGCAAACGGTGAGCAACTAACAGCAAATAACCTAAAGGGAGTGCCTCATCCAGAAGATGGGGGATTTTCCACGGCTTCATGGGGATCTTGTGTTGCCAACCAAATTATTGACTTTACAGGAATCGGTCTTTTAACTGGCGCAATGACAGAAATGATCGAAAAGAAATTGTGGGATAAGTTAGCCGTTGAAATCATCAAAATCATCGGAAAAAATGCAATTAAAGGCGGAGTTGTAGGACTTGCTGCTAGTTTGGCTTGGTTTAGTGTCCGTTGCATAGGACAGTAAAGTTACTCATCGAAGGGAATGGTGTTGCATGAATAGCATTAGATACATATCACTTTTTGTGATATCTTTGATTTTACAGATTATTATGTTCTTTGTCATAAAAAGTGACTCGGGTGTAACTATACTAGACATGTTGATTATGTCCCTTTTGTTCTGTGTATTTATGTTCATTATAGATAAGATCACCGGCAAAAAAAAGAAGATTTAATGTGGTAAGAGAGTTTGGAAGACAAAAATTGTAAAAGGCTAGTCACTGCCATAGCTATCCTTCTCCCAATATTGTTTATTGTCACTTTCTTTGTTTTGCTTAAAATGAACTACTTGATCACAGATATTATTGCATACATTTTAGCTATAGTTTGGATTGTGGCTACAATAAGAGGCATGAAGCACCGGAAGTGATAAGAATCAAATCAAATATTTCATTTTCATACAAATGTTGTTATGTACGAAAATTCACTAGAACGTTGTCATATTGTTCCTGAAGCTTTGGGTGGTAAAGATGAGGATTCAAATCTTATACTGCTATGTCACAGATGTCATTTAGAGAATCCGAATATTGCAGATAAGGATATCATGTGGGATTGGCTTCGAGCATATAGTACGTCATTTTATGATACATTTTGGTTGAAACAAGGGATGAAGGAATATGAATTCATATATGGGAAATCCGTAGAACAGGAATTGGAAGATAGAAGCATAATCGATGTTAGTAAGTTTAATCGAATCGTAGGAGAGCAGCTTCTAAATACAACATATCATTTTGGACAGCCGTATCTAAATTCTGCAACATTGGCCGGTATTTAGAATTTCGTTGAAAAAGTATGAAGAAACTTAATTAAATTGTTTGCGAACTGAGACATAACAAGCGCTTGAAGTAAAGAATTTGCTTTTGGAGCAGATCAGGTAATAAATAGGGCGGGGTAATTGAAGGGAGGTAATTAGCTGATTCTGTTTGAGACTGGTTACCAAGACGTATATAATTATATAGTTCACCATTTTTTAAAGGTGGAAGTATTTAATGAAGAAACGGATATTGGGGATATAATTGAAGAAATTCTCCCAAAGTATTTATACAGAGAAAAATATCATAAATGTGTAAAAACACTTGAAGAATTATACTACTGGACAGGAGACACATTTTATCATCAAATGAATGCGATTCATGAATTTGTTTTGTATAAATTCATTGATTATATGGCAGATTTGCAAAAGGAATTGCCGGAGTTTAATCAAATTTATTTTGATGAAAGATGTCATTTATTAATTCAAGAAGCTAGTCAAGCAGAATTTGAAGAATGTTGTGAGTTTTCCATAGAAGAACATGAGAGTCACTTTTACGATATCTTTTATTATTCAGATTCTTTGTTTACAGATACAGACTTTCTGTTTATTGATTCTGTATATAATAATCGTAAACTTGGAAAGACAATCATAGAAGAAAGATTGGGTATTAACATAGACTACTATTTTGAATTACTCCCTCTTGATATTCAAGAGCAATATAAAACAAAGCATATTAAACTTACCGGTGAAGTTTCTTCAATGTTGGAATATATCACAGAAAGAATACATTACGGAAATTTATATAAATTATTTTGGGAGAACGATGTTCCAGTAAAAGAAGAACGTATACAGCTAATTTTAGAAAATATAATGGATGCTTACTTTTATAATCAGGAAGTAGAAATTACTAGAGAGGCTGCATTGGGAAATGGGAAAGTTGATTTTAAGTTATATAAAAATAGTAACGAAGATGAAAAGGTTCTAGTAGAAATAAAGAGGGCAAGCAGTTCTTATTTAAAAAAAGGATATGAAAAGCAATTAACGGAATATATGCGATCTACCAAATATAAGAATGCTTTTTATTTAATTGCTTGTTTCACAGATGATGAGTACGATAAAAGTATGCGATTCATTAGAGAACATGTTTATACTGACACAATACAATTGTACATAAATATATCCCTATTAGACTTTAGAAAACGTAAGCCTGCTTCAATTCTATGATAACCCGAAAATGAGATGAGATGTGTTTGGAGAATAAAAATATCTCTTCTCACTAAATTTTCAAGTTGTTAAGCCAAGTTGAATTGGATAACGAAGATTGTTTTATTAAGAATTGCGGGTGAAGAATACTGACATGCAATCAAGGTGTGAAGTCAAATCGTTCTGCTGTGTTATAATTTAATTTAGACGTCGATACTGATGATAGGAAGGTGAAGCCCATGGATAAATTTAAATATTTAGAGAAGCTTATTAAGCTCACCGGAGATCGTGCCAAGCTGGACGCAAAAGCTAATGACACTTACATTGTATACAAAACCATAGAAGGTCAAATTGTGAAGGAATATAACAATGGGGATATTGTTCCTGTTGTCAATTCGGATGCTTCTCATGCATGAACCAACGCCAATTATGTATATATTTGCTGGTAATAATGGCAGCGGTAAAAGTACGATTCGAAATCTGATCGTTGATCGACTAGGAATCAGTGTGAACATTGATCCGGATGCTTTGGCACGAGGGATAGATTCTTTGCATCCTGAAAGCCGAAAAGTATCTGCAGGCAAAGAGGCCATCAAATTGGCTAGAGACTGTATTCGTCATGGTAGAGACTTTTCGGTTGAAACTACATTGGCAGGTGGCAACGCCATTCGTCTCATGCGGGATGCTAAGGCCAATAAGTTTGAAATTACGATGTTTTATGTAGGTTTGGGTGATTATCATTTAAATATAGAACGAGTTGCAGCGCGAGTTAGAAATGGCGGACATCATATTCCAACTGAGGACATTATCAGAAGGCATGACACTTCAATTCAGAATTTACTTAACAACATGCACCTAATCGATCATCTAATTGTCATTGATAACAGTAGCGATAAAGGTGATATGGTGCTTCAGATTAGCCATGGCTCAATTACACATCGCTTAGATTCAATTCCAGGTTGGGTAGAACAAGTTGAAAAGAGATGTTTGAAGTGATTGAGGTCGTATGATATACAGGAGTGATCATGTTCCTATTCCCAAGACGACACATGCGGAGTGTTCAGTGAGACTTGAAGGAAAAGATACAGTTCAATAAACTGTATCTAATCTGAGAGGGGGGAGATTATAATGACTAATCTATCTACCTCGAACACTTCAATTTTTGGATAAACCTTAAAGACTTGAAACTTTTCGTTCAGGTCTTTTCTTGCTTCTAAAGCTTTTTGCAGTTCGAATATAATTGGGAGGTATAATATCAGATCATGGAGATATCCAACAAGTTAGCAAGGATTAGAGCTCCTATTAAATCAAGTACGAAGAAATTTTGTTTCTCTCTATCGTAAAAAAAGGCACACATTTGTTTTTGACGCTTTTTATAACGATTGGATTATCTCTTTTTTTCATATATTTTAATGTTCTCGGTAGGATATTTGGTGGAATGAATGGCTTTTTATAGTTTCTTCTTCAACGCTGTGCGCAGTATTGATGTCAAAGGTAGCTAAATAGAAGGCTGAAAATGCCTATAAACAAAGGGTTTCCAGACATAGAGTTTCTCGGCTGTTAGGCGGGAGGTACTGATGTCGGGAAACCCTTTTATTGTTTGCATAACCTATCAACTGTCTTGGAGGTTCAAGAATTGTAGTATCCTATCTGTTTGGTTGACAATGAGGTGGCCCGTATCCGGCAGGAGCTCGATCTCAGCTTGTGGTGCAAATTGTTTAATTCGATTCATACTTTTGCTGGCAGGTATTAATTGATCAGAATCGCCAAAAAGCATCAGAATCGGCATCGTTAATTGTGAAAGGGACTGATTACTAAATAGCGGCATTTTTGCAGTTCGCGGTTTGAAATTTTTGAATATTAGTGATATGAATGTAAGATCTACTTCCAATCCGGATAACGATGATGAAAAAATATGACCGGCACCCACTAATTTAAGTGTTTGCAACTGCCCCCATTTTCCAAGAAGAGAGAAAAAGATTGCTCTCCATAGGAAACTGGCTTTTTCATGTGCAAGCCCTCCGGGACAAAGCAAAACCAACTTATCTACCTTCTCCGGATAAGTGGTAGCGAAGCTCAATGCCATCCAGCCGCCTAATGACATAGCTATAATGGAACAGGAGCTTAATCCAAGTGCATGTATGGTTTCATTCAACCATAGCGCATACGCACCGCTTTCGTAGCTTGGTCGGCTTGCTGCTGATAATCCTGCTTCTCCAATAATGTCGATTGCATAAACATTGTGTGTTTGTAAAAGAGAGGCTACATCATCATACCAAGTGAAAGAATTCGATACGCTTCCATGCAGGAGAATCAGTGGGGGATTGTCTTTTGACCCTGACTCAATGACAAAAGTCGATCCGAAACTAGTCCCAACTTCGTATTGGTGGTTTTCCACTGGCCAGCTAGCAAGTATTTTTCGGTACTGTCCTAAAACTTCTCGTTTGCCTACTTCTGACTTATATATATTCTCCATGATATCTCTCCTTTCTTTCTATTTTGAATCCTCAAAATCTTGTTTGGTTGATCACCTGTTGAGGGCTTCCTACTCAGTAAGCCTGATATTGCTGATTGGATTGACATAACTACACTAAGTTATAAGTAACATAGATTGAAAGTAACCTATATGATTGCGGTTGTAAATAATTAACTTTGATCGACATACTGGTAGGCTGGCATGTTCCCTCGAATTACATCAATCAAACAATGATGAACTGTCAAAATCCACAAAGGATGTTATGTATATCGAAAATATTAAGTCCCTATATGTTTTTCATATTTTTATTGACGATAGCCGCATGCTAACATATACAAATGCAAATAGAGAAGGGTAGCATTCAGGGTTCCCGACTCGTAATTTTTATCAATTCGATATAGGTGGTCATCAATGTTAACTAAGTCTGCGTTTCCACTACTGCTGTTGAACATGTTTCTCGCTAATTTAAGTATGGGACTTGTCATTCCGATCGTGCCGGAACTTCTTGAGGAGTTTTCGGCAAGCGGACAGGCCGCAGGATATTTGGTCTCCTGCTTCGGCCTGACCCAGTTTCTATTCTCACCCATTGCAGGCAATTTGTCAGATCGATACGGCCGTAAACCAATGATTCTCATAGGTTTGGTCTTGTTCGCACTCTCTAATCTGCTTGCAGCGTTTGCAAGTGATCTAACTTTATTATTCGCATCGCGATTGATTGGTGGAATAGGCTCAGCAGCCTTAATCCCGTCCATTATTGCGTATATTGCTGACATTACAGCAGATGATCAGCG
Organism: Paenibacillus sp. B1-35; assembly: GCF_050474385.1. NCBI lineage: Bacteria > Bacillati > Bacillota > Bacilli > Caryophanales > Paenibacillaceae > Paenibacillus > Paenibacillus sp. B1-35. The sequence continues at coordinate 59,819 of NZ_JBCHVJ010000008.1, forward strand.
CAGCAAGTCGATGTCATGGTTAGGTGCGTCGATGACATCTGGGTTTATTATCGGACCGGGTGTCGGTGGATTGCTTGCGGAATGGGGAATCAAGATGCCGTTCTATGTATCCGCATGTGTAGGAGTGCTGGCAATGGTTTGCAGCCTCTGGGGATTGCCTGAATCGGTGTCGGCGAACATTCGCCAGATGCGTCGTCAAGTGGAGGAAAAGAGGGACAATGTGTTCCGTCAAATCGTGCTTTCGGTTCGGTCTCGCTATTTTGTCATGCTACTCATTGTTTTCACGATGACCTTCGGTCTGACGCATTTTGAAGCGATTTTTCCGCTCTTTGTCGTACAGGTGTACGGATTCACGACGGCTCAAATCGCTATACTACTAACGGTATGTTCGCTCATCGGTACGCTAAATCAACTGTTACTGACCGACCGGATTACACGACGTTTTGGGGAAAAGCAGGTTATTGTTGCCATGTTGTTGTTATCAGCGGTATCCCTTGTATTCCTATTATTCTCTGGTCATTTCTTCTATGTCATGGCATTCACGATGTTATTCTTTACGTTCAATAATATTTTGCGCCCTACGATCAATACGCTGCTGTCGAGAGTGGCTGGGAATGAGCAAGGGTTTGTGGCAGGGATGAATAATGCGTATACGAGTCTCGGTACGATATTTGGACCGATGTTGGCAGGTATTTTGTTTGAAGTCCACTTCAAATTGCCCTATCTGTTTGGCGGACTCGTACTGCTCGTGAGCAGTATCTTCACGGGGAGTCGATTGAGAAATATAAAGTCTTCTCAACACGTCTGATGTGCTCCTTTCCTCCATAATCGCAATAAAATAGAAAAGCTGTCTACGATCCATTGCTATATAAACTCCTTTATCCTATATGGAAAACATATAGAAAACTAATTAATAATATATTTTCCATTTGGTTTTCTTGGTGATAGCATATTGATCAAGAAAGGTAAAGGAGGAAAAAATTATGAATAAATATTCTACAAAGCTGGCTTCTCTGATGCTGGCGGCGTCGTTGGGAGTAACAGCTCTTCCATTTGGCGTGTTGCAAGCAGATGCTGCTTCTGTGAAACTCTCTACAGAAGAAATCCAACAGGCTATGATCGAATTTTCCAATCTTCGTGTCATGCAAGGTTATGAAGGCGGCAAAGCAAAGCGTGGTGAAGTCGCATATCTGTTGAACAAAGCGCATAAAGCAGTTCTCGCACCAAACGCCAAGCTTACCAAAGGTCAGGAAATGGCTGACATTCTGAGCGGCACGGACTGGCAGGGTACAAGAGTATATGATAAAGATCATCATGACCTGACTAAGGAAAATGCCAACTTCATTGGCCTGGCCAAATATGAAGCAAAAACCGGAAGATATGAATTCTTCGATGCAAAAACCGGTGCAAGCCGCGGTGATAGAGGAACCTTCTTCCTTACTAACGATGGAGAGAAGAGAATCCTGATCTCGGAATCGATGAATTATCAAGCAGTTGTCGATATGACAGAACTGAATAAGAATGTCTTCACCTATAAAAGAATGGGTAAAGATGCTCAAGGTAACGACGTAGAAATATTCGTCGAGCATGTTCCGTATAAAGGAAAAAAACTTGCTTTCACAGAGCCGGACAAATCATGGAATACAACGACTGGCGATATTGTTAAAAACGTTGATGGAGATCAAATTTTGGGCAGCACACTTTGGCATGGAACAAAGGTTCTGGACGAAGAGGGAAATGAGATCACAGAATACAATTCCAACTTTATCAGCCTAGCTAAATTTGACGATAAGACGAATAAATATGAGTTCTTCAATGTGAATACGGGTGAAAGTCGTGGCGATTATGGCTACTTTGATATTTTGCATGACAATAAAGTCAGAGCCCATGTTTCTATTGGAAAGAACAAGTATGGTATCGCTGTTGAAATTACCGAGCTTAACAATAATAAATTTACGTATAAAAGAACAGGTAAAGACAAAGACGGCAAAGATATAACCGTATTCGTTGAACATGAGCCATATAAAGGAGATTTTAACCCTGCATTTACTTTTTAAATGATGCAGTACGATTTGCCTCAATGAAGTGAATTCATTCGTTTGAAAATGATCAAAAAGATCCCGGATCGTTAGGATCCGAGGGTCTTTTTTTTGATTTCCGCATTCCACAAAAAATTGGACTCTATAATAGGGCTTGAATCAATCAATCCATTTCCTTATGCGCATGATGCTGCAGATACCTTCCTTCTTTTTTGAATAAATCGATAAAATTCCGGGCCGTGTTGGATAAGCGGTGATTTTTCAGCCATATTAACCCAAGCGGAGAAGACATCCCAACTGTAGAAGAAATTTTGTGCGCATGAATCGGAACCCCTTTATGCCGATGAAGCAATGTTTCCGGAACGATCGACGAACAAAAGTCAGTGGAAACCAACTCCATCAAAAGCGCTATGTCGGAACATTCGCCGACAACGGGGGGATGCATATTAAGCCTTGAGTATGCCTCCAAAATTAAATAGTGTACACCTAATCCCTGTGTGCTTGGCAATAGGAGCCGCTCGTTAGTTATGTCCGCGAGCGTTACTTCATGTTCAAACCGTTTCTGTTTCTGGGATGTAATCAAATAAAACGGTTCGGTATACAGATGAAGAACTGAGAAATCGTCCAATTCAAGCGGCAATCGTATGAATGCCAATTCGATAGCCCGATCTCGGACTAACTGACAAAGATGAGCGGACTCATTTTGTTGGATTTTGTACGTTACCTTTGGATAGTGCTTTTGAAATTGATGTAGGATTTCAGGCAAATCAGCAACCGAAAACGTATTTACACCCATCGTCAATTTGCCGTTTACCCCATTTTCGACCTCAGTCACTTCCATTTTAGCCTCTTGCATTAATTGATCCATTTGCAAGGCATAGGAATATAAGGTTCTTCCTGCATCCGTTACTTCCATGTATTTCCCGTTTCTTTCCAACAATATCGCGCCAAGCTCCTCTTCCATTGCCCTCAATTGTTGGCTTAAAGGCGGTTGAGAAATATGGAGTCTTCTCGCTGCGGCTGATATGCTTCTTTCCTCCACAATCGCAATAAAATAGCGAAGCTGTCTGATATCCATCGTTGCAAAGACTCCTTTCTCATATATGAAAAACATATATATAACTTATTTATTATATATTTTTCGTTTGATCCCCTTCATGTTAGCATATTGGCAAAGAACGATAAAGGAGGCCGAACGATGTCCCGTCTCTTGCTGATTGTAATGGTTGTCTTACTGGCTGGGTGTCAAACCGATTCCGGCTCTTCAAAGCGTTTATCAAAGGAATCAAAGTCTGATGAAAAGAAGGTGGAATGGATGAACCAGAAATTGATTTTTTCAGCAGAGGAAGGGGATACCGATAACGTTCTGAAGCTGCTTCAAGACGGAGCAGACATCAATGCAACGGATGGACGCGGAAGAACGGCTGTCGTGGCAGCAACTTATAACAATAAAGCAGATACGGTAAAGGCGCTTATTCAAAAGGGTGCGGACATTAACATTCGCGACGCCAACTTAAATAATGTCCTCCTATATGCTGGAGCGGAAGGACTTCTCGAAATCGTCAAACTCGCGCTTGATGCCGGTGCCGATCCGAAACTTACGAACCGGTTCGGGGGAACAGCGCTGATTCCTGCTTCGGAACGCGGACATGTCGAGGTTGTTCAAGAACTGCTTAGTCGTTCAGGCATCGACGTCAACCACATCAATAACTTGCACTGGACGGCATTGTTGGAAGCGGTCATTCTAGGCGACGGCGGAGAGAAGCATCGAAAAATCGTACAACTGTTAGTTAACCATGGCGCCGATGTGAATATTGGGGATGGAAATGGGATCACCCCCTTAATGCATGCACAGCAAAAAGGATTCCAAGAAATTGCTGACCTATTAATCGAAGCGGGGGCGTAACCCTCTTATGCTTTATCGTGCTTAAAGAGGGTTTGGAAATGAACGATAAAACATGAGGTGATTATCATGGATTTTGTAAAACGTACCATACAATTGGCTCTTACAAATGTTGAAGAAGGCGGCAGACCCTTTGCTACTGTGATCGTTAGAGATGGAGAAATCATTGCGGAGAGTCCGAATCTAGTGGCGCAAACCAATGATCCGACAGCTCATGCAGAGGTGCTTGCCATCAGAGAAGCATGTAGAAAACTGCAAACCGAGCATTTGACTGATTGTGAAATTTATATTCTTGCGAGTCCGTGTCCAATGTGTTTGGGGGCTCTTTATTATTGCAGTCCTAAAAAAGTGGTTTATATTACAACACGAGAAGATTATGCTCCATTTTATAAAGATAATCGCAAGTATTTTGAATTGGAAACGTTCTATGATGAATACTCCAAACCGATGGAGCAACGCAGGCTGCCTATGGTTCAGCATAAAGACGAAGATGCGATTAAGGTATATGAGCGCTGGAGCGAATTAAACCATAAATAAGCGTGAACAGTTGCAGCGAAGGAGGAGAATGAAGTGGCGGACAATGCTTACTGGTTAACGAATGTTCGGTTGGAGACCGGCTATCAGGTTGAGAATGGTACCGTAACGGGGACAGAAACCATGCTTTTTCATGTACAGATTTCAGATGGGGAAATCAGTGAAATCGTTCCCGCAGATCAACCTTTAGAAACGAATATGCCGAAACGGGATGCAAATCGATATCTCATGCTACCCTCTTTCCGCGATATGCATATCCATCTTGATAAGACATACTACAGTGGCCCATGGAAGGCGCCAACGATTCCACGTAAAGGACTTTTGACTAGGCTGGAGGAAGAACAGGAATTACTCCCGCGTTTGTTACCTGTAGCCAAGGAAAGAGCAGAAAACTTGCTGGGATTGCTGACCCATGCCGGTTCGACCCATATTCGGACCCATTGTAACGTCGATCCATATATAGGACTGCGGAATTTGGAAGCTACGCTTCAAGCCGTAGAAGCTTACAAAGGAAAAGCTTCGGTTGAAATTGTGGCGTTCCCGCAGCATGGATTATTGCGCAGTGAATCTGTTTCTCTCGTAAGAGAAGCATTGAGAAGCGGTGCTGCTCTCGTTGGCGGCGTTGACCCTGCAACCATCGACGGCAATATTGAGAAGTCGCTGCAAACGGTAATGGAACTAGCCGTGGAAGCGGATGCGGGTATTGATCTTCATATCCATGATCCAGGCCATCTTGGCATTTTTACCTTTCAACGATTGGCTGCGTTAACAGAGGAAGCCGGGTGGCAAGGAAGAGTCAACATCAGCCATGCTCTGGCGTTGGCTGATATTTCTCTGGAAGAGGCAGCTCAAGTTGCAGACCTGTTAGCTGAGCAGCGGATTACGATTACATCCACCGTTCCGCTTGGAAGGACACTTCCGATACCGCTCTTAAGCGAAAAGGGTGTGCAAATCTCCCTCGGTGATGACAGCATCACGGATCACTGGTCTCCTTTTGGCAAAGGAGACAGTCTTGAAAAAGCAGGTACATTAGCGGAACGATTCGGCCTGAAGGACGAACGTTCCCTTGGACAAACACTGGGGTATATTACAGGCGGCGTAACACCTCTAAATGTGGATGGACAACGCATCTGGCCTAATGTCGGAGATGCTGCCGACCTCGTTCTCGTTGATGCAAGTTGTTCAGCCGAAGCGGTTGCACGAAGAGCAAGAAGGGTCGCTGTTGTTTTCCAGGGGAATCTGGCAGCAGGAGAACTTTAATCATAGAACGTTGAAAGGATGAGCTTCATTGAATACTGCTTATTGGTTAACCAATGTCCTGTTGGAAACGGGATTTCAGGAAGATAACGGTGTGATTACGGGTACCAAAACGGAATGCTATCATCTCTTAATTGAGGACGGGAAAGTGGCGAAGATCGTCCCAGCGGTTGAGTCCGTACCGGATGAACTTCCTAAGAAAGATGCGAAACGGCTTCTGATGCTGCCTTCATTCATCGAAAAACATTGTCATTTGGATAAAACATTGCTTGGTGATCGATGGCGTGCGGTAACACCTGCTAGCAACATTTTTGAACGGTTTGACATCGAGAAGCAAGTACTTCCTTCTTTGCAAACTACGACGCAAGAACGCGCGGAACAACTGCTTGATATGTATGTGAAGTCTGGTGTAACGCATGTGCGCACGCATGTCGATGTTTATCCTGAGGTTGGATTGGAGAATTTGGAACAAGTGAAGCGAGCACTGCAAACATTTGAAGGGAAACTGTCCTACGAAATCGTTGCTTTTCCTCAGCACGGTTTATTGCGTTCCAAGTCGAAACAGTTGGTCAGGGAAGCCCTTCGCCAAGGAGCAAGCTTCGTGGGCGGGGTCGATCCGGCCACGGTGGATGGTGATCTCGAAGCTTCCTTGCAGGAAATGGTGGAGCTAGCCGTAGAAGGAAATGCGGGCATTGACCTGCACTTGCATGACGCCGATCATCTTGGTGTGTTTACGATCAAACGATTGGCCCAGCTAACGAAAGAAGCAGGATTGCAAGGCAAGGTTGCCGTTAGCCATGCCTTTGGGCTGGGGGATGTCTCTCAAGCTCAAGCGGAAGTCATGGGAGAGCTTCTGGAAGATGCAGGGATCTCCATCATTACCAGTGTACCGATAAACCGCAAGTTTCCGCCAGTCGGTCTATTACACCGGAAAGGTGTTAACGTTGCCGTCGGATGCGATAATATTTTTGATGTGTGGTCGCCTTTTGGAGATGGAGATATTTTGAAACGCGCTGGTCGTCTGGCGGAAATGTACGGATGGTCCGATGAGCGGTCATTAGCCCGGACGCTGCAATTTATTACTGATGGCAAGACACCATTACATGATAATGGCGAAAGAGTGTGGCCCGAAGTTGGAGACGATGCAAATATGGTGCTAGTCGAAGCTTCTTGTTCGGCGGAAGCTATCGCAAGAAGTTCGGACCGTGTCGCTACGATGTTCAGAGGCAATATCGTATCAGGTTCAGTTTAATGTGAATTGACGTTTCAAATTAGATTAAACGAGTAGCAGCAATAATCCCTTATAAGTAAAAACTCAGGCGCCGGGCTTCCCAGACCGACGCTTGAGCTTATTTCCTTCTATCGAACTTTTCCCAATCCTTTATAACTTCTGCCTGAGTCAATTGTCGTTCCCTCAGACATGGGGATGTTTCCCATTTATGTATCGCTTGTTGCTTTGTTTTGTAAAAGCGGTAGTCGCAAATATTTTGGTAGGGTTTAACTCGATAAATGTCGAAGTATGGTGAGAAGATGAGCAGGACGGTGTTACTCGCAATGTAAATAGAGAAGGGAGAAAACAATGAAAGATTTAAAAATTCTTAAAGAACGAAAAGAGTGTGTGCTTTTTCAAACGAGTGAAAAGGATAGCCGTAATGGATGGATCGGAGGGAACGCACCGGCTTATTTTGATGAACGAGAAGGCATGGTAAATAAGGATATGGAGAGGTATTTTTATTTGTCTATCGTTAACCCTTTTGATGAAACTGAGATGATCTCCATTTTTGCTCCTAAACATTTTGAAGATCGTATTTCTAAAAATAGATATCCAAATTGTTCTTTATTAACAATGAAACATCCTAAGACAGATGAGAGTAAATTTGATACTTTTACCGATCCTGATTTAGTAAAGCACTTTATTTCGGAAGCCAATATGGTAAGTGATAAAGCGTCATTAGAAGAACGTTTTCTTATCAAATTCGGGGGAACTCCAAGGCATATTCAGGGAGAAGAGTATTACTATAAGGAGTTGCATGATGACGGTTTTGATTTTCTATTTCAGGTCGATGAGGATGGGTATCCAGATACACTCTTAAAGCCAAGAAAAAGTTATCCTTTTTCGTTCGGTGCTATCTATTTATATGCACAAATGGTAGAAGGTTCGATTGAGAACCCCATACAAAGTTATTGGCAATATTCCTAAAAGTAATTATTACATGCATGTCCTAAAAAGTGTAGCGAGGTTGATTTTAAATGAACGAAGACATTACAAAAATGATTGATTGCCTAAAAGGAGCTTTAAAAGAAGATCCTTCAACGATTGTTTTTGGAAAATTAAATGACGGGATCACGGGGATTCATGAAGAAGCTGATTCTCTAAAGCTAGGAAAATATTACGAACTTATTAAAAGTAACAAATGGAGCGCGGTGCGGTGACATTGATTTATGGAGTTACAGTGAATTAGAGCGTAATCAATATGTTCTTTCAGATATGCAAGACGACAAAGAATCATGGTTATCAATAGGCCAGATTCTTTATGAACCCTTAATCATGAACAGATTTGATGGGATTGTTTATAGATTGGATGAAGACGGAACGACGATGAATGATTTTGGAGAATTGGATTTCTTTTTGAAAAATGTTGTGTTTGGATCTGGTTATTGCAAGGTGATTATGGATATGGATGGTATACGCAAGATGTCATGGGAAAAAAAGCAGTTGGGCATCCAGAAGGATACCAAATGGTTTCCGTCATTATGTTACACGGCTAATTGACGAGGAATTAACAGTGATCGTTCTTAGCAATGAGATGACGGTGAATTCCAAAAGAATCAACCGTAATCTTACATCCATCGTTCTTCAGCAGCCGATTTGGATATGGGAGGAGCGACTTTAATTATAAAAGCCTTTTCTCAAGTTTGATACAAGATAAATTCAGCAACCTCAATCCCTTCTCACTAGAGAGGGTTAAAGCGGCTTAATTAGTCCCTATTGAGCAAATAGTGAAAAGCCCTAAGAGTCTCCATCAATAGATTTCAGTTTTGACGGAAAGCTCCCAATAAAAGCAAAATCATTATAAAAAATCTGCCAATGAAGAACACTGTAAGCAAACCAAGAAGAACCACTCCAAAAGTTTTGAAAATCTTCTTCATGTGCAAAATTCACCCTATCGCTGGGATAATGCCTTTATAATATCGAAAATAGAGGTTTTTGTTAATATGTACCATATAAATATTAATTCACACTTATAGCATGAAATGGATGTTGACAGTATCTGCTCTATTTTGCTAGTATGTATCACGAAATAAATTTCCTTTAATGCAGTCCAGAGAGGCTGAAAAGGGCGACGTGATATTGTAAGGCTAATAATATCTATGTTTTCGCATGCCCTTTTTGCCCTTTGTGCAGAAGGGCATTTTTAGTACCTCTTTTAAAGGGAGTCCTGTGAGGCTTCAAAAGAGAATGGAAAAGTCTTGTGTAATCCATTCCCTCAAACACGCAGAAAGATCAACAAGAAACTGGAGGATCGTTAGAATGGATTATCGTAAGAAAACAGTGGCAGCTTCAGTAGCTGGATTAACGTTGGAAGGAATGGACATTATGTTTATTTCCTTTGCGATGACAATGATTATTTCGGAATTTAACATTGATTTCGCAACGGGTGGACTGATTTCTTCTATAACGAATATTGGCATGCTGCTAGGCGGCATTATTTTTGGGGTTTTAGCTGATAAGTATGGGCGGGTAAAAGTATTTACGAATACCGTCTTGTTGTTTGCAATTGGGACGGCTTTAACTGGACTAGCAACGAATATTGAACAAGTTTATGTGTTCAGATTTATCGCAGGTCTTGGCGCAGGTGGAGAATATGGAATTGGCATGGCTCTCGTTGCCGAGGCTTGGCCGAAGAACAAACAAGGAAGGGCATCCTCATATGTGAGTGTGGGTGCACAGTACGGCGTTATTTTAGCAGCGTTACTAAGTGCTGTTATTCTTCCGCTTTTCGGATGGAGAGCTTTATTCTTTGTTGGCGTGTTACCTGTCATTTTCGCCTTTATTGTGCGAAAAAACCTTGAGGAATCTCCAGAATGGCTGGCTGCCCAGAAGAATAAAGAAATTAACAAGCAACGTGAAAAAGGCAAGCTGGCTCAACTATTTGAAACGCCTAGAACAACGATGACGACAATTTCCTTGATTATTATGGCCACGGTGCAAATTGCCGGCTACAATGGCTTAATGATTTGGCTGCCATCCATGCTGCAGAAATCGCAAGGCTTATCCGTTTCAAGCTCTGCTCTTTGGACGATTAGTACAGCGGTTGGCATGATTGTTGGGATGCTAACGTTCGGCCTGTTTATGGATCGGTTTGGCGCAAAGCGTGCTTTCGGCATCTTCTTGCTTGCCTCTTCATGTGCTGTGTTTTTATACTCCTATGCTGCTGGAAGTGTCGCTATTTTAATCGGTGGCGCGATTGTCGGCTTCTTCTCGAATGGCATGTTTGCCGGGTATGGAGCTTTAATTAGCAGCTTCTATCCTGTGCAGATTCGAAGCACAGCGACAAACACAATTTTTAACTTCGGTAGAGCAATTGGAGGATTTTCACCAATCTTTGTCGGCTATATTCTTCAAAGTTATGATATGACGGTCGCAATGATCTACTTAGCTGCCTTATACTGCATTTCCCTTATCGTCATGTTGACTCTAAAGAAAGAACCAAGTGAGACTTTGCAACCCGTTGACGTTAAATAAATTCAAGCATGAAAGAACGAATTCCACACTATAGGGATTCGTTCTTTTTTTTATGTGCACCTGGTATGGTATGAACTATAATAAAGACGTAGTTATAGGAAGCGATCTCCGCATATAAAGAAATCAGCTTTCAGGATTTGCAAACATCTCGCTTTTGGAATGTAAATTAAATAGAAAAGTAGGATGTGGAACTTACATGAACAACCATTCTAAAGGGAACAATAATAGATTTCTGAATTCATATTCCGTTAAACGAAGATGAAGAGGATTCTTATTACACAATGTCCATTGAAAGAGCGAAAGATAGAAGGGCAGATTATTCTGAGGATTTTGAGAATTTCATTCTATTTCATATCCCTTTTGCCGACAATCATGCGGATAATGATTTTTGGATTGATATCCAAACCGGGGAAATTAAATATATGGATTACGAAGAAAGCTACAACCCCGATGATGCAGTAGTTGTTGCACCTTCATTTTTAGAATTTTGCAAGCGTATTCATGAAAATCGTAGGCAATAGATCACTTTTTCGTATTATGAAAGCAATACAAATCTTTCTACATGCGTATGTTTCGCAAAATGATTCAGATACATATGGCAGACAAGTACGGACGAAAATAGCAAAGAGGGGCCTGTTGCCCCTCTTTCATCTATCTACATTTCACTCTCTTCCATCTCTCGAATAGACTCGGCGACCTTGGCCATCATGGAACATTCGATCCGTTTGCGGAACACGTCACAACTAAACTCGTAGGTTCCGTTGATGGAGCCTGTCGCATGCAAGGCATTGGCGGGGCAGCCGCCGCTGCAGTAGAGCTTAGCCCAGCAATCCTGGCACTCCGGCTTCGTATAGCAGTTGCTCTCTTTGAATTGGCATTGCAGCTCAGGCCGCGTGATGCCTTCCCAGATGTTGCCCATGCTATACGCTTCATCCCCGACAAACTGGTGGCAAGGGAACAGTTCGCCCCAGGGCGTGACAGCAAGATATTCGGTGCCTGATCCACAGCCCGTGATTCTTTTCTGGATGCAAGGGCCTTCTGAGAGATCGAGCATGTAATGATAGAATGTAAATCCTTTGCCTTGTTCGCTGCGCTTAATCATTTCCTTGGCGAGAATTTCGTACTGATTGTAGATCTCCAGGAGATCCTTCTCGGTAAGGGCATAGGGTTCCCTTGGATCACAGATGACAGGCTCCATCGAGATTTTATCAAAGCCAAGATCTGCGATATGGAAGATGTCATTGGTGAAATCGACATTGTTTCGCGTATACGTTCCCCGTACATAGTATTCCTGGTCTCCGCGCTTTTGGACGAATTCCTGGAACTTCGGCACGATAGAATCATAGCTGCCTTTGCCCGTAACGGTTGTGCGCAGCCGATCATGAACCTCTTTTCGTCCATCCAGACTTAAGACGACATTGTACATTTCCTGATTTAAAAACTCGGTGACCTCATCGTTTAGCAGCATCCCGTTCGTTGTAAAGGTAAAGCGGAATTTTTTCTTCCATTCCTTCTCTTTGCTTCGGGCGTACTTTACAATCTCTTTGACGACTTTCCAAGCCATAAGCGGTTCTCCGCCGAAGAAGTCGATGTCAAGGTTCCGGTGGTGGCCTGAATTTTCGAGTAAGTAATCAATAGCTCTTTGTCCAACCTCCACGCTCATAATTGCGCGATCGCCATTGTATTTCCCTTGGCTGGCGAAGCAATACTCGCATGACAGATTGCAAGTATGCGCGACATTGAGACAGAGCGCCTTCACATACGTTTTTCGTGCTTTTAAATGAATAGACAGTTCCTCATAAGCATCCTCTGTAAAAAGCTGCTCATTCTTTATAAGTTCCTCGACCTCTGAGATTGTCCCTCGAATGCTTTCTTCTGTATATTGTTTTTCCTTCATTAATGCTAGGATTCGTTCGGGTGTTTCCTGTTCATAAAGCGCAATGATCTCATACGCCAGGTCATCAACAACATGCACTGAGCCACTATAGGTGTCGATCACGATGTTGTATCCGTTCAGTTGATATTGATGAATCATACTGCGAATCAAGCTCCTTTTGTCTACAAATTGCAGGTGGTATCCATAGAAACAACTTCGCCGTCCTTGGAAGGACGGCGGTAAGTTTCATTGCCTATTTGTTATTTGTTCATTGCGTTCTCACAACGCTGATTGGCAACGCCGCAGGAAGTTTTGCAAGCAGACTGGCAAGATGTCTGGCATGCGCCGCATCCTCCATGTTTTGCAGTGTCCATCAGTTTGCGTGTGCTCAGTGTGACAATTCTTTTCATCATGAGTAACTCCTCTACCATTTCATTGGCTATTATTTACCGCTACGTTGAACTATGGTAGCAACAATTCGGAATTCACAGCAATCAAAAAGGTCACACCATTTGAAATGTTTTGTCTGTAATTATCCTTCAGAGACGTGGTTTGGTGAGGGTGGAATTCGAATGAGTAATGATTCAAACAGGATCTGCTAACCTTTATATAGGCATCTGCATAGTCTATACGGTGGTGAATAATATCTGTGCGAGGAGAATGAATATGTATCCGTACTATTACCAACCATGGCATTATCCCGTTCATTATCCCCCGAGCGGCATGAATCGGTGCTATAGTTGGAATCCATATGATTACAGCTGGTATAATCCCGAGGGGCTTTTTTCAAGGAGAAATCATATTGCACTGAAGGATTATGGGGGCCAGCCGTTTGTTGTCAATATTGAGCAGACAGCCGAGCAAAACCAAATGTACCGTACGGCCTTATGGACTGGAGATCATTTGCAAGTGACGCTGATGAGCATTCCGGTTGGAAGTGATATTGGCTTGGAGGTGCATCCAACAACCGATCAGTTCATACGCATTGAAGAAGGGCATGGGCTTGTAAGGATGGGAGAGAGTAAGGATAAATTAGATATCGAGCAGCGGGTCGATGATAATTATGCGATTATGATCCCGGCGGGTACATGGCACAATGTAATCAACACAGGATATAAACCGCTTAAGCTGTATACGATCTATGGCCCTCCCAAGCATCCATTTGGCACCGTTCATCAAACCAAAGAAATTGCCATGGCCGCTGAAGGCAGCCATCAATGGAAATCGTCTGACAGGTTGATCCAATTACATGATGAAGGCCAAATTGTCTAGAAAGACGCTTAGATCCAAGGATCTAGGCGTCTTTTCATGAATGGACTACGATATCAATAGTATGATCCAGTTCACAAAATAAACGTTACTGGCGTAACTGATACGGTTTCGTTCTTTTGATATAGTTAGGCTGTTAGCTGACGAGGAATCTACCATTTCCGAAGTGCAGGAACCTCTTCCGTTCCTTCGCACATCTGTTCCAGCTTCTTTAAATTTAGGATATAGATATATTTCTGACGAATATCAATCAGCCCTTCACTCTGAAAGTCACTAAGGGTTTTGGAAATGGATTCGCGTGTAATGCCAACCATATTGCCGAGCAGGGCATGATTGATTTTCATATCAACTTTGTAAGCGGTTCCATGTTCTTGACCAAAATTATAATAGAGATCCATAATTTGATTTGCGACCTTCGCTCGCACATCACAGAACGTCATATAACGAATCATGCGGTTTAAAACACGAACTCTTTGGAACATTATACCGTATGCTTTGTGGAGAACAGATGGGTACTCTTCAATGATTTGCAAAAAATCTTGCTTACTGATCTGCCATGCGATAAGCGATTCCAGTGCCTCAATGGTACAAATCCGATGGTTGTCGCCAGAAATGGCCTCAGCTTCGCCGAAAATTTCACCTGGGAGTTGAATGCTGAGCACAACTTCTTTCCCATCTTGAATACGATATATTTTGACTTTTCCTGTCCGAAGAATGAAAATCTCATCGCTTTGGTCATTTTCGAACATAAATACATGATTTTTTTTATAATGACGTTCTTTAAGCATCGGCGCGACGCGGTTAGCTAAATCACCTGCTGGAATCTCAGAGAAAAGTGGGATTTGAGTAATATCTATCATACTTCCATATCCTTTCATAGTGAGATCAGCACTATTGTACCATGGTTTTGCTGCGAGTAATAATGAGGAATAATTGGATGGAGGCAAAGGGATTGAATGCACGAGTAAAGGATTTGTTTCAGATTCGAGACAACGAGACTACAATACGTACGGAAATGCTGGCAGGTCTGACCTCATTTATTACGATCGCCTATATTATTGCTGTTAATGGAGCTATTCTCAGCATTGCGGGCATGCCGTATGAAGTCGCGACGATTGCAACCGTACTCTCTTCGATAGTCGGATGCATGCTGATGGCATTCTGGGCGAAATCACCGCTCATTCTGGCGCCCGGCATGGGGGATAACGCGTTTTTTGTATTTACGTTGGTGGCTTCCTTCGGTCTTACGTGGCAGCAGGCATTGACAGCCGCATGTATCGCAGGAGTTATGTTCTTCTGCATTTCGTTGACGAAGGGCGTTACCTATTTATCGCAGACGATACCTGTATCGATGATACGAGCCCTGACGGCAGGAATCGGGTTGTTTATTGGATTTTTAGGGTTGAAAAATGGCGGTGTGATCGTACCGAGCGAGAGTACATTCGTCCAATTAGCGAGCTTGCGTGATCCGCATGCGTTAACGACCATTTTGACACTTGCCATTGTCGTGCCGCTGTTCTTGCGCAGGGTGAAGGGGAACTTCCTGATTGGAATCATTGCAGGAACGCTCATTGGGGGATGTCTTGGAATCGTCGATTTCTCAAATATGGACAACTTTACGTTTTCCATGGCAGGGTATGACAGCCTGCTGTTTGCTTTTGATTTCAGCCAATTTAGCAGCTTTCATTTCTGGATCGCGGTGTTTTCCTTATTGATGGTCATTCTCTTTTCCAATATGGGGGCACAGTTAGGCATGCTGCCGGACAATTCGAAGTTCCGGCGTTCGTTTCAAGCTAACGCGCTATCCATTGTAGCGGCATCTATGCTGGGGTGCAGTCCGACGACAACGGTTGCTGAGTCCGCAACAGGCATCGCGGCAGGGGGAAGATCCGGCTTAACGCCATTTATTGCAGGACTATTGTTTATTCCGGCATTATTCGTTGTTCCGATTTTGAAAATGATCCCGAATGCTGCGATTGCGCCTGTGCTGATCATCGTGGGCTGTTTCATGATACAAGGTGTTAAAGATATTCAGTGGGATGACTTGACGGAGGCTTTTCCAGCATTTCTGATGATGCTTATGATGCCGTTATCTTTCAGCATCGTGAATGGAATTGCATTCGGCTTCATTGCTTACCCGATTGTCAAAATCGTCACAGGACGACGTTCTGAAATTACGGCCGCAATGTATGGGATCGCGGTATTGTTCTTGATCTATTTTCTATTGGGACAGTAAAAGAAATTGTGTAATATTTTGTCTAAATATGGTAAACTGAGTAGAAAGGACGATTGGAGAGGGTGAATCGTTGTGGGGTTTATTGTCGAAACCCGAATATGACGCATGGCGTATATTTCTGCCGTGCGCCTATATTCGGGCTTGTTACTGTTACTATGAACAATACTTATCCCTGACGGATTGCTGTCTCCAATGCCACTTCAATCATATCGTTGAACGTCAATTGGCGTTCTTCCGCTGTTGTAGCTTCACCTGTCAGGATATGATCACTTACCGTGAACATGGCTAGTCCGTTGATTTGATGCTTCGCAGCCAGCGTATACAAGGCGGCAGTCTCCATTTCTACAGCCAGCACGCCGTATGCGCCGAGCCTCATCATCGTTTCCTTGCTATTGTCTTCTGTATAGAAGATGTCCGAGCACAAAATGTTTCCTACACGCAGGTTCAAATTCTTTTCCATGCCGATATCATAAGCTGTTTTGATCAAATCGAAGTTTCCGATCGGCGCGAATGAATAACCAGGGAAACGGTTCGTATTAATGGAAGAATCCGTACATACTGCTTGCGCGATAAGAACATCACGAAGCTTCACCTCATGCTGAATGGCGCCGCATGTTCCGATTCGAATTATCGTTTTAACATCATAATCCTGAATCAATTCTGTCGCGTAAATCGCGAAAGAAGGAACACCCATCCCGGAACCCTGTACAGAAACAGGCTTGCCTTTGTATGTTCCTGTGAATCCAAGCATCCCGCGAACTTGGTTGTGGCATTTCGCATTTTCCAAGAATGTCTCAGCAATATATTTCGCACGCAGCGGATCTCCAGGCATTAAGGATACTGGTGCGATTTCACCTTTTTTAGCTTCTAAATGTACACTCAATGGAACGTACCCCCTTGGTTAATTTTCAAGCGCTTGACTTATGAAAACGTTTTACTCTATTACCCTATCATACGTATACGCATAAATTCAGTAATGCAAGCTATCGCTTTTCTGTGAAGTAGATTACAAAAAAACAGTGCAGCGCTTAACTGAAGTTCTTCTAAGCTCCAACTATAATCGAGATGTCCCCAGCTTTCGAACACCGCTAGTGTTGGTTCGGGGGATTTAATGTAAGCGGATTCACCATCCGCTTTCCGTCCGAGGCTGCAGTACAAGTCATATATGTGATTTACCGTCTTAAGACGTGAATCTAAGGAAGAAAATTAGTTTACAAAAATATATCGGAGGGTCTTACAGATGAAGAAAAAGATGAATCTTTTGCTTGTATTCGTATTGATGGTTTCCATGGTGTTAACCGCATGCGGCGGGAAAAATGAATCCAAAAACGGGGCTGGAGCAGCAGGAGAATCTGGCGACAAAAAATTGAAAATCGGTATGGTTACCGACTTGGGCAGCGTAAATGACAAATCCTTTAACCAGAATGCTTGGGAAGGTCTACAAAAGCTGAAAGCTGATTTTGGCTATGATGTAAAATACGCGGAACCAAAACAAGACTCTGATGTCATTCCTAGCTTGAACCAATTCGTAAAAGGCGGTTATGACCTCACATGGGCGACAGCTTATACATTGGATAGTGCCATCACACAAATTGCCAAAGAAAACCCGGAAGCAAAGCTTGGCATCATTGATTCCTCCATTGTTGTGCCGAACGTTGCGGCTGTATCCTTCAAAGAGCAAGAAGGGGCCTACTTAGTTGGGGTAATCGCTGGCTTGATGACCAAATCGAATAAAATTGGTTTTGTCGGCGGAATGGAAATTCCTCCAATTCAACGCTTTGCAGCCGGTTTCCGTGAAGGGATCAAGGCTGTAAATCCAAAAGCACAATTGATTGTGAACTATACAGGGCAATTTACGCGCGTTGATATGGGTAAATCCGCAGCTGCGACCATGTACAATGACGGGGCAGATATCATTTTCCATGCTTCTGGATTGACAGGCAACGGTGTATTCAACGAGGCCAAAGAGCGCGTTTCCAAAGGGCAAAAAGTATGGGTTATCGGGGTTGATAAAGATCAATCCTTAACGTTCGGCGATGAAGTAACATTGACGTCCATGATCAAAAAAGTTGATATCGCTGTCTATGAAATTACGAAGCAATTGGCAGAAGGCAATTTCCCTGGCGGTAAAGTAACGAACATGGGTCTAAAAGAAAACGGTGTAGACATTGCGTCAACATCCTCCAAAAATGTCCCTGCAGATGTATTGGCGAAAGTAGAAGAGTACCGCAAAAAAATTGTTGACGGTGAAATCGTCGTACCAGAAAAGTAGAGAACTAGAACCAATTAGAACCGATTGGAACCAAAAAGCTCCCCTCGCTTAATCAGCGGGGGGTTGTTTCTGGAGGAGGAAGGAGAGACGTTTCATGGTGGATACTGAAACGGTATTGGAGCTAAAGGGAATCACAAAGCGTTTTGGTGAAGTCGTCGCGAATGAAGATATTAGCTTTGCTTTGAAAAAGGGCGAAATTCATGCATTACTTGGTGAGAATGGTGCCGGAAAATCGACATTAATGAATATCGTATTCGGATTGTATCAACCAACAGAAGGTTCTATCTGGGTCAATGGACAAGAAGTGATCATGGATACCCCGAACCGGGCGATTGAGCTGGGGATCGGGATGGTGCATCAACATTTTAAGCTCGTACAGCCTTTTACCGTAACCGAAAATATTATTCTCGGCATGGAACCGAAATCCGGTCTGAGAACCGATTTGAAAAGTGCTTCAGCTAAAATACGGCAATTATCGGAGCAGTATGGCCTCAATGTGGATCCTTCTGCAAAGATTGAGAATATTTCAGTAGGAATGCAGCAGCGGGTAGAAATCTTGAAAACGCTGTACCGTGGCGCGGATATCGTTATCCTGGACGAGCCTACAGCTGTGCTGACACCTCAAGAGATTACGGATTTGCTTACCATTATGAAACGCCTTGCGAGTGAAGGAAAGTCCATTATTATTATTACGCACAAGCTGAAGGAGATCATGGAGGTTGCGGATACTTGCACCATTATTCGCCGGGGCCGCGTGATCGACTCTGTCGTTGTCAAGGATTCCAGTCCTCAGGAACTGGCTGAGAAGATGGTGGGCCGTGAAGTGCGGTTCAAGACGGAGAAGGCGGAAGCCAATCCGATGCAGCCAGTTCTGAACGTAAACAACCTAAAGGTTCGCGGGGATAATGGGCAGCTCGCGGTGGACAGTCTCTCCTTCCAGGTTCGCGCGGGTGAAATTGTCGGCATCGCGGGAGTTGACGGGAATGGCCAAACCGAGTTAATCGAAGCGTTAACAGGAATGCGGCGTGTTGAGTCGGGCGAGATTCATTTGGATGGTGTCGATGTCTTGAACAAGACACCGCGCGAGGTTGGCCAAGCTGGAATGTCGCATATTCCGCAGGATCGCCATAAGCATGGTCTGGTGTTGGACTTTACGGTGCCGGAAAATGCAATCTTGCAGACCTACTATAAGCCTGAATTGACGAAAGGCGGTCTAATGGACCATAAGGCAGCATTAACGCTCGCCGAGAAATACGTGAAATCATTCGATATTCGCATTCCCGGATATGATGTGCCGGTACGCGCGATGTCCGGAGGAAATCAGCAGAAATTGATTATTGCGCGCGAAATCGATCGGCATCCTAAGCTGCTGATTGCTGCACAACCGACACGCGGGTTGGATGTCGGGGCGATTGAGTTTGTGCATAAGGAGCTCATTGCAGAACGAGACAATGGCAAAGGCATACTTCTCGTATCCTTCGAATTGGAAGAAATCATGAATGTGGCTGATCGGATTATCGTGCTCTTCAATGGTCAAATCGTAGGTGAAGCTTATCCGGAAGAGACGAATGATCAAGAGCTTGGATTGATGATGGCAGGCAGACGACAAGGAGGCGACTCGAATTGAACACGGTGAAAAAGCTTCTGCGTCAAGAATCGATTTGGATTCCGGTCATCTCGATTGTCATCGGGATTGTCATCGGCGCGATTGTCATGTTGGTTGGCGGATATGATCCATTGCTTGCTTACTCTTCGTTGATCGATAAAATTTTCGGAAGTGTCTATGATATCGGTGAGACCCTGCGTTCCATTGTACCATTGATTCTATCAGGTCTCGCGGTTGCGATTGCCTTCCGTGGCGGAATGTTCAATATCGGCGTTGAAGGGCAGATCGTGATGGGCGCTCTCGGGGCCCTGATGGTCGGAAATCTGCTGGAATTGCCGCCAATCATCCATGGGATCGTAGCGATACTCGTTGGAACCTTGTTCGGCGGGGTATGGGGGTCATTAGTTGCCATATTCAAAGTAAAACGAGGATTGAATGAGGTAATCTCGTGCATCATGCTGAACTGGATTGCCTTGTATCTTAGTCATATTACGATCAAATCGTACATGGCGGAAGCAGGCACGTCCCGCTCGCAAATGATTCATGAATCTGCGGACATCCAGATTCAGTGGTTATCGGATCTGCTCAGCGGCGCTCGCATTCACTGGGGATTCTTCATCGTCATCTTCATTCTTATCGGTTATTACTACTATATGAATCGCACACAGCAGGGCTATGAGCTTCGTGCAGTAGGACACAATAAGCATGCTGCGGAGTATGCAGGGATGAAAGTGTCAAGAATTGCGATTCGCACATTCTTTATTTCCGGCGCGCTTGGCGGTTTGATTGGTACTTTCGAAGTACTCGGTGTATTCAAATACATGGCGATTGCACCGAATACGTCAGGGATCGGGTTCGATGGGATCGCGGTAGCCCTGCTCGGCATGAACACAGCAGTCGGGGTAACCTTATCTGCCGCCTTAATCGGCGGATTGTATTACGGTGCTCAAGGGATGAGCTTCGGTGCTGATGTGCCTCCAGAAGTTATTAAGATGGTTATCAGTATCATCATCTTCTTCGCGGCAGCTCCGGGAGCCATCCGCATGTTCATCAAGATGTTCAAACGCAAATCGAAGCGAGAGGAGGGGTAAACCATGGATATTCTAGCGAATTTATTGAATGGAACATTCGTGTTTGCCACGGCATTGATCTTTGCCGCACTCGGCGGGGTGATCGTCGAACGAACCGGTGTCATTAACCTGGGACTAGAAGGGTTTATGGTATCGGGAGCCTTTGCTGCTGCGATTACGACGCATTATGCGGAGAATGCGGGGCTTGGCGGTGCATCGCCTTGGTTAGGCCTCCTCGGTGCAATGATTTTCACTTTGATTTTCTCTGGCATTCATGCAATCGCTTCGATAAAATTTAAAGCAAATCAAGTAATCAGCGGTATTGTCGTCAACTTGCTGGCGGCAAGCTCCACATTCTTCATGGTAAAGCTCTTGTTCGAAGGATCTGCGGAGACGCCGATTATCGATCACGTGTTTTTTAAATGGTCGATTCCATTTTTGAGTGACATTCCATTCCTCGGAAATGCATTCTTTACGGCATATCCTACGACCTATATCGCTTATATTTGCGTATTTGTAGTATGGTTCGTCATGTATAAGACGCCGCTTGGTTTGCGGATGCGTGCGGTTGGAGAACACCCAGGGGCTGCTGATACGGCAGGCGTGAAGGTTAATCGCCTTCGTACGCTGTCCATTCTGGTTGGGGGATCGATCGCTTCCTTAGGTGGCGCTACGGTGGCTTTAACAGCGAACAGCAGCTTCGCGCAAAACACGATTTCCGGTCAAGGCTTTATTGCCCTTGCTGCGGTAATCTTCGGGAAATGGAACCCGGTAGGTGCGTTTGGCGCGGCGATTTTCTTCGGATTTGCGCAAGCGCTCAAGGATCAGGTTGTTATTTATGATTGGGCTAAAAGTATCCCGACCGAAGTCTTTTACATGCTTCCATATCTGTTAACCCTGCTGGTGCTGCTTTTTGCAGTTGGACGTACAAGCGGGCCAAGCGCACTTGGGGAAACATACGATCCTGGGAAAAGGTAAGACTTAGTGACCTTACTTCAATATGAATGAAATCAGTTGCGTTTGAGCTGGACGAAACCGACTCCTTTTTAACAAAAGGAGCCGGTTTTTTCATTTGCGCTGTTGTTTGGATCTCTTACACTAGAGATCGTATTAACCAATCAGCGCAAAACGTTTACCGATTATCGGCATTTGATGATTACGGAGGCTGCGGAGGTATGTATTCTGAATGTCATTAAAGGGCGGTTATATCCCGATAAGAAGACGGCGGATCCAACATACGAGCCGTATCCTACGAAGCAGGAAGCTATCGATCGGATGAAGGAGTTGGCCGATGAACTGACTAATAAAGGTTACATGGAAGCCGCCCCTAGAGATGTCCTGTTTCAAATTCCAGAGAAAGAAATCTACATATTCGATAAAGCCAAATGGCTTGATGAAGGCGAGTTTCCGCAGAAACTAAGTACCGCTCAAGCCTACGTCCCGACGGGCATGTTCGTTGCGTGGCTGATCAAGAATGATCTGGCGGGCAGGCACAGTCGCAAAGAGGATGCTCGGGATATTGAGCTTGTCAAACGAGATGAAATGACAGGCGCTGAATTCTACCGTCAAAACTGGGGCGGCGTATTGAGTTCGAAAGAGTTGTCAGATGAAGCGGACGCATTTGCCCGCGAATACCTCAACATTCAAAACGATATCTATACAGCAGTGGATTTTACAAATATTTTGGCGGACGGCTTGCCGACGATCTATCATGTGGAAGATACGATCAACAACTATCTGATGATTGAGCCGACGATTTCAAAGCGTTATAAAGCGTGGAAAGCTAGTAAACATTCAGCATTTGCTGGTAAATAAAACTTCAACGATAGCTGCCCTAGCAAACGAACATGAAGACTATGATCAAGATAAAGGCAATTTTGATGTCATTAAATTTTGGTTGAAATTACTGGGCGGCATTGTTACAGTATTGGTATCTAACAGGAACGGAGGGTTATGTGTGATAGATTGTTCCCGATAAGCCAACTATGCCATTTGCATTCATTGGTTCTTTGTTTCTCTGCCTGTCAGCAGAGTAATCGGGATAAGTCTGTCCATATGCCGTCTAGTTCATGTCTTGGAAAGTGTCGTAAGGATCTGCCTACGTTATTTGATCGAGGGCTTCTTTGGCGCTGTTCTGTTCGAACATGGACTCATACAGGGATATTCCTATCCGATTATGGTTGGCACAGGCAGAGCATTTGTCTGTGTTTTTTTATTTTGGATAGGAGGGTTTCCTATGACAACGCAAGAGCTGTTTAAGTCTGGAGAACGAAATATGAAGAAGAGACGCGTGTGGTTGATTACGGGCGCCAGCAAGGGGCTTGGATATGCATTTGCCAATGCCGCGCTAGAGGCAGGGGATCAGGTTGTAGCCGTCGCCAGAACCGTCGGGAAGTTAGAAACACTGAAAGAACAATACCAAGATACGCTGTTATTTTTACGGCTTGATATCCGGGAGCGGGAATCTGTATTTGCAACCGTAAAGGCGGCGATTGAGCATTTCGGGCGTCTTGATATTGTCGTGAATAACGCAGGCACAATGACGTTAGGCATGGTCGAGGAACTGAGCGAGGACGACGCAAGAGATCTCATGGAAACGAATTTTTTCGGGGCTCTATGGGTTTCTCAGGCGGTATTCCCTTACTTGCGTGAGCAGCGGGCAGGACATTTGATTCAAATCTCCAGCATAGGAGGAGTAATCTCAGGGCCGATGACAGGCATGTATAGTGCAAGCAAATTCGCGTTAGAAGGGTTAAGCGAAGCGTTAGCACAAGAAGCAGCCCATTTTGGAGTGAAGCTGACACTCGTAGAGCCGGGCGGGTACTGGACGGATTTGTATGCAACTATGCGCTATAGCCAGCCATTAGAGGCCTACGATTCCTTGCGCGAGGAACTGGTCAAGCAGTATGCGGAAGGTTCGATAGATAGCGATCCTGCATTGGCCGCCGAAGCGCTTATGAAGCTGGTGGATAGCGAGAACCCGCCTTTGCGGCTTATTTTGGGCAGCGCAATTTTTGATATAGCCAGAAACACTTATAAGGAGCGCATTGCGACTTGGGAGGCGTGGGAATCGGTGAGCAGAGCGGCTGAACAGGGGATTCCGGCACCGCCGAGGTATGGGACTTCGGAGGAGTAAGAAGTAAGCGTACAAGATGCCAAAAGTAGGCGACCGTTTCTCGCTATTTTGCCGGGAAACGGCTGCTTCTTTTATCCGAAGTCTTCTACTTGATAGAGGTAACAAATAGCACTCTGCTTCCGCCTCTTCCGTCGTAGTTCGTATGTACGGGAATCCCATTTACCTCGCTGTCGCCTTCTTCGATCCGGAAGCCCATTCGGCTATGGAAAGCGATCGAAGTCGCATTAACCGGCGAAGTCACACAGCGGACGGTGTCGCAATCGTATTGCCGTACGGTTTCGAAGAACGTTTTGTACAGCCTTTTCGCGATCCCGGACTTTCGATAATTCGGGTGAACACCGATAAAATGGATATACGCCTCGTTCGGATTGGTTTGCGACACGAACCCAATTAAGAAGGCGATCATTTCCCCGTCTTGTTCTGCAATAAAGCTCGTTTGTTGAAAATGGACAAAAAACAATTTCGGCAGCATATCAGACATATTTCTGCCGCCCCACCAATCGTTAAGAACAGAAATCACGCTGGTATAATCGGACGCTCTCACAGCACGAATGTTCATGCCTAGTCACCTCACTTACGCGATAATAGATAAATTTTACCACGAATTGAGAAAGAGAACTTTGTAAACATTGCGTTGGTCGCAGGTTTGGATCGTATAAAAAACAGGAGTATAGATGTTTCGTAATACTTTTACCATGTTCATTGTATTGAAAATAAGCGAGGATAGAGGCAGAAGAAAGTATCGTGGAAGGGGAGAAGCACGATGATTATTTCTTTTGACCAAGCGGCGCCTTGGAAGGGGAGAACTTCCATTTATGCATACATACGAGATCAAGGAGAATTAATAGACGGCTCTTTGCCGGATGATGAAGAATTCTGGGCCGACAGTAAGATCCGGTGGGTAGCAGGCGGCCTAGACGGAGTATGCAGTCACCATGGCGCGGGCAGTGATCGAAAGGGAGAGGTGGATGAGATCGTCCAGCTCTTGGGGCAGCAATCGAGGAAGCCGAAGCATGCCACGCGGAAGGCGTTGTACATGAAGCTCGTTACGGCTGAAATAAGCAGCATGATTGATAATATATTGGAGCAGGTACGCATTTATCCCGGCATACGACCGGAACCTGTATTTCAGGAAGCGGTATGGTTTGCGGAGCATGGGGCACATCGCAATGTCGTCAAGTTCGGTATCGCGCTGCTTGGCCTGTTCCATAATGAACATGTTAAGGAACTGCTTCTAACCCTTGGCAAACATGATGAGTTCACACTGTACACGGCAGTTGCGATTCAGAATGGGATGGAAAACAGCAATGAGGTGCTGTTTGCATTAGCCAAGCAGGTTCATGGTTGGGGGAAGATCCATCTTGTGGAGAGATTGGAGCCATCGACTCAGGAAATTCGAGATTGGCTGCTGCGGCATGGTTGTCAGAACCATGTTATGAATGAATATTTGGCTTGCATCTGTGCGAGAAATGGAGGCTTGCAGGAGGCGCTTTCTGCTGGGCAGGTAGATCGAGAACTGTTTGATGGAGCGACCGATATAATCGAGGCCTTGTTAAATGGAGGCCCGGCAGAAGATATTGATGATTATGAGCATGCGCCGCAAGTGCTGGCCAATTACGTAAGAGCGGCACACGAGATGTGTTTCACGGTCAAGCACCTGTCAGTCATGTTCAAGCTGCAAGATTTTTTGACCCAGGATGAGGAAAGATGGAGTGAGCGGATGGCCGCAGGGTGGACGGAGCAGCTTCGGATCAATACGTTGGTAGCAGTTCAAGCGGTTATCGCTCAGCCGAGATGGAATCGTATCGTAATGGATGTGATTGAATCCGGTGATACAGCGAATCACTATTATGGCATTGCAAGTGCAGAGAAGATTGGGATAGATATATGGGAAATTCTTTATCAGCAGCTTGCGGAGGATCCGCTTCAGAATTCCCATTACCTGCAGCTCATGAAATCAGAGAACTCGGGCAGAATTCAGAAGCTAGTTCAGTTTGCGGAGGAGCACCTGCCGCTGCAGCATATCGCGACGGGCCCTGGTGATGAGATGGGGCTTGGGAAAGCGTATATTGCACATCAATGTCTGGATAGCATTTTGCAAAGTTTAGATCGATTTAATGGAATCGGAGAAAGACTCATTATTGTCGGCTTGAACAGCCCTGTCGTTTGCAATCGGAATATGGCGCTGCGGGCATTGGAGGGCTGGGACGCTGCTTTGTGGAGCGAGCAGCTCATTGGGGCGGTCATTCATTTGTCGGAAATAGAGACTGAAGAAGCGGTAAAAGAACGAATTCTGGCGCTGCGAGAAGCAAAAGGCATTTGAATATTCGAATAGAAATTATACGTTACTGGAGTTGAAGAAGGACATGGCTTATCAACAAATAGACGGCGTACGAGTCTGGGGCAGCCCGGAGGAGAGTGCTGTCGCGCAAGCGAAAATGTGCGCTAAGACTGGCAATGTAGTTCAGGCTCTGTTGATGGCGGATCATCATAAGGGGTACAGTCAGCCGATTGGCGGGGTTGTGGTCTATGACGGGCAAATCTCGCCTTCCGGCGTCGGGTATGACATTGCCTGCGGGAATAAAGCAGTTCGTACTCTTTTGTCAGCAGATGATATCAAGCCCAGATTATCGAAAATCATGGACGAAATTGCTCGCAAAATCTCCTTCGGGATGGGGAGAGTCAATAATGAGAAAGTGGATCACGATCTCTTTGATGATCCGGATTGGAGCGTCTATCAAGCGATTGGCAAGCAGGAGCATGACAAGCTGAAAGCACTGGCTCGCAATCAGCTAGGTACTGTCGGAAGCGGCAACCATTTTGTAGACTTGTTCGAGGAGGTAGGGACAGGACGTCTGTGGGTCGCGAATCATTTTGGGAGCAGGGGATTTGGGCATAAGACGGCGAGCGGATTCATGAATCTGGCTGTCGGGCGGGAGTTCCTAGCCAGTGCTCCAGGAGAGAAGATGGATCAGCCGCCCATCCTTCTTGATCTGAGCAGCGAGGTTGGAGATATGTATTATCGTGCCATGAAGCTGGCCGGGCGGTATGCCTATGCGGGACGTGATTACGTCATTGAGCAAGTGCTGGCGATTCTGGGTACTGACGCTGATCTTGAGATGCACAATCACCATAACTACGCTTGGAAAGAAACGCATAACGGCAAGGAAGTCGTAGTTGTCCGCAAAGGGGCGACTCCTTCCGCACCGGGGCAGGTCGGATTTATCGGCGGCAGTATGGGCGACATATCGGTAATTGTAAAAGGCAAGGATAGTGCAGAGAATCGGGAAGCCTATTACAGCACCGTTCATGGGGCGGGACGGATCATGAGCCGAACGCAAGCGGCAGGCAAAATGAATTGGAAAACCCGTACTCGAAGCGGCGGCAAGATTACGACAGAGCAAATGATGGAGGCCGTGCGCACATTCGGCGTTGAGCTGCGCGGAGCGGGTACGGACGAGAGTCCGTTTGTGTATCGGAAGCTGCAGGAGGTATTGGATGCACATGCAGAAACGATCGAGGTGATGCACACATTAAAGCCGATCGGAGTATGTATGGCCGGAGCGGACGAGTTCGATCCGTATAAGGATTGATAGAATAGACATCAACATAGAAAAGGAAAAAGAGCGCTCGGATATAGGTATCTGGGCGTTCTTTTTATATCCAATACTTTACAATTTAATTAAATTCTATGATAATGAAGAAATATGTCATATTTTGTGGAGGTGCTTTATGAATCACGTCTATATTACGAGTATAGGTAAGTTTCTTCCTGGCTCTCCGGTTAGTAATGATGAAATTGAAGATTATCTTGGTAAAATTAGTGGGAAGACTTCAAAGACCAAGCGGATCATCCTTGAAAAGAATCAGATAAAATATCGCTACTATGCAATGAATAAAGAGCAAAAGAGCTTATATACGAACGCAGAAATGGCTGCGCTAGCTATACGAAATGCATTAGAACGTAATGGAAATATAGAAGAGAAGGATATTGGCTTCCTGGCGACAGGGTCGACGAGAGCCGATTTGCTTCTTCCTGGCTTTGCGAGCATGGTGCATGCTGAGGCGGGCTTGCCAGTAATGGAGATATCCTCGCACAACGGCTTATGTGCAAGCGGAATGCAGGCGTTTAAGTACGCCTATTTGCAAATTAAATCGGGGGAGCATGAGGCGGCAATTGCTTGTGCTAGTGAGTTCCTGAGCCGTGAGTTTAAGCATACGAAGTTTGAGGCGCAGTCTGTACATAGCAATGGACGTGTGCCGTTCGATACGGACTTTTTGCGGTTTATGCTGTCGGATGGTGCAGGCGCGGCGATAATGCAGGACAAACCCTCCGCAAAGGGGTTATCGCTGCGCATTGAATGGGTCGATAACAAGTCATATGCAAATGAGTATGACGTGTGCATGTATTCGGGCATGGACAAGGAGAGTGGAATTTCTTCGTGGCTGGATTATGCATCTATTCATGAAGCGGCGGATCAAGGTGCGCTGAATCTAAAGCAGGATGTCAGACTGGTTAACGAAATCACGAAGGTGGGCGTTCGTCGATTTTTGGAGCTGGTGCAGGAAGGCCGGATTGAACCGGAGACCATCGATTGGATGGTTTGCCACTACTCATCGCATTTTTTCAGAGATGAGATATTCCGGTTGTTGGAGCAGGGCGGGGTCATCATTCCAGAGGAAAAGTGGTTCACGAACTTATACACAAAGGGAAATACTGCCTCGGCTTCGATCTTCATTATGCTGGAGGAACTCATGTATGAAGGGCATCTCGCCGAAGGGCAGCAGGTGCTGTGCATCGTTCCCGAAAGCGGTCGATTCCAAACTTCGATTATGCTGTTAACAGTTGTAGGTTCTTGAGGCATCGCACAGGAAGGCATGCAAATGGTCTCATATCATTTGAAAATAACGTATAAAACGCAGGCAGAGAGGTAGTCATAAATCTCTCTGCCTTTTTACATTTGTAGACCAGACACTCAAATCTGTATGGAAAGCTTCATCATCACCCATACAATCAAGATCACCAGGCAGATCCCTAGGGGGATGGAAGAGAGCGTCATGCCCACGACTGCTATGCCGCTGCCTCGCGAAGATCGTTTGCCGCTGATTCCTAATATAAATCCGATTAGGTTCAAAATAAAAGAAGTTATCATAACCTGCTTCTGCTCGGAAGAGAACAACGTATTAAACTTGAGTGCTGTGCTCAAATTACTCAATATGTATAGAAAAGTCAGAATACCAAGTGAGCCAAATAGAAGGGAAGCGACAGCTTGTCCCTGTCTATTTACGGCAGTCTTCGGAGCAGGAGGCGATTGACTAGCGACAGGCTTGCTAGCCGATGTCTCCTTCGGTCGTGTATTTTTCACTTGACTACCTGCTGTCCGTTGATTTGAAGCAGGAGCAGGGCGATTTGGCTTGGGCTGTTCCCGACGATTGCGAGGGGATACAGCTGAGTTGTTCGTTGAATGCACCCTTGTTCTTGGGGTTGTGCGCTGCTGCACGATAGGTTCTCCTTTCTAACAAAGAGAAATGAATATAAAATAAGTATATACTACTTATTCGGCATAATAAGGAAGAAACTTTGGCAAGACCACACGATTAACCATTTCTAATATGTATTTCTCTCTCATAATTCATTTCAAATCAAATAATTTTTATTCAAACTATATATTTTTTAGCGAAAATTTAGTATGATCGATAACGGAATCCGAATGATGAGTTTAAAATGTATTTATTTGTTCGGTTTTACAGCACTTTGTATAAACACAACACAGAATACATTTCCTTCATAAGAAGTGTTGATGTATGGAATGGAGACAAGATGAAGAAAAAGATTTATTTTAACCACGATGGCGGCGTTGATGATTTGATTTCTTTGTTTTTGTTATTGCAAATGGACAACGTTGAGTTGACAGGTGTATCGGTCATTCCAGCGGATTGTTATTTAGAACCGGCTATGTTCGCAAGCCGCAAAATCATTGATCGCTTCGGTACAGGCGGGCTGGATGTAGCTGCATCCAATTCGCGCGGGAAAAATCCTTTCCCGAATGACTGGCGCATGCATGCATTCTATGTGGATGCACTGCCGCTCTTGAATGAATCTGGCAAGGTCGTAACTCCAGTTGCGGACAAGCCGGCACATGAACATATTATAGATACGCTGCGTGCAACGGAAGGCAAGACGACCCTGTTGTTCACAGGTCCGCTTACTGACCTTGCTCGCGCTTTAGATATGGATCCAACAATTGAAGAAAAAGTAGAACGCCTCGTATGGATGGGCGGTACATTCCGCGAAGCGGGCAACGTGCATGAGCCTGAGCATGACGGAACGGCAGAATGGAACGTATTCTGGGATCCGGATGCTGCTGCTCGCGTATGGGAGAGCGGAATCGAGATTGACTTGGTTGCACTCGAAAGCACGAACCAAGTGCCGCTTACGCTGGACGTTCGTGAACGCTGGGCTGCTGAGCGCAAGCATATCGGGGTTGATTTCCTCGGCCAATGCTACGCTATGGTGCCGCCGCTCGTTCATTTTTCCACGAACTCGACGTACTATCTGTGGGATGTATTAACGACTGCATTCGTTGGCAAGAGCGAGCTTGTGAAGGTGCAAACGGTGAACAGCAAAGTCATTACCGAAGGCGCCAGCCAAGGACGTACGGTAGAAACGGCTGACGGTCGTCCGGTACAGGTCGTATACGACGTAGACCGCGATGCATTCTTCGATTACATGACAGACCTGGCGAAAAAGGCAACAGAGAAGAGGGAATCATAATGTCAGAGAAAAAGCGCGTCATTATTGATACCGATACAGCCGGAGACGATACAATCGCCATATTGACAGCCCTTCATTATTTTCAAGTGGAAGGCGTTATGATTACAGGCGGTAATGTTCAGTTCGATCAGCAGGTGGAAAACGCACTCTATACGATTCAGGTCGCAGGACATAGCGGCAAGGTTCCGGTATACAAAGGGTATGAAGGTCCGATTATGGGACTTGGCCACAAGGAGCATCGTACTGTAGAGGATGTGCACGGCAAGGATGGAATGGGCGATTCCTTTTTCGAAAAGGCGATCCAATCTCCCGAAACCGGACATGCGGTTGATTTCCTAATCGAAACGGTACACCAAAATCCAGGAGAAATTCATCTGCTGGCGATTGCACCGCTGACGAATATTGCGATGGCCATCAAAAAGGATCCGACGATTGTACCGTTAATTCCGCATTTGTACATTATGGGCGGCACGAACAATGCACTCGGCAACATAACACCGACGGCAGAGTACAACTTCTACGTTGACCCGGAAGCCGCTAAGATTGTGCTTCACTCTGGCATTCCAATTACGATGGTTGGCTGGGAAATGTGCACGCAATATTCCATCATGGACGACAGCGACCATGCGGAAATTGAGCAGCTTGGATCGAAGGGCGCAGAGTTCTTCAAGGATGTCAACAAGGTTGTAATGCGCTTCAACAAAAGGGTTCACCGTCTAAATGGCACCACGCATCCAGACACCCTGCTGGCAGCAGTTGCAGCGGATGAGTCGATTATGACGAAGTCTCATCTGTATCATGTTGATGTAGAAACCGTTGGCGAGCTGACAAGAGGCTATAGCTTGGTCGATATCAACAATCGCTTGGAACGCACGCGCAATGTTCGCGTCTGTGAAGCGATCAATCGTGATGCATTTAAGGGAATGCTAGTAGATGTATTAAAATCCATTAACTAACATAATATAATCTAATTCACGGCCAATGAAATTGAAGTGGTCTATCTGACCCTTTCGCTATGACAATCTTGGTCACAGACTCGATGAAGAAAGGATCTGTATATGCAATACATTTGGGGGCTTCTAGGAATTTTAGGTATTTTCGTTATAGCACTGGCGTTATCTAAAAATCGCAAGTCGATTAATCCAAGAACGGTCATTGGCGCATTTGCGATTCAATTCATTTTTGCCTTAATCGTTCTGAAGTGGGAATTCGGCAAGACGATGCTGAACTACTTGTCCAAAGTTGTTCAGAGCATCATTGATTCTACGAATGCAGGGATTCAATTCTTGTTCGGCGGGATACTGGGTGCAGAGAAAGCTGGCTTTACGTTCGCGCTGCAAGTGCTGCCGATCATTATTTTCTTCTGTTCGTTAATCGCGGTTCTGTATTACCTCGGCATTATGCAGTGGGCAACGAAAATTATCGGCGGATTTCTGGCAAAGGTGCTCAAAACGAGCGAAACAGAATCGATGTCGGCGGCAGCGAATATTTTCCTCGGTCCAACCGAAGCGCCGCTTGTTGTTAAGCCTTATATCGAGAAAATGACCAAGTCAGAGCTGTTCGCAATTATGGTCGGCGGACTGGCGTGCGTCTCCGGCTCCGTACTGGGCGGATATGCGATGCTTGGCGTGCCGATCGAGTACTTGCTTGCAGCAGCATTCATGGGCGCACCGGGCGGCTTGCTGATGGCCAAAATCATGATGCCGGAAACCGATCATCATCTTCGAGTGGAACGGGTTCAGATCGTGAAGGATACAGAGTCCCGTAACGTTATCGACGCAGCGGCTCGCGGTGCGGCGGACGGTCTTAAGATCGCTGCCGGCGTAGGAGCCATGCTGCTGGCGTTCATCTCGCTTATTTTCTTAGTGAACATGATCATCGGCTGGGTTGGCGGTGTGTTCGGGATTGAAGCGCTGACGCTGGAGCAAATTCTTGGCTACCTGTTCGCACCGGTTGCCTTCTTGATCGGCGTTCCATGGAGCGAGGCGCTGCAAGCGGGTTCCTTCATCGGGCAAAAGTTCGTTTTGAACGAATTCGTCGCGTACACTTCGTTCGCGCCTGAAATTGTAAATCTGTCTCCGAAGAGCGTAGTCATCATCAGCTTTGCACTGTGCGGCTTTGCCAATCTGGCAGCTATTGCGCTGCTCATAGGGGGACTGGGCGGCATTGCCCCTTCCCGCAGACAGGATCTCGCTGAGCTGGGCTTCCGCGCGATTATTGCTGCAACACTGGCGAATCTGATGAGTGCCGCGATTGCGGGGATGCTCGTATAATTGAGAATAGGTTAGAAAAATAGGTAATGATATTCAAGGTAATAAGAATAATAAAGAGGCGGTCGTTTCCCAAGAGCGAAAGGGGGGAGGTCGCCTCTTTCCTTTTAAAAGTAGGGGAAAGCCTGTCTAGCACTTGATCTTTTCAGAAAAAGGTATAAAATAATTGAAAGTTGATGTAGTGAAACTTTGTTGTGCATGGAAAAAAGGTGGGTTGATTATGGGATCAGGAAAATTCTTGCACAAAACTCAAAATGGTTCAAGTTTAGAGGAGATTAATAACACAGTACCTATACCGAGCAACGCGGGTTTCTGGCGAAAGCTGTGGGCATATTCAGGGCCAGGGGCGCTTGTTGCAGTTGGATACATGGATCCTGGCAACTGGGTTACCTCCATTGCAGGCGGATCGCAGTTTGGTTATTTGCTATTGTCGGTTATTCTTATTTCTAGTCTAATTGCGATGCTGCTGCAGAGCATGTCTGCGAAACTAGGGATTGTGACCGGAATGGATCTGGCGCAAGTGACCCGATTGAAAACGGGGAAAAAATGGGGCTTTGCCCTATGGATTATTACCGAATTTGCCATAATGGCTACAGATATAGCTGAGGTTATCGGCAGTGCGGTTGCGCTTAATTTATTGTTTAATATTCCTCTACTCGTCGGAGTATTCATTACCGTACTTGATGTATTTTTACTATTGATTTTGGCGCGGTTTGGATTTCGGAAAATTGAAGCCATCGTCGTTACGTTGATTGCAACGATTCTTGTTGTTTTCCTATATGAAGTGATTATTGCGCAACCTAATGTGGCTCACATGCTTGGCGGGTTTATTCCAAGGTCGGAGATTGTATTTAATGAAGGAGCTTTGTTCATCGCTCTAGGAATTGTCGGCGCTACGGTAATGCCGCACAACTTATATTTGCATTCATCGATTGTGCAGGCGCGCCAATATGATCGTGGAAATCGCAAATCGCTTAAAGAAGCGATCAAATTTGCGACTATCGATTCCAATATTCAGTTAACCGTTGCGTTTGTGGTAAATTGCTTACTGCTTATTTTGGGTGCTTCCTTGTTCTTTGGCTACAGTGGTTCTTTGGAGACACTTGGGCAATTATACCGCGCACTGAATGACAGCTCGATTGTAGGTGCGATTGCCAGTCCGGTATTGAGTGTATTATTTGCAGTTGCCTTGCTTGCATCGGGCCAAAATTCAACGATAACTGGAACGCTATCCGGGCAAATCATCATGGAAGGCTTTATCCGCATGAAAATGCCGATGTGGGCTAGACGGATGATTACTCGCGGAGTGGCTATTATTCCGGTCATTGTATGCATCCTGGTGTTCGGGAGTACGGAATCTGTTGTCGAGAAATTATTGATATATTCACAAGTGTTTTTAAGTGTTGCGTTGCCATTTTCCATCATTCCTTTAACGATATTTACGAGTGATGAGAAATTAATGGGTGAATTTAAAAACAAATTATGGGTTGTGATTCTAGCCTGGATTACTTCCATTGTCTTAACTGTTCTGAATATCTGGCTCATTATTACGACGTTCCAATAGTATTTCAGAAAAGGATAGCTGCAAGCCTCTGAACCCGAGTGGTGGACACGTTAAAAGGTGCCTCACTCGGGTTCGCTGCATTTTCTCCTTGGATATAATCTTTAAATGTCTATCATGGAAAATATTTGATGGAAAGAATACGGTCTTTTGTTTAAAGTTAAAAATATCCACGACATAGGAGTATAGGAGCAGTGTACAGATTTAGATTTCTTTTAAGTATGTATACGACTTTATTCCTACAACGTTATAGGTTCGAGAGGAGTTAATAGCGTGCAGCCAACTACTAGAACGATAACAAGCAATAGAGCGAGAAAGCCTGTCGCGACGACACAAACAAGGACTTCCAGCAGCCAGATGAGAACGGGTAATCATACAGGCAAGATAACAGGTTCTAGCAGCAACACGAATAACCTGATAAATGAGCATCATGATGCAGTCAGTTGTGAAAAATGTGGTTCAGTACAAATTGTAGGCGGGCAAAGAGGATTTAGTGCGGGGCTTGCCTTTTTAGGCGGTGTTTTTTTTACGTTGCTAGGTACATTGCTTGGTCAAGCGATTGGCGGCCCTACAATTACAATGTTTTTTATGCTATTTGGTTTAATATTAGGGTTTTCAGGAAATAGCGAGCTGATTAATTCATGTATGAGATGTGGTCATAAGTGGAGACCAAGATTGCGGAAAAAGAAGAAATAAGTATGGAAAGTAACAACGAAGGGAGTGTTTGCTATATTCATTTCATTAGGTCAATTTGAAGTTACCACTGGGAAACTGGTTGTATCCGATCCATGCTACGACTTGAATGAAAATACAATCATTATGGGCGTGCTGGACAATGCGTTGAATGGGACATGGGACGCCTATGTAAGCAAGACGGAGGTTCAAGATTGGGGAGAAGCCTGCGCCAAGCTTATTGCCTGCCATAGCTCGGTTGCCGATAAGTTGGAAGCCATAGAATGGGTGAAAGGGAATTTCATTGTAGGCGTGGATAGCGGACAGGCTGGAATCTTTGATGTGAGCAAGTATCGAATTCCGGATGCCGATGCAGAAGGTAATGAGTCCGACAATGCGGACAGTGACTGGTATTTCGCCTGCTGCGACATTACAGAAAGCAATGAAGATGCTGGTGTGCTGGATGGCGGCGTCGTTTCTCGTACCGGATTTGGAGATGGAGCCTATGCAGCGTACTATGCCGTCAACGGGCAAAATCAGATCATGGGAGTTAAGATTATTTTCATTAAGGACACAGAGTTATAAAAACGGAACGAGAGCAACTGCTTAAAAGGATTCCGTAAATGTCTGCTGAAAAAGTGTAAAGGCAGCTAACAAAGAGCAAGTGCAATGACATTCCGAGGATGTGGAGCGTCATTATGCTTGCTCTTTTGTCATATCTTCATCTAGTAACCATGCTGTTCAATGGGAGGAAATGAAGATGACGAATGTGATGAAGGCACGTCCGAAGCTGTATGTGATGGACAATGGCCGCATGTGCATGGATAAGAACTGGCTGATTGCCATGCATAATCCGGCAACGGTTCTGAATCCGAATGCAGCGACCGAATTTGTGGAATTTCCCGTCTATACGGTGTTGATTGATCATCCAGAAGGCAAGATTTTGTTCGATACGGCCTGTAACCCGAACGGAATGGGCAAGGAGGGACGATGGTCCGAAACGGTACAGCTTCTTTTTCCATGGGCAGCGGGTGAGGAATGCTATCTGCATAATCGACTGGAGCAGTTGAACGTATCTCCGAAGGATATCAAGTATGTCGTGGCCTCTCATTTGCACTTGGATCATGCGGGATGTCTGGAACTGTTCACGAACGCAACCATTATCGTTCACGAGGACGAACTGAACGGCGCTTTGCAATCTTATGCCCGCAACGAAAAAGAAGGAGGCTACATTTGGGCAGACATTGATGCCTGGATCAAAAATAACTTGCAGTGGAAAACGATAAAGCGGACAGAGGATCAATTGGAGCTGGCTGAAGGCATTACGCTGCTGAACTTCGGAAGCGGGCATGCTTGGGGCATGCTGGGATTGCATGTCGTTATGCCAGAAACGGGCGGAATTATTCTCGCTTCTGATACCATTTATACGGCTGATAGCTTCGGTCCGCCGGTGAGACCGCCAGGCAATCTGTATGACTCGCTTGGCTACCGGAATACGGTCGAGCGAATCCGTGCGCTTGCGGAGCGAACGAAGTCCCAGGTATGGTTTGGGCATGATGCCAATCAGTTTAAGGGGTTTCGCAAGTCAACAGAAGGATATTACGAATAAGACGGTACTCCATTCTGATGACAACGGACACGATCCTCTCCGGTATAGGAACAAGGAGTTCATCCAATGATGAACTCCTTGCTTCTTGTGAAATGACAGCCTTGCTCCTCGTTCGTCAAACACGGAATCGGGGTTCCAACCAACCTCCCAATAGTTGTTCTCCGGGTCAGCAGAGTAATTCGTTCTTCCGCCTTAGAAGGCATCGCTGGGCTCGCGGAGAATTCGCGCACCTGCTAGTCTGATTTGCTCAACGGACCCCTAGCAAGGTAATGGATGCTGCCCTCATTGTATCCCAAGCACAAATTCAACTTCAATCCTAGGACTTAAGGTGATGTGTCTCCCATAGAAATGGGTCTTGTTACCAAATATCTCACACTTTATAATCTCTTTGTATGTATGAACAAAAAAGGGAAATCCGAGGTAGCGCGATATGAAAAGATTGCTTTGGTGCATGTTAGCTATATGTATAAGTGTTGGCTGCTATATTCCTAACGTCTATGCTTCCCAGGTACAAGTCGAGGTGGATGGGAGGGGAGTGACCTTCCCGGACGAGCTGCCATATGTGGACGCTGCTACCAACCTTACGATGGTTCCTGCCAAATTTGTGTCCGAAAAGCTTGGCGCAACTGTAAAGTGGAACAGAGCGTTGAACCAGATCGTATTTTCCTATAAGAAGGATACGATTGCATTGGGGATTGGGGATAATCATGCCATAGTAAACGGGAAGAATGTAACATTCGGTGGAGGCGCTCTAGTTAAAAATGGGCGAACGATGGTTCCCCTGCGCTTCATTAGCGAGGCCTTTCGTGCTCAAGTGGAATGGCAGCCGAAGCAGAGTCAGGTCAGCATCATGACTGCTGTCAGCAATGTTCCGAAGGGAACCTGGATATGGGATAGCCAAATGATTGTAAAGGAAGCCGATCAGGTCTTCAGCTTTGCCAAAGAACACAATGTGACGGCGCTTTACTTGCAAATCGATACCGATATGGCTCCGGCGAAATATGAAAGCTTTATACGCAGCGCTAAGGCTCATGGCATTCAAGTCGAGGCATTAGGCGGACGGCCTGAATGGGCGTATAAAGAGAAGCGGAATGAAATTGCAAAGTTTATTACATGGGTTACAACCTACAATTCCTCTGTTGGCGCGGAAGCAAGCTTTGCAGGACTGCATTTTGATATCGAACCCTATCGGCTGAGCGGATGGAAGACGAACAATAGAGCAATAGTGACAAGCTGGATGGATAACTTGAGATGGATCGAAAAAGAAACTAAAGGAAGCGGGATCAACATTACGCTGGACGTTCCATATTGGCTGAATACGATCAAGGTACCGGGAACGGATTACAGTATGAGCGCATGGCTGCTGGAGAAGTTCGATCGCCTCGTTATCATGGATTACCGCAATTATGCGTTAGGGAAAAGCGGAATTATAGAAAACGCACAGGCCATAATGAGAGAAGCCTCTACACTGAAGAAGCAAGTCGTTGTGGCTGTAGAGACGGCAGAAAGTTCGGAAGGCCCGCACACATCCTTCTATTCCATGGGCAATGAAGCAATGGAAAAGGAACTTCAAGCCGCTCATAACAAATTGACGCGCTATATGAGCTATGCCAGCTTTGCCATTCACGATTACGACAGTTGGCAGGAAATGAAATAACATTTGGATTTTTACCGTAACTTCACATCTCGTTTCCCTAGCTTGACTTCATTGTATTGAAGTAAGGGAGTTACTGTCCAAGCTCATTCAAAATTCCCCTTTCCTAGCTAAACAGGTTATGATCTTGTACGCTTTCCAGATATTATGGAGAGGGTAGGCCTTTGATTCTAGTGCTTAGCTTTGATATAGTAAGCTCTTAGCCGCAGATTAAGGATGTTGCGGATTGAATCCAACCAAGGATCGGGAACTCTATATACAAACAATCATGGAGTGATTATATGAGCAAAGCTAAAGGCAAAGGCGGAACAGGCAGAGGAACGGACAAAAAAGGTTGGAATAGATGGCAAGCTAGTGCAAAGAGAGCGAAAAGCAAACCTTATACAAGCAAAGGTACTAAAAAAGCGAATAACGCAAAGTCGGATGGCGCAAAGAGCAACAGCAATCATAAAGGATAAAGGCGTGAAATCCGAAATATAAGTTGGCCAGAAGGATACGTAACATTTTCCAAAGTAGGATCACAGTATAAAATAAAGAAACGAAAAAACACCTCCTTTGCCTATAACGGTTCGTGGAATCCGAGTTGGCTGGAAGAGGTGTTTTTGAACATTTTTGCAACGGTAATGCTAGGCATTCTTGTCCGCGAAATATTCTTGATATTGGCTGGGCGTGACATGGGCGTACTTTTTGAAAATGCTGATGAAGTACTTGTAGTCGCTGAAGCCGATATCGTGAGCAATGTTGTAGACTTTGTTGTCGCCTGATTTCAGCAGGTCGATCGACTTTTGGATGCGATAGCGATTCAGGAACTCGTTGAACGTATAGCTCGTCTCGGCTTTGAATTTTTGGTTCAAGTAATAGGCGCTCAAGTCGAGCTGATCTACGAGATCGTGGATGCTAATTTTCTTTGCGTAATTTTCCTGCACATAGGTGATCATTTGCGATACATACTTCGAAGTTTTCGTTTCTTTCTCCATAAATTTACTGATCAAAATCTCTTCGGTCTCTTGCGAATGATTCGAAATGACCTCATATTTGCGCTGTAAATCGACATTCTTCTTGGCAGATTCCAGAGCAGCAATCAATTGATCATCCTCCAGCGGCTTCACGAGGAACTCGGTTACACCCAATTGCAGCGCCTGCTTGGCGAGATGGAACTCATTATAGCCGGAAATAATAATGCTGCTGAACGTATGCTGCTGCAGTCCCTCGCGAATCATGGAGATACCGTCCATAATGGGCATATTGATATCCGTAATGACAATATCCGGCTTAAGCTCGCAAATTTTCTCATAGCCGTCCTGTCCGTTCAGCCCTTCTTCCACGACGATGCAATCATATTGCAGCCAATCAATGCTGAAGCGTATGCCTCTGCGAATCATATCTTCGTCCTCAACCAGCAGAACCTTGAACATCGTTATCACTCCATTCGTAAGGAATTGTTAGTGTCACACAGGTGCCTTTTCCTTGATTACTGTCGATATGGATGCCGGAGTCCTCGCCGTAGAGCAGCACCAAACGGCGATGAACGTTGTACAGCCCGATATGCTGCGTGGTGTTATTTTGGCTTTGCAGGATTTGGTTTACCTTCTGCAGCGTTTCTGCATTCATGCCTTGTCCGTTGTCACAAACCTCCAGCATTAACTTCCCGTCAGAAGGGTAGATCCGAATTTCGATGAGTACATTGGATTGATTTAAATAGCCATACTTGATAGCGTTTTCAATTAGCGGCTGCAGCAACAGCTTTGGAACATACACATGATTGGTCTCCTCCACGACGGTAATGCGGTACTCCAGCCGCTCATTGAATCGGATTTGCTGCAGCTTCAAATAATCCCGCACGTAATTCATGTCATCTTTCAGTTGGACGCTCCGATCGTTGCCGATGCTGTAACGCAGCAGTCGCGACAGCAGTATGACGATTTGCTGCGCTTGATTGGCGTCCATCTTAATGGCGTAACGCAGCGTTTCTAATACGTTGAAAATGAAATGCGGATGGAATTGCGATTGCAGC
The DNA here is from genome assembly GCF_050474385.1 of Paenibacillus sp. B1-35. Classification (NCBI taxonomy): domain Bacteria; kingdom Bacillati; phylum Bacillota; class Bacilli; order Caryophanales; family Paenibacillaceae; genus Paenibacillus; species Paenibacillus sp. B1-35. Next base: position 100,319 of record NZ_JBCHVJ010000008.1, read on the forward strand.
TGCTTGACCTCGATAATGGTGCGGAGCTCGGACAGCTCTTTATTTTTCGCCATCAATTCCTTTAACCGATCCAGCATCGCATTGTATTCAGCGCCGAGAATTTCGAACTCGTCATTCGTCTGAATATCCACATAGCCATTGAAGTTTCCTTCACGCAGTTGGGCTAGGGCCAGAATTAATTTATCAATCGATTCGGAATTGCGGGCAGACATTTTATTCGATAGGAAATGAATGATGACCCACAGCAGCAGGCTGGCAGCGAGAATAAAGATAGACACCGTATAGTAGGTGTACTGCTCTGACATATAGGAATTGAGCGTGATTACTTGAATGGGTGTGCCTGGTATGCGCTTGGTATACATGTAGTAGGTGCCGTCGTTCAACTGAACATGTCCTTGCTTATCCAGCTTGGGGCTGAATTTATTCAGTACGCCCTTGGTCACATTGCTGGTGGTGGCAATGATCGAGTTATGTTCGTCCGTGATCATCGCGATTTCATTGTTTTGTTCAAAAATAAGCTTTTGCATGTCGGATTCGTAGAGCTGGTAGACGATATAGCCGATCGTCTGCTTGTCCTTGACGATTGCTTTGCCGAACGTATAGCTTGTGTCGCGATCATGGGAATAGCGGAAGCTGTTCATTTCGGTAAGCATTCCGCCAGATTTGTGCTCGATTCGGTTGATGAGATTGCCGAAGGCAAAGTTGTTATACAGTGCATCCGGCGAATCGGAGCTGGCTCGGAAGATGCCGTCTTTATCGACGATATGGAAGATGCTCTTCACCTTTTGCCGATTGTTGAAATCATAAAATTCGGAGTACACTTTATCGCTGCCTAAGCGTGTAGTCACATAATTCAATACGGCAGGTGAGACAGCCATGCGATTGATTTCGTCGTGGTACTGTTGAAAAACCTCCATCATAGACTTGCTGATAGACTCGGCAGCCTCCGTCGTTTTTTGAGTTAAATTCATCCTTCCATTAATGATCGTAAAGATGAAAAACAGCACGATCATAATCGAAAACGGAATCACTGCATACAGCCGAAATAAGTGACGGGTTGACTCCTTGAAATTGCGAATCTTTTTCTGTTCCATGTCTCCCTCCACCAATGATAGGCCTTTCATTCCTTATTATACTGGTCGGAACCCAAGAGCAGATCATCCAAATAAAACCAAGTCGGCCCTCTGCGAGGTACCGACTTGGTGTGGATGATGAACTCAAATATGTTGTTCAAAAATTTCGGTTTTCAGCACCGAGAAGGTTGCGGGAACTCGAAGCTTATACTTTCGTAGCGAATTTTGCGTCGCAAAACTTGTAAGGAGCAGCGGAATGTAGATGAGGCTGCATGAGCAGCTACAATGTTTCCGCAGGAAACATGCTTCGAAATCAAACGCTGTTCGAGAGTGAACCCAAGATTCGATGCCGAGTTCCTTCCTGTGTTACTTCGTGATCAAAGACGGACTTTTTGAACTTTCTCTCTTATAGGGAGACTTCTTTTTGTCCAGATAGCTTCAGGAAGACGAGCAGCGAGATGACTGTAATGACCGTCAGAATCGTAGATAGTGCTGCCGCCACGCCATAGTTGCCGCGAATAACCTCGGTATAAATGGCAACCGTAACGGTTTTCGTTTTGCCTGTATACAAGATGATCGAGGTACTTAATTCAGTAATGATTGTAATCCAGCTTAGAATTGCACCGGAGACGACGCCCGCGAGCATCATCGGCAGCGTAATTTTAAAGAATGTCTTCATCTGGGAAGCGCCCAAGCTGATTGCGGCTTCTTCAATACCGCCGTTAATTTGATGCAAAATGGCTGCACTGGAGCGAATCGTATAAGGCAAACGCCGGATGACGAACGAGATAATCATAATGAATGCGGTTCCGCTTAGTGCCAGCGGCTTGTCGTTGAACGTAATCAGCAAAGCGATACCTAAGATGGAGCCTGGAACGATGTATGGGAACATCGTGAAAATATCGAGCGTGTTCGTTAATGTATTCTTTCTGCGAACCGTTACGTAAGCAATCAGAATCGCAAGCAGGATAATAACGACGAGCGACACGATAGCTAGGATGAACGTGTTCGTAATGACACTGCCGATATTGTTGAAGGCATTCTGATAGCTTTGCAGCGAGAAGCCGTCAACGAAGACGCGGCCGTTCGATTTCAGGAATGACGTATAGATAACGTACAATTGCGGCAGCAGCGCGATTAACGTATACAGATAGATGACAGCATGTGCCGCGATATTGCCAATGCCTTTTTTCTGCTTCGCTTCAATTGGGTGCAAAGCACTCATCGTAAAGGACTTGCGATTGGCGATGAACTTTTGCAAAAGGAAGACTGCCGTTGCGAACAATACAACGATTACACTGATTGCGGCAGCAAAGCCGTCGTCGCCGCCGACCTCACTGATGAACTCGGTAAAGATCAGGACAGGAACGGTCTTGAAGCCTTCACCGATCAGCATCGGCGTACCGAAGTCGGCCAGTGCGCGCATGAATACGAGCAGCCCGCCTGCGAGCAATGTAGGTGTGATAAGCGGGAGCAGTACCTTGCGCATCTTGTTGATGCCCTTATAGCCCATGCTCTCTGCCGCTTCCATAAGCGATTGGTCAACATTTTTGAGTGCCCCGGATACGTACATGAAGATGAGAGGCACCATTTGCAGGGTCAAAACAACTAAAATGCCGGTAAATCCATATATGTCAGGCATTTGGAAGCCAAATGTATTGCTGACGAATTTGGTAATGACGCCGTTTCTTCCGAGTAGAAGAATCCAAGAGTAAGCACCGATGAACGGGGCCGACATGGACGAAAGCAGGATCAAAATCCGAATAGTCGAGTTCCCTTTAATTTTTACGGTAGCCATAATATAAGCTAGTGGTGTTGCGATGAGCGCCGCAAGGGCGGTTACGCAGACAGTAACTTTAATACTGTTGAATAGTGCATTGGTGTAATACGGCTTGCTGAAAAACTTTACGAAGTAGGCGAGTGAGAAGTCGCCTGTTGTACCGTTGAAAAAGCTTTTGAACAGCATCGTAAACAAAGGCAATGCCAGAAACAGCATGTAGAAAGCAAATATCAGGAACGAAATGTTAGTCCAGACGTCAAATCGTTTGCGCGTCCCCCTCATAGCTGACCGCCCCTTGTATAGTTCAATTCACCTGCAGCATCGTACACGTTGATTTTGTCCTTTTTCACCTTCAAATGAATGACTTGGCCAGGATCGAGAATCTGTGTTGTCTTTGATTCCTGCGTAATTTCCACGCGCTGACCGGATTCCAAATCGACGAAGTAATGCGTGTTCTGTCCCAAAAAGACGCTGTGCACGATGGTCGCCTTCATGCCAGTTTGATCCTCAGTCATGACGAATTCCTCTGGGCGAACCGAGATTTTGACGTTCAGCTCATTTTGCTGTGTTGAAGCTGGAAGCTGAATGTTAGGAAGCTCCTCTGCATAGCCGGAACCGAAATTCACTTTATAGCTGCCGCCTTGACGCGTTAAGCTGCCTTCGATAATGTTCGTGCGTCCGATGAACGTAGCAACGAACACGTTGGCTGGGCGTTGATAGATTTCCTGCGGCGTTCCCAAATGCTGAATGACGCCTGATTTCATAACCGCGATGCGATCGGATACGGCCATGGCCTCTTCCTGATCGTGTGTTACATACACCGTTGTAATGCCGACTTCGCGTTGAATGTCCTTAATCGCGTTCCGCATATCGACGCGCAGCTTCGCATCGAGGTTGGACAGTGGTTCGTCCATGAGCAGAACATCCGGACGGATGACGATTGCCCGGGCAAGTGCGACACGCTGCTGCTGGCCGCCGGACAGGTTCTTCGGCATGCGATCTTTATATTGCTCAATTTGCACGACCTTGAGGATTTCTTCGACTTTGTCGTTGATTTCGGTTTTGGACAGCTTCCGGTTCTCCAGCCCGAACGCGATATTTCCTTTAACAGTAAGGTGAGGGAAGATCGCATAGCTTTGGAACACCATCCCGATGTTTCGCTTGCCTGGTTCAACCTGATTTATAACGCGCTCATTGAAGTTGATTGTTCCGCCTTCAATGCTGTTGAAGCCGGCAATCATGCGCAGAAGTGTCGTTTTGCCGCACCCGGAAGGTCCAAGAAGAGTGAAAAATTCACCTTTCTTGATCTCCAGGGACAACTCTGGAATGACGGTTGTGTCGCCGTATTTTTTGACTAGGTCTTTGATTTTTATTGTCACGCTCATTGTTGTTGTCACCTAACCTTTTTATAGGTAGTCAAAAAGTCCGATTAATCAAAAGTGGTGCTGAAAACCGGACTTTTTGACACGCATATTTTGATTTTGAAAACCGATTATTTGCTTGTGAATACAGAGATGTAGCGCTCTACGATTTCGGATTTATGCGCACTTACGTAGTCTGTATCTTCGTCGATCATGTTGATCTTGTCGAGTGGCGTCATGTAATCGCCGAGCTGCGTATCCTTGCGAAGCGGACGGTTCGTCAATTGTGTGCCGAATGCGTCTTGTGCTTCCTTGGACAGGATGAAGTCGATGAATTTCTTCGCATTTTCCATATGCGGTGCGTCTTTAATAATGGCGGATGCCGCATCCAAGAATACTGCGCCTTCCTTCGGATACACGACTTCTACTGGTGCACCGTTTCTCACATACGTGCTAGAAGGATCTTCGTAGGTTAAGCCAACAATATACTCGCCGTCCGCGACACTCTTATGAACTGCACCGGAACCGCTTGCAATTTTGCCGTCGAGGTTCTCAATCAGCTTGCCGACATAATCCCAGCCCTTTTGATTTTCATAGTCGCCGCCCATTGCTTTCAGCATGTTCGTAAGCTGAGCAAAGGCGGAGCTGGAGCTTGCCGGGTCAGCGGATGCGATTTTGCCCTTTAGCTTCGGATTGAGCAAATCTTCATAGCCCTCAATTTTGATATCGCCGATCAAGTTCTTGTTCACGAGCAGCACGCTGCCGTCAGAAACAAACGGAGTTGCGAAGCCTGTCTTATTGCGATGGCCTTCAATCAGGTTCGCATCTTCTGGAGATACGTAAGGCTCATACAGGTCGGCATGCTCGCGGTAGCCCGCCATGGAGCCGCCGAACATAACGTCTGCGTACGGATTTTTCTTTTCAGACTGTAAGCGCTTAACGATTTCGCCTGTGCCAGCCGTTACAAGCTCAACGGTAATGCCTGTTTTCTTTTCGAACATGGGAATGATCGTCTTGATGATTTCTTCGCTGTTCGGACTGTAAATGACCAATTTATTGGATGAACCCGAATCCGATTCGCTACCTCCACAACCGCTAAGCACTCCGACAAACAGCATGCAAGCCGCTAGCATCAAAGAAAGCCTTTTCATTTGTTTATTCCCCCTTAAGCAATGTTCATTGCGTTGTGTCTCCATTGTAGCAAGTATGGTATCGTTTTCAGAATCCCATAATCCGCAAACATCGTCTAAAATTCGCAAGTGAATTTTAAGAGAATTCTAGTTTTATATATAATTGATAGAAAACGCAACATAGTTCGTTAAATGGTAGTTCATTAGAAGGGGATATATATAGTTCTGTAGAATTATGTAAATAACTGTGGGGAATTGTTGTTGAAAGTAAAACTTTATGGGCCTATCAATAATTACTTTAAATAACTGAGGAGAGGTTTAATTGATTGAGAAGATTCTGTTAAAAGACGTAGCTTCGTATAATGGCACAGGTGTCACTCTAAATCAATTGAAAAAGATATTATTTATGGAAATAATGGTTCAGGGAAAACCACTTTATCAGAACTAATTCGAAATTCAAACGACTTTCCAAGCTGCTCTATTGATTGGCAAGGTAATATAAAGATGGCAACCTATGTGTATAACCGTAATTTTGTGAAGGAGAACTTTTTCCAAGGTAATCCTATTAAGGGGATTTTCACTCTAGGGAAAGACTCTGTGGATGCACAAACAAAAATTAGTGACTTAAAGGAAAAAATTAAAAAGCATGATGAAGAAATTAGTACTCGATTAGCATCTGTAGAAGATAAAAAGAGGGAATTATCTGAATTAGATCAAAAGTTTAAGGAAGATTGCTGGAGACTAATGAAAAAAGTAGAAGTCGATTTCAACGAGATGCTTAAGGGAGTTCGAAATTCTAAAGAAAAATTTATGGCCAAATGTATTGAAGAATCAAATTTGAACAAACGGGAACTAAGATCATTAGAAGAGATTAAATCTAAAAAGCAAAGATTGTATGATCGTAAAGATGAACCTATTACTAAGCCGTCGTTGATTAAATTTGAATCGGATATTGAATCTAATCCTATATTTTTAAACAAAATTATTGGTAAAGAAGACGTTGATTTAGCTGGACTAATCACGAGTTTGCAAATCAGTGACTGGGTAAGTCAAGGGATTATGATCACTAAGAAGACAAACGGTATATGTCCATTTTGCCAGCAATCGCTCCCTAAATTTTTTGAGGAAAAACTGAATAATTATTTTGATTATACATATGAATCGCAAATTAAAGAACTAAGTGATGTATCTGAACAGTATATTCAACACATTCTGTATATATTTTCACAAGTTGAGAGCACATTGGAGAATGAGAATAATACGTTTATTGATCAGGTGAAAGTGCACAACTTATTAACTCTTATACAATCTAAAGTCGATGAGAACAAACTATTAATTGAACAGAAAAAGAAAGAACCTAGCAAGAGTATTAAGCTGGCGGGAATATCTACGTTTGTTGATAGTATCAATGAGGAGATTATTAAATCTAATAAAGAGATCGATGAGTTCAACAGGTTAATTGAAAATAGCCGCCTAGAAAAAGAAAATTTAATCCGTGACATGTGGCGTTATATTGTAGAAGAAAATCGAGAAAGCTCAGACAGTTACAATTCAAAGAAAGCAGCTATAGAGAAAACTGTAGGTGGTCTAGAAGAAGCCATTGCGAAGAAGAAACAATATAAAGATGGATTTGAAAAGGAATTGTGTATTTATCAACAACAGATTACAAATGTGGAGCATTCCATCAATCAAATAAATAGTATATTGAAAGCATTTGGATTCAATAACTTCAAACTTGCATCGGCCCCAGGGGAAGGGAATTATCAAATCGTGCGTGAGAACGGAGAAGAGGCTAATGATACACTAAGTGAAGGGGAAAAAACACTCATCACATTTTTGTATTTTATTCAACTCCTAAAAGGAAGTAACGATATTAGTGAGATAGTAACTAATAAAGTTGTTGTTATAGATGATCCAATATCGAGTCTAGATAGTACGGTTCTATTCATGGTTAGCAGTCTGGTTAGGGAAATAATGTTTGATTGCAAAGAAAACAAATCGGATATTAAACAACTATTTATTCTCACGCACAATATATATTTCCATAAGGAAGTATCGTTTAGTCCGAATAAGAAGAATTTGGGTGATGATACATATTGGATATTAAGAAAGGTTAACAATGTAACATCTATCCAACCGTACCCGAAGAATCCCATTAAAACATCATATGAATTGCTGTGGAAAGAACTGAAAAATCCCCATAATCGAAATATAATTTCCATTCAAAATATAATGAGAAGAATTCTTGAGAATTACTTCAATTTTTTTGGAAACATGGACATAAATGATTTAGAAAAATATTTTGAGATGGAGCAAAAAGTAATATACCGCTCATTATTGTCATGGTTACATGATGGATCACATTCTATTAATGAGGATCTATATATTGAAAGTAACGGTGAGGCACTAGATAGATATAAAGAAGTATTTAGAGAGATATTTGTTAAAACTAATCATTATGGACATTATGAAATGATGATGGGGAATGTAACAGAGTCTGCAAATAAAGCTGAACAAAATCAGGCTGCTCGTGAGGGCATAAAAGTAATCGTATCTGGTATGCAGGAGGCAGCAAGTGCCGTTCCTACAACGACTTAATTGGATTCTTAGATGTAGCTAATTCAGAGATCGTAAGATGTAATAGTATCATGTACGATTTAGAGACTTTGATAAACCGCAAAGCTTCATCAAATTGTTCGATGGAACAAGGCTGAGGCAGCTTGTACAAGTTGTTACTCGGGTTAAGGAGAACACGATTACTGTAATTGGGTGAGGCCATCATATTGTTTATTACTTCAATATAGAAATATACTACTCCATTCATAGAGGTGACAAATGACTAAGAAAATGTGGTTGGTTCGTGCTGGTGAGGGGGCCTATCTGATTAATGAATTCAAGGACAAACAAGCTGTAGCGATTGGATGGGGGGAATTAAAGGATATTAGCAATGTAACCTCGCTTCAAGACATCAAGACGTTGCTGAAATCTAACTATCCAGAATATAAAGACGGTAAGATTAATATTACAGCAGGGCAAATTTATAGATTTGTCTCTGAGTTTCAGATAAATGATGAGGTAATTACCTACAACCCTGACGAGCGTCTTTATTATGTAGGTGATATTACATCAGATTATATCTATAACTCAGGAACTATTACAGATAAACCTCATGTTCGTAAAGTCATTTGGCAAAGTACTGTATCACGGGACTCATTATCTGCTAGTGCTAGAAACACACTAGGATCTATTATGACGATTTTCGCGATACCTGATACAGTGAGAAATGAGATATACAATCAGTTAGGTAAGAAGCCGAGTCCACAGGAAGAGGGAAAGGAAGAAGAAGCAGCTGAATTGGATCTCATTAAAGAAGATGTTATTGAGAAATCGAAAGAGTTCATCAAGGATAAGATCGTTAACCTTGATTGGGAAGAGATGCAAGAGTTAGTCGCTGGTATACTTAGGGGAATGGGGTATAAGACGAATATTTCTCCCAAAGGCCCGGATCGAGGGAGAGATATTCTAGCCTCACCAGATGGCTTAGGATTAGAAGAACCGAGAATTATCGTTGAGGTGAAGCACCGCACGGGTCAAATGGGTTCACATGAGATACGCAGCTTTACTGGAGGACTTCGTTCGGGAGATCGCGGTATTTATGTTTCTACAGGTGGTTTTTCTAAAGAAGCTAAATATGAAGCGGATAGATCGAATCATCCTTTGTCTTTAATAGATCTGGATTTTTTAGTTAAGCTCGTGAATCAATACTATGATCAATTTGATTCGGAGACGCGAGCATTGGTACCTTTAAAGAAAATATATTGGCCTGTTTGATTATTTGGGGTGTTTTCAGTAGATTTTTTTTAGGAGCAGCTAGTCATTAGAGGATGATCTGCTCCTTGTTTAGTTCACAAAAAATAGGGTGATAACAGAGGATAGTTAATCGTGGTTAAAGAATGACTTGAAAATAATTATAGTGAGTCTGTAATAGACACATGAAATATAGGTCAGAACCAGATGGTGTTACGTTAATTACATCCACTCTTTGATATACAATACAACAGTAGAAACCGCGTAAGCGGTTTTTGTTTTTATGACATCAAATGAAATGAAAATAGTATCGAGAGAATTAGTTTAATTTGAGACCTGGTAAATCTAGATCAGATATTTATCGTTAATAATTTAATGATAAACATTAACTTATTATTGAAATACATATATTTTCCTGTTATGCTCTAGTCATCATAATAAAGGAGCAGTAATCATATGAGCACCCTTAAAATTCAGAAAACGAGCAAAATATTGGCTGTTTCTTTGCAAATGCTGTGTATCATGCTGTTGCTAGTAACGATTGTGGAGATTGTCGCAATCCTATGGCTTGCTCAGGTGTCAGGGGATGAAATTCCAGCAGCAATAAACACGATGAGCTCTATATTGTTACATACCGACCATAGTGATTACGCCAAATCCGATCTGATTATTACATTCATTGGGGATGTAGTGAGGCTGTGTCTAATCATGGTGATACTATTTATTGCCGGGGGGATATTTAAGGATATTAGTAAGGACTATACACCGTTTGTTGCCAAGCATATGAAGCGATTGAAGCGGATCTCCTTGCTCATAGCCGGCATGGCCATTATTCCTGGGTTTGTTGAAATAGCAATGATATAAATGGTCACCCCAGCAGCCAAAGTAAATGTGTCGTTTGAGCTGTTTTATATTTTTGTTGCGGTCGTATTCTTTTGCCTAGCTCAAATATTCGATTATGGCAGAATGCTGCAACAGCAATCCGATGAAACTCTGTAAGGATGTGTGTATTATGGCTATTGTTTTGAGGCTGGACCGTGTGATGGCAGACCGTAAGATATCGCTGAACGAGCTTGCGGAGAAGGTAGGAATATCAAATGTTAATCTCTCAAATATAAAAACGGGGAAAATAAGTGCGATTCGTTTCTCTACGCTTGATGCGATTTGTAGAGTGCTTGATTGCCAGCCTGGCGACATTTTAGAGTACAAGAGAGAGGAGTAATAAGAGATGACTATTCCCATGTTGGTTTCATCCCTTATACAAGTAATTCTATTTAGTGTAATTCCTCTGGTATGCTGGTTCCTATTCGCCAGAAAGAAGCAGTCTTTTTTTGAATGGATTGGATGTAAACTTCCTGTTATCGAGAAAAGAAACAGCTTTTTCATCCTGTTCTTCTTAGCGCTTCTCTCGTTCGTATCTCTGGGGCTGATAATTACGTTGTTTTTTACCAATGACGCTGACGTTGCTGCTTCGTAATTTTATGGAGTAGGCGTTTCAGGTATAGCCGCGGCTTTGCTGTATGCTTTTATACAAACCGGTTTATCTGAAGAAATATTATTTAGAGGTTTTATCGGGAAAAGATTGAATTCTGCGTTTGGATTTGCAACAGGGAACACGGTTCAGGCGTTTTTGTTTGGTTGTTTGCACGGAGTTATGTTTTTTTCAAGAACCAGAGTTATCAATGCTGTTATCATAACGTTATTTACTGCTTTAATTGGCTGGTTTATGGGATACATAAACGAGAAATTAGCAGGAGGGTCGATTATTCCAAGCTGGATGATGCACGGATTGGCCAATTCGTTCTCAGCGATGACGATGATGTTCCAATTGTTGTAGTAAGATGATATGCCATGCGGCTATTCCGTTGGATGGATTCTAATCCCTAGATACTCTTGATATTTTGGATATTATCCTAATTAAGAAAGCGACCCTTGAACTCAAGAGTCGCTATCTGTATGTTTTGAACCTATACATTTTCATTAATTTGCACATCACTACTCAACGCACTCCATCCAGAGCCGATGTTACTCACTTTCCACCCTGTCCCAATATCGCTACTCAAAGGTGACCATCCAGAGCCAATGTCACTGTTTGATGGAGACCAACCTGTACCAATATTGCTCTTCGGTGACCATCCCGAACCGATATTGCTCACATGGTAACCTGATTCAGTATCACTGCTTGTTTTAGACCACCCCGATCCAATGTTGCTAACAAACCATCCCGAACCGATGTCAGCTAGATTCGCTGCCGAAGATGCTCCGGTAGAACCGAACAAGAAAAGAGCCATGGACATCGTGATTAATACTTTTTTCATTTGAATCCACCTCATTTAATAGAATGTGTGTGAAACGACGTTTTGTTCTTCAGAAAGTGAAATTGCCAGTTCCAACGATAATGCATTGCAGTCAAAGCCTAATTCATTTTGGCAAAAGTACAAGAAGCAGTGGTCACCTTCGAGCATAGCCATGAGCTTCTCAATAGACTCTTCTTGCTTCATTTCAATAGACGGTTACACTGAGACAGCCATGCATAATGATCTCCACATGAGGCATATTGCTGTGTTGCTTTTATAGCGCCTTCAAAGTTTTTCATTCCCTTAAGTGCAAAAGATTCATACAACCAGCCTTCTGCCACGAAGTTGTTTTGCCCTTCCTTAAACGCAACAGCTCGCAATTCCTTGGCATACTGGAGCAGCTTTGCCTAATTTTCTACGTCAATATAGTAATTTATCGAAACTTCAAGGGGGGACATGAATAATTTATTTTAAATTATAGGTAAAATGGTTCAATTATATAGTAATTAATTCCCAATAAAATGAAAATAATGGATAATATATTTTAATGTGGTAACATATGTAATGAAATCAACTATAAGGAGGAATGCAAAGTGTTCGCAAAGAGGCTTTTTTTGATTTTTGCATGTACCCTGCTATTACTCTCAACAGCACCAGTTGTCCAAAACGCGAGTGCAGACCCTATCAGTGAGAATAACGTCGAGGAATTGACAGAAAACTATCAAGAGTTGTCAGTTGTAAACTGGGTGAAAAAAGCGTTTCAATATGCATTTAAGGCAGCTCCGTGGGATTGGCTTGTTTTTAACAGGGATCCAATTATTGAAGAACATGAAAGAACAACAACTGTAAGCTCGGGGACAATTAAATTTAATACAGAGGACAGAGGGCCTACATATGTAAGAAAGGATTTGATTTTTGACGAATATGCGGGCCAAGACGCTTGGATATGGGGGTCAAGGGCGCCGTTGTTCACAGGGAAAATCGCTGTTGAGATAATCAATCAAAAAACTAATAAGACAGAGGCAGAGAAAGTACTAGAACCTCTAGCACAGCTCCAATTTGATCCCAATGATATGGGAAGCTGGTATATAAAATGGACTAATACAGAATCTAATTCATGGAATTTGTTCTTCACATATCGTCATAGATATAAGCAGCTTCCTGGGCAAAGCATTGCACCAATTGAATTCGTAAATGTTAATGATAAAAAGTATATAAAACCTTCAAATTCACATAAGCAGGAGTTACATTCATTCAATGTTAAACCTTATTATACATTAGATGAGCTTTTTGATGAATTATGGGATGAGCAACTAGGCGATTTTGTGTATGAATTTAAAAGGTTGGGTGTTGGAGATACGGTTCATTTCAAAGATAGTTTAGTAGCTGCTCATTATAATTCCGAGAAAGATGTAACGAATTTAGAGTTTAAATCATCGAAATTCGAGAATGTTTTTTGGCCGTTTAAAGGTGATTTGACTCAATTATTTAAGCCAGGAGATGTTATTGACTTAAAGTTTACCGTTGAACAAATTGATGGTCAGTTTGAAATTCTAGATTATATTCGAATGGATTACAACAATGAAGTTGCTGATATCAAAGACTTTTTAATTGAATAGCAAGCAATTAAGCCTTCCCCCCTCTTTTAGTATAGAGATAAAAAGTTCTCAAGCTGAACTCTTTATCCGTAAGCTTGAGGGGGTTGCTTGTTTTGAGTTAATTAAGTAAAACTAACAGAAAGATATTGTTTTATGTAACTATTTGTTAAAATCATAAAAGATCCCAAAATTGAGTTATTTAGTGAATTTCGATATTTAATCAAGGAGGGCTATGTATGAAGTCAGTAAAACTTCTCATCATCATGCTTTTATGCACATTACTTATTAGTTGTTCTAAAAAAGATGCTGTGGAAGGAGTAGATTTTACAAAGGTATTTGATGAGGTTATTGGTTATTTATATATAGACGATAGGCTCTACAGTCTTAAAACCAGAGATAATTTCCCGAAAGAGAATTTAGGCGAACAAATCGGTGAGGTTCATGAAATCGTTGAGAAGCCCGTAACTGATGGAGATGTGGTGTATCCAGAGGCCACTCGTACCTATGAAATTCGCAAAGGCGATAAAATATTCAGGGTAAAGGATGGCGATAAATTTCTAGTTGTTATCCAAACGAAGGATGGTTATATATTAGGTGTCATTTTTCCCACTTAAGTTTCTCTCTGTCTGTAATTCAAAGTGGCAGAGGTTATTGGAGCTTCGTTTGATGAAGAGATTATCATAAACGCCGCAGTTCGCGATAACAAGGCCTCAGGCGTTTATTTTCTTTCCTACATTACCTTTGATCACTTAAACGAAAGAGAATAGCGACCCTTGAACTCAAGAGTCGCTTTCCTGTATTGCCTTGAATCTATACACCTTTACTATACTTCTACATCGCCGCTTGACGGGCTCCATCCCGTGCCGATGTTGCTCACTTGCCACCCTGTGCCAATATTGCTCTTCGGTGACCAGCCTGTTCCGATATTGCTCAGCAGATAGCCGGCTTCCGCATCATTGCTTGTTTTGGACCACCCCGTGCCAATGTTGCTGATCTGCCAACCTGAGTCGGCATTATCCGAACTCGTTGCCAAAGACGGAACGGTAGAACCGAACAAGAAAAGAGCCATAGACATCGTGATTAATACTTTTTTCATTTGAATCCACCTCATTTAATAGGATGTTGGTAAATCGATCCCTCTGCTCCATTGATGCGTCCTTCTCATGCTCTTGAAAGGTGAGTACAGCCATCCCGACATACGACATATTTTTGAGTTTAAGGGCTAATTCCAATGTTAAGGCATTGTAGTCAAACCCGAATTCGTGCTGCGATGTTTTGAAATAGTAATGTGCCAGTGCTTGTGAAAGGCGTAATTTGTGCTTCACGTGGAAAGGGTCTTTTCTGGATAATAAATCGTCGACGTGATTGTTGTATTTCTCGAGGAATCGGGCCGCGTCTTGGAACAGGCTGTTACTGACATAGCTTTCTAGTGCAACAGGCAAAACAATCAGAAACTGGTGATCCTTTAAGAGGCTCATGAGCTCTTCAATTGGCTCGGTTTGCTTCATTTCAATGTATATATAACGCTCATTCAGCTTGGAGAGCCACGCGTAATGATCACCATAAACGGCATATTGCTGAGTGACTTGCAGTGCGCCTTCAAAGTTTTTCATTCCCATTAATGCGACAGACTCGTACAACCAGCTCTCGGCAATGTAATCATCTTGTCCTTCCTCAAACGCAATCGCACGCAGTTCCTTGGCATACTGGAGCAGCTTTGCCCAATTTTCCATGACATTGTAGTAAGTAAGAATGCGATAATAGGCATCGAGCCTCAGGGAATCAGGCAGAATAGGCAAGTATTCAATCAGTTGGCATAAGGCTTCGTTGCCTGCTCCGCTCGTATCCAAGTCTCTCAAAATGAGAAATCTTCTGTAGTAGGAGATGGCTATTTTCTCGCTGCGGCTGTATCCATTGCGGACGATGATGTCGTAGAAAGGGAGTGAGTAGTTGCGTTTGGGTGACTGGAAAATGCGTTCGGCGATTTTGAAGGCGACGTCGATCAGTTTGGAACGATTGGTTTCTTCATAGAGGAGTTGTACCAGTTGTTTGACTAGGTCATACTTTTCAACTTCAATACAATGGAGGATAAAATCGCTTGTCTTATCTGGCCGCAATCGGCCCAGTTCGTTGCAGCATTCCCCTATGAATTCTTCATAGTAGGCATGTGCCGGTAAACCAAATGCTTGATTGATGGCATGGAGTTGAGGCAGCATAAGAGACTGCTTGTTGTTGAAAATATAACTGATGGTTGAACTGTCTATGCCGGATGCCTCTGCTAACTCCTTCTGTTTCCACCCCCTTATGTTCAATTCATCTTGTAACCTGTGGCGGAGTTCCATCGGAGCTACATGAAGATTATTTGTCATGTCGTGTCCTCCTTATATAGTAATTCAGCACAACAATCCGAAATCCTTCCTGAATTGACAGAAAATTTACATTTCTTGTTGTTTTTTAGTATAGGCGAAGATGAGGAAAATGGCGAATTGACATCCGGTTGAATTCGGATACTTTTTTTGTCGAATTTTGAAAAAGTTGCGACATGTAAGAGGAGACGTTGGAGTCACAGAAATTAGGCGTTATAATTCAATCTAAGATAAATCTTCATTCTCCAGGGGACAATCAAGTTAGCCTTCTATATGATTTACCGGTAAAAAGTCTACTGAAAATAGATGTCCTATTAGTAAGCAAAACTACTTTTTAGATAAAGGAACCCATTCCCATGCACAATGACTATCAAACTAGAATCGAGAAAGTCATTTCCTACATCCAAGAAAACAGCCACCAGAAGCTTAGTCTCGATCAGCTTGCTGGGGTTGCGAGCTTTTCCAAATATCATTTTGCGAGAATCTTTGCGGCACATGTCGGCATAACGCCTATGGCATTTGTGAATCGGGAGCGCTTGCAGAAGGCGGCACACTTATTGGCCGAAACGGATCACACGGTACTGGACATATCTAACATGTGCGGCTTCGAGTCGATATCCACCTTCAATGCTGTCTTCAAAAAGTACTATGGAAGCACGCCGAGCGCGGTTAGGAGCCAACTGCGAAATACGCTTCAGCAACCAATCCGGGAAAATCGCAATTTATCGGCAGAACATAGCAAGAAGCGCGAAGAGTTATCTACCACCTTTGACTACAATAGAAAGCGCAGACATCCATTACTGCGGAAAGCGTGGGATAACATGATTGCGATCAAGGAGCTCCCAGACGTTGAAGTGGCGTATGTACGGCATGTCGGGAGTTATGTGGATACTCGCGGTGCATGGGACAAGCTAGGCAGTTGGGTACAAGAGCAGGGGCTTGTCGCAAGCGAACGGTCGTTCATTGGTGTATCGTTAGACGATGGAAATGAAGTCGAGGAGTGCGCCTGCCGTTATGATGCATGCGTGACGCTGCCACTGGGATTCGCCAAGCAGGAACATAAAGACATCTTATATGGAGCCCTGCCTGGAGGCATGTATGCAGTCTATCCGTACTACGATACCGTTGCTAATTTCGTTCTCGCTTACGAAACGATGTTCCGACTCTGGCTGCCAAGCAGCGGTTATGAGGCCGATGACCGGCCTTGTCTCGAATTTTGCTTGAACGATCCTAAGCAGGATGAGGAAGGCAAGTGTAGAGTAGATTTGCATATCCCGATTCGAAAAAGGGAAGAGGCGGCATATGCGGAAGGAGCGGTATGATGGAAAACAAGCTATACGAGCACGATATTGCAGCAATAGCGTGGCAGGATAAGCATGAGCTTCTTGAACGCATTTTGCAACAGGCGGGTACGATTGCGATAACTCCCTTGATGCAAGGCATGGAAGCAGAGGCAGTTAAGGTTGCAACCGATGCAGACCGATATGTGTTGAAAATATGGAGCAGAGATTCCAAACCGGATATACGATTGCAGTACCAGGTGATAAACATGCTTCATGAACGAGGTATCTCCGTATCGAAGCCGATTGGATGGGGGATCAACGCAAGCGGACACAGTGTGCTCTTGACTACCTTTGACGGCGATCCGCTGCGAGATGGCAACGCTCAGACCATGAGGGAGATTGCGAATTTATTAGACCACATACATCGCATTTCTCTAGAAGAAATAGATATGCATACACGGCTTCCACGATACAATTTTCGCGATTATTTTTTCCCAGGTATGCATGAGTACCCAGATTTGTATCCTCTACTAGAGCAATTGGTGGAGCTGGCCTCGCCTACGCATAAAAGGATCATCCACGGTGATTTCCATCTTGGAAATATCGTAGAGCAGCAGGGTCGATTAACGGTCATTGACTGGACCAATGTGCAGCTAGGGGATCCGAGATATGATTTTGCATGGTCGCTTACGCTGCAGCAATTTTATATTCCAGAGCATTTTGCGGAAGTGTTCCGTGATACTTATGCAGCTATGAATGAAATTCAACAAGAGGAACTTGAGGTATTCCAAGCGCTGGCTTGCCTAAGATGGATGCTTCTATATCGCAATGGGGGCGTTCCAGTGGAGCCAGATACCCTAGAGAGGGTGCAGCGGTTGCTGACAAGCAATCCACATCTGCATGGGGTAACCTTCTAAAAGGCTGAAAAGATTGGAATAGGGTGGTCAAAGCAGCGATGTATTACGATCATGCGACTAATGCGCTTAAGCTGAAAATATGGAGCGGTGATACGATGAACCTGGACACAGTGTTTGGGCAATTTCCGATGCTGAAGTCAGATATGCTTATCTTGAAGAAGATTGAAGAGAATCATCTGGATGGGATCTATGAGATTTACAGCAATGATACCGTCTTTGCATATTGCGGCATTATCCCGAAGCATAACCGAGCGACCGTCAAAAGCATGATCGGGCACTTTGAGAGAGACTTCAAGAAGAGGTCGCGCATCAAATGGGGGATTTTCCCCAATGAGGACAGCGAACGATTGGTAGGCATCATGGAAGCGTTCGATTTCAATCAGAAGGTGAATATGGTGACAATCGGGTACTTTTTAGCGGAATCGGAGTGGGGACAAGGCATTGCTGCGGAAGCGACGCGCATCGTTGTGAAATTCTTGCTCGAAGAAGTGGGTGTAAACCGAATTCAAGCCGAGGTCATGCCTGCAAATGAACGTTCGAAGCGGGTGCTGCTTAAAAATGGCTTCATCAAGGAAGGGACGCTGCGGCAAGCATCGCTCTGGTCGGGAAAAGGGATAGTAGATTTAGAGATATACGGTTTGTTAAAAGAAGAGCAAGCACCAATAATTTACAATTTTATTGAAAATAAGTAATTTACAAAGTTTTAGGTTTGATCTATGATTTCATTGAAATGGATAAAACTAACATAAGAGAGCTTGATAAACTCCATTTTGTTTTCATGAAAAACATTCATGTAATGGAGGGATTGGGTATGAAAAAGAAAATGTTCACGGTATTTCTCGCGTTTTTGGTGTTCGCCGCTGTTCCGATTACGGCATTCGCATCAGGTGCGATGGTGGAGAGAATTACGAACAGTGCCGGCTATAAAGCCGCACAAACGTGGTTCAAGATGCCAGATTCCATGTATGTTGCACCAGATACCTACCCGTCGGTATTTTGGACATTCGATACGGTCGCACCGAATGGGACTTATTATAACTTGGATTTCGGATTGCAATATGCGAACGGAGGCTGGAGATTTCAATACTTCGGGGGAGCTTCCCAAGGCGGCGTAGCACGATCTGGCACAGCCTTCAATACTTGGTCAAGCTCATATGGCTCGAATTCTTGCCCGATCGGCAGTCCTTGCGCTAGCACTACATACGGTCATAGTCCGACTGTGCTAAGCTATCAGCCTGGTCAAACGATCCGCTTGGACGTCAATTTCGTGACACTGTATGGCGCCAATGCAGGAGCGGGCGTGCAGGTTGATATCTATAATGCCTCGAACAGCTTGTTGGCCCAGGCCGTCATCCCGATCGAGCAGGGATTTAAAGACGGAGCCGAAACCAAGGGAGCAAGATTCAATCGGCAATTCAATATGGTGACGACTGCTCATCACCCCGATCAATACAAGAACAATGGCTCGTATGCATATAACGCAAAGTTTTTGGACGCTTCCCTTGTGACGACGTCCGGAAGCTGGGTGAGCATGACCCAATATAATAGTTCCGCGATTGTGAAATTTGAAGGCTTCGACTCCATGAGCACGGATGGGAAAATATTTCATTGGTCAGAGCTTGCGAGTGGCTATGTCCACGATAATATCGGATACAGCTTCAGGTAATGTTCTGCGTACAATTGAATATCGTTACGAAACAAAAGGGTTCGAGTCTCAGCACTCGAACCCTTAAAATATTTGTGGTTACCAGAAACATGCCGTGTGATGTAAGTGGTTTTTCCTCCTGTTCTTCCTTCAAATATTCACCCATTCAGCCTACGACATATTTTGTGGTTGTGAGACATTGTGTAGGGGCTCCACAAAATCCCCACCCATTCCAAAACATTATATAGGTCTTAAGAACTAAATGAAACTATATCACTATGTAATAGGTATCAAAGGTAATGAATGCATAAAAATTGATAATATTGGATATTGATTAACAAGTTTGTTCTGCTAGGGAATACATGAAGCCTTGGTTTCCTCTCCTGCAGTACAAAATCGCATCGTTGCTTTTCAGGGAAGATCTATTGGTTAAGTTAGCAAAAATTACCTATACCTTGGTGTTCGATAGACGTGTTAAAATCGTTCTTAACCTAAACAAAGATAGCATAGAAATTGGTATGGGATGTAAATGTTATCAATTGCGGGCTGATTGCGTTTGCTTTTGCGTACCAAGCATAGGGGGAATAATATTGAATAAGCTTTTCCGAAAAAAGTCATTGAGCCTCATGCTTGCGCAGAGCGAGAAAAAAGAGTTGGCACGGGCGATGTCTTTGATCGATTTGATTTTTCTTGGCGTAGGCTGCGTGATTGGGACGGGGATTTTCGTCGTTACGGGCGTCGTAGCGGCAGAATCTTCGGGACCGGCGATCATGCTGTCATTTGTTATCGCAGGTATTGCTTGCGCGCTTGCAGCATTTTGCTATGCGGAGTTCTCCTCGGCAGTGCCAGTCTCGGGAAGCGTATATACATTTACGTATGCAACATTGGGAGAATTGCTAGCTTTCCTTATTGGTTGGGATCTCATGCTCGAATATGTAATTGCGGTTTCCGCAGTCGCTACGGGATGGTCTGCATACTTTCAATCTCTGCTTGGGGGCTTTAACCTGCCGATTCCAGACATTATATCCTCTGCTCCGAGTATGGGAAAAGGAGGCCTTATTGATTTGCCGGCGGTTCTCATCATTTTGGCGATCACGGCGCTTGTCAGTAAAGGCGTTAAGGAAAGCATTAAGTTCAACACGGTCATGGTGTTCGTAAAATTAGCTATTATTTTGCTGTTTATCTTTGTCGGGATATGGTATGTAAAGCCTGATAACTGGACGCCGTTCATGCCTTTTGGATTTAGTGGTGTGATGACGGGGGCGGCTACCGTGTTTTTCGCCTATATTGGGTTTGATATCATTGCTACGGCATCGGAAGAAGTGAAAAACCCAAAAAGAGCGTTGCCAATCGGGATCATCGCATCTCTGCTCATTTGTACGATTTTATATATTACGGTATCCGGGGTGTTGACCGGGATGATTCCATTTACCAAGCTTAATGTCGGTGCGCCGGTTGCATTAGCATTGGAATCCGTAGGGCAGAACTCGATAGCGGGGATTATATCAATCGGGGCGGTATTTGGCATTACGACCGTAATCCTTGCCATGATTTATGCACAAGTCCGCTTATCGTACGCCATGAGCCGTGACGGCTTGTTGCCGAAAATGTTCTCGCAAGTGAATGCCAAGACCAAAACGCCAATCGGCAACACATGGTTAACCGGATTTGTTGCCGCAGGCATTGCAGGCTTTATTGATCTAACCACGCTTGCGCATTTAGTGAATATGGGGACATTGGCTGCGTTTACGTTAATCTCCGTCGCAATTATCGTCTTGCGCAAGAAGTTTCCTGAATTACAGGCTTCATTCCGCGTTCCGTTTGTGCCCGTGCTTCCAGTCATTAGTGCGATGCTTTGTCTTTACCTTGCAGTCAGCTTGCCGTACATGACATGGATCTCCTTTGCGATATGGATTGGCTTCGGCACAATTATATACTTTATGTATTCACGCAAACGCAGTAACCTGAATCAATAAAATGTTCTTTTGTATATTTGAAAACAAGGGGGTGTCCCAAGTCTTTTTAGACTTTTGGGACACCCCCTGCTTCATTACCGATATCCAGGTAGAATAGCTGCTGAACCCTCCGGACGAGAGGGTTCGCGCTCCTCATCCTGTCTCACAGCAGCGTACATGACGTAAGGCAGACGGCGACCCGTTTGACAGATGGTGGCATATTTCGATGTCACCGTCCCTGTTCAGGTTGGACGACATATGTCAGCGGGACGGAGCACCGATCTTGACTGGTCGAAGGCGCGCAGTGAAATGTCGCAATATCGGCGGTTCGTATGTGAATTCTAACCCTGTCAGTGTTCTTGCCCGATCCTTGATTGCAATCAAGGCATCCGCAATGACATCCATATGGTTATTCGTATAGACACGGCGCGGAATCGTCAAGCGCAGCAATTCAAGCTTGCTCTCCAACTGCTCACCGGTCGCAGCGTCACGTCCCAGCAGAAAAGAACCGATCTCGACCCCCCGTATTCCTGCTTCAAGGTATAGCTCATTCGCCAACACCTGGGCCGGGAATTGCGCCGCAGGAATATGCGGCAGCATCTTCTTCGCATCTACGAAGACGGCATGGCCACCCGTTGGCGTCTGGTACGGGATTCCGCCTTCCTCAAGGCGACTGCCGAGATATTCGATTTGGCCGATGCGATAAGCAAGATATTGCTCGTCTATGCCTTCACGCAGCCCGCGGGCAAGAGCTTCCATATCACGGCCTGTCAAGCCGCCGTAGGTCGGAAAGCCCTCCATCGGCACCGTCATCGAACGCGCTTGCGTAAATAACGTCTCATCCTCTTTAAAGGCCAGCAAGCCGCCGATATTAACAAGCCCATCCTTCTTAGCGCTCATCGTGAACCCTTCGCCATAAGAGAACATTTCACGGACGATATCAATAATATCTTTATCTTCATAGCCTTGCTCGCGCTTCTTAATAAAGTATGCATTTTCGGCATAGCGCGCGGCATCAAAAAAAACGCGAATCCCATTCTGCTTTGCAATGGCGGATACCTCACGGATATTTTCCATGGATACGGGCTGGCCGCCGGCACTGTTGTTCGTCACGGTAATAAGAATAAATGCAATATTTTCTGTTCCTTTTTCGACGAGCGTATGGCGCAGCTTATCCACATCGAAGTTTCCTTTGAACGGGTAAGGCGTCGTCGTATCATAGGCTTGTTCGGTAACAAGATCAACTGCAATCCCCCCGGCCAGATCGACATGCGCACGCGTTGTATCGAAATGCCAATTGCTCAGGACATACTGCCCTTTTTGAATAAGCAGCGGAAACAGCACCTTCTCGGCGCCCCGCCCCTGATGCATGGGAATTACATGCTGATAGCCTGTAATCTGTTGCACTGCATCGCACAGATGATAATAGTTGCGGCTGCCCGCGTACGACTCGTCGCCCAGCATCAGGCCCGCCCATTGGTTGTCGCTCATCGCGCTTGTGCCGCTGTCGGTCAACAGATCGATGTACACTTCATCCCCGCGCAGCAGAAATGGATTATAACCCGCCCGTTCAAGCGCCTTTTCCCGTTCTTCCCGTGAGATCATGCTCAACGGCTCCACCATTTTGATTTTAAAAGGCTCTGCGAATCGCGCCATTCCAACACCCCCGTTATTCATTGAAAAATTTTCATTCAAAGGTACAGCTTGAAAGTCTCCCCATATATCCAATATTTTGAAATCAATTTCATTATACTGGGAAAATTTAACGGTTTCAATCAATAGGAACGGCACGATTCGGGCAGAGTTTCGCTGATTATATGCTGTTTAACTCCATAATCTCACCATTTGCAGCATTCACAGCGTAAGCACAGTCTAATTTTCCGCATAATATATATTTCTTCTGTTCAGGATGATACACATATACTGGCGTTAATTCGATGAGGCTCTTTTCCTTCAGCATTTCATAGGCCTCATCTCGACTGATGAGGACCTTACCAGCCCCCTGGAACTCGTCGAACATGTGGAGAAAAGGCAGATTGTCGACTGCATTTACAACTACATGACGCTGCGTATCAATGAACAGAACCAGCTTGCGTTGGAACACGCACTTATTCGGTTTCTTAACCCGCAATACCGCTTGAATATATCCCCTGTGGCGTTGCAGCGTCTTAAGCACCCATTGGCCGGAGTCGTTCGGGTATAATTGGCTCATTCCTGCAATAACCGCCGCGATCGATTTCTCTTGTTCAACTTCCGTAATTGGAAAAGAATCGGGATGCGGTTCACGCGCAATCGCTTGTTCAAGGGTGACCGTTTCCTGCCACTCGATGTCCGCTTTTTCATAAGGATGCGTGCTTGTTTGTTCCCACTCGATAACCTTATCCATATTCAGCTTCGAACCCGGATGGATAATGAATTCAAACGGAATAATAGTGGCTCCGTCGTTCGTCATATAGACCTCTTCGATCCCGTAGAGCGGAATAAGTCGCTGTTCTTCATGCACTGGATATTCGAGCAGCTTCAGTTGCTGCTTGGCTAGGGGATCGACTTGTTCAAGGGATAATGTGAAAGCCTCTTTCTGAATGGTTGACTTGGAGGCGTATAGTCCATACCTCGAATACTGTACGAGCCTTCCGTCTTCATCAAAGTGAATCTCGATTTGCCCGGAGGGGGATACCGGACCCCCGTTCACGCACTCGTGAAATCGATATTGGTTATTCTGTTTCTGAGTGAGCCGGAACTGCTTGTCGTACACAAGTCCGGTATCCCGTTCGATCCACTTAATGACCTCGTCCAAGCCGATGTTCGGGTAAGTCGGGCTGTTCGCATAGGATTTCCCTTGTACGAAGATGACGCTCGTATACTGCCGGGAAGCAAGGTCGTATTGAATGACGGCCGTACCCTCGGGATTCAATCCTTCTTCTACGGACCCCATCATCTGTAGCGGCGGATACCATTCCATGCTGAGGCTGTAAACCGTCTCATAGAATAGATTGACTTCCCGATACAACTCGTGAGTATGTAATTGGTAATCCTCTAATCCGAAGGTGTGCTGCGTTGCATCTATGATCTCCTGAATATTAATCTCATCCATATGGTTGGTTCCTCCATGAAGAGTTTTTCATTGCTTTTATCGTATCATTTCCAGCATGGCAGATCGAGTATTCGATAGGGAGATAGCGCTATAGGCGTGCAATATAATCAAGATTCGACATAGGATTGGTTCGCTGTACCTATTGAGCGCGGGAGATGCAATTTCCTATACTAGAATCGTTACCAGTAACTGAATAGGAGGCGTATAATGAATCGCAACTTTCCGTTCTCGCACAAGCTTTTGCTCAAAAGTTTAAGCGTTGTTCTTGGTGCAGCCATTGTTGCGTCTGTGCCAATGGGTACCTTGTCTACAGTTCATGCGGCAAACAACACGAATTCCTCTCAGGCACAAGCATGGCAGACCAACAAGGCCTACTCTGCCGGAGATATTGTATCTTATCAGGGCAAGATTTATGAAGCAAAGTGGTGGTCCTACAATAACAGACCTGATGCGAAAGCGACGAATGAATGGGATACGCCATGGAAATTATTCAGAGACAACACCGAAGATACTACACCTCCAACTGCTCCAACGAATCTCGAATCAACTGAGCAATCCTCCACCTTTATCACACTTACTTGGACAGCTTCAACTGACAATGCAGGCATTTCCCATTATGATGTTCTCCGCAATGGCGTTAAAGTTGGCAGTACAATTGCTAGAATATTTTCAGACTATGAATTGGAAGCGGATACAGGCTATCAATACGTCATACGCGCCGTGGATACATCGGGCAACTATACAGACAGTTCTGCGATAAGCGCAACAACGAAGGGCGGCCCAGCCACTGATATTGGTGTAGGAGAAAGTCGAGTGCTGACCGATGCCCAGATCAATCAGCTGTGGAATGGCATAAATCCGTCCTTTCTGCCGGATGCGGCTGCAGCTTCAGTTCAAGCAGCACTTCCTAAGGCGGAGTATGAGTCTACGTTCCCGTTGCGATACGGTACGCCGGAATGGGATGCCAAAGCAAAAGGAAACCACTACTATAAGCCAAATCAAACCGACTATTATTCCTATGATAATCTCCTATCCGCTGTACGCGAGATTGCCAACATCAAATATAAGGAAGTCATGCGCGAGGGCTATCCGAATGTGAAGCAAATTTATCGCTTGGACAAGCAGGCCAAGACGGAAACGCTGCTCTTTCAAGCTCCTGATTTCAATGATACAAGCCATGCCAGCTTACCGAAGCTGACGCGGATCGTTGATTTCGGCAGCTTCCTGAATGAAGGAAGCGACAATAATCGCAAGCGTGAGCTTGCCGGGTTCCTAGCGAACATTGCTCATGAGACAGGCGGAGGATGGGCTACGGCACCGGGCGGCGAGCTGCGCTGGGCACTGTTTTTCAATGAAGAGCTGGGCTTCGTGAATACGGATAAGATCGGCTATGTAGATGAGAACAATCTGTTCTGGAAGCCGGTTCCGGGCAAATCCTATCATGGACGCGGCCCGATTCAGCTCAGTTGGAACTATAACTATGGATTAATTAGTAGCATCGTATACCGTGATCCTAGTGTTCTATTGAACGATCCGGACAAAATTACGGCTGACGGGAAGCTGGGCTTTATTACAGCACTGCTCTTCTGGATGACACCACAGGATCCGAAGCCTTCCAATCATGACATTATGACGGGGCAGTGGACGCCTACGGCAGAACAGCTGGCGAAGGGCCTCGTTCCGGGCTTTGGTGCGACCATTATGGTGATCAACGGCGGTCAAGAAGCGAATTTGCCGGAAACGGCCGACCCGGTACGCCGCCGTGTAGCGCATTACCGTGACTTGACGACACGCATGGGAGCGAATATTGATGGCGAGAAGCTGGATACAGCGGGCATGCAGCCGTTTTAACCTTGCGTAATAGAAAGCCTTGCTTACGAGAATTTTGTCCAACGGGTTCGATTCGAAAGAGGTTTCTAGCAGGTCTCCACATTATAATAAGGAATCTGCAGAAGAGGTTGAGTTGTATGGAGCGGTTCTTGTCGAGGGATTCGAGGGCATACGTGAAATAAAAAATGCGAAATTGAATAATTAGAAATGATAGTATGGCTGTATCAAGTTCACGGCTCAAGCGTATGCTTGGGCTATTTTTGTCGTTACGATGGCTTGTATTTCAGATAAATCCCAAATAATACAAATAAAAAATCCGCTTGTATGCTATATTGTTGTTATTGTGTTTTCCTTATATAACCAGATAAAGAGTGGGTGCGGACAAGCAACTGCATATAATGAATAACTCGTTAATAGACGAATGCAAGGGGAACGATATCAAATGAAAATTCGATTAGTAGGGTTTCTGTTATTTATTTTCATTATCGGGATTGTCATTGTTACGGCACTAACGTGGAATGATAGAGTTACTGAAAAAGCGATTAGTAAGAAGCAACTTCACGAATCTGCGGTTCTAACGAAGGAACAGCAAACAGCGATAAAAGATATCGAATTTTTGTATAACAAAATTGCGGACACCCATCCTGCCGCCGTGAATGGAGTATCTGAGGAACTGAAGGCCCAGTACGAACAAGTATTGAAGGAAATTAAAGAAAAGAAAGATCAGATATATCGCAGAGATATTTACTTCTGGGGGCAATCCGTTATTGCTCATCTGCATGATGCAAATTCAGGTCTTGCAGTCAGTTCAAGCTTTCGAAAGCGAAAGATTCCCATTTTATATAAATGGTATGAGAATGGGGTGTATATATACTATAGTAATGAGGGAGATTTGAAGGCTGGAGATGAGATTATTGCTATTGGCAACAGGACAATCGAAGAGTTGGCTCAAGACCTTAGCAAATATATCTCTAGTGATAATAAGATGTTTTTGCTCGCTAAGTTGGAGATGTCAAGCATATTGGCTGAAGAAGTGTATTTGGAGAAGTTAGGTTTAATTGAAAATAAAGATTATGTTGTATATACCATTGTGAGAGATGGGGAAAAGCTGCAGCAGACGGTTAAGTTACAGGTGAAGCCTATATCAGTGGGATATCCCTCAAATTATTCCCAACACATAGATAAGGACAAAAACATAGCTCTATTTAAAATGAATGTGTTGAAGTCAGATGATGTGTATGACGCTGAATTAAAAAAGTTCTTCTCTTCGGCTAAGCACAATCAAATTGACAATGTCGTGCTAGACCTCCGTTATAATTTCGGTGGTGAGAATGTGAGTGCTATCGTCGAGAAACTGCTCCAATATATGAATGTGCGGCACTATCAATCCTTTGCAGAAACGCGTAACTCGAAAGAGGCGGTCAGTAGAGGGGAAAAAGAAGGAATGGCAGAAAGAATACGTTCAACAACAAAGAACAATAATGCTCATAATGAGCTAGTATTTGAAGGGAAACTATATGTACTTACTTCTAAATATACAAATGGCGGAGCATCATTGATGACGGCGATTTTGCAAGACAATAAGATTGGACAAGTGATTGGAGAAATGCCTGGAGGAAATGCGAATGCATACGTTGCTTCCGTAAAATTCGATCTGCCAAACAGTAAATATTCAATGTACTTGTCAAGTAAACAACTCGAGAGACCGGATTCTTCCAAAGGAGCAGCACTTATCCCTGATTATGTGGTACCTTCAACCTTCAACAAAACAAAACATGTGGATGAGCAGCTCGCCTTTGTCGAACAACTCGTGAACAAGAAATAATGCGTATACCTGTCCCCAGCGCTTCAGCCGTCTGGGGATTTTGATTAGGCGGCAACGGTCGCAGAGAGTCAAGAAGTAAATAACCGTTACTAGTAGATTCGTGCTTCCGCCTATTGATCCTGTCAGGTACAATAAGTGAATTATGGAATTAGCAGCATTTACTATCTAAGGGGGGAGGATTGATCATGAATATACGTCCAGCCGTGGTGCAGGAAGTACATCAACTAAGCGAGCTAGCCTATGAATCGAAGGCATATTGGGGCTATAGCGAAGCGTTCATGGAAGCTTGTCGAGAAGATTTGACGATTACAGAGGAGCAGCTTGCTTCCGCTCATTTTTTCGTCATTGAGGAAGCGGGGCATATTCAAGGATTCATTGGCTTGGAACAGAATGCGCTTCAACAGGACAAGGGCTTGGTAACCGACTTGTTCATTCATCCGAATGCAATAGGCCAAGGGTATGGACAAGCACTGTGGCACCACATGATCGCTGCGGCACAGAAGCTTGGGATACAGACGCTGCTTGTACATAGCGATCCGAATGCGGAGCTTTTTTATATGCGGATGGGGGCAAGAAGAATTGGCGAAATCGCGTCTACAGTATTCCCGGGCCGACAACTGCCCTTATTGGAAATCAGACTGGAAAGCCCTGCGCAGGAAATGTAAGCACAGCACTAACAGCACGTGACCATGGGGATTCACCACAACAGTTGTATATAGAAGTAAAGACCAGTATATAGAATGCCTTTTGAACGATATCTACAATTAGAAGTGGGTCTTCATTACACATATTAGGAGGGTCAGACGTGAAAAGAGTGCGGAATATGTTATTGGTGCTTACGCTCATCTTGAGTCTCGTCGCAACGGCTTGCACAAGCAAGCCCGCAGAAACACCACAACCTGCATCAGATAAGCCAGCAGAGAACACAACAGCAGAGAAATCAGCGGAATCACCAGAACATACAGTTATTGAAGCATCCACTGTTCGTGCAAAGGATCCCTATTTGAAGTTTGACGCAGGAGAAACGTACGATAAGAATGCTGTATACGATGCATATGAGAAAGATGTTGGCGTTAAAATTACGAATAAATGGGTTGTTGACGGAGTCGTAAGCGGCCCGCAGTTCCAAGAGAAGCTCAAGATGGCGATTGCGACTGACGATCTGCCTGACTTCTTCCCAGCTACACCAGCCCAACTGCAGCAACTCATAGAGGCAGATATGATTCAAGATTTGACTGAAGTGTATGATAAATACGCAACAGATGAAACAAAAGAATTTTTGATGCGCGATGGCGGTCTTCAGATGAAGTCCGGAACATTCGATGGCAAGCTGATGGGGATTCCAGAGTCGGGAAGTGCTTTTGTTCCGCAATTCGTATGGGTGCGTGCGGACTGGCTGAAGAAGCTGAACCTGCCTGAGCCGAAAACGATGCAAGACCTGATTAAAATTATGGAAACGTTTGCAGAAAAGGATCCCGGCGGTACCGGCAAATCCTATGGCCTTGCATTAAATAAGAAATTTGATGATGGCGCTCTTGGTCTCATCGGCTTCCTGAATGGATACCATGCCTACTTGAAGCAATGGATTGATGACGGCAAAGGCGGTTTAATGTACAGTGATATCCAGCCGGAAATGAAGGAAGCACTTCGCTCACTGCAGGATATGTTCAAGAAGGGTCTGATCGATCCAGAATTTGCAGTTAAGGATATGATGAAGGCTTCTGAAATGATCTTCAATAACCAAATTGGCGTACTCTATGGTGCAGAATGGACTCCGGCTCATTTGGCTCAAGGTGCGATCAAGGACGGCAAGATTGTTCAGGACTGGAAAGTATATCGTCTTCCTTCCATTGACGGTACAGAAGCGTCCACGCAAATTGAGCTGGGTACAGAAAAATATAACGTTGTCTCGAAGAAAGCGAAGCATCCGGAGGCAATGATTAAGCTGTTGAACCAATGGATCGCAGTTGATAACCATCCAACGGAAGAGCAGAAGGTATATGAATACGGCAAGAGCATGAAAGAGAGCGGCAATAACTATTGGCAGCTCAGCCCGGTTATGGCCTTCAATCAAGCGAACGACAACGGCTCTGTATTGCCTAAAGCAATTGAGACGAAGGATGAGAGTCTGCTGAAGACAAAAGATCAAAAAACGCGCTATGCCCGCGCAATGAAATATGTGAAAGGCGAAGATATTTCGATGTGGTGGGAAATGCTGATTTCCGGTCCAAATGGAGCAGTATCTAACGTGCCATATTTAAAAGAGCATAACTTGTTCCATCGGAACAAATTCTACGGCGCTCCAACGCCTACGATGGTCGAAAGGCAAGAGCTCTTGCTGCGCAAGCGTGACGAAGTCTTTATGAAGATCATTATGAACCAAGCACCTATCGACGAATTCGACAAATTTGTGGAAGATTGGAAGAAGCTTGGCGGAGATGATATGACGAAGGAAGTAAACGAGTGGTACGTAGCGAATAAATGATGATCAGGGGATCGGGACTTGTTCCGGTCTCCTTTTTTTCGTTAATCCGCAAAGGAAAGAGATTCGAAGCTCAACAGTTGTATATAGAAGTAAAGACCAGTATATGGAATGGTGTTAGATCTATATCTACAATGAAAGTAGTTCTTTATTCATATATAGGGCATGCCCTTCTTTTTAAATTTACTACAAGTAGGTGGAGCAGAAATGAATCGATTGTCTCGGATGTGGAAGCGCGAATGGCCGCTGCATGTAATGCTCGTTCCCGCACTGATTTTCATTATTGTATTCAGCTATATTCCGATGGTAGGCATCCTAATGGCGTTCCAGAAGTATATCCCGACGAAGGGACTGCTGGGATCTCCGTTCGTGGGCTGGAAGAACTTTAAGTTCCTGCTGGATTACCCGGATATCGGCCGTATCTTCTTCAATACGGTTTACATCGCGGTCATGAAGATTCTTGCCGGATTGGTCGTGCCGATTACGATTGCTATCCTATTGAATGAATTGCGCAAAGAGTGGGTAAAGCGTACATTCCAAACAATGGTTTACTTGCCGCACTTTTTATCTTGGGTTCTGCTCAGCGGCATCGTTATTGATGTGCTCTCTCCTTCAACAGGAATTGTGAATCATTTTCTCGGCTTATTCGGGGTGAAGCCTATCTTCTTCCTCGGAGACAACAGTTGGTTCCCATATGTCATGGTCGCTACGGACGTATGGAAGGAATTCGGCTTCGGTACAATCATTTATTTGGCGGCGCTTACAGGCATTAATCCAGTGCTGTATGAAGCTGCGGAAATTGACGGGGCCGGACGCTGGAAGCAAACTCTGAATGTAACCTTGCCGGGCATGCTGCCGATTATCGTGCTGATGCTTACGCTCAGCATCGGGAACGTGCTGAATGCCGGATTCGATCAGATCTTCAACCTGTACAACCCGCAAGTATACGAGAGCGGAGATATTATTGATACATTCGTATATCGAATGGGTGTCGTAGAGTCGCAATATGGCTTCGCTACAGCCGTTGGACTGCTGAAGTCAGCCGTATCCTTCATCTTAATATCTGTATCGTATGTGATGGCCTATCGCTTTGCCAATTACCGCATATTCTAGTCAAGGAG
Source organism: Paenibacillus sp. B1-35 (assembly GCF_050474385.1). Lineage (NCBI taxonomy): Bacteria > Bacillati > Bacillota > Bacilli > Caryophanales > Paenibacillaceae > Paenibacillus > Paenibacillus sp. B1-35. The sequence continues at coordinate 131,883 of NZ_JBCHVJ010000008.1, forward strand.
GACGAATTGTTATGAAAAAGTCGTTAGGCCGACGAATCTTCTTAGGCTGCAACTATGTATTTCTAACTTTCATTTCGGTATTATGTCTGCTGCCGCTTGTTCATATATTAGCCGTGTCCTTCAGTTCAGGGTCAGCGGCTTCTGCAGGCAAGGTCATGCTCTGGCCGGTGGAATTCACGACTGCAGCGTATCAGAACGTATTCGGCAAGCCAGAATACTTGCGCGCCTTCTGGGTTACAATTGAGCGCTCCGTACTGGGTACAGCCTTCAGCATGTTTTTGACGATCATGACCGCATACCCGTTATCGAAAGAGACATCGCAATTCCGTATGCGAACCGTATATGTATGGATATTCGTATTCACGATTCTATTCAATGGCGGCTTGATTCCATGGTACATGACTGTGAAAGCGGTCGGGATTGTGGACACGATTTGGGCCTTGATACTGCCGAATGCAGTTCAAGTATTCAATATTATTTTGCTGCTTAACTTCTATCGCAACTTGCCGAAGGAATTGGAGGAATCTTCGAAGATTGACGGAGCGGGACATTTCACAACCTTGTGGAAAATATATGCGCCCTTATCTATTCCGGCACTGGCAACGACAGGACTCTTTACGGTTGTCTGGCATTGGAATAGCTGGTTCGACGGCATGCTGCTAATGAGCCATCCCGAGAAATATCCGCTGCAAACGTTCTTGCAGTCCATCATCATTAAGATGGATTTGCGTTACCTGAAGCCAGAGGAAATTGAACTTATGCAGAAGCTGTCGGACCGCACGAGTAAGGCTGCGCAAATCTTTGTTGCAGCATTCCCAATCTTAATTATATATCCATTTTTACAGCGATTCTTCATTAAAGGAATTGTGATGGGGAGTGTCAAAGAATAGATAGTAGCCGAATCCTCCAAATGTAGGGAGAACATACGATGAGACTATTATTCCGCTTAAAAGACTCTTCCATCTTCATGAAGATCATGGCTGTATTTCTAATCGTGCTGCTCCCCCTCATGATGATTACGTTATTCATCAATGAGCGGGGAGCTAATAGCATTCAGCGGGAAATATCGCGTTCCACCTTGAATACGACCAGCTTCTATTTAGATTCACTCGATAAGGAAGTGGAACGAATCAATCGGTATTTGCCCAACTATGTAACAGACAATGATTTGTTAGAATTGGCTGCACTGGGAACCGACTTAACCGATTATGAACGGGCTAACAACATAACGATGATTCAAAAGCGTCTTGAACTGATGAAAAATACAAGTTCCTTCATTCGTGAAGCAAGGGCATATGTACCGAAAATTGATCGTACGCTGTTAAGCCAGCAATTCAATACATTCCTGAATCGAGAGGAATTTGCTGCGATGCAGCATGGCAGTCCTTTTTACAGCAAGCCGTTCATATACTGGAACAATCGCTTGTTCATAACGCTGCAATATCCTACAAATACATTCAAAGACCCTGTCTATATGGTAGGTGTGGAGCTGTCTACGAGCAAGATTAAGGAATCGCTCGATCAGATCGCAGGCTCCTTGAATGGAGAAACGATGCTGCTGAATGTGGAGCATGGATGGGATATTCGAAGCAATGAGCAGTCGACGCTGCAAGAGTCAATGAAAGCGTTTATTCAGGAGAAGTGGAAGAAAGAACAATATGAAGGCTATGATATTGTGCAGTATGATGGCGAGCGATATTTGACGGTGTACAAATATTCTCCCGTATGGAGCTCATACTCTGTAACTTGCATACCGGAATCAACCGTTCTGGGGCCGATCCAGAAGTATCGGCAGTGGTTCTGGTGGGCATGCGGGTTGGCCGTAGCGGCGGCGTTATTTTTCTCCTATTCTTTAATGAAGCTGATGTATCGTCCGCTAATGAAGCTGATTCAAGCCTTCAGAAGAGTGAAGCAACTGAATCTGGCTCCTGTCCCAATTGATCGCGGTCATGACGAGTTCGGCTATTTATACCAAGCTTTTAATGATACCGTGCAGTCGCTTAAAACGCTTATTGAGCAAAATTATGAACAGCAAATTCGTACACAGCGCTCAGAGTTGAAACGGCTTCAATCGCAAATTAATCCGCATTTCCTATACAATTGCTTTTTCGTGCTGTGCCGGCTAATTAAGTCGGAAGACAAAGAGAAGGCATACCAATTCTGCTTGTATATCGGCGAGTATTTTCATTTCATTACCCGGAACGATGATGATGAAATTCCGCTAGAGATGGAAGTGAAGCATTCCTCGACCTATGTAGACATGCAATCTATTTGCTATGGGGATCGCATTCATGTATACCTTGACATTGAGAGTTTGCCTATTCGAGTACCACGTCTTGTACTGCAGCCGATTATCGAAAATGCATATAAGTATGCCTTCGGCAACATGCGCGGAGAAGGAGAACTATGGGTGCACAGCGAACAGGTTGATGGTGGCGTTATCATCAGTGTAGAAGACAATGGCGATAGCTTGGACGATGGGAAGCTGAGTGAGCTTTGCAGCCGCCTTGTCTATTGTGCTAATCATATTGATGAGACAACTGGCTTAATAAATGTGCACAGGCGTATTCAGCTCCGTTATGGAGAGGAATATGGATTGGAATTGTCGCGTTCTGAACTTGGAGGACTGAAGGTACGTATACATCTTGGGCTTGAATAAAGGAGGAGAGCGACATGCGACGAATGCTTATCGTGGACGATCTACCCATTATTGTAGATGGATTGCTGGAATTGTTCCAGGGCATGGAGCACCTAGAACTCGAAATCTTGAAAGCGTATTCCGGTGAAGAAGCACTCGAAATGATGCACGGATCTGCCTTTCCGATCGATATTGTAATCTCTGATATCAAGATGCCAGGCTTAGAAGGGATCGAATTGTTGCAGAATATTAAGTCCCATTGGCCGAACTGTAAAGTGATCTTCTTAACGGGATATAATGACTTCCAATATGTACAGAGTGCTATGGTTCTTGGAGGGTTCGATTATATTTTGAAAATTGAGAGCGATGATAAAATTATTGCCGCCGTGGAACGGGCTATTGCTCAGCTTGCCAAGGAAAGCGAGCAGATGCGCAGGCTGGAACAAGCGCATTATCGAATGCGGCAGGCACTGCCGCTGCTGCAGAAGGAGTACGTATGGGAGCTTCTTGAGGGAAAGCAGGAGATGATAGGCGGGCTGGAACGGAATTTTCAAGAATATGATATTCCTCTGCGTGCGGATCAGCCTGTAATCCTTCTTGTTGGCAAGGTGGATTCGTGGAAAAACTCCTTCAGTTCACTTGATAAATCACTTCTGTTATACGGTGTTCAGAATATTGTCGAGGAGTATGTCACTCCCTATATGGAATGCTTCTCCTGTACGTTCGAGCATTCCAAGCTAGTATGGCTGCTTCAACCGCGTATGACGCAAAATGGGCATCATATACACCCCTATCCCGAGTACGATTCTTATGAAGAATCGCTTACGGAATCGGAAGTATGGAGGTCGTCACAGGCACGCTTGGGCGGAGTCATAGGTATGATTCAGCAAACCTGCCAGCGTCTTCTGCAAGTAACGGTATCTTTTGCGCTAAGCAGCACATGGGCGGATTGGCCGAATGTGGCGGAACGCTTCCAAATGCTGAAGTATTGCTTCGTATCTGGTTATCAACTTCCGAATGAGGTCATTCTTACGGATTCCGATATTTTACGTATGCAAGAGTGCGACGATGGAACCGATACACAGGACTACTTCCAGCATAATCGTATTCAACTGCTGCAGAAATGTATGGAGAACAATCATCGGAAAGAATTTTATGAATTGTTCCTGCATATTACGAAGGATTGGAACAGTGAAGACGAGAATAGCTATGCGCGCAAGATGGCATTGTACCATTCCTTGTCGGCCTTGTTCTTGTCCTACTTAGGGAATAGTCACAAGTTGAAGCAGGAGGCCGGCGCGAAATTCGACCTCGGTTTCTTGTACCAGAAGCGGGAAACGCTCTCTTGGCTTGAGATGAAGAAGCATTTCTGGGAACTGGCTGAATATTTGTTCGAGCGGCAAGAAGGGCGAGACGAACAGGTTCCAGGAGAACTGATCAAGAGAGTACACCGGTATATTGCGAATAATCTTACGCGGGATATATCGCTGATCGCCATAGCGAACGAGGTGGGATTGAATCCCTCGTATTTATCCCGATTATATAAGCAGATGACAGGTATTGGCATCTCAGATTACATTAACGATTATCGCAACTTACAGGCCAAGGAATGGCTGCTCAATAGCTCGAAGAAGGTCAATGAGATCGCATCTGCACTTGGATATAATTCTGCGCTTGCCTTTATTCGCTTCTTTAAGAAGCAGAATCAGATGACACCGCTGGAGTATCGAATGAAGCTGCAGACCAATGATGCAAGAGAGGAACTATCGCAATGAATAGAGGGCCGCATAGCGGCTTCCTGGCTCGTATCATTTGAACGACGATTGTTAGAAAGACCTGTGCCGTTGAGGGTTGGCGCAGGTCTATTTTTGCATGGTGTTGAATGTTGAACACTCATTTTCCCCTATTAAGGTTGGTTTCTTCTCTGATTGTTATTTATAATAAGTTTCACATGCTGAAAGATATAATATCTCTGTTGGTCTGCACACCACGGGGATTTTTATTTTAACCGGATGACTTCGAAAGGGAAAATAAAAAGCCCAGAAATAATTTCTGGGCTCTGGGCTCACTTAATTACGGCTTAGCTACTGTTTTAGATCCATTGAAGTGCTTTCTATAGTAATCTGTACCACTTTTTGTTTCACTAAATGACCAACCTACCTGTACCCTTTCATAAAGGGATAAACCAAGTTCCATTGACTTACTTGTAGTTGTGTCAACCTTTGCTTCTGCATATCCACTATAAGATAATTGAAGACTACCTGACGCTTGTATTGATCCTTTAGCAAAGTTTTTAACAACAGTAAAGCTTCCAGAATAAGGAGCTATATACCCTGTATCGTCATATACCTTTTTAAAACGATGACCATAGGAATTCCCAAACCTAAACTGCTCTACTTGAACAAGTACTCCAACTTTAACCTTAACCCCTGCACCAATATCAACATTTGATGAATATTCTGCATCAAATGTCTCGTACGGATCACCTGCAAGTAATTTAGGAGTGTTTTGCTCAGATTTGGAAAACTCCGCTCTCACTTGATTAATACTTTTCCAGTAAGTTCAGCGTAACGAGCATAAAATTCATCTCGACTCAGTCTAGTAATTTGTGAGCTTTCTACATCGACATTACTTGATTGCCTAACCAATGGTGCGAATGTTGTTGAGCTTGTACTAGAGAGATTAGCGGCTGCAGCAGGAGCAACATTACTAAATATAAAGGAAGCGCTTAGTAATGCAGTCAAAAGAAGCAAAGATGTTTTTCTCAATTGTCACGCATCCTTTCATGGCATTATATTCCACTTCGCGTTATATGTATTATAGCACACGAAAATTTTCTTTTTTTATTTCATTTCCTAGGCCATTCTCATCGTGCATGATTTTGGTCGTGGATCCATTGGGATTAACTCTGGTAATGAATTCGTCGCTTTCCTGGCGATAATAATACGGGCCCATTGGCACATAAGAATTGAAATAAAGATTGGTATGTAAAGATGAATACATAAGGATTGACACTTAAAGGTTGGTAGATAAAGATTGATAGATAGAGATTGATAGATAAAGATTGATAGATAAAGATTGGGGGAGTTGAGAGATGAGGGCACGGTTCGGCTCTATTTTAAGCTTTTTTGGCGGCCTATTCTTGTTTGCCTTTGGAATTGGAATGATTGGAATCATGTTGGAAAGGTCTATGTTCAGAGTGGATTTTATTGGAGTATGTTTCTTTGTATTTCTTATTCCTGGTCTTATCCTGTTCAGATTTGGGGGTAAGATTAAGAAAAAAGCAAAGGAGCGCGAATATTTTCGGCAGCTAGGGCTTAATCCGCCAAGCATGGTTCTCTATTCATTCATGCGGTTTATTGGGGGATGTTTAATCCTTTTATACGCAGTCGTATGCTTTAGTATGATCGTAAACTGGACGACTCAAAAAGACAAGCTCATATTAGCAATTCTCTTTGCCCTCCTTTTCTTTACGCCTGGGGTACTGCTATGGTGGGCGGCATCCGCATTGGAAAAAAAGTCGCAGGAACGCTTTCGAATGAAGTATCCCGAATATTTTGAACAGGAACCATTGCCTCGTGATATGCCGTTGAATATTGAGACTGTTGAGAGAGTGGAAATGGTACCCGAACAGCCGATTCGATATGCTGTAGCTGAAGCCGAAGTGGCAACATCCGTCAGTTCTATTCCACCACAGCTTCCGAAAATGATTACCTGTTCCAGCTGCGGTGCAAAAAATAGTGTCTCTCCAAATTCTGCAACCAAATGTGAATATTGCGGCTCTACCGTAACCTATATGTAAATGATGCTATGTCATGAACAACAGGCTGCACCATGTCAGAACGTCTGCTGACAGGTACAGCCTGTTTTATTTTTTGCGCAATCTAATGCTTTCTAGCAAGGATAGCAAAACGTTCTTCATTCGTTCGAATGCCTTTGTTCGTCATATTGTCGGCAACGAATTGATTGAAGCTGCGCATATCATGTTCGTATTGTCCAAAGTCCGGTATTGTCGGCGTGTGCGTAAGAATAAACAGCAGATCATCTGAAGTCTGATAGTATTGGGTTAGTTGAACCAGCACAGATTGAATATGGGTAAATCCAGCTTCATGCAGTTCAGCTATATATTGACGCAGCAGGGTGCCAGATTCAACGCCATAAGCTTGGCCTCTGCCGAATGCTTGCTTCAGGTTAAGCTTGTTTCCCTCACTGATTTGTTGGGTGAGGAACACGCCATCGTCCGTCAACACCCGGGCTACTTCCGCGGCACTGAATTCGGAATGTCGGCAAGTGATGATGTCGAAGTGACGATCAGGGAACTTGAGCAGCTCTGCGTTCATTTGTATAAAGCGCACATTGGGCTTCTGAGCTGCTTCCAGATTCGCTCGTGCCGTACGGATCATGCTTGCAGAAGCATCGATACTGATGAGCTGCAAGACGTTATCGGCAATAGGGAGAACAGATTCACCGCCGCCAGTGCCGATGTCGAGCAGCATGTCAGATTTAGTGCACAGCCCGCGAACCTCCGTGAATAACTCCCAATTCAATCCTTCTGTAATAGATTTCACTTGGCTGAAATCCCAACCGTTCTGCTTGCCAACCCGATCGTAAAATTGTTTGTAATCAAAAGCTTTCATCTTGTATATCCACCTTCCCAAGTATATGAAATGTGAGCATGTATCTCCATTACGCTGCGTGGCTCCTAGGTTCCGTTGGACTCAAAAGGGCAGACTATCCCCTTGATAGCTGGTACGCGTTTTGATCCAGCCCGGAACCTACATACCTCGAACGTTGCGGAAAGACATCCATTTCACCTCATTGGAAAGAATGGCAAGATTATATCATGGAAAAAGATTGAAGGTCAAAGCATGATCTCTTCAAATCGTTGTCTCATCGCATGTTGATATCATAAAAATCCTGAATAGAAAATATTGGGTTGCGTGTTACAATAATAGATAGTACGCGTCTGATGCCGGACATTGCATTTTCCTCGTCCCCGTTCAGGCCAGATCCTCTGGAGGAGACCGTGAAACCGGATTATGCTGATATTTGTTTGAAACGAAATTTTGTGCTTCATCAATCCTATAAAGTAAAGAAAGTAATCGCTTGCAGCGAGCTGGACATTGTATATGCGGGACAGAAACTAGAAGATGAAACAGCGGTCATCGTGAAAGAGTTCTACCCGAGGCAGGTAGCTCTTCGCGACCTCGACAAGCGAACCGTCCTGTGCCGCGGGCCCTCCGTTCAACGGCAATATGATGGGCTGCAGGAAGCTTTCCTGACGGAAACACAGATACTTCAGAAATTGAGCCATCCGAATATCGTTAGCCTTGTGGATCATTTCCAGGAAAACGGAACGCATTATATGATAATGGAGTATTGCAAGGGTATTTCGCTTGAACGCTTCATTGAAGAAGGAAGGCTTGTTTCCGTGGCCGATTTTCTGCGTGACACGATACTGCCGCTCGCATCTGCACTTGAATATGTTCACGGGCGTGGCATCATTCATCGTGATATCAAGCCGGCGAACATTATCATTGGAGAGGATGGCCAGCCGAAGCTGCTCGATTTCGGTTCTGCCGTATACTATGAGAAGACGGGACATCGAATTTTTACGAGCACGGAATATTCGCCGCTTGAATTTTACTCCGAAAAATCACGGCAGGGAGTCACGTCTGACATATACAGCTTTGCAGCTACGATGTATTTTTGCCTGAGCGGACGCACGCCAAATGATGTGACGAGGCGCTTGTTTCAAGGCGCTATTCCGATGATAGGAGCAGTAGCTGGAGCAGTAGTAGGAGTAGCAATGGGAGCAGCATTAGGCGGATTTGTCGGAGCGGCTGTGAGTACGAGTCTACTGGCAAGTGCTGCTGTCGCAGTACAGGGACGAGTCATGCTGGAGGTGGAGGCGCAAAAGGTGGGCTGCATCCGCTAAAATATCTGGCCGGTTTGTTCATGCAAGGACTCATCAGTCAATACGAGCACGAGAAAGCCAAGGATGCCTATTTATAGAAAGTGGCTGCTGGGCAAGGTGTATACAAGTGCGCGTCATATAGCAAGTTCTGGCGGTCTACAAGAGCTGGTTGGCATACCGTAGGTAATGAGATTCGGTGTCCTACGGAGACATAAATAGGATTTATATGATCCTGGGTTCTTAATACGACATCAATTTTGTCAGATTGATCAAATAGAGTTGCATATTCCCCACTCTTTTGACTAGGTTCATTGGAATCTCCAATTAACTTGGTTTTACCGCATCCTATTGCTGGAATGTTAAACAATACTCCCAAATGACTTGCTAATCCGAATCGTCTCGGATGAGCGACCCCTTGTCCATCACAGACTATTGTAATAGATATTTTACTGCACGCCTGTTGATTAACCAGATAAGCTCGATCTGCCAGCGGTTTTTATAAATCTCAGCGACTTGTTCTGCAGGAGAAGACATTTCTATGTACGGAATCCACCCATTCGCCATTGATGAACAGCTTCTTTGTGCTCTGCAGGAACCCTTCTACCTTCGGACTGATCTGAATCTGTGACAAGATGCAATCCTTCTATTTGGAAGTAGTACTGTGGTCGATAACTCGTACATTACATATGAATTCCCGGAGCAAGCAGATCAATCCCATTGCGAGGTCTTTTCGTGCATAGATATTGCTGGTAGCCTGAATAAGAGAGTAGTAGATCGATCACTTTCATGATCTTTTTTTTAAATGGGGCAGCTTCATGGAAGAAGTGCATGACGAACATAAATATCGTACTGGGTTGATAGAACGGGGACTCGATGAATTTTACGTACCTATAGGCACAATTGTATACAAGCTGTTCATTTACATGTTACTATAGATGACATATAACCTGTGTAACATTTGGATAATGGCAAACCCTAGCGAAAGCAGGGGACGCAAAGCCACGGGTCTAATGCATTTCACGATGCGATGACAGCCGGGTTGCCCTAATTGCGACATTACGTGTGTCTTTTTTAGTGCTGCGCTGCCATTAGGGCGGCGCTTTTTTTGTGCTATTGTAAAGCGTCCCTGGTGTCCATCTAATTTGATCACAGAATGTAAAAGAATAGGAGATGTAATGATGCGGACACGTTGTACAGAAACCAACAACGCAATATACCAAGAACAGCATAAACACATTAAAGCAGGCAGAATGCGGCGCATGACGATTACAGCTAGCGCTGCGCTGTTGGCCGGGATGCTTATCCATCAGCCGACCCTTTATGCAGCGGACAAGCTGGTCGGTAGCAAGATTGCTGTCACGAAAACGAACAATGCTCCGCAGGCAGGGGCAGACCAACTGCAAGGCATCACCATAGGAATGAGCGAGGCTCAACTATTCCAAAAAATCGGACAGCCGGTTCGCAAGGATCTAAGTGAATATGGCTTCGAGTGGTATATTTACAATCAGGATTATAAACATTACTTACAAGTTGGTGTTCAGGACCACAAGGTCGTTGCACTCTATACGAATGCGAAGGATTCTTATGGCAGCATTGGATTCGGTTCAACCAAGCAGGAGGTAGAGGCAGCCTTCGGATCTTCCCTCAGTCAAATTAGGAAAGGCAATACGATTTACAATATGGACAACAGCGGACAATATAGCCTGTACAAGGTCGGCGACATGTATGCAACCGTGTTCTATGATCTCCATCAACGGAATACGGTGACGGCTGTCCAGTTTATTGCCCAGGATGTTGAACTGGCGTTCAAGGGGTACTTTGGCACGCCTAGCAAACGATTGCAGACAAGCTTTGAGCAACAAATCCTCGATTTGGCTAATGCTGTGCGTGTCCGCGAGGGCATGAAGCCATTGAAGTGGAATGAAAAGGCTGCGGGAACTGCTCGCAAGCATAGCGACGATATGGGGCTGAGAAGCTTCTTCGATCATAACAATCCGGACGGCAAATCCCCGTTCGATCGACTGAAGGCGGACGGAATCGTATACCAAAAGGCAGGGGAAAACATTGCTGCTGGACAGTCGAGTGCCATCTTCGTTCACGAGAACTGGATGAACTCGAAAGGACATCGTTCGAATATTTTGGGGGACTTTTCTCATCTAGGGGTTGGTGTGTACTTCGGGGGGAAATCAAATGTATATTACACACAGAACTTCGTCACGCCGAACTTCGTCGACGATAAAAAGTCCGATGTTGTATCTCCTAGCCTCAGCAAACCTAAGGTTTTGACAGGAGATCCATTAGATGTAAAGGTCGAATATTCCGTGTCGGAGGCAGTATATTCAGCTTCATTCAGTCTTACTTACGACAGCCGCTTAACTCTTTTAGATATAAAGCCAAGCGTTACGATGGCAACCTATCAAGAGTTGAACTATCCGGGTGTCCCACTTATCACGACAAAGAACATAACCGATTTACCTGATGGCCAGAAGCAATTGAATTACTCCGTAAATCTCAACGGAGGCGCCTATGAAGGAGACGGCGACATAGCAACCATCACTTTCTTGAGCGACCAAGAAGGAAAATATACCTTCAATCTTGCAAATACGAATCTATTCAATGCAAATAATGACCGGATCCGAATCGGTTACATTCACTCGTCTACCGTAGAAGTCATCAAGCCGTCTGTTCCGAATCCGAAGCCAGAGCTGCCAATTTCGTCTTCCTCATCTGGAGGCTCCAGAGGATCCAGTAGTTCTTCATCTTCGACTTCTGTAGAAGCAATTCCAGCCGGTAAGACGATGAAGGCAGGATTACTGGCAGAGACGAAGAAGGATCATGCAGTGAATGCGGAGTTCAAGATAAATGCGAATACCGTGAAAGAACAGTTGCAGGATAAAAATGCCAAGCAGGTTCAATCCGATATTAGCGATGTAAGCATGAAGGATTACAATAAAGTCTCCTTTACGCTGGACAAATCGGTCGCCAAGCTGCTGCAGGAATCAGGCAAGGATTTGCTTCTGTCTGCAGCCGAATTCGATATTACCATTCCGAATAAATCTATTGTGGAACTTATCGGAACGAGCGGACTCGAGCTTGTGGTGTCTCTTGCAGAGCATAAGGACAAAGGATTTAGCAATCATCATGGCGAGACGACCTTTACGTCTCCGATGATCACGATCCGTGGGCCGCAAGAAGCAAAGAATATCCTGTTGGAAATCTCCTTGAAGCTGACGGGAGCTACAAAAGATATTCGTAAGGCAGGCGTGTACGCACAAACTCAAGGCGTAACAACAAATGCCTGGAGCTATAAACTGGCCGGAATGAAGGCATCTGATAAGAAGCATATTTCCTTCCAGGTCACGCAGTTCGGCACCTACACGATTGCAGAGCATGCAATATCCTTCAATGATCTTACTGCACATTGGGCAAAGGATGAAATTGAAGTCATTGCAGCTCACGGACTGCTGCGCGGCAAAGACAGCATACACACATTCAAGCCGAACGACGCTATTACCCAAGCGGAGTTCGCTACCTTGCTTGATCGCTTGACGAATAACGGCAAGACTTGGGAACAGCGGATTGCAGAGCCTGGGGCACGTAAACCGATTACTCGCGAAAAAATGGTCGTGATGCTTACGCGGGCATTGAAAGCTGATCTGTCCCATTCAAGCGCATCGCTTGGATTTAAGGATGAAGCACTCATCTCACAGGATGCAAAGACAGCCGTTGTGTACGCGGTGAGCAAAGGACTTATCAAAGGAACCACCGATAACAAATTTGATCCGGCGGGAACACTCACTCGAGCGCAGGCGGCAATCGTTTTGTACCGCGTGATAAACGAGCAATAAGATATTCATCATGGCACAAAAAGCAGAGATCCTAGATTATTACATAGGGTCTCTGCTTCTTTTTTTCCTTTTACGGGGTGTACCGCGTGATAGCGGTAATGCCGTCGGATAAGGGTTACGATTGTTGTTTCCTCAAAAAGCAGAGATTCTGCTTTCGGGAAGCTCTAATTTGAATTGCGTGAAACTTCTTACCTTTTACATCCTCATCGCTAAAGTATCATCTTGATCGGATTAATGCGGCAAGTCATTGGATACGACGGATTGCAGGGTGCGGTTTCTGTCCGCGTTTAATTCCCAGAACATCGCGCCGCGTAATCCTTTGTTTTTGATAAACTCATTTTTCAAATGAATGGACTGCTCGTCATCATACGAAATAAAGATTTTCGTAGACGGATTGTAGAGGAACGGAGTTTGCGTCGCACTGTTCCAGTAGCGGGTATAACCTTGGCCGGCAACTGTATATTTACCTGTGGAATCAGCAGACAGCAGGCCTGTGTTTTGCATGTGGGCAAAGTCATACGTCGAGCCGCTCGAACCGCCAGCAGATTCTCCGGTACAGCTTTGATACAATCCGTTGTTATTTGGACCTGCGTTACATCCTTTCCAACCATATCCATAGAATGGTTCGCCTATGGTTATTTTATTGGCAGGAATGCCTTTATTCAAATAGTTGGTTACGGTGGAGTTGATGTTGAATTGACTGCTGCCGTTTGTGTTGGCTGGGTCGTTATACAATGGCGATACGATGCCGCTTGTGGCATCCCATGGACCGTAGTAGTCGTAGGTCATGATGTTGATCCAGTCCAAATACTGAGCTGCGTTGGACAACCAGTTGCTGGTGCCGCCTGCATCGGCAAGAAAGCTGGAGTTTGCGCTGGAAGCGATCGTAATGTAGTAGTGCTTGCCGTCTTGTTGTCCGGCTTTATCAAGGGCTTGGCGAAGTGTTTGCAGAAGCAGGATGTAGTTTGCTTTGTCGGCTGTACGCTGACAGGTTTGGCCTGATGCGCAAGGTACGCCAATGCTGTTCGGATATTCCCAATCGATGTCGATACCATCGAATTGATATTGACGCAAGAAATTGACGGCGGAAGTGGCGAAGTTGCCTCTTGTTACAGGGTCATTCGCGGTGTTGGAGAACTGGTTGGACCACGTCCATCCTCCGACAGAGGCGAATAATTTAAGATTCGGATTGGTGTTCTTAAGCTGTCTGATCGTAACCAATTGGTTGTATCCGCCATCGGCTGTACCGTCGGTAAATGAATCTCCAATCACGATAGAGCCGTTCGGTGCTTGATTTGGAGTGCCATCGCCGTTTTGACAGGTCCATGTGTTTGGATTGGGATTATCGGGGCTCTTGGAAGGATTGCCATGTTTGCCGTTCCAGCAAATATCAAGGAATGCATAGTTGATGACCGTTACTTTTTTCGGGTCAATATTGGCAGGGGTAAAGGACGGTGTATCGTATGCAGCCCAGCTTGGGAAGTAGCCAATAATTTCGTATTGTGATGAAGGTTGGGGATTTGTAGTAACGGTGATTGCATTACTAGCGGCTGACACATTGCCCGCTGCATCTTTTGCTTTCGCCGTAAACGTGTAAGCGGTGTTCGCAGTTAAGCCTGTAACGGTGTAGGAAGTTGTATTCGAAGAACCGGCAAGTGTGGAACCATTGTATACATCATAACCTGTAACACCCACATTATCTGTTGAAGCGGTCCAAGTTAATGTAACGGAGCTGCTGGTCACGTTGGCAGCGGTTACATTAGCAGGTGCTGTAGGAGGTTGGGTATCCGGAATAACGGCCAATGTTGTTGCGCTTACAGGCGAGCTGGCTGGGGAAAGGTTGCCAGCAGCGTCTTTTGCTTTAACGGTGAAAGTATAGGTTGTATTTGGCGTTAAGCCTGAAACGGCGAACGTAGTCGTCGCAGTCGAACCCGCGAGTGTCGTTCCATTATAGACGTCATAGCCTGTAACACCGGCATTGTCGGTAGATGCCGTCCAACCAAGGGTTACGGATTCAGTTGTTATATTGCCGGCTGTAACATTTGTTGGGACAGATGGCGGCTCCGTATCGGGAGAAGCTGTTTGTTTGATCCACAGTGCCGGAACGTTTGGCGGTTCCCATCCAACAATAGAGGTATGTCCTTGTACACATTGGTAGGTATCGGTTCCATAGGTGACGAGATCACCTGCTTGATAGGCAGTATTAGGTGCCCAAGGTGAAGCGCCGAAGGCAGAAGTCAAGGGTACGGCTGTGAATACCATAATAAAGACAAAAAGCAAGATTGTACAAACTTTTTTGGCCCTTTTCAATTTCAATCACACTCCGCTTCATATTGGATTAGTTCATCGAACCTGAGGAATAGGGAAACATCTCCTTTCACGAACAAATCTATGTAACCGCATTCATACCTCTGAGAATGATAGATGGACACAATGTGGCGCAGAATGCGAAATTACAAGCTAGGCAGGGTTGTAAAGCTCAAATAGGCTATATATTGAAGAAACACTAGGTACGGCATAGTAGTTTTGTGTGTGGTGAAGCATGTGAACGAAGAAGGCGTTGTATCCTATGAATCCATGTATGAATGAGATGAGGAGAGAGGCAGAATAAAAGCGAATCGCTTTAACAAATTTGCAATTATCGTTTAATGCTGTGCTTGAAATATGGTAATCAATACTGGGTTGAGTTGAGGGAAATTGAAATGATCGATCAGCAAGATAAACGTTTTAACACTAAACATTTTAACACGAAAATAAATATATGCACAATGAGAAAGGTGTATGAACTTTATAATTTCGACAAGCATGAATCAGGGGAAGGTCCTTTTGGATTTCCATCATTAGGATGGTGTCCCACGCGGCTGGCTTATATAATAGAAACGGGAGCAGATAGAAGAAAGATTAGGAATGGGGACTTCATTAACGATACATTATGCGAGCTTTTTCGTACTCGTAATGTAGCGCTTATTTCATAGTTTATGGATAGAGGGGCGTATAAGCTCCATTATTAAAGGCAGTGGCAGAATTCCATACTTGATATACGGAGGTACTACAACGGGATGGCAATTATTGATGTTATTAAATATGACGGTTCACCGGATGTATTTGCATGGAAATTTCCAAATCAGGAGCTTGCGACATGGTCGCAGCTAATTGTAAATGAATCGCAGGAAGCGATCCTGTTTAAAGGCGGTCAGGTACTAGACAGCTTCACAGCAGGCAGATATACGCTTAGTACCGCAAATATTCCGATCTTGAATCATATTGTAAACTTACCGTTCGGTGGAGAT
This sequence comes from Paenibacillus sp. B1-35, assembly GCF_050474385.1. Taxonomy (NCBI): domain Bacteria; kingdom Bacillati; phylum Bacillota; class Bacilli; order Caryophanales; family Paenibacillaceae; genus Paenibacillus; species Paenibacillus sp. B1-35. The sequence goes on from NZ_JBCHVJ010000008.1 coordinate 147,576, forward strand.
TCTCCCTTCACGGCAGAAGTCTGGTATGTGAATAAGGTGCATTCTCTCAATGTGAAATGGGGAACAAGAACGCCGCTTCAGCTGCAGGATCCGAAATACCAGCTGTTCGTGAAGGTGCGCTCCTTCGGTCAGTTCGGCATTCAAATCGAAGATGCGCGCAAGTTTGTGGGCAAGCTTGTCGGCACGCTGCCGGTGTTCAATCAAGAGACGTTATCCGAATATTTCCGCGGCGTATTGATGATGAATATCCATCAGTTGATCTCTTCCTATTTTGTTCATCGCAAGATTAGTATTTTAGAAATTAATGCTTACATATCGGATATTTCCAAGCATATTCAAGAGTTGGTTGCACCGGTGTTCGAGGAATACGGCATTCGACTGCTTAATTTCTATGTGGACTCCGTCAATACACCGGAGGATGATCCAGCAACGCTGCGGCTGCGCGAAGCACTTGCGAAGCGCGCTGAAATGAACATTATCGGCTTCACCTATCAGCAGGAGCGCACCTTCGATACGCTTGGACAAGTGGCGAAGAATGATAGCAGCGTCAAGTCGGATCTGATGGGGGCTGGAATGGGGCTTGGCATGGGATATGGCGTCGGCGGAGCTGTGGGTGGCGTTATGACTCAACTGGCAGGCGAGCTTCGAGTTGATGGGCAGGACATGGTATGCCCGAAATGTCATCGGAGCAATCAGCATGATGCATCCTTCTGCACAGGCTGCGGTACATCGCTTGCTGCATCAGGCGGAGCAGAGAAGCCAATCCTGGTGAAGTGCTCGGCGTGCGGGGAACAGATGCCGCGTACGACCAAGTTCTGCCCGAACTGCGGGGATCCGTATCATCCCTGCCCAGAATGCGGTGCAGACAATCCGCCGGATCAAGGTGCTTGTATCGAATGCGGACAAGCGCTGCCTGTTCCTTGTCGCCATTGCGGCAAGCCTGTGACGAGCAAGGTCAAGTTCTGTCCGCACTGTGGCGAGGAGACAGCACTTACTTGCAAGGAGTGCGGATCTGAGGTTAGGCCTGGCCAAAAATTTTGCGTAGAATGCGGCAATAAGCTGGTGCAGGAGGGATCATCATGAAGCGGGTATTACAATTGAAGTGGATAACGACTGCGATCTTTTTCATCCTAGCAGCAGTTACAGCCGGCCTGTTTTTTGGACTTAGCGAGGCGGATTCCCGAGGCTTCTCATGGTGGCTATCTCTTGCTTCACTGATGCTGGCGGGTTTGATCAGCTACTTATTTTGCATGAATGTATTATTCCATCTCTCGAAGCATAAGGATGAGGTTCCGCTGAATTTATCCATAATGGCAATTGCTTTCATGTATAATATCGCTGTTCTGATTCATATCGTACTCTTTTGGCTTGTGATGGACGTGCCGGAGAAGATGTATATGTGGATCCATATTATTACCTTTGCAGCGGCGTTTATTTTAGCCCTTTTAATTGGCCTTACCCGAGTATCTGTCGGACGCTTGCAGAGGGAGGAAAGCTATCGGGTGCAGGCAATGAAGCGGCTACTTCTTGTCGTGCAAGGAGCACGCCTGGAGCTGGAAGGCTGGAAAGATGCTGAGCGCGATGGGCTTGTAGAGTTGATGCGCAAGCTGGAGGAGCAGGTAAAGTATAGCGACCCGATGTCTGTTCCCGCTATGGTGTTAGAGGAAGGGCAGCTCATGGAACAGGCGGATCGTCTGGAAGCTGGCGTACAGTCAGTCGTACGTGAACGCAATACGGTATATTCCGCAGATGAGCTGCGTGACATGATTCGCAAGTTGTCGAATGGAATTAAGCTTCGCAATGAACAGTTGGCAAATTTGAAATAGAGTGTCGTATTACTACTTGTTGTAGGACTCGCTCGAATTGCGATGCCCAGAGTAAAGTATCTCCTTATTTAACGGCAACCTGCGAATATTGAGGGTCTACGACTCCATATATATAAATAAAATAGGACATAGCTGCGCAATGGAAGCATACGTTTCTTAAGGTGCAGCTTTGTTATGTATAGGGTGACTGTCCACGGCACTGGTTGTGGTGGTTGTCACATTATGGATGGTCTATCATTTTGAAAAAATGATGGTACAATGGATTTTGTCAATTTGAATGAAACAGGTGGGATATCCTTGGAGATGTCGTTACGTAAAGCGCGGATTTGCAAGAAACCGTTGCTTTTTATTTTGCTTTCTTTTTTGTGCATCATTCTCTTTTTTATGATTGGCATCTTCATGGGATACAGTCCCGATATGCTTATTCAGGTACCGTTTATCATGGCAGGCTACACATGTTTTGTATTTATGCTCGCCTATTTTGCCTATCGGCATTTGCAAGAGGAACAGGCATTTGTCTTCTTTATCGCATGTATAGCATTCGGTATACGGTTTATGTGGGTGTTACTAGTTGATACGAATCCGGTGTCGGACTTTCATATTATGTATGATGCGGCGGTGAAAATGTCGGTGGGGGATTTCTCTTATAACGACAGCGATTATTTTCAGGCATGGACATATCAATTGGGCTTCACCATGTATCAGGCGCTTATGATTAAATTATTCGGCACAAGCTTGCTGCCATTGAAAATCCTAAACGTACTTTGGTGCACGGGCATCACGGTGCTTGTATATAAAATCGGGCGAATGATCTTCAATGAATTCGCGGCTAAATTCGCCAGTATTACGTACTGCTTCTTCGTGCCAAGCATTGTGATGAGCTCGGTGCTCACCAATCAACATTTGGCCACTTTTCTGTTTTATCTTGCGTTTTACTATTTGCTCAAAAATCTTACTCCGGGCTGGAAGGTGAGTATTTGTACGGCGGTACTCGTCTCACTCGGCAATCTGATCAGACCGCTGGGCGCAGTCATTCTTTTAAGCATCCTACTGTATGTCGTGATCTATTTGATCGTCCTGAAGAAGCAATCCATCAAAAAAGGGATCGGGTTCGTCGTTATTTTCTTCACCACCTATTTTGCGGTATTCTATTTCGTCAGCCTTCTGGCGGTTAGCACGGGCATCTCTCATGCTCCATTAGTGAATCATGATCCGATGTGGAAATTCGTATTGGGCTTCAATCATGATACAGAGGGAGCCTTCTCGGAGGAAGACTTTAAGAAGGTTACCCAATATCCGCTTGGGGAAGAACGAACCCGAATTGAAAAGGAAATGGTGCAGGAGCGTCTATCCGATCTTGGAAAATTATCAGGTCTATTTCTAAGTAAGATCAGGCTCATGTGGAGCGAAGTCGATGCGCTGTATTGGAGCTTAAATACGGCCAGTGTTAGCCATCTGTTCAGTATGATTCATACGTATTCATACATCACATATTTTGTAATCATGTTGATCCTATTCATCTCAGTCGATCTTCTTATCATCTCCCGTCAGGATATGGATCAGAAATATTTGTTCTTTATAATATTGATATTGGGTTATATGGGAGTTCATTTGCTGATTGAGGTTCAGCAGCGATATCGGTATTTTATTATGCCGTCTATGATTCTGATTGAAGGCTATGGAGCCTATATGCTGGCTACCGTGATGTCCAGTTGGAAAAAACGCTATCCAATCCATAGGCTGCTGCGGATGCGAACGAAGGAAGCACGAGCAAATATGGCGGAGGAAGCGTAACATTTCTTCCTTTAAACAAGAATTAAACGAGATCCATCCATGAATTTAACCTTCCCGAGATATGCTGTCCATGTGAGAACAACTAGACCTAACCGGAAGGTGGAGCGAATGATAGGATGGAAGCGAGTGTTCGCAATCGGAGCAGCAGCTTGCATAATTGCTGGCGCCTCTATAAGCAGCAATGCAGCAGCCAGCAGTGCGGACACGGAAGAAGCAGGAATGGCAAGTGCAATCGCAATCGCACAATGGAAGCAGTGGGTGAAGGAACATGTGAAGCCGATTGCAGGGGGCGTTGTAAACTTTGATAAAGATCGGAAGGCTGCTGAACGATTCAAGGATTTACAATTTCTGAAGCCGCTATTGCAGCATAAACGCCTGATCAGCTTAGGAGAAGCATCGCATGGTGCAGCGGAATATAATTCGGTGAAGGTTCGGCTGGTTCAATTTTTGCATGAGCAGCTTGGGTACGATGTCCTCGCTTTTGAATCGAATCTGGGCGAGGCGACTGCCGCATTTGTACAAGCCCGCAATCATACACCTGCTGAAATGATGAAGAACTCCATTTTTGGCGTATGGCAGGTCGAGGAGAACTTGCCGCTCTTTGAATATATCGTAGAGCAAAGCAAGACAACACGACCGCTCATATTGACGGGGATTGATGTGCAAGGTACTACAGAGCCGTTTATTACCTTCATGGAGAAATGGTTCGCGCATGCAGACAAGAGTAAAGCGGTATCGTTTGTGCAAACGGAACGTTGGTATTTGAAAGTACATACTTATAACGACATGGATCGCTTCAATCGAGAACAACCTCAACTGATTGCGAAGTATCGCCTGTTTCAGATGTTTCTAAGGGAAAACAAAGTGAAGCTGCAGGCTGTGTATCCAGAGCATCCAGAGCTGGTGACAGTCACGGAACGTGTGTTGCAGAACCGGATCGATATGCTGGAAATGTACTGTGGACGAATGGTGAAACTGTTCGCCGGTATTGAACCTGAGCGCCAAATGAAAGAAGCAAGTTATATACGGGATCAGCAGATGGCGAGCAATGCGGCATGGCTTGCGGAGCAACTGTATCCAGATAAGAAGATCATCGTATGGGGACACAATTATCATGTACGGAAGCATAACTCGACGATGGTGACTGAGCATAATGGCTTCGGCTTCGACAATAATCCTTATCCAACGATGGGAGAGATGCTGCCGTTCTCGCTGCGGAAGGACAATTATGTGATCGGTCTGTATGCTTATCAGGGAAGCTCCAGCAAGAACAGCAAGGAAACCGAGCGAATTTCACAACCTCACAATGAAGGAAGTATAGAAGAGCTGCTGAAGGCGGGAGGTCATGCCTATCAGTTCCTTGATCTCATGCAAGTTAAGCTTGACCCGCGTACATCATGGATGTTCACCCCTCGTATTGCCAAGGCGTGGGGCATGCTTGAAGAAACGATGATCGTTCGTGAGCAATATGACGGTATATTATTCGTTGATACGATTCACCCGTCACAGCGAATAGCGAAATAAGGCTGGAAATGAGGGGCTGCATAGGGGATGCAGCTCTTTTTTTTGCATATCTGAGAAAGGGGATTTTCCTGCTATTTCCCCTCGCATTCCACTTACGTTATCTCCTGTTCAGCCAATCATGATATGATAGGAGAGTATTCTTTTCCAGTCTGACTTGGATGGGAAGGACATGAAGCAGAGGCTGAGGAAGGAGGGGGAACCGATGATGCTCGAGCGTCGTGAGTTGATGCAGAAGCCCATGCCACAGAAAGTCCAATTTTATCGTGCTGAGAGCGAGATCGGAACACCGCTGCCTTTTAAAATTTATCGATGGAACCAAGCTGGCGGCAGCATACGTGATCATACGCATGACTATTTTCAAATTTGGTATGTGGTGAAGGGCGAGTTCATGCATACGATTAATAATCGTACGTACCGAATGGTGAAGGGCAATATTTTTGTTATTCCTCCTTATGCTGTTCATCGTGTGACATTGGTGCCTGGTCAGGGAATTGATATTATCGGTCTTGAGTTCCTCCCGCATTTCATTGATGAGCAGTACCAGCCGCACAATGGCAGCAGGGGCAAGTTCGACTACTCCTATCTGGAGCAGTTCATGCTGGATGAGGAGCATGTGACCCCGAAGGTGGCGCTGTCTGGCGCAACCGATATGGAAGTATCGAAGATTTTACATGATATGCTGGACGAGTATCAACAGGGCAACCGTTATTATGAACTGGTGCTCAAGGCGGACTTGCTGAAGCTGATGACACTGCTAGTACGAGAGATGGATCGACAGCGCCATTCCGATGATGCAGATGACCGGTTGGGCAAATTTAAGGAATTAATGACGGCAGCGATTCATTATATTCATGAGCATTATAATGAGGAGCTTCGCTTGGAACTGATATGCCGCAGATTTAATATTTCGAAGACGTACTTCTGTGATTTATTTAAGCGCTTCACTGGCAAAACATATAATGATTATTTGGTCGATTTTCGGATTCACAAGGCGGCCGCCATGCTGCTCGATACCGATATGTCGGTAACGGATATATGTTTCCAAGTGGGTTTTAATGACGTTCCGTATTTTTCCCGAGTTTTTAAGCGCAAGACAGGAGTCACACCGAGTCATTTCAAAAAGAACGCTTTGTCTGTGTGGCAGCATACGTAGATGAACTCAGACCCAGAGTGTGTATGATGCCATGTGAAATGATAGAAAAAATTGTGAACCCTTGCCCTCAGTAGATAGATGAGCAGCAAATAGGGAGGGAATAGCTCCTAGTAAGTAGTGAGCAGCTATAGCTGCATCGTATGGAGAGATATGGATAGTGAAAATAAGAAAGATCGGGTTCAGCGCATCAGAGACATCTGACTGCTGAAACCCGATCTTTTTTACATTATTGATGGCAAATACGTCCAGGTGATACGAATCAAGGTTTCAGATGTGTATTCAAAAACTTCACCATGGCATTGTAGAATTCGATGCGATTTTCTTCATTGTTGAAGCCGTGGCCTTCGTTGTCCTTCACCATATATTCAACGTCTACGCCTCTCTTCTTGAGGGCCTCGACGATTTGATCGGACTCTGCTTTGTTCACGCGCGGATCATTGGCGCCCTGCGCAACAAAGAGCGGTGTCACGATTTTGTCCGCATGGAATACAGGAGATGCGGCCTTCAGCATGTCTTTGTCCTTCTCCGGATGACCGATGCGCTCATAGAACATGTTGCGGTTCGCTTCCCAATAAGGCGGCAATGTATCAAGCAGAGTGAAGATGTTGGATACCCCGACATAATCGACGGCGGCTGCATACATGTCTGGCGTAAACGTGATGCCGGCTAATGTCGCATATCCGCCGAATGATGCACCGTAAATGCCGACGTGCTTCGGATCGGCGATGCCTTGCTTGATTGCCCATTGTACGCCATCCGTGATGTCATTTTGAATGTTGCGGCCCCACTGCTTGTTGCCGGCGTCGATGAATGCTTTTCCGTAACCCGTAGAGGAGCGGAAATTGACTTGCAGAACGGCATATCCGCGATTAGCCAGCAGCTGAGCCTCCGTATTGAAGCCCCACATGTCGCGGGTCCATGGACCGCCATGCGGATTCACGATCAGAGGGAGATTCTCCGGCGTCTTATTCTTCGGCAATGTTAAGTAGCCATGAATCGTCAAGCCGTCTCTGCTCTTATAGGAGATCGGGTGCATGTCCGCCATCTGTTCTGGATTGAGCCAGTCACTCAGGTTGGCGAGCAGCGTCAATTGATCCGTTGTAGAATCATAGTAATAGTATTTGCCCTGCACCTTATCATTGGATAGGCTGACGATGAGCTTTGTTTTGTCTTCGTTGTAGTCGTTGATGCCGATTTCGCTTTCTGTTGCTTGCAGCTTGTGCTGCAGCTTTTTATGCAAAGCCTCGAATGATTCATCAAAGAATTTCGCATGTACTTTATCCGTTATATAGGCAGTCATGAGCAGTTTATCCTGCTTATGGTCATACACCGCTCCTGCCAAATCGACGTCCGGATGGGAATAGATCAACTGCTCGTTGCCCTGAAGATCGTACTTGACGAGCGCGGATTTGTCGCGTCCTTTATTCGAAACGGCATAGATCGTTTTGTCGTCCTTGGTGAAGCCGAGCGGGCTAACGGTGTCGCCGCCTGATGTCGTAATGAATGGCTTGAATTCTTCTTCCTCTGTAGCCCGGTACAATACGACACCTTCGATGCCGTCTGAAGCAACGGCAAGACGAATTTTGCCGTCATGGTCGGCAATCCATTCTTGAATGTCGCCCGGATTTTTCGCGACAAGCTTCGTTTCGCCTGTCTTGATGTTCAGCTTGTACACGTCAAATGCCTTGGCGTTTTCCTTGTTCATAGAGACGAGAATCTCGTCCTTAACGCCGGACAGTGTGCTGACTACGCCGACACGAACTTTATCGAATGGCGTTAAATCCTTTTCTTCATTGCCGTTGAACGCCGCCGAGTACAGGTGGAAGTTCTCGTCTCCGCCCTTATCCTTCAAGTAGAGGATATGATCGCCTTTCCAGAAGAAGCCGGAAATATCGCGATCCTTGGAGCTCGTTACGCGTACCGGTTCACTGGAACCGTCCATCTTCTGTACGAAGACATTCGCGCGATTTTCCCACGCCGCTGCATAGGAAATATAATTGCCGTCCGGAGAAAGCTGATAGGAAAAGCTTCCAGGGTTGCGCATGAAATCCTCGACGGAAATTTGCGGCACCCCCTTATTGTCGATACCGGATCGGCTCAGCTTTACAACGTTCTCAAGTGCGGATGCAGCCTCGCGCAGCGTTGCAGCGTTATTCTCATGCAGTTTCCCATCAGGGAATCCCTTGAGTAAGCCCAGCGTCTTGGCGCGTTCCGCGTAATCGGTCAAGCTCTTCTCGTCTTGCTCCTTGCCAAGCGCACGAACGAGAATGCGGGCAATCTCGCCGCGCTTAATCGGCGCATCAAGAGATGTGAAATCCCCGTCAGCTACCAAACCTGCATTTTTAGCAGCCTTCATCGGCTCGATGCCGTGTTGGTACGTGAGCGTCAAGACGGCAAGGCGGACAAATTCGTCTACGGAGACCGTAGACGTCAGCTTTGCATGTTCATCCAAAATTCCTTTGGACGTAAGCGCATGAATCCCATTTTGGTACCAAATTGTAGCTTCGGTTGGCTTCTGCGCCATGACAGACGCCGGCAGTGATGCAGCAAGCACAGCTGCAAGTGAGGCAGCAATCCATTTCTTTTTCAATGACCTGAACCCCTTTGTATATGTTCATAATTTAAACTACTCCAAATATATACGTAAATATTGGGATTGCAGGATTCATGTAAAATATAACAGTTAGAAAGGAGATATTGTTTTTATTCATCGTCATTTATTCATAAAAAGGCCCTTTCTTATGGGAAAGAGCCCTTTTATGAATGGGGACTATTTTTTTAAATGGGTATCCAAGAACTTGATCATGGCATTGTAAAAGTCGATGCGGTTCTCTTCATTCTGGAAGCCGTGGCCTTCATTGTCTTTCACCATGTACTGCACATCGATGCCTCTTTTCTTGAGTGCGTCTACAATCTGATCGGATTCAGCTTTATTCACGCGCGGATCATTTGCTCCTTGTGCGACGAAGAGCGGTGTAATGATCTTATCTGCATGGAATACAGGAGATGCAGCCTTAAGCAGCTCCTTATCCTTTTCAGGATGCCCGATCCGTGCATAGAACATATTGCGGTTCGCTTCCCAATAAGGGGGCAGCGTATTCAGTAGAGTGAAGATGTTGGACACCCCCACATAATCGACGGCTGCTGCATAGAGGTTAGGCGTGAAGGTAATGCCGGCAAGTGTAGCGTATCCGCCGAATGACGCGCCGTAAATGCCGACGCGGTTTGGATCTGCAATGCCTTGCTTGATTGCCCATTTGACGCCGTCTGTAATGTCATTTTGAATATCGCGTCCCCATTGCTTATCACCTGCGTCGATAAATGCTTTCCCGTAGCCGGTGGACGAACGGAAATTCATCTGAAGCACGGCATAGCCCCGGTTCGCGAGCAGTTGGACTTCCGGATTGAAGCCCCACTTGTCACGTGCCCAAGGTCCTCCGTGTGGATTGACGATCAGCGGCAGATTCTCAGGGCGTTTATTTTTAGGCAATGTCAAATAGCCATGAATGGTTAAGCCATCTCTGCTCTTATAGGAGATTGGGTACATGTCGGCCAGATTGTTAGGCTTCAGCCAGTCGCTTAATGTCGTAAGCAAGGTCAGTTGATCGGTTGTCGAATTGTAGTAATAGTATTTGCCTTGAACCTTGTCAGTGGATACAGCGACGATAAATTTCGTTCTGTCCTCGTTGTAATCCGTAATATGAACTTCGCTTTCCGATGCATGTAATTTGGTTTGGAGCTTGTGGTGCAGAGCTTCGAAACCGGCATCGAAGAAGTTAAGATGCGTCTTGTCTGTCACATAAGAAGCCATGAGCAGCTTATCCTGCTTGTCGTCATACACCGCACGATCCAGATCAACCTCAGGATGGGAATAGATAAGCTGTTCCTTGCCTTGCAGGTCGTATTGGACGAGCGCAGTTTTATCGCGCCCCTTATTCGTAATCGCATAAATGTGTTTATTGTCTTTCGTGAAGCCAAGCGGATTGACCGTATCCCCTGAATCGATTTTGATAAACGGTTTAAATTCAGCATCCTCAGAATCGCGATACAGTATGGCTCCTTCAAGTCCGTCAGAAGCTATCGCCATACGGATGGCGCCATTATGATCGGCAATCCAGGCTTGAATGTTGCCAGGGTTCTTCGCTACAAGCTTGGTTGCCCCTGTCTTCACGTTCAGCTTATATACATCGAATGCTTTCGCATTATCCTTGTTCATCGTAATCAGAATTTCGTCCTTCACATTGGAAAGTATGTTGACTATGCCGACTCGAACCTTATTGAATGGTGTCAGATCCTTTTCCGCATTGCCATTGAAGGCTGCCGAATATAAATGGTAGTTCTCATCTCCGCCCTTATCCTTCAAATAAAGAATGTGATCGCCCTTCCAGAAGAAGCCGGCAATATCGCGGTCTTTGGAGCTTGTGACACGAGTAGGCTCGCTGGAGCCATCCATCTTCTTCACAAATACATTCATCCGGCTCTCCCATGGCGCTGCGTAGGAGATATGGTTGCCGTCTGTGGACAACTGATACGAGAAATTGCCTGGGTTGCGCATGAAATCCTCAACAGAAATGAGCGGCACACCCTTGTTGTCGATTTGAGCTAGCCGGAGCTTACGCAGATTGCTTAGTGCTGAGGCGGCCTCGCCAATCGTTGCATTTTTATTTTCGTGCAGGCTGCCATCCGGATACCCGATAAGCAAGCCTAGAGCTTTCGCACGCTGCGTATACTCGGCCAATGTTTTTTCGCTGTGTTCCCGTTCCTCGGAATCATAGGCGCGCACGAGGATACGGGCGAGCTCTCCGCGTGTAATCGGAGCATCGGGGGATGTGAACTCATCAGCTGTGATCCAGCCTTCATTCTCAGCTGCCTTCAGCGGATCAATTCCATGCTGGTAGGTGAACGATAGTGCAGCGTAGCGTATGAAATCCTTAACCGGGACGGTGGATGTTGGCTTTGCCTGATCGGAAAGGATGTCTTTGGAGATGAGGGATTGGATCCCTTCTGTGTACCATGTTGCAGCAGCGGCTTTCTCTTGTGCGATAACGGTGAGCGGGAATGATGCAGCGAGCAGTGCAGCAAGCGTGGCGGATAGGATTTGCTTTCTCATTGCTTGAATAACCTCCTTATATGTACAGACCCATATATGTATATGTTAGAGTTACCTGTTTAGTATTGGATCATTTGCATATAAGAGGTAGCTTACTTGGAATCGTGTGAAATATACATTAACACCCCGGATCGACGAAAGTGTCGGTTCCGAGGTGCTGCAATTGGTGGAAATATTATCGAATGGTATAAGGAAGCTTGAACGTCCACAGCTCCGTACCATTATCGGCTGTTGGGCTGTCTACACCGAAGTCATTGTCGTTGACGATGACCAGCGTATTTCCATTGACAAGGGACACGCCTTCGATTTTTTCATAAGGGTACCTATGTTCAACAGCATCCAGCACGGTACGCTTGGCCAGCGGTAAAATATTGCTTAACTTCAAATCGGCAAGAGACATTTGCTCCAGCGTTTCGCCAGCCTTCTCGTCGTCATACTTGCCCAGAATGTTTGTAGCCGTAGTGAGATCGACGGCATAGATGCGCTTCAATTGAGCTTTATCGCCTGCATTTTTGTCACGCTCATCAATCAACAGTGTATTCTCGTTGACAGCTACCAAGTCGGAGATTACAATGTCCGCTTGCTCTAGGCCAGTGAACTGCTTGGCATCCTCCGTCATGTATACATACTCAGCAACAGGCTGTAACGTAGCTAGGTCTAGCTTGATGATGCGCAGTTGACGCGAGTTGTCTGCAGACTTGTCTGGATTGCGAAGCGGGCTCTGCATCGACATGAACATATATTTGCCGTCTGGCGTGATGCCAACACCTTCAGCACCGCGATTTTGACGAAGCTTATTGTACACAGCAGGCAGCACTTCTCTAGCTGGAACGAGCGGCGCAGATACTTGAGCCGCCCATCCCTTCGGGACAATGCGCTCAATAATCGTACCGTCACGCTTTACATGCACGATCGATGGACCGTATTCATCTGAAATCCAGAACGTGTCATCCTTGGCATTATAGGCGAGTCCCTCGATATCGAGTCCGTAAGGATCATAAGCGAGGCCTTTTTCCCCTTTTGCATCGAATGGGGCTTCATCACGACCTTTAATATTGGGGAGTCCTGTAACATGCGCATTTCCGGTCGTCGGATTTTTGCCATTCACCTTGAGCGGGATTTGCTCCAAAATTTTAATTTCACTTTGATCGATTTGAATCTTGTATAAGCTCGGCGTATAGCTTGCTAACGGGAACGTCCGGCGAGTTTTGCCGCCTGCTTCGACTTGACCGTTCGGTCCACGGTCGGCAGTGGAGTAGAACACATTGTCAGGATCGCCGGGCACATGCGTCAAGGAAGAGCCAATGCCCATCTTAATGCCTTCAGCCAAGTTCGCTGCATTGAGCTTATATTTTCCAGTCAGTTCAGGCTTTTCCGTCAAGGCAACACTGCCTCTGAATTCATCCCAATCTACATATTTTCCAGTGACTTCACCAAGTGCGCGTAGAGGCATATATAAGCGAGAGTCGACTTCGACGGCAGGCGAGGCAGGAGTTACAATCTTGCCGTTGTTCGTGTATGTAATATGATTGGCCGGCATTACACTGTCAGCTGCATGGACAGAGGAAATTCCTGTGCTAGTGGTCAATATGAGCGCTGCTGCAGCTAGCGCAATTATTGCTTTGTTTTTCATTTGTATGTCCCTCCATAAGGCGAATCTATAATATGTGCGTTCCTATCATATTCACCTGGATTATAGCAACCGCTTGTTAAGGATATGTAATGGAAGAGTTAAGGACATGTAAGAAAAAAGTTGAGAGTTTGTAAATGAAATAGATAGGTATTGAAAGTTGAAATCAGAATTTCCCAATTATGTTCGTAATATAGTTGACAGCAAAAAATAGACTAGGTACACTAAATATATTGTTAGCACTCTATGTGGTGGAGTGCTAATTCATAACCTACTATGACAAATGCCTAATATGCAAAGAAATGAAAATACGAGAGGAGATTTTTATTCATGGCTAAGAAGCAATTCAAAGCAGAATCCAAGCGTTTGTTGGAAATGATGATTAACTCGATCTACACGCAGCGCGAAATCTTCCTTAGAGAGCTTATCTCCAACGCAAGCGACGCGATCGACAAAATGTACTATAAGGCCTTGTCCGATGACAGTGTGGTATTCAATAAAGAAGATTACTTCATCAAAGTATCGGTAGATAAAGAGAGTCGTACGTTGACAATAGCCGATACAGGGATCGGGATGACGAAGGAAGAGCTGGAGAACAACCTTGGTATCATCGCGAAGAGCGGTTCCCTTGCCTTTAAGACGGAGAACGAAGCGAAGGACGGCCATAACATTATCGGTCAATTCGGTGTAGGCTTCTATTCCGCATTCATGGTTGCTGATGTCGTAACCGTTATTAGTAAGGCGTTCGGCAGCGATGAGGCGTTTAAATGGGAATCGAAGGGCGTGGACGGATACACGATTACGCCGAGCGAAAAGGATGAGCCGGGTACCGTCATCATTTTGAAAATCAAGCCTAACACGGAGGAAGATCAGTACGACGAATATTTGGAAGAATATCGTCTGAGATCGATCATTAAGAAATATTCGGACTTCATCCGTTATCCGATTAAGATGGACGTGAAGAAGCATCGTCCGAAGGAAGACGATGACAAGGAGCTTGAGGAGTATCAGGAAGAAGAAACGATCAACAGCATGGTTCCAATCTGGCGCAAAAACAAGAACGAACTGACGACAGAGGACTATGAGAATTTTTATAATGAGAAACGCTACGGCTTCGACAAGCCGCTCAAGCACATTCATATCAGCGCAGACGGCGCTGTTGTATATAACGCGATCTTGTACATTCCAGAAAATACACCATTCGACTATTACACGAAGGAGTATGAAAAAGGGCTGGAGCTATACTCAAACGGTGTCTTGATTATGAACAAATGTGCGGAGCTGCTTCCTGACTATTTCAGCTTCGTGAAAGGGATGGTCGACTCCGAAGATTTGTCCTTGAACATCTCGCGCGAAATGCTCCAGCATGATCGTCAATTGAGCTTGATCGCGAAGAACATCAAGAACAAGATCAAGAGCCAGTTGCAATCCTTAATGAAGGACGAAAGAGAGAAGTATGAACAGTTCTTCCAATCGTTCGGCAGACAGTTAAAGTATGGTGTGTACAGCGAGTATGGCATGAACAAGGATGTGCTGCAAGACCTGATCATGTTCTACTCCTCCAAGGAGAAGAAGCTGGTATCGCTTGATGAGTACGTAGCAAGAATGCCAGAAGATCAGAAATACATTTACTACGCAGTTGGCGAATCAATCGAACGCATCGAGAAGCTGCCGCAAACTGAGCTTGTGTTGGATAAGGGCTATGAGATTCTGTACTTCACAGACGACATTGATGAGTTCGCAATTAAGATGCTCATGAAGTACAAGGAGAAAGAATTCAAGAACGTATCGAGCGGCGATCTCGGTATCGAGTCCGATGGCGATGACAAGTCTGCTGACGAACAAGACGAGAACAAGGAACTGTTCGAGGCGATGAAGGACATCTTGAAGGACAAGGTGAAGAGCGTTAAAGCTTCCAAGCGCTTGAAGTCCCATCCAGTATGCCTGTCTGCGGAAGGGGAAGTCTCCATCGAGATGGAAAAAGTGTTGAACGCAATGCCGAACAACCAAGCGGTGAAAGCCGACAAGGTGCTCGAAATCAACGTCAACCATGAGGTATTCCAATCCCTGAAGAACGCTCATGCATCCGATCAAGAGAAGCTGAGTCTGTATACGAACCTGCTGTACAGCCAAGCGCTCTTGATTGAAGGCTTGCCGCTGCAGGATCCGGTAGAATTCACGAACGATATGTGCAAAATTATGGTGTAACGAAGAGGTCTTCTTCGATAACAATGAAACATGATGGATGATAACCCGCTGTCGGCCTTAACGCTGGCAGCGGGTTTTTGCGTTTGTTATTTGCATCTCAGAAGGACGTCGATGGCTTTGAACATGATGCGAACTGCCTTGGCGGTGGATCGCAGTTGATTTAAGCTGCCAATCAGATAGGCATCAAGAGCAGGGTGGTAGAACATAAAGGTTCCGGAATAGCCCCATGCGCCCCACACATTATACTTTGCAGGGAGAAAGAGTGGGACAGTCCGAAAACGGACAATGCCGTAGCCATAGTCCACACCCGGTCTGAACTTCGTCCATACTTGCATCCGCTGGAAGCTGTCCGCGGATATCAGTTTTCCGCCCGTAAGGGCCTTCATAAATGTCAGCAAATTATCGGAGGTCGAAATCAAGGCACCGCCTGCGTACTCCATACTGATGCTTTTGTAATCGGTGATAACGGTCTGATCGGCGTATAAGTCGGCTATGGGGTAAGGATCTTCTTCAGCCGGCATTGAATAAAAAGCCATATGCGTATGATGGAGCTGCAGCGGTTCAAAGAGGTAATGCCGAAACGCCTCATGGAGCGGAGTGGATGTAATGCTTTCAATGAGTAGGCCTAATAAGTGGTATCCGGTGTCCGAATAATGAATTCCCTGACCGGGAGGGAAATGCGACTTTAAATGCTCCTTGGACCATTGGATGACCTCTTGCGGCGTCCATTGGCGCGAAGGCTCCGAGGTGAACAGATCGAGCATTCGTGGGCCTTGCTTAGGTCGATCCTCGAAGTAATCATGTAATCCGGAGGTATGACTGAGCAGATGCTTGATTTGGATTTGATTGGAGTAATCAGTTCCCTTGTAAATATGCAGCTTGTGCATCAGATCAGGGGGAAGGTAACGATGGATAGGGTCTTCGTAGGAGAGCTTGCCTTCTTCTGCGAGCATCGCGATAAGTACTGAGGTAAACAGCTTGCTTATGCTGGCAATATAATAGCGTTGCTGTGGAAGGGCTGACTGGTCTCGTGTCTTGCCTTCCGCAATGTTCAAATGAATGCCCAAGGGCTCGCAATGCACGAGGAAATAGGCATTGTGAAGCTTGCGATTGCGTTGTATAACGCCTCTAAACTGCCGCTCAATTTGTTTCATTGCTTCCTGACGATTCATATTCGTTCCCCTTTCTGCCGCATGCGGGCGGCAGCGATGATATCGGCGGATGTACTGTCCATGACCTCAATGTCGTTGAAGCCTTCCGGCAGCAGGCCATTTGCGGTCATGACGGACAGACCTAACGTGAATATTCGCATTTTAAGCAGGATAGGTATAAGCTCTTCATCTGTGAAATCGGTAAGCTCCGGATCGGTTTTCATTCTGTCGATAAATCCATTCATTTCGTTAGGCTCATGCTGCAAATAGGGGTTCGGTCTCATGACCATATCGCGGAACAGCAGCGGGTATTCGCGAGCGAAGCGGAGAGTGGCAACACCAATGTCGTGGAAAGGCTGTCCCGTATCCTGACTGAGAAGATATTCGTCGCTGAAAGCAAAAATACGCTTTACGACCTCTTGAATGAGCTCTCCGACATCTGTGAAGTTGACATAAATAGGCGCAATTGAGCTTCCCAGATATTCCGCGACCTTGCGGATTGTAATGCTGTAAATTCCTTCTCGCATGGCAATGTTGAAGGCGGCATCAATGATCGTATCCCGCGAAAATTTAGTCTTAGGCGGCATAGCTCGTTCCTCCCCAGTGGGTATCCAATGAAATATCGTCTGATACATATCAATTGATATTTATATATTCAGTATATATGTGGCAGGTGAATTTTCCATTACTCAGAAAAATATGAGATTCCAAAATTAAATATCGTGTAGATGGAACCAACTTCCTTCATAGCCAATCTAACGAAATAGAATAAGCTTATTCAAATCTAGAGGAGGATTATAAATGTGCTAACGGTAGACGAAGTAAGGCTGGCACAGCAGGGAGATTGCGAAGCATTTATTCGGCTTATTACTGGGATGGAGCGCAGTTTATATCGGGTAGCACGTTCCATCTTGAAGCGGGATGAGGATTGCGCCGACGTGATTCAAGAGGCGATATTCAAGGCGTTTCGCGCGATACATACCTTGCGAGAGCCTGCTTACTTCCAGACATGGATGTTTCGTATTTTGATGAATGAATGTCACCAATTAGTCAACAAGCAGAAGCGGGTTGTCGTTATGGCTGATCTTCCAATGAAGTCGGCAACTGCTGCGGATGATGAGCATATCGAGTATTTGGATCTGATCGCGGAGATTGATCGGTTGGAGGATAATCATCGTATCGTTATTTCGCTGCATTATTTTGAGGACATGTCTGTGAAAGATATAGCGGAGCTGCTTGATACGTCGGAAGGAACGATTAAGTCGCGCTTGCATTGGGCCCGTGCAACGTTGGCGAAGGTGATGGACAATCCTTTTGAAAGGAAGGGCGACTATGAAACATGTTGATATGGAGCATGTGCTCAAGCAGGCGGCTGCCAATAAGCCTCGTGAGGTCCCAGGTGTGGTGCGGCAGCAATACGACGCTACCTATGCGAAGCTTCGAGAGCTTGCAGCTAAGAAGGACGCTGTGCCTGATGTTGTAAAGCAGAGTGTAGAGCAGTCCGTTCAAGCACTGCGATCGAATGCTGCAAGCCGAAAAAAGAGACGCATGCGCCAAGTCGCCATCATTACGGCAGCGGTGTCTTTTATCGGCATGGGCATTATCGGCTCTGGATTCGTATCGCCGGTGATGGCGCAGACATTGAAGAAGATTCCGCTTCTGAATACCGTGTTCACGATTGCTGGAGATTTAGGATTGCAGGCAGCGGATGAAAAGGGGCTCGTCGAAAATGTCAATCAAAGCATGACGCTTAACGGAGAAACGCTGAAAGTATCCAAGGTCATCTACGATGGGACGAGATTATCCGTGGGCTTTGTTCAGCCGGCGCCAGGGCGAAAAATTGAACAAGTAAAGCTGGCGATTGACGGAGAACTCGATCATTTTGCGAGCAGTTTACGGGATCGCATCCTGTCGGAAGACGGCAAGACGGTAAACAGTGTCATTAATTTTAGGCCTAACTGGAACCTGCCCGATGAGTTTGAATTGAAGCTGTTTGTGTTCTTGGAGGGAATGGAGCAGGAGCGATTTGAATTCAGCTTTCCTGTGAAAAAAGTCCCTTCGCGAACCATCACATCGGACATGGTAAAAAAGTACGGAGAGACGACGATGAAAGTAGACAAAATCGTGATGTCGGAAGCTTCAACTCAAGTGATATTGAAATATACATATCCACAACACTTCATGAAGGAGGAGTCGTTGATGTACATCGAGTCTCACGTTGCCGTTATAGATGATCGTGGAATTGAGCTTGAACTTGTTAATGGAGGCGGAGGGACGGGGACGCTGATTAATGAGGTTATGCACAGCACGTTGGATTTCAATTTCGCACCGTTTCAACATCTACCGAAATCAATTACGGTAAAGCCATATTTCATAAGAATCTCCAAGAATCCATTGTCTCAGAATAAAACTACGGTTACCGAGATGCCAAGCGAAGATAAGCCACTGATTCTCAGCCAAGGAGCGGCCGGAAGTTTGGAAGTGACGCGCATGAAATGGAAGGGCGACAGATTATTTGTCTATTACAACAAGGTTGGCGACAATCCGTTTGGTAACGGTCGTTATTTACATGTGGAAGACGAGCAAGGGCATTTGCTCAACAAAAAGCAAATTCGGGTGGTCGATCCCGAGAATTATGGCTTTGTCGCGGAATTTGACCAAGTATCGCCCGATCAGAAGCTGACATTCGTGACGGAGGATATTCCACTCGTGGATTATATCAAGGACTTGGAAATGACAATCCCTGTTACGGAATAGGTACACAAAATAGCTGAACGCAAACAGACAATGCGAAGGGAGCAATTTCAAATGAAATCATGGAATAAAGTATGGATGTGCATGGCGGCAGCAGCGCTTGTGCTGACAGCCTTACCGGCAACGGAATCCTATGCGGCGAAGAAGGTCACACAGGCAAGTGAGCAAAAAACGATAAAGCTAAAAGATTTGGGTAAGGAAATCCAAGAGAAAATTAAAAAAGAGGTTCGTGATTTGTCAGGCTTGTCTATCGCTGAGGCCGATGTGATCATGGAAGGATCGAACTTGACGATTACTTTCAAAGACAATTTAGGGAATATGATGATGAGCAAGAACACGAAGGAAATTATATTTTTGAACCTGCGCCTCACCTTCGCTCAATTAGATAAGACCAAGCAGAACAAGATGTTGGGCTTGCTTAATGAATTGAATCATAAACGGAAGTATGCACCGAAACAGGTAGATATACATAAGTCCTCGGGTCAAACCCGTATTTCGATGCTGGGTGAGGATTTTGCCGCGTCCATGACGGATCAGGATCATACCGCTTATATTGACTACGCCTATAAGAACATAGATGCTTCGATACGGAAAAATGCAGAAGCAGCCTTGAAGAAGTTTTCGAATGGCGGAAATCCAGTATTAACGAAAGCTCAACTGCACAAGTTCGTGAACAAAGATCCGAAAATGAAAGAGAATTCCTACGTATGGCGAATTGACGGCGGCAATGAAGAGCAGTGGGTAGGTCTGGAGATCGGTGCTGTTACGGGCAAAATCTATGATGTTCTCTTAAAGAAAATAGATGTTCCTGACAAAGACAAAGCATATGCGGATTTAGACATCAAGAAGGTGAAAGCTGCGGTAGAAGCCAAATCAAAGTCTTTATTCAATATAAGCTTGAGTGGGTACGGGGTGAAGCAGGAGTCGAAATACGGAAATAAATTTTCCTTTACGAAAAAAGGCAGTCCTGCGATAGAAGCAAGAGTGGACTTGAAAGGGAATTGCTTCGGCATCAGTCTGTTACCTGAGAATGGCAAGAGGAACTAATGGAAGCCGGAAAAGCTCCGGATATAGGCTCAAGGTAAAGCGCCGAATAAAATTTTGGGTGAAACTAATTTAGGAAGTTGATATAGGAGGATTTATTCATGAAACGATGGAACGTATTTCTTTTATCCGTAACCGCGGCGGCGCTGTTTATGGCCTCTATTCCGGCACCGACATCCGCTGCGGCAGCAGCGGCCAACTCCAAACAACAAGGCGAGCCGGGATTCACACAGACCGTTAAGGATTTGGACAAGGAGTTGGTGGAGAAGGCGAAGGAAGCTTTGAAGCCGTTCGTAAATGGAGAAATCGATTTTGAGGGCGTTCGGTATTCGTATAAAATCGATGGGAAAAAAGAGCCTACTCTTTATTCGAAAGCCTATCGAACCGTAACGTATCCCGTAAAGGGAGAGGAGAAAATATTTGCTGCCGAGGTTACGATCAAAGCACAAACCGGCGAAATCTATCAAATCAGACTCGATCCTCAACTCTCTTCCTTGGACGAGGGCATCCGGACAAAGATCAAGGCAGCCATCACAGAAACAGAGAAGAGTCTCTCGTATGACGATATTACAAAATTGAACATTCATGGAGCAAGCGGCGAAATCAGTACGTTAGGTCCTTACCATCTTGCCATCGACGCGAAAAGCGGCAAAGTGCAGATGGCAATTTATAATGTGCCGAAGTCTAAGGTTGATCAGAGGGCTGTCCAAGCTGCTCAACAGGCAGCAGGAGCATTAACCGGCGGAAAGAAGATAGCGTTCGATTCCGTCCAACGCTTTGTAGGGGAAGGGGCTGACCTTTATTTATTCACTCAAAATAACGAGCAGTCAATAAACGTAAGGGTTGAGGCGGAAACGAGTAAGGTACAGAATATTTCTTTGGGGGCAGAAAGACCAGTTTATAGCTCCAGGGAAGAGTTGAAGAAGAAGTTCGCCAAGCCAAAGTATACTGCTGCGGAAGCCATAAAAACAATGAATCCGATGATTAAGAAAATATTCGGCATCGACGTGACAGGATACCAAGTAAAGGTAGAGGATAACAACTATACGTTTTTGAAAGAGGGCAGTCCAAGCATTTTGGCAGCTATAAATGAAAAAGGAAAGGTCTTCGTACTAAACAGAGAACTTGTTGCGAAATCAGAGGCTTTAGGCGCTCTTTCAGCAGAATAAATCAGAGAGCTGGTTGCTCTCTGATTTTTTTACATCTGATCAGAGTCTCTTCCGACGAGATTATGCGAACCCTACACCAGTTGCAGCTCCTTGCTGTGAATATCCACGTACCGCGCAATATATTCCTGAAAGGAGAATTTCTCGTCTCCCAGCGAATAGATACGGGCACCCGGCTGCAGAAATTTTAGGTTCAAATGCTTGATGACGCTTGGATAAATAGGATGAATCAAATCAATAAAATCGACATCATAAAAGGCGTTCGCAATTTCGAGCGGGGAAATTCCGATTCTCTGCAAAATGTTCATCGCTAAGTAACGGATAATATGGTATCGAGGATGGCAGACCGTGCAAAACAGATGCTCCTTCTGATAATGCTGCTCGATGAAATTCGCAAGCGGAATATCGATGCCGATCTCCCGTTGGCGGAGGTTGTTCATGAAGTCAGTATGGATTATGTGCAATTGCTGGGCTGAATAAAATTGCTCATCAGACAGCAGCGCGACGATTCGTTCTTTGCTTTCTCCTTTCTTTAACAATCGGATAACATTCTGATCCTCGTATCCGTAAAGGGTATCCTTGTTATCGAAAGTAAATTGCGGGTAATAGGTCTTAAAGTAGGCATTGCCTATGCTGATTTTTACGCATCGCTCTGGGAGCTTGCTTAACAAATACTCGCTGGACAAATACGGACCATAAGCGTCGCTCGTTCTCATGTAAATGAACAGATCGCATTCGCCCAGAAGATCATCGCCTACGCCAATTTCTTGATTGCAACCTTGAATAGGAAGTATCTCAAGCAGTTTATAACTATAACGGAATGTGTGTGAAGACATCAAATACCTGCGTATCGGAAACACGTGGCAATTCCCGAATACAATACATTTTTTCATCGACTGAACCCCCTTTGTCTTGCCTATGCAGGCAGAATGTCAATCCATGCTTGCGGTTCGTATTCGGGATCAAGCTACAGGAGATAGTGATCTACGGGATTAAGAGGAAAATGATTGAAAGGGAGTTGGTATGTCTCTTGCCCCAATGAACCGCCCCATTTGATTTCGTAGTATCGCTGATATAAGGGATAGGTAACTTGATGGAGGTGGGATAGGAGCGGATCAGACTTCACCGTTGACGCCCCGGTATTATGATGAGTCACTTGAAGCCCAGTATGAATGATCGGGTAGCCTGACAATACTACTCTCCGATACCAATCTTGATCGGAAAAGTACATCGGCAGCAGCGTATCCCACGGGCCGGCAGTCTTTATCGCCTCCATCTGAAAAGCAGCGAGTGTATCCAGATTCGTGAAGGCAATTCCCCATTTGTAACCTACTTGCTGCCAAGCTGCAATTGTCGATAATAATGCTTCTGGAACCCCTTTAAGTGCTTCTGCATCAGAATGCATATACAGCACGGCATCGCAGTTCCTCTCTGCGCCCCATTTCTGCAGCATATTTTGGGATTGGCTATGTGAAAAAGGGATAGGAGGCTCATAAATAGACACGATGGAAGAAAGGGAGGTTTCCCGGCGGAGATCGCGGCTGCTGGAGTTGTCGATAACGACTGTATGCGGCCAACAAGGCTGAATGCTCGCAAGTGCCTGAACTAATAAATCGAGCCGGTTGACATAAAAAATGCCAAGAATATAATTCATCTGAAAGTCCCTCCACAAAGCTCCGACACATAGCGGATTGGATGATCTTATGTTTGTATATATAATGCAGAACAATTGCCGTTGGTCAGGGACAAAATGTCCCTATTTGCAAAAAAATATACAGTATAAAGACGGATTATTCAGATGGAGAGCAGCACAATAATATGCTTACTTCATGCTTTCAAGTGTATGATCCCTGTGGTATGCTGTGATTTACAACAAGGCTGCTTACATGATGTCGAGAAGATAATGTCATACTGCCAGGGAGGAAGCATGGTCAGACTGAAAGATATTGCAGAGAAGGTCGGCGTATCGATTTCGACCGTATCACGAGTCATCAATCACGATGACAGTAGGAGAATCAGTGAAGAGACGAAGCAGAAAATATGGCAAGCCGCCAAATCACTCAATTATCATGCGACATCCACAGCCAATTCCAAAGCGCGTACCCGCACGCGGAACCACTCAACTCCAGTGTCCACTCATGCGATTGGCTGCATCCTTTCACTTCCCGACAACAAGTACAATCATCCTTACTTTTCTCCAATCATACAAGGAATAGAGGCTAAGCTGCTCGAGGCAGGAGCTTCACTTGCATTTTTGCATACCCAGGCCGAACTAAAAAGCCCCGTACTATTTGAATCTTTACTCCAGTCTTATCAGCTTAGCGGAATCATTTGTGTGGAAGGAATGAAACCTGCGCTATATAAGTGGCTAAAGGAAAGAGTGCCCAATATTGTAGGTATCGACGTAGCGGATCCTACCGTACCGGTCATTTCCTATGACCGAATGAATGCGGCGAGAGTTGCGGTTGGTCACCTTATTCAGAATGGTCACCGTAAAATCGGATTTATTGGCGGAAAGGGACTTCTCGGTCAACTGGAGCGGGAGAAGAGGTATCGTGGGTATCGAATTGCTCTGGAGGAAGCAGGCTGTGAGCTGAATCCAAATTGGGTCGTCGATGCAGAATGGGATGCGGATCGCAGCTATGATGGAATGAAGCAACTGGTCAAGCTTGAGGATCGCCCCACAGCAATGTTCTGTGCGAGTGATATGATGGCGATTGCAGCGATGCGCGCAGTGGCGGAGGAAGGCATGTCTATTCCCAGCGACATCGCATTTATCGGCGTAGATGATATCGAATTTGCAAAATATAGCTCCCCGCCGTTGTCGTCCATTCATATTCCGAAGTATGAAATGGGGTACGCAGCAGCGAAGGCGCTGTTGGATGGGCTTACCGCTCCTTATCCAACACCGTTTCGCATGCTGCTTCCCTTTGAACTGGTTGTGCGCGAGTCAACGAATAGTCAAGGAGCATCCTAGCTTGAAATGCTCCTTACCGTTGTGGAGAGGTTTCGCTTGCTTTCTCAACCTCACTCATTTGAATGGATGATTTGTTCAAGAAGCTTAGGGTACCAATCGTGAATCGAGTCAAATTTGAATCCGTGCTTGGCTGCCTTGCTTGTGTCCATTCCCCAATCGTCTGGTATACCGAAGGGAGAACGGTGTGCATCATCAAGGGCTGCATCCTGCTCGGAATCAGAGGTATCCACGATAACTGCCTGCTTGGCGACTTTTTCTTCAATGAGCCTGATGATCTCGCTAATGGACAAGGCACCGTCCGAGCAGGCATTGACCGGCCCCTCGAAATGCTGGTTCTTTAGCCAGAATAGGAAGCGGGCAGCTTCGTCTGAGGTGATGAAGCTTATGCTGGCCTGCGGATTCGGAAGTCCAATCGGCTGACCTCGCTGAATATGCTCGATATGGAAATGGAGCCGCTTCGTATAGTCATCCATACCGAGCACAATGGGAAATCGAACGGCGCATACGGGGAAGGAGGCGTTCTGGAACAGAACAGCCTCGGCAAGTCTTTTGCCTTCTCCATATGCAATGTCTTTAGGTACATCCGCTGGAATTGCGTATGTATAAGGGGAAAATGCTCCTTCTGTATATTTTTCAGTTTGGCCGAAGGGATAGACGGATAAGGTAGACGTAAAAATATATCGCTTGACCTTGCCTACGAATATCTCGCAAGCTTGGAATGCCTCCTGCGGATGATAGCAGATATTATCGTATACGACATCCCACTCGGTATCGGCAACGGCTGCGCGCAATTGCTCCGGATCGGTTCGGTCAAGCTGAAGCCGCTTCACTTGGTCGCCAAATGAATCGACCGTATGTCCTCGTGTAGCTACGGTCACATCAGCTCCTTCTTGAATAAGCAAGTGAACAAGCTTTTTTCCGAAGAAGCGAGTTCCGCCTAAAACCAACACTTTACTCATGCCAAACTCCTCCCTTATTGTTTCATAAGGTGACAGGGGGGCTCGAAGTCTAGAATGACTTGGAGTATTCCCTCTTTTGTCATATAGAAAAGAAACCGTTCTTTAGTAAAAGGAAGTGCGACCCACCAAATACGAAAAGATCAGTTTCTTTGTACATTCAATATAACATGTATTTACTTTATATTCCAACGGACTTGGAAGCAGACATTTGCAGCACAATGAAGAAAAAAGGTCGAGTTCGGGTTCAAATATAACCCCCCTAACTCCACCTTTTCTGAAGGTAACGTTTGTTTCACAGGTAGTACAATTTAGTAAAACTACATAGGTGATCTACTATTTTACTTTGAGAAAGAAAACTGACAATGGTTGGAGGAGTTATTCGTCCTCAACTGTAACCTTTACACTTGCAAATTTTTTCGCCTTAGGCAGCCATACACTAATCCTCGTTGTGCCTGGCCCGACCGCTCTATATTCCAGTACAGAGCCATCGATGCTTACATCATCAACAACGGAGGTGTCGTACTCATGATCGATTTCTCCATTCTCCCGCTCCAAATTAATCTGATCGTCAGGATGGCGGCTATTGCCGCAATAGAAGATGGTTGAACCCCAGTCGTCCACCTTCAGTCTGCGAGGTTCAGTATCCTTGCCGAAGTTAGATGCTTTGCATTCTTTTGCCGGGATGGCCCCAACTGTTGGCGTGTTGAAAGTTAGTACGAATGATGTGCTTAGCATGGCAATCACAGAGAAAGCCAGTAATGTCTTCTTCAAATCGTTTTCCCTCCTCGAAATTGTGTGCTTCGTATTCTCAAACAAATCTTATAGTATTTACCATTTTTGTGTTAGTGGAGAGTTATGACTGTTTCAGGTGGTAATTTTACTTATAGTGTAAACAGCAGCGAGAAAGATCCTAAACAATCGCGCGTTAACGCGCATGGTTGAGCAACGTTGAATTTGCCCCAAATTTATTTAAATTTGGCTTTTCGAAATTTTATCCAAAATCTTATTGACGGTATAAAGTTGCGCATAATATAATGACGACAAGTCTATAAGTGTAATAATTACCAATTGGGATATAGTTTTGATTCCTATCCAAACTTCAAATTTCACCCCAAATATCTTTGTTATTTGTGCAAAGTGATAACCGCCCAAATTCCAATACACCTTGGGCAAACCTCATTACTATTTCCGCAAGCCCAAGAATCCACAACAGGTTAAAAAATAAGCAAGAGAGCATCCGCCCATCAATTATTGCTGTATGACATGAATAGCGTCTTACAAATTCACCTCATTCATAATCAAGCCGACAGAAAGCATAACGATTCGATTCGTGCTTTATTTGCTTGTATTTCGTTTCCCTTATATGAGTCTATGTTAGCAGTGAAGAAAGAGTTTCGTTTCGGCATCGCGTATTGTAAGCGCTTTATTATAGAAGGCGATGTGCTGCTGCAAGCGGCCGCTTATGGACAAAGCTTGCAAGCGTAATCGAGAGGAGAATGAGGAAATGAAGACAGAGAAGCAAGTTCGAATTGGCATGATTGGTGCACGAGGGAGAGGGACTATCGCAAAATATTGGCATCAGCCGGACGGGAGATCCATTGTAGTGGGGGCAGCTGATATTTATCCAGAGCGCCTTCAGGAATTCAAGGATGATGTTAACCCGGAAGCGTTCGTCACGACAGACTATCGGGAACTCCTTGCACGCGAAGATATCGATGCGATCGCGGTGACCTCGCCTGATTTCTGTCATGAGGAGCATGCGGTAGCTGCGCTGAGGGCTGGCAAGCATGTATTTTGCGAGAAGCCGCTGGCGATTACGGTGGAAGGCTGCGACAACATTTTGAACGCATGGAAGGAATCCGGCAAGCATCTGATGGTCGGCTTCAATATGCGCTACATGAATATGTACCGCACGATGAAGGAAATTGTGGATTCTGGTGTAATTGGCGAGATCAAGGCCGTATGGGTAAGACATTTTGTAGGCTGGGGCGGGTATTTCTATTTCCACGATTGGCATGCGAACTCCAAGAACAGTACTGGATTGCTGCTCCAGAAGGGATCGCATGATATCGATATCATTCATTGGATTACAGGGAGCTATGCGACGAAAGTGAGCGCATTTGGCAGCTTGGACTTTTATGGCGGGGATAAGCCGAATGATTTAACCTGTCCAACCTGTGACGAGCGGACTACGTGTACGGAAGCGAGTCCAGGGAGACTGATCGAATGCGCATACCGTGAAGAGGTGAATGTAGAGGACAACAACATGGTCATTATGGAGCTGGAAGGCGGGATTAAGGCCTCCTACTTACAATGCCACTTTACACCTGATTATCAGCGGAACTATACCTTTATCGGCACGGAAGGCCGGATGGAAAATAACGAGATGGAAGACAAAGTATACGTATGGACGCGCAAATCCAATACAGAGCGCGAGCTTGCAGACCGCGTGTATCAGATTAAGGAGGCGAAGGGATCGCATGGCGGAGCGGATCCAAATATTTGCAAGGACTTCGTCGATATGATTCTGGATGGCAAGGAGCCGATAGCAACTCCTCTTTCGGGCCGTATGAGCGTGGCTGTAGGTTGTGCGGCAACCCAATCCATTCGCCAAGGCGGCGGTGTTGTCTCTGTCTCGCCAGTACCGAATTTGGACGCTGCCGCCATACTATCGGAGGGCTAATCCATGAAGCAGCCGGATAGCTTGAACTTGGACGATGCACCGAGGAGGAAGAGGCGATGAAGGCAACAAATCTTGCAATGCAGCGTTCCGGTGAGCTTGCACTTGGACGCAACAGCAGAATGGAGCGAATCCGCAAGGGAATGGTGAAAAATTGGCAGCTGTATCTGCTCCTGCTTCCGGTCGTGCTGTACTATATCATCTTTCACTACTTGCCGATGTATGGCATTCAGATTGCCTTCAAGGACTTCATGGCGAATAAGGGGATATGGGACAGCCCGTGGGTGGGCATCAAGCATTTCGAACGCTTCTTCAACAGCTTCTACTTCGAACGCTTGCTGACGAACACGGTGCTCATCAGTCTGTATTCCTTGGCGATAAGCTTCCCAGTCCCGATCCTGCTTGCGCTGATGCTGAACGAAGTGAAGGCCGAGCGGTTCAAGAAAATCGTACAGACCATCACATACGCCCCACACTTCTTGTCGGTTGTCGTCGTTGTGGGTATGCTGTTTATTTTTCTGAATCCGAGCACAGGCATTATCAATCATCTGATTGTGGCGATGGGCGGCGAGCCGATCACCTTTATGACCTCACCGGGCTGGTTCAAAACGCTGTATGTGCTGTCCGATGTATGGCAGACGATGGGGTGGAGCTCCATTATCTACTTGGCTGCGCTTTCCGGTGTCGACCACCAGCTGCATGAAGCAGCTACCATTGATGGTGCAACGCGTATACAGCGCATCTGGCATATTAATCTGCCTACGATAGCGCCGACAATTATCATTCTGCTCATTTTGAATCTGGGCAGCATCATGTCAGTCGGCTTCGAGAAAGTATTTCTCATGCAAAATTCACTCAATATGAGCAGCTCAGATATCATCTCCACCTATGTGTATCG
Source organism: Paenibacillus sp. B1-35 (assembly GCF_050474385.1). Taxonomy (NCBI): domain Bacteria; kingdom Bacillati; phylum Bacillota; class Bacilli; order Caryophanales; family Paenibacillaceae; genus Paenibacillus; species Paenibacillus sp. B1-35. The sequence goes on from NZ_JBCHVJ010000008.1 coordinate 176,450, forward strand.
CACCGGTATTCTGGACGCGCAGTACAGCTTCTCTGCTGCCGTTGGATTGTTCAATTCCGTTGTCAATTTTGCGCTCTTGATTCTTGTGAACTACATTGCGCGGCGTGTCAACGAGACGAGCCTATGGTAAAGGGGGACAGATGATGATTGACCGTTCGTTTGGCGACCGCCTATTTAACCTAATCAATTACACGCTGCTTACTTTGCTTACTCTCATCGTTTTATACCCGCTCGTATTCGTATTGAGTGCTTCTATCAGCAATCCGGAACACGTGCTGCGCGGAGATATGTGGCTCATTCCGAAGGGCTTCAACCTTGATGCCTATGCGAAAATTTTTCAAAACAAGGACATTCTGCTCGGCTACAGCAACACCGTTCTATATACGGTTATCGGAACGGCGCTTAATGTCGTGATGACCATATGTGCCGCATATCCATTATCTCGCCGTGATCTGGCGGGGCGGGGACTAGTAACCGGGCTTATCGTATTCACGATGTTCTTTGGGGGCGGATTGATTCCTACTTATTTATTGATTAAAAACTTGAACATGCTCGATACGCTGTGGGTCATGATTATCCCGAATGCCGTATCCGTGTGGAATATCATCATTATGCGCACGTTCTTCCAGCAGTCGATTCCCGGTGAGCTTCAGGAATCCGCGATGATTGATGGATGCACCCACATTCAAACGCTGCTTCGTATCGTACTGCCGCTGTCCATGCCGATTATTGCTGTTATGGTGCTTTTCTATGCAGTAGGTCATTGGAACTCGTACTTCAATGCCTTGATTTACTTGGCGACGAAGGAGAAATTCCCCTTGCAGCTTATCCTGCGTGAAATTTTGATTCAAAGCGATTCCGGCGAGTTCGTGAAGCTGACTTCTGAATCAGCGGTACGGATGAAGATGAGCGTGGAAGGGTTAAAGTACGCTGTGCTCGTCGTAGCGAATTTGCCAATGTTGATGTTGTATCCGTTCTTGCAGCGATACTTCGTAAAGGGCATCATGATTGGCGCATTGAAGGGGTAGCTCGCACTGGCGCTGCCATCGATATTCTAATATTGAATAATCAAGGGGGACATGTGATGCGTTCAAGAAAATGGTTCACATTGACGCTTAGTGTGGTGCTAAGCTTTTCATTGCTCGTAACGGCGTGCGGCGGAGGCGGCGGTGGTGCAGCGAACGAAGGCAATCGCGATGAGCGTGTGGCGCTGATGAACAAGGAAGGCATGCCGATCGCGAAGGACAAAATGACGATGACGGCCTTTGCCGGAAAGTTCTTCGCTTCTGCCGACTGGAGCAAGCTGATGCTCTGGCAGGAATACGAGAAAATGAGCAACATCCATATCGAGTGGGAGACAGTGCAGGTCGACAGTCTGAAGGAGAAGCGTAACATTAAGCTGGCGGGCGGCGATTATCCGGAGATGTTTTTCGCCTCTGCACTGCCGAAGACGGATTTAATCAAATACGGTAGCCAAGGAACATTTCTAAGACTGAACGACCTCATTGATCAATATGCGCCGAACTTCAAGAGGATAGTGGAGCAGTACCCGATTGTGAAAAAGGGGATTACAATGCCGGATGGCAGCATTTACGGCTTCCCAACGATATTCGATCCGGAGTTCAAATCGCTGTTTTATGGCACCCCGTGGGTGAAACAAGAATGGCTCGATAACGTAGGGATGAAGGCGCCAACGAATCTGGATGAATTGGTTCAGGTGTTGAAAGCGTTTAAGGAAAAGGATCCGAACAAGAACGGCAAGCAGGATGAGATTCCGTGGGGATCTCGGGGCGTCAGCATTATGATCAACGTTTTGCGCGGTCCCTTCGGCTTGAGCAAGAATGGGATAGCCAACCCGAATGTAGATCTCGATCCGGCGACGGGCAAGCTTCGCTTTGTTCAGTCAACTGATGAATATAAGCAATTGATGCAATATGTCGCTAAGCTGTACAAGGATGGACTGCTGGATAAGGAAACCTTCACGATGAAGGATACGGACATTACGTCGAAAGCGAGCGCCGGCTTATATGGATTCTTGGACGGTGTTGATCCGAAGGCCGTGTACAATCAGGACGGCTATGTGGGGATGCCGGTCATTCAAGGGGTGAACGGGGAGAAGCTGCTGACGAATATCGGTTCGCCGCTCGGCAACCTCGGCATGTTCGTCTTGACGGACAAAGCGAAGAATCCAGAAGCCGCAATACGCTGGATTGATCATTTCTATGGCGATGAAGGCGCGAAGATGTTCTTCATGGGCTTTGAAGGCGTTACTTATCAGGTGAACGACAAGGGTGACTATGAATATTTAGATGCGATTAAGAACAACAAGGATGGTTTGAATCTGGATCAAGCCATCAGCCAATACCTAACGTGGCCGGGCGGCTACTATCCGGGCATCGTGAAGCAGAAGTTCTTCAAGGGTGCAGAGGGCTATCCTTCTTCTATAAAAAATGCGCAGGATGCAGAGCCATTCTCGGTGAAAATGGAGGATGTGTGGCCATCCTTCAACTTCACGCCAGAGGAACAGGAAGAATTGACGACGATCCAGACGGACATTCAGACATATATCGACGAGATGCGCGACAAGTTCGCCTCTGGAGCAGCAGGCTCCGATCAGTGGGATGCGTACGTGAAGCAGTTGGAGCAAATGAACGTGAAGCGTTACTTGGAAATTTATGAAGCTGCTTATGAGCGTTATAAGGGCGGAAAATAACTATAATCGATAATGTGGCTCGCAGTGTACACTTGGAAAAGTGCTGCATTGCGGGTCACTTTTTTATGCATGAAAGGGCTTAGAAAAAATATTGACACCGTTTTCATAAGCCATTACTATGAAATTTCGGATAATGGGGTCACTCGATTTCGAATGAAACGCATGAAAGGTATTGAGCAATGACGATCTAGCAAGTGTCTCAGCCACACCATATTCCAGGGACGTTCGCCATTTTGCAATACGAAAAACCCGCTGGATTAAGATGGCGGGCTTTTCGTATTTTGATGTTTTGGCCGTGATTATCGGTTGCTGTGCTTAGGAACGCTTATTTCCTTTCGAGCTGTGTGCATCTATCGTGTTGAGGAAATCCTTCGTAGTCCGAACCACATACTTAACCTCATCAATTGATCTTTCCATGAGCGTAATTCTATGTAGATCAAGAAGCATTCGTTTATCCTCGATGCCGTCCGCGACGTTGAGCTTCTGAAAGTCAAACAGTTCACTAGGTACAATATCCAGCGCGTGCATAAGGGATTCCAATGTCTTCAGAGTTACATTGACTTTACCGGATTCAATATCGGATATGCGTGACTTGCCCATGCCTTCTTTCCCGGTTCTTTCGGCAACTTGCTCCTGACTTAATCCCTTTGCGATTCGAATCATCCTTAGCTGTTCGCCAACAAGCTTAAGCAAATCTGACATGATGGTCACCTCAGTTAGAGGTTAGTGAATCACAGAAGAAAATGAGATATCACTATAACATAACAATAAAATAAATGTTATACTATAATGGAACTAGTATATGGAAATTTAGATGTATAGTGGATAATTGCAGTTAGTTTAGTAATCGAGGTGGAGGAAGAATCATGTCGGATTGGGTAACGGATACCTTGCATCAACGATTGGAACTTCTAAGAACACAAGTCGATAGACTGCCGGATATTATACAGCTGCAGAATAAGCTAGATGAATTGGAAAGCGCGATACAGCGCAAGCTGGAACGCAATGGCCGAAGATTGCTCAAGGAGTGGATAGAGGTGCAGAACGAGATTGCTTCCATGCAAATGGGATGGATTTATGCAAAGGGCGTACAGGATGGCCTAAAGATGCTCATCTTTTTGCACAAGTCAGAAGAGGAGTTGACCAAGAGCGATAGCTAGAACACGAACTAGCATAAAGATTGCCATGAGGCCCAACGGTTTTAACTGTTGGGCCTATTTAATTTGCAGGCATGCAAAGCAAATGTTGACGATGAGAATCATTATCATTATGATGGTTAGAAGAGCTGTGCAAGCTCACCGATTTCTTCTATATAAATAGGAGGCAGCATGAAAACGATTAAGCAAGTAAATCAGGCTGGCAGCCGTATCACCTGGAGTGAAGCAACATACAGGCTTCGCGGGGCTGAATATTACAAGCAGATCCAGGGCTATCAATCTGCCCAGCAATGGACAAGCACGCATCTGCTTTTCATTACGACTCAGGGGCATGGAACCCTGCAGCTCGATAACCGGGAGTATTCCTTGTCCCGCGATTGTGCGTATTGGTTCGTTCCCGAGCATACATTTGGCCTGCGGTCTGACGCAGAAGATGGAATAGAGGCCTATCTCTTTTATTTTGATATGTATAAAGAAGTAGAGGGGGAAGCGCAGCTTCAGCCCCTTCGACGTGAGGAGGAGCTGGAGCAGCACGAGAGTATTGCAGTATCCTCCGTAGGGGAGCTTGCCCTGCATTGTGATGCGGTCGTTCGCATGCATGGCAGTGTGCATGCACAGGAGCGATTCCGCGCCCAATTCGCCTTTCAGGAGCTTCTGTATACGCTATTGAACCATACGCCGCTGGCGATGAGCGAGCAAAGCAGCCCAGCAATTGAACGCGCGAAGGCTTACATGGATCTTCATTACAACGACAGCCTGTCGATCGAGCAGCTCGGTGCTATTGCAGGTGTAAGTCCCAAATACTTTGTCGATCTGTTCAAAAAGACGTATGGCATGAGCTCCCATGATTATTTGACAGAGCTGCGGATGAACAAGGCGAAGGAATTTCTCAACCGATCCGGCGTGAAGCTGCGCGATATTGCGCATCAGGTCGGCTATCAGGATGAATTCTATTTCAGCCGCAAGTTCAAGCAAGTGGTTGGAGTCTCGCCTTCGGTATATATGAGAAGCCGCAAAAGGAAAATTGCAGCGTACGGAACGGGCGTTGCAGGCTATCTCCTTGCACTCAATATCATTCCGTATGCCGCACCGCTGCACCCGAAATGGACGAAATACTATTATGATCAATATCGCTATGACATTCCGGTTCATCTCAGTGCATACCGTGTGAACGAACATTGGGCTGCCAACATTGAAAAGCTTCAAGAAGTGTCGCCGGATATCATCGTGACAATGGACGATCTGATTAGGGAAGAGCAGGAGCAGCTCGAGCAGATGGGCAACATTTGCTCGATTCCTAGCGCAATGAATTGGCGCGATCAATTGAAGCATACGGCGAAGCTGCTGGGGGAGGACAGTGATGCTGAAAATTGGTTGAAACGGTACGACCGCAGAGTGAATTGGATAAGGGAACAGCTTCCGTTGCGTGTGAGGAATGAGTCGCTTCTCTTCGTCAGAATTCTGAGGCAGCAAATTTTCGCATATTGCAATCGCGGAATTGCCGAGGTCATGTTCGGCAGCTTGCAGTTGAAGCCCGCATTCCAATGGAAGGAGCCTATATATAACGTAGAAATGTCATTGGAGCAGCTCGCCCAAATCAATCCGGATCGCCTGCTCGTCAATGTCTGCCAAGAGAGTGAAACATTGGCCTCGTGGCAGCAGCTTCAAGAGAGCTGGCGATGGCAGCAGCTGGAGGCTGTTCGCCATCAGCGCATGCACATGATACATACGGATCCATGGGTAGAGTATTCACCTATTGCAATGGAACGTATGATGGAAACCATGCTCGAGCTTTTATCCGGAAAATGTCCATAACAATTCAGGAAATTATCCATTGGAGATTTGAGACAAACGTTCTATCATTTAATAGTGATAATCATTATCAATTGATAGAATTCGAAGGGAGTTCAGAAATAAATGAACAAATGGATGGCTAAGGGGTTATTATTGCTTTCACTTTCACTAGCTTTGACAGCGTGCGGTGCTGGTGGCGGCAAGACGCAAGAGGGAGCTGACACAAAGAGCGGCTCTGCTGCGGAAACGACTGCACCAGCGTCTAACACGGAAAATAAAGATAAAGAGGCTGCACCGTCCGGAGAAACAAGAACGATTACATATTTGGATCAGACATATACAGTTCCTGCTAAAAAGGATTTGCGCATTGTGATTTCAGGTTCTATGGAATCCATGGAAGATGCAGTTGTGCTTGACGCGAAGCCAGTTGGCGCAATCAGTGTGAGCGGTCAGTTCCCAGACTTGTTCAAGAAAGCGACAACGGAAGCGGTATCGGTTGGAGAGAAGATGGAGCCAGACTACGAAGGCATCTTAAAGCTGAAGCCTGACATTATCCTTGCTTCTACGAAATTCAAACCAGAGGCTATCGAGAAGTTCAAAAAAATTACGACTACAGTTCCGGTATCCCACGTTTCGACGAATTGGGAAGCTAATTTAAAGCTTTTGGCGGAATTGACAGGCAAGGAAAAAGAAGCGGAAGAAGCTTTGAACAAGTATAAAGCCGATCTGGATGCGGCTAAGGCGAAGCTTGGCGATAAACTGAAGGATAAGAAGGTTTTGGCCGTTCGCGTACGTAAGGGAGATCTGGCGATTTACCCTGAGGGCGTATTCTTTAATGCTTCCCTTTATAAAGATTTGGGCTTTACCGCTCCAGCAGAAGTGAAAGCAGCGAAAGCGCAAGAATTGATTTCGCTTGAGAAATTCTCGGAAATCAATCCTGACTATCTGTTCGTTCAGTTTTCTCCAGATGAGAATAAGGACACACCGAAAGCACTGGAAGAATTGGAGAACAATCCGATCTGGAAGAGCATTAATGCGGTTAAGAATGGGAAAGTGTTCGTCAATGTTGTAGATCCGCTTGCGCAAGGCGGTACGGCGCTTAGCAAATTCTTGTTCCTTGAAGCAGCAGTAGATAAGCTGTCCCAATAATTCGGCTGTTCAAATAATAAACAACAGGTTGGTACGATATGCATAATAAGAAGGCATTGGCGATTGCAATTATGATCTTGTCACCAATTGCCATGGTGGCGGTCATCGTATTATCCGTGCTATATGGAGCTAAGAACATTGATGCGAATACCGTATGGAATGCCGTATTCCATTTCAATCCGGACAATGTAGATCATCAAATTATTATGCACTCGCGCATGCCAAGGGTAATAGGAGCGCTCTTGATCGGAGCGTTTCTAGCCATATCAGGGGCCATGATGCAGGGGATGACAAGAAACTATCTTGCATCCCCTTCTATTATGGGGGTATCTGATGGTTCGGCCTTCGTCATTACGTTGTGCACGATTTTGGTTCCTTCTGCATCATCCATTGAAATGATTTTCTTTTCGTTATTAGGTTCATTGTTTGGCGTCGCCGTCGTGTGGGGGTTGGCCTCCACGATTCCAGGAGGGTTGTCACCAGTGAAGATGGCGATTGTCGGAACGGTTATTGGAACGCTGCTCAGCAGCATTTCATCTGCGATTGCAGTTTATTTTCAAATTTCACAAAACATCAGCTTCTGGTATAATGCAAGGCTTCATCAATTGGATCCCCAATTAATTAAGCTTGTTATTCCATTTGCCATTGTTGGATTTATTTTAGCGATGTCCGTCACCAGATCAATTACGACACTTTCGCTCGGCGAGGATGTTGCGGCTGGCTTAGGGCAGAAGACATTTTTCGTGAAGCTGCTTGCAACCGCTTCAGTCGTCATTTTGACCGGTATTTCGGTAGCGCTGGCAGGTAAAATTGGCTTTGTTGGCTTAATTGTTCCCCATATTGCACGCATGCTGGTTGGACTCGATTACCGATGGACGGTGCCTTGTGCAGGCTTGCTGGGGGCATTGTTCCTTGGCCTCGCTGATGTGCTCAGCAGATTCATCAACTATCCATTCGAAACTCCGGTTGGTGTAGTGACAGCCTTAATCGGTGTTCCATTCTTCCTCTATCTCATTCGCAAAAAAGGAGGGGGAGAACGTGCATAGAGATTCATTGCTTCGTTGGTGGATTGTATTTGGCGTAGGAATTGCTATGTTCTTAACCGCTGTCTATGTTAGCACGACGAACGGTGTCTTTGACATGACTGTGAAAGAGGTCGTCGATACGCTACTGCGTATTAACCCGCAGCCGGATCATGATCTTGTCATTTTCGAGTTCAGATTGCCGCGCATTGTGCTGTCTGCTATAGTGGGCCTCGGCTTGGGCACAGCAGGCGCTGTCATACAAGGCATTACGCGAAACGGCCTTGCTGATCCAGGCATTTTGGGCATAAACTCCGGTGCCGGTGCAGCAGTCGTACTATTTATGTTTTTCTTCCAAGGGAAAATCGTCGGCACAGATTGGTTTGCTGTGATGGCGATGCCTTTGTTCGGACTTATCGGTGGACTGCTGGCAGCCATCTTTATTTTTGCATTTTCATGGCATCGAGGCAGATTGGATCCGCAGCGCTTGATTCTTGTCGGTATTGCGGTAGCATCAGGTCTCGGCGCTTTGTCCATGTACATTTCGTTGAAGATGAACCCGCAGGACTTTGAGATGGCAACGGTGTGGATGTCAGGAAGTGTGTGGAATGCAAACTGGCATTACGTTGTAGCCGCATTGCCATGGCTTATCATTTGCGTCCCTTTCATCTGGTTTAAGTCACGGAAATTAGACTTGCTGCAATTCGAGCGCGACAGTGCGATGAGTCTTGGCGTGGCGGTCAATCGGGAGACGAATGTGCTGTTGATAGCCAGCATTGGTCTTGTCAGTGCTTGTGTATCCGTATCCGGCAGCATTGGCTTTGTCGGCTTGATTGCACCGCATATAGCGCGGAAGCTGGTCGGTGTGAGCCATCATCGTATGCTGCCCGTTTGCGGGATTATCGGGATGGTTATCGTTGTGGTTTCGGACTATATCGGCAGAACGATTTTTGCGCCGATTTCACTACCGGCAGGTATCGTTGTTGCGCTGCTCGGCGTTCCGTATTTTATTTATTTGCTGTATCGAGCTCCGAAATAGCTCAATGCTAGAAAGGCATAATATTGGCCTCGACAGAGTCATCGGAATTCATTCCGCATCAATAGGGGAGGAACCAGCATGAAAATAGCAGAACAACCGATTACGCTGCCGCGTTCTACGGTATATAATATGGTGTCTACGCATACGAACCGAGACTACCGAATTAGTGTCAGTGTTCCCGAGGGCGAAGCTCCTTCGGAGGGATACCCGGTTCTGTATGTGCTCGATGGCAACGCGTTATTTCCTCTTTGCGCGGAGTCGGCACGCGTGTTGAAGGGGCGAGGCATTCGCGGCTTCGGTCCGCTGCTTGTTGTGGGGATTGGTTATTTGACGGAAGGGGACTTTCCTGCGGATCGCTTCTATGAACTAACGCCTCCAACGGATCGCGCATCCTTGCCGCCAAGACCGGGCGGGGAGGAATGGCCGCCTACAGGCGGCGGCGACAACTTCCTTCGCTATATAGAGGAGGAACTGAAGCCGAAAATAGAAGAGGCTTATCCGATAGATCGATCCAAGCAAGCGCTATTCGGTCATTCGCTTGGGGGCTTGTTCACGCTGAATACGATGTTCACGAAGCCTGACCTGTTCCAGACTTATATTGCGGGCAGCCCCTCCATCTGGTGGAGCAATCGCTGCGTGTTGGAGGCGGAGAAGACCTTTACGTCGATCCGTGCTGTGGAGTCTGATCCATCCCCTGTGCGGCTGCTCATGACCGTCGGGGAAGAGGAGGCCTCGCATCCGAACCGGATGTTACATAATGCGGAAGAGATGCACCAGCGCTTGAAGAAGCTGGAGGAGAACGGCTTATCCGTTGATTTTCACGTTTTTCCCGGTGAAGGACATTTATCGGTATTACCCGGCTTGATTGGTAGAGCGGTTCGATTTGCGCTTCATAAATAAGGTTGATCTAGCAGTCTGCTCATAGAGCAGGCTGTTTTGTTCTAACATTGGCTTTGGAAAACAGTAGTATTTGGACTAACTGCGACACACTGTCCTATATGACATTTATCATGTCCTCCAACTGACGTTTGTGACTACTGCGTGCTTGTCGGATTCTTTATACTTAAGGTTATTAAGTTAAGGAATTACGCGATATCACCTATGTTCGTTAACAATTTAGGGGGAACTGACACGATGGCCGATTCGAAGCTTACTAGCTTGAAGAAGGAAGTTGCGCCGTATGAACAGATCGATATGCGATCGAGCATTCGACAAATATGCAATACGATTTTGCCGCTTTTGGCTCTATGGTATGCCGCCTATGCAAGCCTTGCGGTATCTTACTGGTTATCGCTCGTGTTCGTCGTAATTGCGTCCGGCTTTGTCATTCGGACATTCATTATATTTCATGACTGCTGTCATCAATCATTTTTTAAGAGCCGGAAGGCAAACGATATACTTGGGACGATTACAGGGGTGATCACCCTTGTTCCGTACCAGCAATGGAAGCACAGTCACTCTATCCATCATGCCACAAGCAGCAACCTAGATAAACGGGGAATTGGCGACATGTGGGTGCTGACGGTTGAGGAGTACGAGGAGGCTCCCTGGTGGACGCGTTTTGTGTATCGTGTATACCGCAATCCGCTGGTTATGCTCTGCATCGGGCCGATTGCCATCTTCCTTATTGCGTATCGCTTCAATAGTAAAGGTGCGAAGCGTAAGGAGCGAGTGAATACGTACATTACGAATATTGCAATTGTAGTGTTATATACATTGCTGTGTTGGGCCATTGGTTGGCAGGCATTTCTAATGATCCAAGGGCCAATCTTCTTCTTGTCGGGCATGCTCGGCATCTGGCTGTTCTATGTGCAGCACCAATTCGAGGAGACGTACTTCGAGCATGAGGATGAATGGAGCTATGTGAAGGCGGCCGTAGAAGGAAGCTCCTATTACAAGCTGCCGAAGCTGCTTCAATGGATAACCGGCAACATCGGCTTCCACCATGTGCATCATCTGAGCCCGAAGGTGCCGAACTACAATTTGGAGAAGGCGCATGATGCGTCCATCCCGCTGCAGAAGGCAACGACGATCACCTTGCGTACGAGCTTGAAATCGTTCCGATTCCGACTATGGGATGAAGAGAGAAAGGTATTCGTTAGCTTCAAGGAACACAAGCAGTTGCTGCTGCAGAAATCAGGCCGCATTAGAAGTTCTATCAAGCCGGCTCCAAGAGCAGGCATGCAAGGGGAATAATAAGCACTGCCTGGCATCATTTATGGTAAGATACAATTAAATATGGCGTAAGGGAAGGAGGGGACAACCATGCAGAAATGGTACCATATATTTCACAGGAGTACGGGATTGAGCCCGTATGTATGGGTGGTCTTTTATATCCTTCCTTTTTATTTTATTTTTCGGGCCTCTTCACCGTATGAAGTTGTTATCGGAATCGTTATGATCCTAGCGTTCTTCGGCTGTTATGTGCTGTCGTTTGTATCAAAAGGCTGGTGGGTTTACTTTTGGACTGCCTTCCAAGTGATCATTTCGATTACAATGACCGTGCTGTTTGGGTATGTTTATTTTTCACTGTTCTTAGCGTTTTTTATTGGGAACATTCAACATAAGATCGGGTTTATTACGCTGTATACGATTCACCTTATAAGTACCATTGTGACAATTAATTATGGGTTTGTAACGAAGAACCCTGTGCTTATTACGCAGCTCCCGTTTGTCCTAGTCAGTATGATAGGAGTCATCCTCCTGCCTGTAACAACCTATAACCGCAATAAGCGGGATAAGCTGCAGGGGGAGCTGGAGGATGCCAACAAGCGGATTGCCGAGCTCGTTAAGCTGCAGGAGCGTCATCGCATTGCTCGTGATTTGCATGATACACTCGGTCAGAAGCTGTCATTAATCGGGCTGAAGAGCGACCTTGCAGGCAAGCTTATTCATAAACATCCCGGGCGAGCACAAGCGGAAATCAATGATGTGCGGCAGACCGCGAGAACGGCATTGAAGGAAGTGCGGGAACTGGTGACGCAAATGCGGGGGACGCGTCTGGAGGATGAACTGTTCCGCATCCAGCAAATTTTGAAGGCAGCTCAAATTGAGTTCAGGCTGGAAGGCGATAAGTTTACGAATATCTCTCTCTTGCATGAAAATGTACTCAGTATGTGCTTGAAGGAAGCCGTAACGAACATCGTGAAGCATAGCAATGCAACGGTCTGCTCGATTCAGCTTGAGACCTCTCCGACTGAGCATACTGTTAAGGTAAAGGATAATGGGATCGGAATAGACAGCAGCATTCAATCAACAGGGAATGGCTTGCTGGGAATGAAGGAAAGGCTTGAGTTTATTAACGCAAGTATGGACATTGTATGTGATCAAGGGACAACCATTATTATTCAAGTGCCGATCATAACGAAACAACCGCTTAAGGAGGTAGGGACGTGATACGAATTGTTATTGCGGAAGATCAGCGGATGCTGCTTGGAGCGCTAGCGTCTCTGCTGGATTTGGAAGAGGATATGAGTGTTGTCGGACGAGCAAGTAATGGAGATGAGGCTGTGAAGCTCGTTCATCAGCACAATCCGGATATTTGCCTGATGGATATTGAGATGCCGGGAAAAAGTGGGCTTGATGCGGCCGAGGAATTGAAGGGCTCCGATTGCAAGGTCGTCATTCTGACAACCTTTGCCCGTCCGGGGTATTTTGAGAGAGCTGTAAAAGCTGGCGCGAATGGATATTTGCTCAAGGACAGCCCGAGCGAGGAACTGGCAGACTCGATCCGCAATATTATGGCGGGCAGACGCATCTATGCTTCGGAATTGGTTGATGAGGCTTATGCAGAGGAAAATCCGCTGACGGAACGAGAGAAGGAAGTGCTCAGCCTGATTGCAGACGGAAAGAACACGAAGGAAATTGCCTCTGAGCTGTATATCACGACAGGAACCGTGCGCAACTATATTTCTGTTATTCTCGACAAGCTGAATGTGGGTAATCGTATTGAGGCGATTACGCGCTTTAAGGAGAAGGGCTGGTTCAAGTAAGCCGGATATCTATATCAATAGAGGAGTGCGCTCAATGTGCGACTCCTTTTTTTATGAAACCATAGCAGAATCTGAACAGTCTAATGAGTGAATATTCGATACGAGGTGATTGATAATGACGATTTCAAATCAGATAACAGCAATTCCGAAATTAGGTGTAGGAGCGGTAATTCGCAATCACCAAGGCGAAATTCTGCTGGTCAAGCGCAATCGGAATCCGGAAAAAGGGACATGGAGCATTCCTGGAGGCAAGTTGGATATGTACGAATCGTTAGAGGCATGCGTTATCCGTGAGGTGAAAGAGGAAGTTAACCTCGACATTACCGTAACCCAATTGCTTTGCACAGCGGAAACGATCCGTCCCGAAAATGAAGAGCACTGGGTGTCACTTATCTTCGATACGACGGTACAGGGAGGCGAAGCGCGAAATAATGAGGCAGACGGAGCAATCGGGGATATGCGCTGGTTCTCCCTGAACGAGCTGCCCGATCAATTGGCATGCTTCACGAAGCCGGCAATAGATAGATTACTAGGAAAAGTATAAGACTTGAATCTAGTTTCGTTTAAGTGGAACGAGTGAAAATATGTTGGGCGCAACATTTTCCGGGAAATAATGTGGTGGAGCGACAAAACAGAACAAAACTGCTATCAGCAACAGAATTCTTGTATCCTGTTACTGTTGTTATTTATCGAGGAACAATTGTTACGCTAACGGGCAGAAAAATTTTAAATACTGCAGAGCGCAAATACCGATCAAACTGTTGAAAAAGCTGAACTCTTCTCATGTAGAACAAAACCCATGGAAATAAACAGCTCTTATTTATACGGCATCAATCGGTTGTTTGCATGCAATACCGCAAAAAAGGTCATTGACACTCAGGATAGATAAGGATAATATTAACATATTAAATGTTAGTGAGCACTAACTATCTATTGTATCGTTCGAAGAGTACCAGGAAGGTGATCATGTGAAAGACAAGCAGACCTTGGACAGCAAAAGCAGGCTGATGCTCGCTGCCATCGACTTAATGGCTGAGAAAGGCTACAAGGGTGTATCGACCAAGGAAATCGCATCAGCAGCGGGCGTCAGTGAGATGACCTTGTTCCGCAATTTCGGGAGCAAACTCAATTTGCTGGAGAATGCGGTTGACCGTTATCATTATTCGGTTGAAATGACCCGGATCTTTAACGAGACAGTGACTTGGGATCTGAGGAAGGATCTGCTTGGGATTAGCCAGATGTATCATGAGATCATGGACCGTAATCGCAAATTGTTCCTCATCGTCTTAAGGGACGACGAATTGATCGAAATCCGTGAGAAGGCTCAGAAGCATCCGCGCAAATTGCTGGAACTGCTGACGCAATATTTTACCGACATGCAGAGTAGAAATCGAATGATTCAGATAGACGCAGAAACGCAGGCGATCACGTTTATGTGGATGAATTACGGAGCATTTATGACACAGCTATTTGGGGCGACGACGATTACGAAAGTATCCCATCAGGCATTTATAGAGTCGAGCATTGAGTTGTTCGTTAGGGGGGTGAGTCCCTGATAGTTTTGTGCGTTGTAAGTACGGACAATAAAAATGAGAGAAGGGATACGATGATAAGTAAAAGATCCACATCGAACAAGATTGTCGGTCTAACGGCTTCGATGGGCTATCAGGTAGGGGTTCGAAGAACGCTGTTGATCTCGCCAGAACGAGCATGGGCGTACCTAACCTCTGCCGAAGGCTTGAAGCTATGGATTGGAACCGTATCGCCCCTGTCCTTTAGCGTGGGGGAGACCTTTCGATCCGCAGAAGGCATTTCCGGCCAATTCCGGGTCGTCAAACCGTACCAGCAGCTCCGTTTACGATGGTCGAAGAAGGAGTGGGTGGAGCCGTCCACGCTGCAAATTCGGCTGCTGTCCAATCAACCAGACAAAACAACGATCAGTTTCCACCAGGAAAATTTGGATCACCCGGTTACGCGTGAGCAGATGAAGCTGCACTGGGAAGACGTATTGGCTGCAATTCGGGAGCAAACTTCCCAATCCTAATATGCCGATCAGTCCGACCTAATACGCGGTTTATTTCAAAGACCCTTGCGGCAACAAGTACAAGATGCTGGATCGGTTGAACTAATTTTGCGCAAGCAGAAGAACCCGCCCGTCAATCGCATAAGCAGGTTCTTTTTTCTTTTTTCAGGATCTTTCATTCCGTATATTCCTCATTCGAAGAACATATTGCTTCTTTCCTCATCGGCGATAGCCTGAATCTCTTCTGCTCCGATACTGATATAGATATAGCCTTCTTCCTCCTGCTTCTTCAAGGCACGCTCCTTCGTGAACTTCGGACTTGCCTCCCCAGCATCCTCATCATAGACGAGCAGAATGCCATCTGATTTGCGAAAGAGCAAGTCATCCCTTGCAATGAACTGCCACTTGCCGCTATAGGGCGCATTGCTTACCGTTCCATAATAATCAATGCCGCGCATAATTTCTTCAAAATAGGCCTGCTTCTCCTCGCTCCACTGTGCTTCTGGGTTGGCATACGCCGTTATGATTGAGCACTTCAATTGAGGATACTGACTCTTCAGCGAAATGGCAGTCTCGCAAGCCCATAAGTCGACTCCGTATTGTCCAGGAGTAATGACCCATTCCAGCCCTTCCTCCAGAAGGGGGATTAGCCGAGATTCAATAGCCTTGCGTATATAAGGAATGCCTTGATGCTTGTTGCTATAAATACCAAGCTCATGTGCTCGGTAGCCGGTGACAAGTAGATTTTTCAATGCATGAATCCTCCGAAGAACGTATATGTCTGTATAGGATGATTATAGACTGTACAGCCAGAAATGAATAAATTTTACGTTAACTAGGTCTAAATATCTAGTTTCCTCTACGGTTTTGACACATGTTTTAGTTCTAAAATCCCTGTTGCAGAGACGTATGCATTGGTTAATATGAGTAAGTGTACTAACATTTAGGGGGTAAAAATTTTGAAAAAATGGGTTGCACTATTATTGGGGGCAATATTAGTAGTAAGCATGACGGCTTGTGGAGATAAAAAAGACGCTGCCGGAACAAACAGCTCTTCTACAGCACAGACGACAACTGATACGGAGAAAAAAGAAGCTTCGCTTCCATCTGTCGATGAACTTATTCAAAAATCAATTGATGCAAGCAAATCGCTCAAGAATTTCGCTATGGAAGCCCAAATTAAGACGGATCTTACGATTAGCCAAGGGGAGCAGAAGCAAGAGCAAAATACAGAAATGAAGCTGAAAAGCGACATAACGAAAGAGCCGTTCAACCTGTATCAAGAAATGACAATGACCGTAACGGGACAAGGCGAGCAAAAGATTGTTCAGTATATTTCGAAGGATGGCATTTATTCGCAAATGAACGGGCAATGGACGAAGATGCCGGATGATATGAAGGCGCAAGTACTGGAAGGTGCCGAAAAAGGGGCAAGCCCGGAGCAGTCCTTGGAACAATTCAAATCGATTGCGAAAGATACGAAAGTATCCGAAGCAGGAAATGACTATATCTTGACTGCAGATTTGTCCGGTGACGGGATGAAGGAACTGGCGAAGTCGTTAATGAGCCAATCTGGTTCGAATAGCAACCCGCAAATGGCAGCGATGTTGGATCAAATGAATATTAAAAGCATTAAAATGACATATGGTGTGAACAAGGATACGCATCTCCCTACGAAATCTGATGTTGATATGACGATGGACGTAGAGGAGCAAGGCCAAAAAGTTGAAATTCATATGGTTATGAACAGCACGTTCTCCAAGCATAATGAGATTGGCGAAATTAAGGTGCCGAAAGAAGTATTGGACAGCGTAAAATAATTGCAAGTGCATATCCAAAACCGTCGAATCTATGGATTCGGCGGTTTTTTATTTGATGAATAGTCCTATCCTACTAGTTACTGTATCGGATTAGGGCTATGCTCACTTTGTCTGCTGTTATAGATTCGTTAAGATGAGAAAGGATTCTATTTTGGGAGGCAGACGATTTTGAAAAAGTGGAAGGCAGTACTAGTTGGGATCGTGGTAGTTCTAGGATTAACCGCTTGCGGCAAATCAACGCCTACGGCGGAAGAGTTGATTCAAAAGGCAACTGAGGCAGATAAGACATTGAAAAGCTATTCATTGGATGTTCATGTCGAGCAAGTAAATGCAGTTCAAGGCGATAGCAGTCAGGAACAAAAATCGGATATCAAAATCAAAACCGACTTCACAAAGGAGCCGCTTGGCTTCTATCAAGATACGTCTATTGTGTCTGACCAAACAAACCAAACAATTAAACAATATTTCGCCAAAGAAGGGGTATACTCTCAGGTTAATGGCGAATGGGCCAAGGTTCCAGATGAGTTGAAGAGCCAATGGGAAGCGAACATCAAAAGCCAAACAAGCTTGACGCAAAATTTGGACAAATTCAAGTCACTGGAGAAGGAAGCGAAAATCACTCTTGAAGGCAATGAGTATATGATGACTACGGATGTGTCCGGCGATAAGGGCAAGGAGCTGGCGAAGACGTTGTTGTCCGAGTCATCTGGCGCAGAAGCAGCAGAGGCGCTAGGCAAGATGAACGTCAAGACGCTTACGATGGCATATGGTGTGAACAAGGATAATTTCTTCCCTACGAAGAGTGACTTTACACTCGTGCTCGAAGGGGAAGAGAACGGACAGAAGATTTCAATCAGTATGAAAATGACAAGCACCATTTCTAAGCACAATGAAGTGGCCGAAATTAAGGTGCCGAAGGAAGTAGTAGATAACGCGGCTTAATCATCGTACGAATACATACCGCTGGATCCATCGGATTCAGCGGTTTTTTGCATATTCTTGACAGGACTAGCGTAGATCATGTATCATTTTCCTCGTAATACCATTTTATGAGGATAAGGATTAGAAAGGGGATGGCGGTATTGTCAACTGTTCTTCAACGGAAATTGGCTTAAGACGGGAGAAGTCTGCCCATTTTTAGCTTAACGCCAAATCGAAGAACAGTAGATAAAGAACCGATTCCTTTTTCATATACAAGTATGTCTCTAAGAAGCTTAGGCGCACGATCACTATGCAGAACAGCTGCAGTGCGACGTAACCTGAAGCTTTTTGGATGAATCTATATAGGGATATTTGTATAGGGCAAGGCGTTTGTTCGCCTTGCCCTATTTTGCATACCGAATTGAATAACTCTTTATTAGGCTGTTCTCTCGCTTGGCGTTGAGCATGATTATGCACACGTTAAAGGAGAGAATGAAATGAGTATGTTATCTGTAGAACAAGTAACCCATTACCATGGGGATAAGCGAATTTTTCTCGATATTAGTTTCCGCCTGCTACCAGGCGAGCATGCTGGAGTTGTTGGCAGCAATGGAGCTGGAAAATCAACCTTGCTGCGGATCCTATCTGGGGAGCTATTGCCCGATAAGGGCACTGTCGAATGGCTTCCTCATGTAAAGGTAGGCTATCTGCAGCAGCATATTGACCTACAGCCCGGCACGACAGTGTTAGGTTATTTACGGGGGGCATTCGGGCATTTGTATGCCATGGAGCAGAGCTTAATGGAGCTTGCGCACAAGATGTCAGAGGATGCCGAAAATCTCGATATGTGGCTTGCCAAGTACGGAGAGCTTCAGCATCGTCTTGAGCACTCAGGGTTTTACGATATTGAAGTGAAGCTGGAACAGATCGCCGCAGGCCTAGGGCTGCTTGATATTGGTCTGGATCGAGATGTCGAGAAGCTGAGCGGAGGTCAGCGGACAAAGCTGCTTCTAGGGAGATTGCTGCTGGAAGAGCCGCATGTTCTCCTGCTGGATGAACCGACGAACTATTTGGATGAGGTGCACATTGATTGGCTGAAGGGCTATTTGAAGGGGTATAAGGAAGCCTTCTTAGTTATCTCTCATGATAATTCCTTCTTGAATGAGATTGCCACATCGATCTTCCATGTCGAACACCAGAACATTAAGCGTTATGTCGGCAACTATGAGGCATTCCGCAGCGTATACGAGCTTAATAAACTCCAGCAGCACGAAGCGTACAGTAGACAACAGAAGGAAATCGCCAGACTCGAAGATTTTGTCCAGAAAAATAAGATTCGCAAGGCGAAGCAGGCTAAGAGCCGGGAGAAGATGCTGGAGCGTATGGAACCGATTGACCGCCCGATATCAGGCTTGAAGCCGCGATTTGAATTCCAAGTTAATATGGAGCCAGAGGGGACAATTATCAAGGCAGAGCGATTGCAGGTTGGTTATGCCAAGCCGTTGTGCAGGCCTTTGAATCTGTCCATGAAGCGAGGGGAGAAGATCGCGATTATCGGTCATAATGGCGTCGGCAAGACGACTTTGCTCAAAACCTTGCTTGGAGAATTATCACCATTACACGGTACCGTGCACCAAGGGGAACGAGTAAAGGTTGCCTATTTTGCTCAAGAAGTGTTCGTATCCGATGATACAGCCCTCGATCAACTATGTGCGTTCCGTACTGATCTGACGCAGCAGCAAATTCGCAAGCTGCTTGCGATGACTGGGCTAACGGAGGAGCATATTCGGCAGCCGCTCAGTTCGTTAAGCGGTGGGGAACAGGCTAAGGTGCGGTTATGTGAATTGATGCTGACAGATAGCAACGTACTCGTACTGGATGAACCTACGAATCACTTGGATGTGCGGGCGAAGGAGGCGCTCATTGAGGCGCTTCGCAGCTACAACGGTTCAGTGCTGCTGGTATCTCATGAGCCTGACTTTTATGCAGATTGGGTTACACAGGTGTGGTCGTTGAAATAAGGGCTGCTGGTTTACAGCTCGATCAACAGGGGGAGATTGCAGAATGCTGCAGTCTCCTTTTCTTCCTTTCATCGCGTTATGCAAAATTATACTATTCATATTTTATAACCGTGATATAATATTGGTTAAAATTAGGAAGGCGAGGTCGTGTGAATGCCACTTGAGACATTTACTGCTACTGCACATTTGCAAAAGGGTATGGTTGTAAAGGCCAGATCGAGAAATTTCGAGATAACGATTGATGAGCCCAAATCTTTAGGCGGTACGGACACGGCAATGAACCCGGTAGAAGTAGTGTTGTGTGCATTAGGCGCTTGCCAGTCCATTGTGGCGAGAGCATACGCCCGCAAGTTCAATATTGATTTGGAGCAATTTTTTGTTGAGCTCGAGGGGGATTTGGATACGGACGGCTTTATGAACAAGTCGGACGTCCGCCGAGGCTACTCCGAAATTCGCTACAACATTCATGTCAAGACCAGTGCTTCCTATGAGCAAGTCGAACAATTCGTGCAGTTCATTGAGCGCACCTGTCCGGTAGGAGATACGATCAGCGCACCTGTTCGTCTTGTATTGAATGACATTATTTTGGAGCAGGATACTCCACAGGTCATTTCATAAATTATGGTTTCCCTTAACCTTGGGCTTTGCTCTGTACAATGCGGCTGATTCCTCCTATGATGAAGAGAGACTACGACATGGAGGCAATTCAGATGAGCAATTCAATTCGGCTGAATGAAGATTTCAGCAATGGGCAATTGGACAACAGTTTGAAGTGGTACTCGCCGCCCCGGGATTGGGAAATCAATAAAGAAACAGCAAGACTCATTGTTCGTACTGCCAAAGAAACCGACTACTGGCAAAAGACGCATTATGGCTTTCAGGTCGATAATGGACATTTTCTATATAGGGAGCTGGAAGGGAACTTCAGATTGACGACGAAGGTCTGCTCGTATCCTGTACACCGTTATGACCAGGCAGGATTAATGGTTCGCTATTCGCCAGACACTTGGCTCAAAACATCTGTAGAGTATATCCCGGATGCCAGCAACAAGCTCGGCGCGGTTGTGACTAACCACGGCTATTCGGATTGGTCGACCCAAGAAGTCGATAACGGCGAGGCTCCGCTTTATTTCCGTATTTCACGAATCAGCAATGATTTTTATGTCGATTACTCGCTTGACGGTTCTGCCTGGAAGCAGCTCCGCATGACACATTTGTTCGAGCAGGAGTCCAAACCAATTCAAGTGGGCATCTATGCCTGCAGTCCGCAGGGCGAAGGATATGAGGCGCATTTTGATTACATAACGATTGAAGAACTTTCTGATGATCGCACGCAAGTATATGCGTAACTTGTTCTTGCACGAGACTGTTTTTCACGTTTATAAGCGAAATGGTATCCAGAGAGACCCTTCCTGATAAGGGTCTTTTTTTCTGTACAGGAAAAGGAAAAGGAAAAGGAAAAGAATGTGATGTTCGAATCTAATGACGGTATCCCCTCTGATTTTCCAGTCGTGGATTTCCAGTAGACTGCATTATGCTCTTTCGTGTTAATGCCTGAATGTTCCGCTTGGAATAAGTTGAATGCAGGGGCGTTTTCGTGCATAGTAGAGGATGAGGAAAGTTCGGAACTACTACAATAGAATGGGGATCAATCTTGAAAACGTTCAAAAAAGTATATATAGAGCTGACCAGCGTATGCAACCTGGCTTGTACGTTCTGCCCGCCGACGGAGCGCAAGGCGAACTTCATGAAGCTGGATGCATTCCATCATATTCTAGATGAGATTAAGCCGCATACGAAGCACATTTATTTGCATGTCAAAGGGGAGCCCCTGCTCCATCCGAAGATTGATGAAATATTGGACGCAGCCCATGAGAAGGGATTTAAGGTCAATATTACGACAAATGGGACGCTCATACGCAAGAACAAGCATAAGCTGCTTGGCAAGCCAGCGCTGCGCCAGATGAACTTCTCGCTCCACAGCTTCGATGGCCATATTGGCTCGGAGAACCGTGACAAATATCTTGCCGATATTTTGGAGTTCGTGCGTGAGGCTGAAGAGCATAAGGTCATTTTCTCGTTCCGGCTGTGGAATTTGACGCAAGATAATAAAACAAACATGGAGCGGAATCGCAACCGCGAGACGCTTGAAATTATCGAAAAAGAATTCAATTTGGACTTCCGAATTGAAGAGAAGATCGTTCCGGGCAGCGGTGTCAAAATTGCGGATCGTGTCTATTTGAATCAAGACCATGAATTTGAATGGCCGAGCTTGAATGCTCCTGAAGATGAAGGCAAAGGCTTCTGTCATGCGCTTCGCACACAAGCTGCGATATTGGTCGATGGTACAGTCGTGCCTTGCTGCCTGGATGGGGAAGGTGTCATTAACCTCGGTAACGTGAATCAGGACTCATTCTCAGAGATCGTCGAAAGTGAGCGAGCCAACAACCTGTTCTATGGATTCTCTCGCAGAGAAGCTGTGGAAGAGCTGTGCCGCAAATGCGGATATCGCAAACGCTTCGGCACATAGGACGATGGATTGGCGATCGAAACGAATAGAGGATCGAGGAGAGGAAAAGTTCTTTTTGGTTCGAGCATTACAAATATTGCAAGAAGCCCTTACCAACCGTACAAGGTGGATAAGGGCTTCTTTGGTTTTGGCTGCTTGTTTAAGGATTGCTTATTTTTTTATTCGCTGCTTGATTGAGGGGAACTGTAGGAGGCAGACATTTCAAGGGTTTATCAAAATGTTTCCAAGTTGTAAAATGTTGATATACGAACAACAGGAGAGAGATTTATCATGGGAAACAATGAATGGATGTTGATCGCGGTTGTTGTAATCGCAATTTTGCTTGGGATCTCGATCATGGCTGCGCTTCAAGGTAAGAAGTCACCGAAGAAGAACGGGAGAGCGTCCCAAAATCGGACAAAGAGAGGGACTATAAATAGAGCCTCAACACGTTGTCGAGAAGATGAAGCAATTTTATCAAGTAAGTTAGAGGATTTGACTGGGGTTGAGTTTGAGCGTCTGTTGGCCCTTTATTTCCGAGATCAAGGCTATGGGGTCACAGAGGTCGGGGTCGGCGGAAGCGACGGAGGCGTGGACCTTGTGATTACGGATCGACGAGGAGAGAAGACTGCTGTTCAAGCGAAATGCTATGCAAGTCACCATAAGGTTCCTGTGCAGACAGTTCGTGAACTCGTTGGAGCTAAGCGAAATCATGATTGTATTCTGTCCTTATTGGTTACGACTTCAGATTTGACTGGGCCAGCTAAGAAAGAAGCTGAGCAATTCAAAGTGGATTATTGGCATGGTGCACTAATTGAACAAAAGCTTCGTTCATGGGGGAAGTGGAATCCCGGCAAAAGAACTTCGAAGAAAAGCCGTCAGGAAATAGAAACTGCAAAAGCAGAGTGGAAGAAAGGTAGTAAGGAAAGTGCAGCAACTGCGTCAAAGACTTGTACTTGCGGCTCCCCAATGGTGAGAAGAAAAAGTAAGCAAGGACAAGCATTTTGGGGATGCTCAACCTATCCGAAATGCAGACATACGCAATCTATATGATGATACGCTAGGAAGCTTCAGGAACAGAATACATTTCTAACTTACTGATTGCCCGGATCAACTCGATGCGGGCGATTTTTTTATATCCTCTATACGTTTTTTAGAATTACCGTGTTACTATTAAGCATAGATATGGAAGTTGTCCATTCCATTCAGAAATCTTTACGAACTCATTTATTACTTCTTCAGAACAATTCCCCTATGATCCCAAGACATGTTGGATATGATAAGAACATCCAGGAAGAAGTACGAAGGGGAGAAGTCATATGAGTACGAACACCATTCAGGAAAAGTTTTTATTTTTGAAAACATTCATTCGATCACCTCGACAGATTGGGAGCATTATACCTAGCTCTAAGTTCCTTGCACAGCGCATGTTGGGCTCTGTAGCATGGCAAGAGATACAACATGTAGCTGAATTAGGTGCGGGCACAGGAGCAATTACCACATTCATTGATGCGGTGAAGCCGGATGCGGCAAAAGTTCTTTTATTTGAAAAAGATCCAATACTACTTGCCCGATTGACGAACAGTTTTCCAGACTACGCTTGTTATCCCGATGCTGGCGAGCTTGACAAAGTATTGGATCGAGAAAACATAAAGCAGCTGGATTGCGTGCTGAGTGGCCTTCCCTTCTACAACTTCCCACAGCAGCTAAGAGAACACCTCATTGGGCAAATTCATGCTTCACTTAAGCCAGGGGGATTATTCATCGCCTTTCAATATTCCCAGCAGATGAAGCCGCAGTTATCCCGTTATTTCGATATTCAAAACATCCACTTTGTACTCTTGAATGTCCCCCCAGCCTTTGTATATGTATGTCAGAAGGGCGATGCAGATTCGTAGATTCGGTAATCCGGGAGCATAGAAAAAGAAAATCGCGACGGCTGTGCATTTTCAATTTGGATTGGGAATGGACGGCTTTTTTGCGTAGGGGGACGAATAACTATCCACCTTATGGATTAAATATCCAAATCAGTATTTCATAGTCTTCACAATGCAGGAATGATATGGTATCACTATCATAAGGATCTGGAGAGGGTGCGCAGGAGGAAATTATGAATCTAGTACTGCATATGTTGAAATCACTATGCCTAAGCATTTTTGCATTACTTGTAGTTGTGCTTATCGTGTTATTTCCACGCAAGCTCGATATTGGCCTGCAAGGTTATAAGATGTCGGCAAGCTATCATTTCAGTTGGTCGCAGTATGCCGACAACATTACAGGCTTCCTGCACGGTGTCTTTGTAGATCATACCTTAGGAGTAACGCGTTATGAGGAGCCCATAGGTGCTGTAGTACAGACAGCGATCGGGAAAAGCTTGACGATTATCGTGATCGGCTTTTTACTAAGCTCGATACTTGGTGTCATGAAGGGGCTTGCAGACTATAAGCTATCCAAATCAAAATGGAATGCGATTGGGAACGGAACGACGTGGCTGTTTCAGTCCGTGCCTGACTTTATGGTTGTACTGCTTATTCAATGGTTTGTAATTCGGTATATGCCGTTTATTCATTTTTTTGAGCAAAAAGAGTGGTATGCTTTTCTTATTCCATCTGTACTTGTTTCCATATATCCGGCTATGTATATTGCTAGAATTACGAGTGCCGCCATTGCAGGACAAGAAGGCCAGATGTATATTCAGGTCGCGAAAGCGAAGGGCGTGGCGGAGCGAATGATTTTGTACAAGCATGTGGGCCGCAACAGCTTGGGGACGATATTGTCCCACTTGCCTTCCTTGTTCGGATACTTGCTGTCTAATTTACTAATGGTCGAATATTTAATGAGTTATCCGGGTGCAGCCTACCGTTTGTTCCAAGCGATTGATTATGATACAAGCTTTGGATCTGGTGAGAATTATGAGCCGGGCGTTATCATTGGAATCGCCTGCTGCTTCATGATTATGATTGTGCTCGTCCAGTGGATTTCCTTCATTGCGAAGCGTTCCGTTACACCGAGATCGAGATAAAGGAGTGTCCTCATTGAAAAACTATACCCTATGGATCGGTGGGGCGATGCTGGCCGTCATTCTCTTTGTCATGTTCCTCGGTCCGGAATTGCCGTTCATAGACAAGTCGCTGTCGCCTGAAAAACATAGATGGTCAGAGCAGGGCAAGCTCATGCTGCCTCCGTTCCAACCTTCGGATTTGAATTGGCTCGGCTCCGATAAGAATGGTGTCGACAACTTGAGCAAGCTTGTCGTGGGGACGAAGGAAACGATTTATATTGTATTTTGCATCGCTCTGCTGCGCTATATGATAGCAGTGCCTTTAGGTCTGTTTGCCTATAAGCAGAAGGGGATTGCCCATTGGATACTGACAAGTTTCAATCAAATCTTTACGTTTTTGCCTGTTATTTTCTCGGCTATTTTATTGCTTAGTATGCCTTTCATTCAATACTCGAGCAATCGCATCATGTGGGTGATTCCGATCTTGGCTCTGCTTGAAGTTGGACGGGTAGCATATATCGTGCAGCAGCAAGCGAACCATATCTCGCATGAACTGTTCGTGGAGGCAGGGGAGTCGCTGGGATTAAGCAGATGGCGCATGGTTCGCAATTATTATATGCCGTCGCTCGTTCCGGAAATCATCATAAACTTCTGTATTGATGTAGGCAAGGTTATGCTGCTTATTGGACAATTAGGCGTATTGAGTATTTTCTTGACGCATAACTGGGTGGAGGTTAATTACTTCACTATGAAGTTCCTGAATACGAGCATGAACTGGGTGTCTTTGCTGGCGGAGACACGCAGAGATATTTATGCAAGCAAATTTACCTTTGTCTTTTACCCAGCGCTCGCGATCCTGCTGACGGTGCTTACCTTCAATCTATTGGGAGAGGGCCTAAGACGTCATTTTAACCGCAGAATGGGATCGTATTTATAAAAGTGACCCGGGTAAGTAGTCTTGTGTAAACGAACCAGATTAAGACGAACAAAAAGATGTTCCCTTCATTGAGGGAGCATCTTTTTTAATGAAATGGAGATGACAAATCACAATTATGTTTGCGGACGGATATGAAATGAACATTGTGAACGCTGATGAAGTAAGCGTATGTAGGCGATAGGCGGACAATATTATCGACCTATTGGAGAAATTAAGAACCAACTCGGTAAGGAGAATCTCAACCTTCTATTGGGGAATGGAAAAGGGGCTCATCACTCGCAACCCATGTTGCAGCGACGATAGCCCCTTATGATTACTATGAAAATTTTGCAGTGATTAGTGCTTTATAACATTATCCCTTTTTGTTGATACCAGAAGCACTTACGGGTACGGGAGCGGTGCGCTGCGTCCAGAAGGCCAGACCCATCGTAGCGAGCAGCAGTATACCGGTGACCCAGAATACCATATGAATCGAGAAGATACCGCTAATTGCTCCCCCGACGAGCGGGCCGAGCATTCCGCCAAATTGATTCGCGGTCTGGTTCAAACTAAAAGCGCGTCCGCGGAAATCACTATCTGTTGTCCGCACTACGAGTCCATTTAATGCTGGGAACACAGCACAGAAGAAGATGCCATATGTAAAGCGAATAATCGAGAACCACCATATATTTTGGAACGGAATTTGAGCGAGTGTACCGATACCACCCGCAAGCAGGCCGATCAGAAGAACCTTCTGGAAGCCGATACGGTCGGCAAGCTTCCCCCATCTTGCTGCGAATAGAATACTTGCAATACCAACAAGCGAGAACACAAATCCTGCAACTAGGGAGGCGTCCTTCGCCGAATGTCCGATCTCCACAATATAGAGAGGCAGAACGGGTTCAATCGTCATGACCGAGAATTGAGTCAACAGAGACAGCAGAAGTACAATCATAAATGGACGATTGACAGATGCGATCCGAATGGTATTGACGATCGAGCCGCTATCCTTGGTAGGAACGAAGTTCTCCTCTTTCACCCAGAAAATTACGAGCAGTGTTGCGATCAAGCACAAGACACCTGCACATGCGAATGTCAGTCGGCTGTCGAATAGCTTCGATAGGATGCCGCCAAGGAGCGGGCCCATAATGGTCCCGGTCGCGGTGGCGGTCGCCATCATCGATAAGGCATAACCGACCTTCTTTTCCGGCGTACTCGTACCGACGAGCGCAATTGATCCCGGGATAAAGCCTGTCAGTAGACCTTGCAAGATGCGAATCACCAGCAGCTGGTGCTGATTTGTAACAAAGGCCAGCATGATGTACGTCACAAATAGCACAATTCCGGCTCGGATGATCATCGGCTTGCGACCGTATTTATCACCAATTGCCCCCCAGAACGGAGAGGAGATGGCACCAGCTAGAAATACGCTGCTGAATAAGATACCCGACCACAGCTCAATATGATCCTTTACACCAATCTGAATCAAAAAGAGCGGCAGGAACGGGACAACCATGGAAAAGCTTGATGAAACAATGAATGTACCAAACCATAGAATCCATAAATTTTTCTTCCATGTTTCCATTGGACTTTCACTCCTGTAGTTGTTTTCAGCAAGAGAGCGAATCCTTCGGAGTGTTTTCCTAGAATCTCGTTTCTATTTGCCTACTTCCTTTAGCACGAAACTATTATACACGACCCATCTATGAAAAGCTTACGTCGGCAGCATTTGCATCTTATTTCTCGTTGTAGCGTATGCTGGGAAATGTCGAATGGACTGCAACTTAGTAAGAATGGGCGATCCCAATAGAGACAGTGCATATGACTCTCTATAGCAGTTATCACTCATTTTGTGTGCTGCAACCCAATTCGAGAGTCGGCTCTGGCATCACTATGACGATAGCTAGACTGCGAAAAAAATAGAGCGCCCTCGTTCCTCGCGGGCGCTCTATTTTTTGGTACACCTCTAGCGTTCGCGAATCATACGGCAGACTACAAGCGAAGTGCTGCAAGATCGAAGGCAGGAACAAGACCTTCCTTCGCCGCGCGGCCAAGCAAAGCCTCGACCGCGGCATAGCCGTCTTCTCCTAAATCTCTCGTAAATTCATTGACGTACAGGTTAATATGGGCATCTGTTACTTCTGGGGACATCTCCTGTGCATGAGCCAACACGTATTCACGCGATGCTTCCGGATGTGCCCATGCATATTCGACGGATGCGCGAGCCCAGCCAGCAAGTGCATCCACATCAAGTGTGCGGCGGGCGATTATGGCGCCGAGCGGAATCGGCAATCCTGTATCAGCCTCCCACCAGTTGCCTAGGTCGGCGAGCATGGTAAGACCGTAGGATGGATAAGTGAACCGAGCTTCATGAATAACGAGTCCGGCATCAATGTGGCCATCGCGAACGGCAGGCATGATCTGATGGAACGGCATCACGACAATTTCCCCAACACCGCCAGGCACGTTCTGCGCTGCCCATAGACGGAACAACAAGTAGGCTGTGGAGCGTTCACTTGGAACTGCTACACGGCGGCCGGACAAGCTGGATGGGCTGGCTTGGGACGAAGTCCCTTCCTTCGTTAGGACAAGCGGCCCGCAGCCGCGGCCAAGCGCACCGCCACAAGGCAGAAGCGCATATTCGGACAGCACCCATGGCAGCGCAGCATACGATATTTTGAGTACATCCAATCCATTGCCGCTAGCAGCGAGATGGTTCGTGATGTCGATATCTGCATACGTGACTTCTAATTCCGGGGCACCCGGTATAAGACCATGCGCCCAGGCATGGAATACAAATGTATCATTTGGACAAGGGGAATAGGCAATCTTCATGTTTACAGCACCTCCGTTAATACAGCGCTGGCAGCTTCCAGTGATTCCAGCGCTTCTTGAATACGCCAAGCAGCACGATCGCGCGGGCCGACGGCGTTCGATATGGAACGAAGCTCCAGCACCGGCAAGCCAAATTCATGTGCTGCGGTAGCTACGCCATAGCCTTCCATCGCTTCAACGGCAGCACCGGGAATACGTACTGCCATGTGTGCCGCTGTTGCTGCCGAGCCTGTGACAGTTGCAACTGTTAGCACAGGGCCGGAGCGTGCTGGCAGATTCGCTGCTTGCAGTGCTGCCGTTGCGCGAGCAACAAGCTCAGCATCGACAGGGATGCGTGTGGAGCCGAATCCAAGCTCGTCCAGACTGATGAAGCCCTCCGGCGTCTCTGCGCCAAGATCGGCAGCAATGATGTCGCTTGCGACGACTAATGAGCCAATTTCAGCTTGCTCTGGAAATCCTCCGCCGATACCTGCGCATATGACGAGCCGATAATGCGATGAATTCGCGAGCGTCAGCGCCCGTGCCGTCCGAGCAGCGGCAGATGCGACACCTACTCCGCCGATGATAACGTCAAATTGCGGATGCTGTTGAAGACCACGCAATACAGCATCCCGTTCGGGCGCTACTGAGGTCACAATAAGTACGCGTCCGCCCGCATCTTGTGCAATCGCCTCATCGGTACATGTTGAGGCGGCTTTCATTTCCTTCATCATGTGTTTACTCCTTACCCATGCAAGACAAACGCTTCGTTCGCCGTTTATTGCATCCATGATTATTTAAAATTGATATACTTCATTCAAAGTATCTTGTTCATGAATTTCTGTAAAGAGCGGAATTACTTGCTGAATTCGTACAAGCTCAGCTTGATTTTTAGCTTGATTCATACATTATGTTTATACTAACATATTATACGGAGATTGATGAAGAGATGAAATGTCGGTAAAAATAACAGGTTTGGTCAGATGAATAACGCCATTCGAAGTGATTATCGGTTATGATAAACAAGGAATAAAACGATAGGCGAGTCAGATGTAGACGGCCGTTGGTTCGGAAGGAGTGGGGGGTACAAGTGGACACTCGGCGTTGGAGTGAGCAGCATGAAGTATCATCCGATAACTGTGATTATAAGCGGGATTGCCGCTTATCGACCTTGATGGAATGGATGCAGCGGGCAGGGGATTCCCACCTCGCAGCACATCAAGTATCGATGGATGAGTTGGTGAGCAGCGGTATGGCATGGATGTTGCTGACAGTTGACCTTGAACTGATGCGCACGCCGAAGTACGGTGATGTGCTTCAATTGGATACATGGCATAAGGGGGCCAAGGGTGTACAATGGCTGCGTGATTATGTTGCGTATGATGCAGAGCGGCAGTTAGTGGCACAGTCCCGCACCACATGGGCGCTTGTCGATCTGAACAAGCGGCGCATCTTGCGAGCCTCAGCGTTTCCTTATGACGTTCCGGTGAATGATAAGGATTCTGTAGGAGACATGCCGGAGAAAGTCGTGATACCGGATGAGACTCATCTTGAATTGTCGTACACGCTATACGTTAGACAGAGCAGCATTGATATGAACGGCCATTTGAACAATGCCAGATTTGCTGATATATGCTTGGATGCGATGACGCAAGAGGAATTGGAGCGAGGTGTGTCGCGCTTTCGAATTACGTACCATAAGGAAATCATTCTCGGGGATCAGGTAGATATATATCGATCTACTGCTGAAACGCTGCATGCAGAAGATAGCCGCTGCTTTATTCGCGGACAAGCTTCAGATGGCAGTACGCTGTTCGATGCGGAAGTTATTTATCGAGAAGGTTAGTTACTGGATAAGATGGTGCCGGATATTGGGGAGCGCTGACGTTGCGCTCCTCTTCTCATTGACCACGACATCAATCGTCAGATTCCTCAGATCACGTCGGCAAATTGATATTGTTGTCGAAAAAAGACACCGTCATCAAAATGATGATATGATACTATATTCCTGAATTTGGATTTACACCTTGGGGAGAGTGCCAAAATTGAAAAAAATAATCACAGCAGTTCTAGGGCTAGCCTTAACTTTTACAGTTGTTATACCGCAGGGGCAAGCTAATGCAGATGCGAGTTCATATGGGCTTATGGATACGAAGGCGTACCGCACTTACGTTCCAATACGCTATTTGAGCGATAAACTTCATTATCAAGTGACATGGGAGCCTGTGAGCAAGCGCATAGAGGTGGTAAGCGACGATAATTATCTGGAGATGACATTAGGTACGACGCAGGCATATGTCAATGGGGTTGATACGGAGCTGGATGCAGCCCCCTTCCGATCAGGGGGGACGACTTATGTTCCGGTACGAATCGTCAGCGAAGCGATGAGTCTGAACATGGAATGGGACAAGAACGGATCGGTTGTCCATTTTTGGAGTGGAGACAGTCATGTTCGCCTGCCTGTCGTTTCGAAGCAGCGGAGCAGCCAAGCATCATCGATTGAGAAGAGTAAGCGAGCATTCAAGGTTGGAAGCAAGCGGGTGTATGCCTCGATGCTGACCATAAATCTGCTGCATCCTCGTATTCGTCTCGGCGTAGGAGTTGGTTACGGAGGAGAGGGCTCGGTCGATAACCTCAAGCATATGGCACAGCGTAATTATGCCGTAGCTGCGATAAATGGGGGCTATTTTGATGCCTACTCTAAGACTAAGGTGAGAGTCCCGTATGGCTATGTAGTTAGAAATGGAAGAATGATACATAATGGCTCTGGTGATAAACGGAGTGTGCTTGTGTTTACGAAGGGGAATCAGGTAGAGATGATCCCGGGAGAATCGTTCTTGGAGCGATTTAATGAAGGAGATGTGCAAGGAGCGCTGCAGGTAGGGCCGCGTCTTCTTACAGATGGCAAGATCACCGTCAATCTGAAAGGCGAGGGATTTAAAGACCCTAAAATATTGAAGCACAGCAGTATACGCAGTGCGGTTGGTCTAACGAAGGATTACAAGCTAATTATCTTGACTACATCTAGTGCTACGATTCCAGAGCTTGCTAGAGTGATGAAGCAGGCTGGCGCTTATCAGGCTATGAATTTGGATGGCGGGGCATCCAGTGGCCTTTATTACAATGGAAGATATATGACATACCCTGGGCGCAGCATTAGCAATGCGCTGCTTATTTTCAAATAAAAAGCATGATGAATGACAGCCGCAATTTGCTATATTAGCAGATTACGGCTGTTACTATATACTAATCTACCTTGGCTCCATATGCCTTAGCAAATGCAACGGCTTGGAACATATCAATTCGGACTTTAGCAAGATCCAGCGCTTTGAAATTCACTCCGCTCATATCAGCCCCTCGCAGATCTGCACCTGTAAGCTTAGTTTTGGTAAGATTTGTGCGGGTTAAGTCGGCATCCCGCAGGTCAGCTTTCTCCAGCTTGCTTTCTGTTAGATCCGCTTCCATGAAACGAACACTGCGCAAATCCTGCCTCGTAAAATTCGCATGGCGCAAATTTGTATACGACCAATCTCCTCCGTTGATCGTAATGCCGTCCCATAATACATTGGTGAAATCAGTCCCTACCATTTTACATTCTTCAAATTTTGCTGCGAATAAATTAACTCCTGTAAATCGGCAATTCGTAAACGCGCTTCGCGTATGGATAGAGCCATTAAGTATAGCTCCAGTGAAGTCACAGTCAATAAATTGGCAGCCTGTTGTCAATGCTCCGGCCAGTTGAGCGCCTCGAAAACGGCAGGAGGTAAACGTGCAGTTGCGAAGCTCAGACTCGCTCCAATTCACATAGCTGAAATCGTTGCCGTTATAATGTTCTTCTATATAAGTTGTCATAGGGTTACTCCTTTGTAGATTACATTACGTACGATGTATATCATCTATTTATGTATTCATCGTAACAAGGAAATCTGCCTGCTTGCAATGCATCTGTTAGGAACGAACCCAACAAAGGATACGATTATGAAAAAATCCATTCGACATTCTTTTTTCGACAGTCATCTCGCAATTGTTTCGTATATACTATCACTATGTCTTCTCCCTCACATTGATCGACACATAAGTGGCATGAGCGGGCATTTTCAACAAGATCCCTGTACTTCATTATATTTTTTGGAGACGCGTATCAGAATTGGTTCGATTTCCAGATTATAAGAAGGATTTTACATATTTTTGTTGAAGTATTGCCCTTATCGGATATGGAATGATCCTTGAATACATGCAGAGGTGTGAAATGGGATTTAGAAACTGGATCACGCGAGGTATTTTCATTGGCCTCATTCTATTGGTTATTGGAGCAATAACATTCCCTTCTCTATTATCCACACAACCAGAACCCTCAAAAATCACGCTTACCCAATGGGATGTAATATGGGAGCAGCGGCAAAGCGCATGGAAGGACATTAAAAGCAGAGTAGAGGGATGGAAGCCTGTTGATATTCAAACTAACATTCCGTTGAAGCCCCAAGGAAACCAATCTGCTTGGTATCGAATATCAATTCCCTCTGTCCATTGGGAGCAACCCGGATTATACATAAGTATGTTATACGGATTTAGTGTAGATGTATATTCGGAGGAAGGAAGAAGACTATACCATTCTGCACGCGATTATGGATCTGATGTTTTTCAGGTCTTAGTACCGATAAAACCCTCTTCAAGCGGGCAGCACATCTACATTCACGCATTTTCAACAGTTGAACGAATAGGGATTCAAAAACCAGTTATTATTGGCGATTATCAAGACATTATACAAGATTATGCGAGCCAAGGGCTTATTGATATCCTACTAGGAAGCTCCTTGATATTTGTCGCCCTCGTGATGTTCATCTGTGTCCTATGTCTTCGCAACATTGACTTACCGAGCTGGTTGTCTCTGAATATTGTTATATTGTGTGCGGGTATTATTATGATCACGCATTCAAAATTTATTTATATTTTTTTCGGAGAATATGGAAGGTATACTGTTCGCTTATTCGATATAGCCATGCAATTTCTCTTTCCTGCGTTAACCTATTATTTTGAACAAATTACCGGTCCTGGACCGTATTCTCTAACCTCTAAAATCCGAAAGTTTCAAATAGGATATGGAATCCTTATGCTTTTGGGCGTGATTTTCATATCCCCTATGAACAATCAATTTTACGGCGTCTTTTATTTTCTTACAGTTACTGTGTATGCCATTATTATTGTCCTGCAGTTGTGTTTGCTAGTTGGTCTATCGATTGTATATGCTGTTCGAAAAAATGTGGATGCAATATTGTTTGCGATTGGCTTTATTGTTTTTGCTGTAGTGACATTAGGAGAATTAGTTTGGTTTTTGGTTCGATCTGGTCAATATGAACTTACCATTTGGAAATGGGGCGTTGTGGCTTTTGTTATTGCCTTTATTATGATTATGGGCAGACGAATTGTTGCCAACCATGAACAAGTAATTGAGTATTCCAAAGAGCTAGAAATGTACAACGGTAAGCTGCAGCACTCCGAAAAGATGCACATCATCAGTGAACTTGCGGCTTCTGTAGCCCATGAAGTACGTAATCCGCTCCAAGTGACCCGAGGATTCCTTCAACTTCTGCGAAATCATTCCGATGACAAGGAAAAGGAATACGTGAAGCTAGCCTTAACTGAGCTTGATCGGGCTTCAGGAATAATAACTGATTTTCTAACTTTCGCGAAGCCGGAGCTGGAGGATGTTGTGATTCTGGATGTTGGGGATGAGCTCAGGCAAATAGAAGGGATACTGACTCCGCTTGCAAATATGCAGGGTGGAGTCATAGATCTGGACGTAGAACTAGATCTGTTTATTTACGGAAACTCTTCTAAGTTCAAGCAAGTCTTTATCAATCTGATCAAGAATAGCATCGAAGCACTGCAGGATGGAGGAGCAATTCGAATTGAGGGGTATGCAGCAGAGGGGAATATTATCATTTGCGTCAAGGACACTGGCATTGGTATGGATAATCAGGAGATTGCTAGATTAGGTGAACCTTACTTCTCAAACAAGACAAAGGGGACAGGGTTAGGTCTAATGGTTACCTTCCGAATTATAGAAGTTATGAAAGGAAGTATTCATTTTTATAGCGAAAAATGGAAGGGGACGGAAGCAGTTGTGCGCTTCCCCGCAGCATTTGAGGAGCCGCCTCTATCGTTACATAGTGGGGCATAAAATAGATTAATTAGAGAGAAAGGGCATCCCACAAGTCATGAGAATGATAGGGAAGCCCATTTTCGAGGAAGGAAAAATGGATTACCAGAAAAAACGCCGAACATTGTCGGTAGGAAGTATTTCTGCCGGGTTTGGAGGAATGACGAGGATGAAGTGATCTTTTGTTTCTTCCTGAGTCGTCAATTCAACATGGTCAGGAATTGAAATGCCCAGTAGTTCTTTAATAGCTGCTTTCGGATTAGACAGCAATCGTTCCTTAAATGAGGGATCTTCCCAAGCTTTGTGAATGATTTGGTTTTTAAGTAGTTGATCCGCAGAAACCATGTGTACCCCTCCTTTAGAATGGGATATCTTGCGCTTCCAATGTATCATTCTGCGTATTCCGCAAACTACTACTTTGTTACCGAATTCGACAACCAATATGACAATCCGCCCATCATCAGAGCTTCCCGATGTTGTCGAATCCGGTCGGCTTCTTCAAACAGATTTTCTACTAATGAGCGGCTGAATTCAATGATATGAGGGGCTGATTCCGGCATGGCATCCAGCTTGGCTTGCAGTGTCAACGCTTCTTGACCAAAGGAATAAAGGACATCCGATACGGTAATGGCATGTCGAACGAACTGCTCAGTAAGTGGTTCATTTGTCGGAATTTGATTTATAGAACGAATCCAGGCCAGCAGGCAATTATAGCTTCCATCTTGCAGATCTGTCTGCCAATCTGCCCAATCGTCATTCATTTGCAAACAGATAAGCGCAGTATTAATGGCCTCGGATACTTGCGGGAGCCTGTCCTCCATGTCTGTTAAGTATAGAGCTCCGCTGCTTGCCAGCTTGACAGGTGCAGCCTTATAAGCGACCTTAAGGCGATTCGTCATGAATACATCCTGAATACGCTCGCTTGTGACGCCATGGACCCATTCTAATGTGTACTGCCTGAAGCTGTCCCAGAATGGGGACTGGGGAGGGAATAGCTGTCTATAGATGTCAAGCAGCTCGATGTAGCATAGATTTCCTAAGGCAAGCTGCTCGGTTGGATTACCGCAATCGTTGTCCATGACATCATCCTGAATGAAGTAATAGAGCATGACGAATATTCCTGCCAGAGCCAAGCGGCGGCAATGCGTTGTCGTGAGTCCAGTCATGTCCTGCATCCAATAAGGCAGACAATAACATATATAATTGTCCGTGCTTCGATCATTGCCAGGGTTGAACTTCTCCAAATAACGTAATCCTGCCGCATTCAAAGGGGCTGGGAATGCTCCGATGATACATTCGGCCTCATGAAAGACTTGTTCAATCTCAGACTGGAACGGTTCATACCAATGCATAGTTATCCCTTCTTTCTATGGAACGAACATGAAGACATCAATGAAGATAGATAAAAGATTAAGTTGCAGGAACATAAATATATGAAAATATAAAAATTTATTTAATTACCACCAAGTATAGAGGAAGATTGGACAAAACGACAAGAAAATTGCTGACCCTTCGGTATGAATCTCTTCCAACTTTTCGCTGGCATCTATATCCCTGCTGTGTTTCCGATTGTATTGGCGAACTGCAGAGCATTTGGGAGAAAAGGAGACGCAACCTACATGAAGTCATTCCGTATGGTATAGAAATAATTGTTTATTCTAATGCGGGGACGGAGAGATAAAGAACGATGGGAGAATCGAGACTTGAACTTGAACAGATGCTGCAAGCGATTGAAGTATGGGAACGCGAGCAGAAGGATTTATCCATTTTTGAAAAAGTAGGACGGCTGCCGTTCACGCTGCTGGATCGCTTTACTCCCAAAGGGATACAAAACAAAATGGCTGAATTGCTGGATGAGCTGGGGGGCTATCTCCATACAGGCGGAAGCTATTTAGTCCAGAAAAAAAGCATATTGCAGAAGCTCTGCAACAAGTGGAAAGAAGAAGAGCCTGACTCGTTCGCGGCCTTCACTGCACAGGGGAGTCCTCTGGATTTGTCAGGTGTGAGGCAGATGCCGCTGGCCCTGAGCAATGCTGTTGCGGATTCGGTAAAGGAATCCAATAAAACAGTAGCATTTGCGCAAGGAGCGACGACCGGATTTGGCGGCATATTTACGTTGGCGGTTGATATCCCCGCGGTTCTAGGGATTGCTTTGAAAGTGCTTCAGGAGACGGCGATATGCTACGGCTTTGATCCGGATGATCCAAGAGAGAGGCTCTTTATTGTAAAGTGCATGCAGCTTACGATGTCGGACATTGTAGGCAAGCAGGCAGTGCTGCAGGATATTGGCGACTATGACAACCCGAATAGGCTTCGTGACTCCCTGTCTGAAGTACAGGGCTGGCGGGAAACGATGGTGTCCTTTACTGATAATTTTGGCTGGAAGAAGCTGTTCCAATCCGTGCCGGTCATCGGAATGGTGTTCGGTTCGTTCATGAACCGCTCCATGATTCATGACATGGCGGAGACGGCGCAGATGCTATATCGCAAGCGGGCGGTACTGGAACGCATGAAGGTGCCGGATGCAAGTTGCTAAGCGTTAGTTGCAGACAGTGCTTATTGCTTCAAGCCGCTCCCTTGAATGAAATGGAAAGCGGCTTGCAAGCAGCAGTTGGGCTGATTGTGCGGCCTACGGTACATTTCGCGTAAACCGGTGAGCCAGTGTTGGAGAACAGAGTTATCTAGGACATGATGCGCTTTTGTCCCTCTAATGCTCGTATCTCGCTTACATTTTGCGTAAATTCCAATGTCCCCATATATTGCCCCGATTCATCCCGAACCGCGAAATAGCGTATATATACAAACTTATCCTTGAATGGTATCCAAAAATCTTCGACATCTTTCTTGCCTGCCTTAAAGTCCGCCAACAGCTCATTCACGACATGGACGCTCTGTGGCGGATGGCAGTTCTGAACCGTCCGTCCGATTACGGCTTTCGTGCGCGCGAAGATTCGATCCTTGCCATGAGAGAAGAACCGAACCACGTCATCTTGATCGATGAAGGTAAGATCGACGGGAAGATGGTTCATGATCATTTCCAGTTGCTTGACGGACAAGATTCCAGTCTCAAAGCGAACGTAACCGTCAAGTGATTCCTCATCAGTCGAATCATTCTGTTCGGGGAAGTCTTTAATGTGATGGCGCGCTGGGATCCACGTTCCAGCAGGCTCTACCAAGCAATAGCCGATCGTTTCGCTCTCATGCGC
The DNA here is from genome assembly GCF_050474385.1 of Paenibacillus sp. B1-35. Lineage (NCBI taxonomy): Bacteria > Bacillati > Bacillota > Bacilli > Caryophanales > Paenibacillaceae > Paenibacillus > Paenibacillus sp. B1-35. The sequence continues at coordinate 214,707 of NZ_JBCHVJ010000008.1, forward strand.
GATTTTGAGCCATTCGTCTTCCGTTAAGGCGTTCAATGCCATCGGGAACAAAATATTCTCTTCCTTCGATATCATGGCAGTCGCTTCATGTATGACGATCTGAAGCAGATTCAGGATTTCCTGCTGATTAGGTGCGTGCTCCATTAATTGACGCTTCGCCTCTTTAATGGAAACCCGAATCTGATCATTAACGCCCCACATTACCTTTGTTGGACCGAAAATTCCATATTTCTCAAGATAAGGGAATAGCAGATTTTCTTTACGGCTGTAATGTTTATCGACGTCTAACAACAAGTTCAGGTCATTTAAGAGCTTGTATCGATTCTGCTCTGTATCATTTTTGGCATATTGTTCGCTATGAAGTTTCATTTTGAAATTGACGAGCTGATCGATCGCTTTATTTTCCAGCTTGAACGTATGAACGGGATGTCCTGGTTGATCTTCGGCGCGATCCGAACGATGGATATCCTCAATCGATCCTTCGAAGACGGAAGCGTGCACAGAGCAAAGACGCTGCACCTCTTGAACAGGAATGCCATCCTCCCTCATCAAGGCTTCTTCCAACTGCGATATTTCTTGTACGGTAACATTGCCGATCGCTTGCTTGAATCGTTCGCGCACAGCACCTTCTGATTGTCCGTTATGAAGATCCTTTATGATTTGTTTAAGAAGCTGTTGACGTTCTGTATGATGTAAGGTACGGTTCTCGCGATTATTAATAAGTTCACTCATTTTAAGCTCTCCTTTGCAATTGAGATTCATTATCAATGCATGGTTATGATAGCAAAGAAAGACTCTGGATGATTTGATTGAGATCACATTTTGCATCAAGTTTTTACGATATAGTTAAATCCGATTATATGCTAATAAAGGCTTAACAGAGGAGATCTTTCACATGACGTTCTATCGCGCTTTAACTCCGTATTATGATGTTCTCTTTCCGGCAAATGAAAAGCAGCTGCGATATATTTCATCCTATTATGCAGAAGGAAGCTCTCTGCTTGATATGGGAGCGGGCACAGGCAATATTGCTTACGCGCTTGCGGAAGCGGGCTACAACGTTACTGCGGCCGAACCTGAGGTGGCGATGTGTGCTCGCATCCGAGCGAAAGCGAAGCAATGCGGGCGGCTTACGGCCATCTCAACCTCTATGCTGGAGTTGGAGCAGCTCACCGATCACTATGATGGCATATACTGTGTGGGCAATACGCTTGCACACCTTCAGGACAGGAAGGAGATTCATCAATTTCTGCAGCAGTCGTACAGGAGTTTGCGGGCACACGGAACACTGCTCATTCAAGTTGTGAACTATGATAACGTACTTGCCGGAAGCAATTTTACGTTCCCGGTCATTCGCAATGAGCATGTTGCTTTTGAAAGAAGCTACGAGCTTGTTGAAGATAAGGTGCTGTTTACGACGACGTTGACGGCTAATGGTCAGTCGGTGAGCAGCTCCATCCCCTTGATCCCGGTTACGTACAATCAGCTAGTGCAGATGCTTGAACAATGCGGATTTGATCATATCGAAGCTTACAGTAATTTTGAAAAGGCGCCTTATGCATCAGATGCCTCGGCATTGATTTTAGCTGCCCATAATTAGCTTGTAGCTTGTTTCCGAACAATTTCATAAGTCGCACGTAGATGACGTTATTTGCAGTTTCAAGCCGCTTCCTCAGATCGAGGCAAGCGGCTTTTCTGTTTCCCTGTGCAATAACGTTGTCCGCATTATCTCTAACGCAATACTTTTGCCGACTTCATTTCTTCTATACCTACTCATGAACCGTACGGCCTATTTGGATGGGGTGAACACCTTATATTTAAGAAGGAAGGGATGAATATTTTGTAAAGTAAAGTATGGCTGCTTGTATGTCTGTATGTAAAAATATGGTTTGTGTGTGGTGGACATTTCCATTACTATTTATGTACAGATATACACAGTGCGATAAAGAAAATGCAGTGACAAAATAACTTTCAAAAAATGCAATGGACACGCTGCACCCGCATGCGGCTGATAACGAGTCAGCCGATGCTGTATGGTGAAGCAGCGACAATAACAAAAGAATAAGAGACAGGATGTGGTGCTATCCATGAAGGGAAAGACGCTGCTGCTTAGTCATGTCCGGGCTCATCTGCCGCTGTATGTGACAGCTGTGGGCTGCATGGCATTAGCCAATATCATTTATTCTCTATTCCCGACCTTGCTAGGGCGGTTCACAGATGATTTGCAGATGAAGGGGCTGACGAAGGAAGCGGTGATTCATTACAGCTTATGGCTGCTGGGAGTGGCAATAGGCTACGGTCTCTTGTTCGGTATCGGACAATACGTGAATCACCGCCTTGGACGCGAGTTCGAATTCAATACGAGGCAGAAGCTGTTCGTCCAATTCACCAAGCTGAGCGAGCACTATTATTCGAATCATGGTGTAGGCAAGCTGTTAAGCTACTTCATGAATGACGTGACCTCAGTCCGAGAAACGATCGCCAACGGTGTGAACCAGACAACGAATGCTACGATCCTGCTCTTGTCTGTCATCATCATGATGGGCATAAGCGGTATTCCGTTGTACTTGGTATTCGTATGTGTGCTTCCACTGCTAACGATACCGCTGATCGTCATCTATTTCGGGCCGCGCATTCGAACTCGCTCGCGAGCGGTGCAGGAATCACTGGCGGCAATGACCGAATCTGCAGAAGAGCAATTCAGAGGCATGAAGGTGACGAAGACGTTCGCAGTGGAGCATGTGGCAGAGGAACGCTTTGGAGCTACAGTCGATGAAATTCGTGACAATCAATTGGGGCTTGTTCGTATGACTTCTTTGTTTCAGGCGCTCATTCCGTTCGCAGGCGCACTTTCGCTCGTTATTGCGATCACGTACGGAGGCATTCTGTCCATTCAGGGACAGTTGTCTCTTGGCAGCTTCGTTACATTGACCCTATATTTGCGCATGATTATGACGCCCCTCCAGCAAATCGGCAACGTAATTAATGTGATGCTGCGCTCCAGAGCCTCGCTTGACCGCTTGAACCGACTGCTAACTGAAGAACCGGACATCCGCGAACTGGATGATGCGATGCCTATTTCGGCAGAGAAAGCGGCAATTGAAATCAAACATTTATCATTTACTTATCCTGAGGGTACCGGCGCATCCTTATCTGACGTGAGTATTCATGTTCCGACCGGGAAGACGCTGGGGATTGTCGGCAAGACGGGAAGCGGCAAGTCGACACTGGTGAAGCTTCTGCTACGCGTGTACGATCCACCGGAAGGGACGATATGGATTGGGGGCAAGGACATTTGCCAAGGAACGCTGGAGAGCTTACGGACGCAAATTGCCTATGTACCGCAGGATGGATTCCTGTTCAGTACCACGATTCGCGATAATATTGCTTTCTACGACCGGAATGCAGCAGACGAAGCCGTTGAGGATGCAGCAAAGCATGCGGATGTATGGGACAATATTATGGGATTCCCGGATCAATTCCGTACGAAGCTTGGTGAACGGGGTCTTACCTTGTCCGGGGGCCAGCGCCAGCGCACAAGCCTAGCGCGGGGGATTATTAAGAATGCCCCCATTCTCATATTGGACGATAGTGTAAGTGCAGTCGATGTTGTGACAGAGACGACGATATTGAACAACTTGCGAGCAGTAAGGAAGGGCAAGACCACTATCATTATTGCGCATCGCATTAGTGCTGTTCGTCACGCCGATGAAATAGTTGTGCTTGAAAATGGATGCATTGCGGAACGCGGAACGCATGAAGAGCTTGTCCGGACAGGCGGCTACTATGCCTCGCTCTATATGATTCAAGAGGAGGGGATGAGAAATGCCTGAGCCGATAATGAATGAGAACAGTAGGAATAACCCTCGGATCCAGCCTAAGAATTCCGGCCCACGCCTTGCAGATAGATCTCCAGACGATCGCAGGCAATCGTTTCGCGCCATGCTTGCGTATGCAAAGCCGTACCGCCTTACGTTTCTCGCGATTTTTTTATGTACCTTTTTCGCAATTGGTGCGGATCTGCTGCAGCCTTACCTTGTAAAGATAGCAATTGACGATCATGTACTAGCTGGCAAGCATGGAGTGGAGACGCTGTTTATGCTTGGCGGCGGTTATTTGCTGCTGGCGCTGCTCAGCTTATTGTTCACGTACATCCAGGCCAATCTGCTGCAGAAGGTAGGGCAAGGGATTGTCGGACAGCTTCGGAAAGACTTGTTCGAGCATATTACGAAGCAATCAATGTCGTTCTTCGATCGCCATTCGATGGGCAGTCTTGTGACGAACGTGTCGAGCGACACCGAAACGATTAATCGGTTCTTTACCCAGGTGTTACTAAGTGCAGTAAGGGATGGATTGTCGCTTATATTGGTTGTGGCCTTTATGTTCTCGCTTGACGCGAAGCTTGCGTTGTACAGCTTAATTTTATTTCCGATTATTTTTGCGATTGCGGTCGCCTTTCGCAAGGCCTTGCGATCTGCCTATCAACGCGCGCGCGGAGAACTATCCAGACTCATAGGTTTCTTGGCGGAGAATCTGTCAGGCATGAGTCTGATTCAGACATTTCATCAGGAACAGGAGCAGACGGAACGCTTTACTGAGCAGAATCGAAAGTATTTGCGTGAAAACCTGCGCGAGGTGCGAACAAGCATCATGTTCAACCGCTCCTTCGATATATTGGGCAACGTATCCATTGCATTCATCGTGTGGCTTGGCGGTTATGCGGTATTGGATACTTCTTTGGCATTCGGTGTTTTATATGCTTTTATCAACTACATTCGGCAATTTTTCCAGCCGATCAACCATATTACTCAGCAGTGGAATACGCTTCAGTCGACGAGCGTATCTATGGATCGCTTATGGCGCATTTTCCGTGTGCAGCCGGAAGTGACCGATCCAAAACCGGAAGATACCCATAAAGTGGCAGCCTCTGATGTCCAAGGGAAGATTGACTTCAACCATATTCGCTTCGCCTATGTCGATGACCGAGACGTGCTGCACGATCTGGATCTGCATATTAGACCAGGCGAATTTATAGGCATCGTGGGTACTACGGGGGCAGGTTAGAGTTCACTTGTGAACCTTCTAGCCCGATTTTATGATGTCAAGCGGGGAAGCGTGGAAATTGACGGGGTCGATATCCGCAAGCTGCCGCAACATACGCTGCATCAAATTGTAGGACTTGTACAGCAGGATCCGTTTCTCTATTCCGGCTCAATCCTCGATAATGTCCGATTATTTCAAAATACGATAACTCGTGAAGAAGTGGTCTGGGCATGCAAGGCTGTCGGCGCGGACGGTCTTATCAAACGCTTGAAGAAGGGTTATGATACAAGGCTGTCAGAACGCGGAAGTGGTTTGTCGGCAGGGGAGAGACAGCTTATCTCCTTCGCGCGCATTCATGTGTTTCAGCCTCGCATTCTTATTTTGGATGAGGCGACGGCGCACCTGGATTCTCATACAGAGCAGCTTATTCAACAAGCACTGCAAGTTGTATCCGAGGGACGGACAACGCTCATTATTGCTCATCGCTTATCTACAATTCAGCATGCGGATCGTATTATCGTGATGCGGCATGGCCGCGTGACAGAGCAGGGGACACATGAATCGCTGTTAGCACAGGACGGATACTATGCCGAACTGATTCATCATTCTCGTTCCAATCAACGAAGAGCCTAACACCATCTGCATATATCACTCAATACCAGAAGCTCCTTATCTCCTGTAATCTGATAGTTGATTTGCGCAGGGAATAAGGGGCTTTTCCTCTCTACATTTCTGAGCCCTATAATTCGAATTCCCTATGATGGGTTGACTCATAATGGATACAGGATTGGTCTGATGTTTTAACTAAAAATAAATATTAAATTATAATTATTATTGATAATAACTCCGCAGTGTGCTAAATTAATAACACGCTTAATAATAATAATTATCATGTAAAAGATAAAATAAATACTGTGGAGGCGATAGTATTGAGCAAGCCGACGAGACTGACAACGAACCAAGGCGCCCCCGTAGCCAATAATCAAAATTCGAAAACAGCAGGGCAAAACGGTCCAGTGCTGCTGGAGGACTACCATCTGATTGAAAAGCTGGCGCATTTCGATAGAGAACGTATTCCTGAACGAGTCGTACATGCGCGCGGTGCAGGCGCATTTGGTGTGTTTCGTCCTTATCAAAGTATGGCTAAATATACGAAGGCAGCCTTTTTGCAGGATCCTTCGGTGGAAACGAAGGTATTCGTACGCTTCTCCACAGTTATTCACGGAGGAACGTCACCTGAGACGCTTCGCGACCCGCGCGGATTTGCCGTAAAGTTCTATACGACAGAAGGCAATTATGACCTGGTAGGCAACAACCTCCCTATATTCTTTATCCGCGATGCGTTTAAGTTCCCGGATATGGTGCACGCTTTGAAGCCAGCGCCGCACACCAATATCCAAACTCCAGATCATTATTGGGATTTCATGTCGCTGTCACCTGAATCAACGAACATGTTGACATGGCTGTTCTCCGATTTGGGTATTCCAGCGAATTATCGTGAAATGGACGGATTCAGCGTGCACGCCTTCAAATGGGTGAACGCCGATGGCAAATTTATCTATGTAAAATATACATGGAAGTCGCTTCAAGGCGTGCGCAGCTTGACTGCAGAAGAGGCCGAGCAAATTCAAGCGAAGGACTTCAACCATGCTACCCGTGATTTGTATGAATCGATTGAGGCAGGCGAATTTCCTGAGTGGGATTTACATGTACAAATGATCGATCCAGCACAAAGCGATGATTTTGATTTCGATCCGCTTGATCCTACGAAGGTATGGCCAGAAGAACTTGTGCCGATGATAAAGATAGGTCGAATGACCTTGAATGAGAATCCGGCGAACTTCTTCGCCAGCGTTGAGCAGTCTGCATTTTCTCCTAGTGTATTGGTGCCGGGCATCGAGCCATCCGAAGATAAGCTGCTGCAAGGACGCTTGTTCTCCTATCCGGATACACAGCGCTATCGTCTGGGCGCGAACTACTTGCAAATTCCGGTGAACTGTCCATTTGCTCAGGTTCGCAATCACCAGCGTGACGGTGCAATGAATGTAAATCAGGATCCGTCGCCGATTAACTATGAACCGAACAGCCATCCAGGTGCATATGTTGAAGCTGGGGCACAATACGCAGAAAGTGAAATGCTGCTTGACGGTACGACGATGAGACGGACGATTAGCAAGACAAATGATTTCGGGCAAGCAGGCGATAAGTACCGCAGCCTGACGCCAGAGGAGCAAACACGATTGATTGCGAATTTGGTCAGTGATCTAAAGCAGGTGAGACCGGAGGTTCAAATGCGCGCATTGTGCAACTTCTTCCGGGCAGACGCAGGCTATGGTGCTCGGGTTGCAGCAGGTTTAGGAATTGATGTAAGTGCACATATGCAGCATATGAACCAATAACAAGCATTTCACATTACAAAAACAACGATAAGAAGGGAAGGGACCCATATGAATCGCCATTCGATGAACTCATTCGTACAACCTGACAATAAGCGAGAATCCGTACATTTGACACAGCAGAGAGAAGCGGTCTTATCGTTCGTGAACCAAGCGGAATCCCCCGCTACCGCGATTGAAATTTATATCGGGATGCGTGCCAATACAAGACGTATTTCGCTCTCTACGGTGTATTGCAGCTTAAAATATTTTGTGAAGAACGGTATCGTGCGCGAATTGAATGAAGACCATACTTCGAAACGCTATGAATGTATTGCGAAGTAAATAAAATGATGAATGATAAGAGCACTTCTCCGAGAGGGAGAGGTGTTCTTTTTTTATAAATGAGCAGGCGATGATTGCAGCTGATATGGGATGATTATGGTATATTAAGGGAGTAGTGAACGCTACGAATCGGTTATACATGTTGTAACGAGGGTTAGGAGAAATGTCTATTGAAGCCGAATCCAGAACAGCTTCAATCGCTGTGTGAGCAGATTGAACTTGTCCTGCTGCCTGAAGCAGATATTCGGAGCTTGAATGGAGATAATCCCGTTCAAGTGTCCAACATCCCGGCCGGCTGGGATGTGATTGGTGCAGGAAATTATGCTGTCGTATTTAGCCACAAGCAATATGCCAATCTAGCCGTAAAAGTATATGCGACAGGTCGAAAAGGGCTGGAGGACGAAGCTGAAGTATATCGGCGGCTTGGCAAGCACCCTGCCTATTCTGAATGCTACTGCGTGGGAAGAGGCTATTTGGTAATGAAACGTCTTCCTGGGGTGACGCTGTATCATTGCTTTCGGCAAGGAATTTCAATACCGCAGTCTGTATTAGACGATATTGATGAGGCGCTGATGTATGCATCCATGAGGGGGTTGACACCAAGGGACATTCATGGGAAAAATGTCATGTACGATGGCAGCAGAGGCTATGTTGTGGACGTGTCTGACTTTCTTATCCCGCAGCCGGATCGAATGTGGAAAGATTTCAAGCGTGCCTACAAGCTACTGTATAAGCCGCTTGGTCTGAAGTGGGGAGTTCCAGTTCCAGAGTGGCTGCTAGAGCTGCTGCGCAAAGGCTATCAGATCTATCGCAGACGAGCGGCTGTATCTACAAATCCAAGGGATTAAAGGCGGAAATGAGAGCATGAGATAAACCTCAACGATTATACACCGGCATAGGATAGATGGAGGTTGCAGGCCGCAGTTCGTGTATGATAATTGAAGTGATTACTGCTGTGAAAGGAACGATAGGATTATGTCAACCGAGAAACAAAGCCCGGCTTCAGACAAGAAGTGGGACAAGCAAACATTAGTCGTGCATGATTGCCACGACGAACGGCATTTTGGCGCAGTTACGATGCCCATGTATCAGAATAGTTTGTTTACATTTTCTTGTCATAAGGAATTCTATGAGGCGTTGGATTCCCCACTTGAGCACCATCTGTATTCGCGAGGCAACAATCCTAGCGTGAATGAATTGGAGCGGCGGTTGGCTATGCTGGAAGGCGGAGAGGCCGCTCGCTGCTTTGCTTCTGGAATGGCGGCTATTTCCGCAGCAATCATGTCGGCCGTTAAGAGCGGCGATCACGTCATATGTGTGGAGCATGTATACGGGCCAACTCGTGAGATGCTTGGGAATTACCTGCATCGCTTCGGGATCGAGACGACATTCGTAGATGGGCAATCAATAGAGTGTATAGAAGCTGCGGTTCGGCCAAATACATCGCTGTTGTACCTGGAAAGCCCGACAAGCATGACGATCAGATTGCAGCATCTGCGCGCCTGCGCTGAACTGGCCAAGCGGATTGGAGCCACAACGATTATTGATAATACATGGGCAACTCCGATATTTCAAAATCCGCTTGCTTTGGGTATCGACCTGGTTGTCCACTCCTTAACCAAATATGTAGGTGGACACAGCGACATTATGGCAGGAGCGATTATCGGCTCACAAGAGCGACTAAAAGAAATCGGCCGCCAAGAATTCCTATTGTATGGGGGAATTATGACGCCGCAAACGGCATGTATGGCCATGCGCGGGCTGCGGACACTTCCGCTGCGTATGGAACGACTGCAGCAGAATGGTCTGGCCATTGCTGCTTATTTGGACGAGCATCCATATATTACTCGAGTCAATCATCCGGGACTTGCTTCTTATCCGCAGCATGAACTGGCAAAGCAGCAAATGAGCGGGTATGGCAGCTTGTTCTCATTCGAAACGGATCTGCCGCTTGAGCAGGTGCTGGATTGGGCGGATCGACTGCAAATGTTCCGTATCGGCGTAAGCTGGGGTGGTTATGAAAGCCTAGTACAGGTCGTTCGTCCCCAAGCGGGTTCAAAGAACGAAAGTCTTGTGCTTGTACGGCTGTATGCTGGGCTTGAGGATCCTAATTTGCTCATTGAGGATATGCATCGTTCCTTCGAGCAGTTGGGGCTGTCGTAGAACCATCATATTTGGCTTGAATGGCAAAGGGCTGCACAAATCAAATTTGTGCAGCCCTTTTGGTTTGGATTACAGCTCATTATTTTTCAATACATAGCGAGATTTTGAAATCGCTTTCTTCATCTTCAATATAGGCCGCAATTTTACGAAGCAAGGCAGCAGTCTGTGATCCTGAAGCAGTTAATTCATATTTGAATTTCATCTCGTCCTGGGATAGAACGATTTGTTGAGATGACTGTGGAAAGCTGCCCATTTCATCTCGAAGTGCATAACTTGAGCCTGCATGCATCATGTCACTGGATGGACGCGGCACAACTGGATTAAAGACACTCTTTTTCCCGCACAGGTCCTCATAGATTTGCAGTTTTTTCAACCAATTGTAATACATCGAAGAGCTTTTGAACCCGAAGCCCTCTGCCATCTCATGAATACGATTTGTAAGACGAAGCTTCTTAATGGTTTCAATTTGTTCGTCTCTCTCAAGGGACTCAATGTCCTGAAGAGAAGGGAAGTTCATACAATCAGCTCCTTAGTGGAATGAAATCTCTGGATTGATTTGGATAGATTATAATCTGTCAGATAAAGAAATACAATGTGTCAATTTTGTTACGAGGGCCAGTTCGCGTAATTTGAAAATGAAAGGAAGTAAAAGTCGTGCTGCCATCATTCTTTAAAATAAGCTTCCATTTTCCTTTTAAGCTATCAAATAGAAAATAATAATTATTTAATTATATCATAAATTGAAATAATATTTCAGAAGGGTATAATAAAAAATAGAATGTGAGAAGGACATACCGTCGTAAGAAAGATACCTGCATCCTTGCTGTATTTGAATGCGTTTACATGGAAGGCATGAAAGATAGATATCACAAAGGTTCTAAGGAGGAAACATATTGCGCACACGATCATTAGCTGTGAAATCGGAGCATATTATCATCGGCCTAATGTCAGGTACATCGCTAGATGGAGTAGATGCGGCAATCGTTCATATTGAGGGAGCTGGCCTATCGTCTAAGGCGAATATGCTTGCTTTCCATTGCAAGGAATATGACGATGAACTTCGAGAGCGGCTGAAGAAACTGTGTACAAGAGGAGGAACGAGCACAGAAGAAATATGCATCATGAATGCATATATGGGAGAATTGTTCGCATTGGCGGCACAGGAGGCGGCAAGCAGTGCTGGAGTTGCTATGGAGGATATCGATTTTATCAGCTCCCATGGCCAGACGATATGGCACCAGCCTGTGGTGGATTTGGCAGATCGCTGTGCAGTTCCTTCTACTTTGCAAATTGGGGATATATCGGTCATTGCCAAGCATACGGGAATTCCCGTCATCGGAGATTATCGACCGGCGGATATGGCGATTGGCGGACAAGGAGCACCATTAACTCCTTACGCGGACTATTTATTGCTGCGGGATTCGAAGGTGGGCAGAATTGCACAGAACATTGGCGGCATAGGCAATTGTACGATTCTTCCGGCTGGTGGAGATCGGGACTCGGTGTCTGCTTTTGATACAGGCCCAGGCAATATGTTAATAGATCAAGCGATTTATCAATTGTCCGGCGGTGCTCTGACCTATGATCGCAATGGAGAATGGGCATCACGCGGCCAATTGAACCATGAACTGCTGGATGAACTGCTTACTCATCCTTACTATGATCAACCTCCTATGAAAACGACTGGACGTGAAATGTTCGGCGAGGACTATGCTCTGGAATGGCTGGAAAAAGGGAGAGCGCGTGGGCTAGAAGCAGAGGACATTGTAGCTACGTTCACCGCTTTGACAGTACGCACGATCGCAGATGCATATCGACAGTTCGTATTCCCTCATCATTCCGTCCGCGATGTCATTGTAAGCGGAGGGGGAGCGCGAAATGCTACGCTGATGCGGTGGCTGGCAGAGGAGCTGCCAGAGCAGATGGTTGTGGCATCCGATGAAATGGGCTTGCCTGGAGATGCGAAAGAAGCAATCGCATTTGCTTTGTTAGCAAATGATTTTATACATGGGCTGCCGAATAATTTGCCTCGTGTTACGGGAGCCGCACGGCCGACGGTTATGGGCAAGCTGGCCATGCCGTAAAATGCAATCATGACAGCTGTGTCAACACTCAAATGGAAGCGGAGGCTTATTTCTAGATACATGCTTTTCGTTTGCACTCTATGATCTTTGATTCATCACTGTAATGTGGAGGGAATGGACGATGTTGGAGAAGCATGTCGAGATGGACAGTATACGATTGCATAACGCGTTCGCTCTTATTGATAATGCGATTACGAACGAACTTATTCCTGGAGCAGTAGTGCATATTCGGTGTGGTGGCCGTTCGTTCGAGTATGCCAGTGGAAATGCAATTGTGACAGATATCGATATGCTCCCCGTTACGATCGATACTTTATACGATTGCGCATCCTTGACGAAGGTCGTAGCTACGCTTCCGCTAACACTGATGCTGGTAGAAGCTGGGGATCTTAGGTTGGATGATCTTGTAGCTTCACATATCCCTGAATTCCATGACTATGGAAAGGAAATGATTACAATTCGCCATTTGCTTGCGCACACGTCAGGACTCCCTGCACATCGAGACTTGTATTCACAGGGATGGTCACAAGATAAAATCGCGCAAGCACTTAATCGAATGAAATTGGAGTATCGACCGGGTGAAGGGTGTCAATACAGCTGTCTCGGTTATATTGTCCTTGGGCGAATCATTGAGCATGTATGCGGCCAGTCGCTCGCTCATGCAGTGGAACAAATGCTGTTAAAGCCGCTCGGCATGACAGATAGCTGCTATAATCCGCCGCAAGAGAAGCGGTTGCGGATTGCAGCAACCGAATATGATGCGAGGCTGGGGGCGTATTGCTGGGGACGGGTTCACGATGAGAACGCGGCTGCATTAGGCGGAATCGCGGGAAATGCGGGGTTGTTCACCACAGCGCGTGACCTTGCACGCTATGCGAGTCTCTGGCTAAGAAGAGCGGAGCATAGATACGGGGCACAATTGCTGTCAGACAGCATCATGCAAGATGCACTTGGCTGTCAGACAACTGCCATTCCGGGTGCAAAGCGGGGGCTTGGCTGGGTGCTGCGCGGCGATATTGCTGATTTTGCAGGGAAGGGCTGGTCGTTACGCGGCTTTGGTCATACGGGTTTCACAGGTACAAGTATATGGATTGATCCCGAATGGGATACAAGCATTGTCTTGTTGACAAACCGTGTACACTTTGGCCGAGAGAAGAGTGTAGTAGAGCTTCGCCAACAATTTCACGAAGCGGTTTTTGAAGCAATAGACAGAAAAAGCTGATTTTACAGCTTTATATTGAGGTATAGTGACTTCTTTTTCATGATTTCCATCCATTTACGCTTGTTATTCGCCATGAGTGAACAGCAGGCGTTTTTGTCTTTCGGTATAATAGATGAGCCGAATTGTTATTTTTGGTTATGCATATTTGCATGTAATAGGATATAATGGAAATCATCTGTGTTGTGGAAACATGTCGCATTTTCATTATTAAAGGAGCATTTTGATGACATTACCAATTCTTTATATGGTCATTCCTTGCTATAACGAGGAGGAGGCCTTGCCGATTACGACACCGGTGCTGGTAGAGCTGCTTGAAGGACTTGAACGGGACAAGCTGGTATCCGCCGACAGTCGAATTGTGCTTGTTGATGACGGAAGCCGCGACGGCACGTGGCAGCAGATCGAGAAGGCTCGCGCCGCTCATCCTGCCATCTGCGGATTGAAGCTTGCTCGCAATGCAGGTCATCAAAAGGCGCTGCTTGCTGGGTTGATGTATGCGAAGGAGCATGCAGACTGCATCGTGTCGCTTGATGCTGATCTTCAAGATGATACAGGGGCGATTCGAGAGTTTGTTCTCAAGTTCCATGAAGGCTATGAAGTGGTGTATGGCGTTCGCAACAGCCGAGCGACAGACACCTGGTTCAAGCGCTGGAGTGCTGAATCTTTCTATAAGCTGATGCATAAGATGGGGATTCCTTTGGTCTATAACCATGCGGACTATCGATTGATGAGCCGACGTGCGGTTGAGCATTTAGGTGAATTCCAGGAAGTGAACTTGTTCTTGCGGGGGATAGTTCCCTTGATTGGATTTCGTTCCACCACGGTGTCCTATGACCGCATGGAGCGCGTTGCCGGCGAATCCAAATACCCGCTTCGCAAGATGCTGTCATTTGCCTGGGATGGCATTACGTCGTTCAGCATTAAGCCGATGCGGCTAGTTACGACACTCGGTTTCATCAGCTTAGGAGCGAGTATTGCTGCAGGAGGATACACACTTGTGTCGAAACTGACGGGTCATACCGTATCTGGCTGGGCTTCGTTGATGTTCTCGGTCTGGTTCATCGGCAGCATTCAATTGCTGGCGTTGGGCGTTATCGGTGAATATATTGGGAAGATATATAATGAAGTAAAACGCAGACCGCCATATATTGTGGAGACTGTATTGTCGGACAAAAACGTGTCGAAAGACGAAGTCAAGCCGTCTTGGCCAGGTGCCAAATCAGATGCACAGGGGTGGTCCCATTGAGCCAGAAGCAAGCAGGCTGGCTTGGACTGTTCAGCCGTTACGCCATTGTAGGCGTGATCAATACGTGCATCGGTTTGGGATTAATCTACGCATTGATGCATCTAGCAGGCTGGGCTCACTTCGAAGCGACATTTGTCGGGAATACCATTGGGGTGCTGTGCAGTTACATCCTGAATCGGCGCTTTACGTTTCAGTATGAGGGGGCGCAGTTGCGCAGCTTCATACGCTTCCTTGTGATTTCCCTTTTGTGCTATGCAGCAGCATACGTGCTGCTCCATCCTGCATTTTCAGCGTTGGTTACGTCATTATTTGGCTCATTGCCGCTGTCATGGCAGCAATCGCTGATTGTGCTAGGTGAAGCGGGAGCATATACAGTGACTTCGTTCGTTCTTCATCGTCTAATTACCTTCGCTGCATCATCATCTGTATCAGACAATACTGCCCGTTCGAGGCAAGCGAATGATGAACACCTCAGAGAAGACTATGACAATTACCGTAGAGCAGAACGCCAATAATGGGATGATGCACTTCCTCTTTGGGGAAGTGCCGTTTTTCTTATGAGGAGAGTGATTTTTGCATGAGACGAAAAGATTGGGTAGCTTGGGGATCCGTATTCATTGGAGCTATCATTTTAATCAGCATCCTGTTTACATCGCCATATATCGGAGTCGCGGATAACGGGGACTTTGACCGGATTGTACGCAGTGGGGGAATATCGCCTCTGCCCGATACATTTACTTATGATGACAAATATTTCGGATATAGCCATTCCAAATATGAGTATGGTTCATTTGCGATCAATTATGCCTCCTCGCAAGTGCTGTTTGTCTTCATTGCAGGTCTGCTTGGGAGAGTGCTGAATTCATCTTATTTTCCGATGCAGGCAATGGGCATCGTATATTCGTTGCTGCTGCTAAGTACATTATTCGTCATTATTCGTTACGCATGCGCTGGCAAGCGCTGGCTGCAGATAACTGCAGCACTGTGTGTACTGCTCGTCTTTTTCGATATTGGCTATGTTGCCTATTTTCATTCTTTTTTCGGAGAATCAGTCTCACTCCTGTTTTTACTGCTATCCACAGCAATTTCCGTCATTCTAGCAAGGCAGCAGCAACCTTCGATTACCTGGCTCGTACTGTTGTTTGTTTGTGCGTTTATACTGGCGGCTTCCAAAATTCAGAATGCACCGGTTGGATTGGTATTCGCTTTGTACGGGCTTCGATTGTATAGAAAGCGGTCAGACCAATCTTGGAAACGGGTAATTGCCGGTGGGGTCGCCTTCATGATCGCGACGACGGGGCTCATCTATGTTTTCGCACCGAAGGAATTGAAGCAGATTAATTTGTACCAGACGATATTTTTCGGTATCTTAAAGGATTCTCCTCACGTCTCAGAGGACTTGGATGCGTTGGGCATCCCTCAGAAATATGCCGTACTTGCTGGAACAAATTATTTTCAGACCGATGTGCCGATCAAGCAGGATGCGCCTGAACTGACGGAGCATGTATACTCTAGGCTTGGACATATGGACATTGTCGGTTACTATTTGCGCCATCCTAGTCGAATCATCGACAAGCTTGAGGCTGCATCTGCACAGGCAACATTCATTCGTCCTTATTACTTAGGGAGCTATGAGAAGGAACTGGGTCAGCCTCGCGGTGCAATAGCGTACACCTACAGCACTTGGAGTGAGGGCAAAAAGAATTTGATTCCTAAGAACTTCATCTTCTTCTTTATCTTCTTTTTGCTTTACTTTGGCGTTATATTAAAGGAATATATCCGCAATAAATATAAGCGGCATGTACTTGATGTTACGATCATTGTAGCGTTGGTTGCTATCATTTCTGTCGCGGTGCCGCTAGTCGGCGATGGAGAAGCGGATTTGGGCAAGCATTTGTTTTTGTTCAATGTGAGCTTTGATATTATGATCGTATTCACGGTCATTTGGCTAGTATCTCAGGTACGCCGCATATTTGATCGTTCACCGGAATTGTAACAGATGGCAGAACAGGTGGAATGGTTGTACCTGTGTCCGTCTTCTGTTTTGGAAGATTCATGACAAAGAGGCCGCCACATAGGGACGGCCTCTTTCTTATAAATCCTTCACATTGTCGTGCATGACGGCTAAGATTCTGCGGAATGTTTCTACTTCTTCCTCCGTCAATCCTTCGATTGTTTTCCGATAAGCCTCGATTGATGGGGCTAGTATTTCCTCTTTGATCTCTCGGCCTTTGACGGTTAAGAATACACGAAGTGATCGTCGATCCGATTCATGCGTTACCCGATAAATGAAGCCCTTCTTTTCTAGCTTGAAAAGCATGCGGGCTACATTCGTCTGGTCTTTATGAAGTCGCTCTGCAAGTTCCTTCTGTGTAATTCCTTCCTGTTCCCACAACACCACTAGGATTTCCCATTGGTCTACGGTGATGTCGAAAGGGTTTACGACCTTCTGATAATAATTATTAAGCTTCAGATCCGCCCGATGAACAATGACTCCGATATACTTTTCTAATTCCAAATGTGGACCCCCAGGTTCATTCACATCGTTATTATATTGCTCAAAGCGCTTGCTTTGAACAACCCCTATAGTTGTTATGACCATTATAGGTAAGGACAAATAACGTGTCAATGAAACTGGTTGGTGATCGGCTGCAATGCAAATCGGGTTACTTCTGTGTCGACAGGGGCTGTGAAGCCGTTTTGCCGACAACCTTCATAACCATCTCGGCGGCACGTTCATACCCTCCTGCTTCGCGCAGAGATTTGCCGATGGAGCGGGCATTCTCCTTGTAGGTAGGGTGATTTAATACTTCCAATAGCGCATTTCGCAGCACTTCCGGCGTAAGACTTTGATGATCGACGATAACACCAGCGCCTCGCTTTTGTACTTGCTGAGCGACCATAGGCTGATCGGATGTTAATGGAATCATAACGAGCGGAACATTGTAATATAGGGCTTCACTGGTGCTGTTCATGCCAGCGTGTGTAATAAAGGCATCTACTTGTTGCAGAACCTCTAATTGAGGCAAATACGGTTTGATGATGAAATTATCTGGAATCAGGTCAGCAATTGGCTCCATATTGGTTTCTTTGCCGGATGATAAAATGAATTGAATTGGCTCATCTCGAAATGCTGCGAAACACAGCTTGTAAAATTCAAGGTTGTTATTCAAAATGCTCCCTAGCGATATATAGACCGTCTGCGTGTAAGAAAGCTTGCTGCGATCCAACGTAAAAGTTGGTGCATCCATGCGAGGTACGATGGACGAGCCAGTGAACACATAGCTGTCATCCAGTTGCTCTGCGTCCGGCTGCAAATCACGGCTGAGATGCACGACCTTTAGCTCCCCATAAGCCTTAAAGATATCTGAAATTGCAGGGACAGACAATTGATAACGGTCAGCTAATTGCTTGGCGATTTCCATCGAGGAATCATAAATCGCCTGCATCTCTCGCTCCTCCTGCTCGGTCATTTTTTGTTCCGAGCCAAGTGGTTTTGTGAACACGAATGAAGTGATGGAGCATACTGCTGGAATGCCAAGCCGTTCGGCAATCATTTGCCCGCCCCAGCCCAATAAATAATCGTAAATCAAATAGTCATATGTGTTCTGCTCAGTCAGTGCAAGAACCTCTGGGATGATCGGCTTGATCATGCCGCGCAGGATGAACTGGATAAATTGATAAGGATGTTTGTAAATAATAGGCTTCAATACAGGATCCTCGGCAAAGGATCCCATGGCATACGTATAAGTCAACACTTTCGCACCTGTTGCCTCAATCCGCTCGCGGTATTCTTCCGTACATACATAAGTGACTTCCTCGCCTTGTTTCACAAGCTGCTGCACCAAGCCTAATGATGGGTTAACATGCCCCTCAGCAGGGGTAATAACAACTAATGCTCGTGCCAAATCGTCCACCTCCGATAATGAATATGAATAAGATTGTTTCCTCATGACATTTCTCTATTGCGTACAGGTTGGAAAAGGTCAGCATAGCACAGGAGTAGCAAGTTTTGGGCGCAGAGCCGACCTTTCGGCTTTATTTCTAATGAGGTTCCGTTAAAATCCAAATAACAAGCCTTAAGGGGTGATTGATGACTGAGCGATGCGGACTGACTTCTTCGCAATGCGGGAAGAGGCAATCAGACTTAATAAGACAAAGCAAATCTGCAAAGATAATGCAATCATGACACCTGCGTAAATTCCCCAGTGAAAACTTTCGCTTAAGGCTACAATTGCCCCACAAATGCCAATGTTTACGGCTATGCTGAATGAATCAACGAATTGGAGTGTGGCCGACACTTCGCCTTCCTTGCCTTCTTCTGCCTGCTGCAGGGCTATGGCACCGATCGTTGGAGTAGCCAGCCCAACACCGAAACCGGTAATGATTTGCGACAACAGTGTCATCGCGATGTTGCTGCCCGGTAACAGCATGGATGTAATGACGAGCCCAATTCCCACGATCATAATACATAAACCGAGCGTGATTCTCCTTTTTCGGCCAGTTCCTTGGTCGCGCCTGTCCAGTTTTGCTTGCAGCCATGCAGCGGTTGACCAGCTTAATGCTCCTGCCGCTACGAGTAGCCCTGCATTCGCTTCTGATATGCCTTTTACCTTTGTCAATCCGAGAACCACATAGCTTTCAGTCGCGAAATAACAGGAAATATACAGGGCTCTTGATACGATAATTGCGGGTAAGCCGCGTTCTACAGTAAACGTTCCATGCGGGAGCAACTTTTGGAGCGGTAATACCATGACGACTAATCCAATCACAGTAAGTGCAATGCCCAACCAATCGTCGATTCGACCTAATCCCGTCAGTAGAAGCCCTGTTCCGACAGCGAGCAATACGGAATACGCTTCCTTGCGTCTATCTTGTGCACGAGAGCTACCTGACTTCGTTATGCTCCGGAAGGAAGGCAGCGTCATGATAAGTGCGATCGCAATAAAGGGGAGCACAAGCCAAAACACGAATCGCCACGATACATAAACGGCAATTAGGCCGGCAATGTAGGGTCCAATTAGTGCGGGAAGCACATAGGCGGCAGAGAAGGCAGCCAATATGGCGGTGCGCAATGAGTCAGGATAACGGACAGTTACAATGTAGTACACACAGGTGACAAGCGCACCGGCGCCGAACCCTTGCAGGGCCCTTCCTGCTATAAGCATATACATATGAAAGGAAAGTGCGGCAATGACGATGCCAGCTACAAAGATAGAGAACGAAATTAGAATGGATGCAATTAAACCATGTTTGTCGATTTGTTGTCCTACAACCATTGAGCCGATAATTTGAAACAATAAAAATGTGCTGAATATCCAACCGTATAAATGGATGCCTTCCAGGCTTTGTGCAAGTGCGGGAGCAATTGTCGTAATGGCGAGGCCTTCGAAGGCGACAGTTGTTAAAATAAGTATGATGCCAATCGTTAATGCACGGTACGGGACTTGAAAGATTCCAGTGTTAGTGGGGGGGATACCAACACACCTCCTTCCGAAAAAAGATTGCTTTGACGATATTGGTCGTAGCAACTATTTAGTGATAAGAGAGGCATAACCGACGTGTATGGATCCTATACAATGGTTATGCCTCTTCGTTATCATTATTAGTTGCTATGACTATTATATGCACGGCAATTATTTATGTCAATACCTGTAAATCAATCCTTTTCGCTTGAAAAGGTTATTACCATTTCATCCACAGATTGCCCTTCCAGGTCGGAATGTTGGCCCATCGCTGTCCTTTTTTATCAAATTTAACTGCAAGTACAGTTACCGTCTGAGGTTTTAATTCGCCTGCCTTTTTGCCGTTAAGGGATTGGTATATTGCTGTCGCTTTGGTCAGCTTCACAAGCTGGCTTTGCTCTGGATTCCTTACCCATGCTTTTCCTTTATAACTATTAATCTGATACCAAATCAATCCGGAATTATCGATTTGCTCATTAATGATTGGGGCGATTTGTGCGCTAAGATTGCCGACTTGTTTGCCGTTTGGACTGTTATATATCGGTGTATTGGAGCTTAGTGTAACAAGCTTGTTGTAAGCATTCGGATCCTTCATCCACACTGTGCCTATCCATGTAAATACCCGGTACCAGGTAATATTGTTTTCATCCTTCGATGCTGCCTCCACATAAATCACTTGGGGGCCTAAGAGTCCTACTTTTTTGCCGCCAACTGAATCATAGAGCGTAGTGTTTTGTTCCAGGTCTACGAATACAGTTTCTTTCGTCACGGCACCAGTTGTATTCGCTGCTTGCTCAGCAAATGCGCCTGTTGCAGCAACCGTACTGAACGCCAAAGTCAAAGCCATCACTGCCACTAATTTCTTCATTATTGAATTCTCCTCTCTCATGGTTATACAATGGTATGGTTTACTACTAAGATGAACATTCCAATTGCTGGGCTTGCTGAATAAGTCAGCATGGTATAGCCTTTTCTTAGGTGTATATTTTCGTGATGAGGTCATGAAGGTCGAATTATAGGAGTGATATGAGGAATGTTCCCTGCCTTGTTCAGTATGTAACCCGTTTACATGGTAGTGAAACAATAATTTGGAAAGGATGATGAGGGTGAAGACATTGTGGAAGTGGCTGTGCCGTGGATTGTTGACGGTCATCATATTGTTTATTTTGCTTGCTGGAGCGGCGTATTTTTACATTCAGCCTTCTACTGCGATAGGCTGGCCTCCTCAAGTTGAAGTGTCCTTGGCTGATCGTTTGGAGCAAATGGTACACAATCGTTCACTTACGATACAAATTAGCGAGGAAGAAATTAATGGATGGGGCTCTCAGCATATGCAGGAAACTGAGCCTTATCGTTCGTTGAAGGAAAAGTGGAACATTACTGGGATGAAGACAAGGCTTGCAAATCGAGAAATGGAAGCGACCATTCAAATGGAGCCCATCTCTCATGTGCAGGCTGAAGTAAAGATTAAATATGAATTGGAATGGAGCGACAGCGGTCAATCCATTCGTGCAGTGCCCGTTGATGCCCGCGTGAAGAACATTTCACTTCCGCTCTCGTGGTTCTCGCTAAAACCGATGGAATTCTCGTTATCTTCACAGCTCCCTGAATGGGTTAAGGTCAAGGAAGTGAAATTCCTAGAAGATGGGTGGAAGCTTCGCTTCGGATTGAAGCTGTAACTTTGCTCCGTACATTTTTCGTACGCAGTAATGAGTTTACGGGCCTTGCTGGACAGGAGTATATAAGTGACGTACGCGTCAAGGACTTGTACCTTGAAGAATACGGATGATAGAAGAGGATGTGACGGTTTGCCTAATCGTGAACAGCTGCTCCAACTTCAGATGAACTTCCGCTCTATGCTGCGCGGGATGCGCACGCAATGGGAACGGCATTTGGAGCTGCAGAATTTGAATGTAAATATGACTCAATTTGCCGTACTGGACTTACTATTCCGGAATGGCTCGATGAAAGTAACCGATGTTGCAAAGGAGCTTCGTTTGACACCTGGCGCAGTGACGGGCATTACCGACAAACTTACTCAAATGGATTATGTTGCGCGCAATCGCGATGAACTTGACCGCCGTATCAATTATTTGGAGCTTACGGAAGCAGGGCGGCAGAAGGTCAAGGCAGTGGAAATACAACGTGAGTTTGTATTCGCCCGTTACTTTGAAGGGATACCGGATGAAGATTTGCTGCATTTTCTGCACATTTGCCAGCAAGTGAACCTCAATCTGGATGAAATCTCAGAAGTTGGGGAGTAATAAAAGCATCACATGATGCTGGATGGAATCATGGACATCAGAATGTCCGCGCCTCCTGCGACCAAGGAGTGAAATGGCCGTGAGTAACGGTTGGTGGTTGATGGTTCATGCTGTTGTAATAATCGGACTTCTTTACTTGCTTTATAGGATGCAGAAGAAACATGTATCCTTTACAAAGCGGGTATTTGCCGGACTCGGTATAGGCATTGTGTATGGAGCGCTACTTCAGCAGCTATACGGGGTTGAGCATGACACCGTGCACGTGCTCAATGATTGGATCTACATTGTGGGTGGCGGCTATGTGAGTCTGCTGCATATGGTCGTCATTCCACTTATTATCGTATCGATCATATCCGCGATTTTGCATGTGACGACGAAGACCGGTGTAGGCAAGATGAGTGTAGTGATTATTAGCATTCTCATTGCGACAACTGCTGTGGCAGCTGCTGTGGGCATCGGATCTGCACTGGCTTTTGACTTGTCGGCCGTGAACATGGAGGCAGGGCAGCAAGAGACCGAACGCGGACGGGATTTGAATGAGAAGGTCGGTGAAGTGCGCGACATGACCATTCCGCAGCAGGTACTGGAATTTATACCAACGAATCCCTTTCTTGATATGACGGAGGCAAGAAGAACATCTACGATTGCAGTTGTCATTTTCTCCGCTTTTGTCGGTATTGCGGCATTAGGTGTTGCAAGGAAAAAGCCAGAGCATGGGCGCATGTTCACCTCCATTATTGATGCGCTTCATGCCGTTGTTATGCGGATGGTGACTTTGGTATTGAGATTGACGCCCTATGGGGTGCTGGCACTTATGATCCGCGTCGTGTCTACGACAGCACCAGCGGAGATATGGAAGCTAGGTCGGTTCGTGATAGCCTCCTATGTAGCGCTCATTGTCATGTTCCTGATTCATCTTCTGCTGCTTGGATTGTCGGGCATCTCGCCTGCCCGTTATTTGAAGATGGCAACGCCTGCGTTAGTTTTCGCATTTACATCGCGAACAAGTGCTGGTTCGATCCCGATCAATGTGGATACGCAGCGGGATAAGCTGGGGGTACCGGAGAGCTTTGCAAATTTTAGCGCCTCGTTTGGCGCTTCAATGGGCCAGAATGGATGTGCCGGCATTTACCCCGCCATGCTTGCCGTTATGATTGCACCTACCGTAGGGATGAACCCGTTAAGCGCGGGATTCATTCTTCAGCTCATTGCTGTTGTTGCAATCAGTTCCTTTGGTGTAGCTGGCGTTGGCGGAGGTGCTACATTTGCAGCGCTTATTGTGTTGTCCTCGATGAACCTGCCCGTCGGTCTGGCGGGACTGCTCATTTCTGTAGAGCCGCTCATTGATATGGGACGCACGGCATTGAATGTGAATGGTTCAATGCTCGCAGGGGTGTTGTCTTCGCGCTGGCTTGGACAGTGGGATAAAGAATCTTTCATGCGCGGAAATAAACACCCAACCGAGGATGAGTCTTAGAAAATGCCATATTGAAATGAATTGCAGCCAAAAAGGCCCGTCATGCAGACGAGCCTTTTTTCTTTCTTTTCAGTTGGTTGCATGTAACGTATATATAACAGTTAGGATGTACGCTTTCCTGTCACTAGAGAGATAACGAAGAGAACAAGGAATACAAAGAACAGCGCTTTGGCTATAGAAGCTGCCGCTGCGACGATACCAAAAAAACCAAACACACCTGCGATGATGGCAATAAGCAAAAATACGGCTGACCATTTAAGCATAAGGTGTTCCTCCTTCATTGTGATCATTTTGATTTCGAAATAATGATTTCAGATGCCTAATTTTCGTGTTTGCATGTTGATTAACCACAGCTTAGGATTACCAAACAATTGGCTAATTCTGTTTCAAAGCCCCTTCTTCAGGGTATTAATTCATAATTGCTATGCGGAAAAATGTGTTATGCTTGGGAACACGGAGAAAGGCGGTATTCACCTATGATATTGGAGATTAGTGCATTACTTGCTGCAATAGCGTTCGCAGTGCTGGTGTTCTATTTGATTCAAACGTTGTTGTCAGCTAAGCGCTCCCTAGAGCGGGCTGCAGATACGCTTGAACAAGTGCAGCAAACCGTGAGCTTATTGAGCGGAGACTTGCAGGGTGTCGCCAAAAATGCAAATGAGCTCTCTCAGGATCTATCTGAGCAATTGAAGAAAATGGAGCCGGTTATGGATTCCGTTCAACATGCAGGTGAAGCATTGAACGAAATCTCAATCGCTGCGAAGCAAGTTTCGGTCGGATTAGTTAAGGGAGTACGCCGAGCAGCAGGCCGATTTGAACGCAAGCCAGATATAGATAAACGGGAACCTAAGATGAACCGGGCAACATCTGTATCAGCGCCAGCTCCGGCAGCGACGCAGAGGCAGCCAGAGGTTGCTGCAGCAACGAAGGAGATACCTTGTACAATTGAGGATAATCAATTGCGGGAACAACTGCCACAGGGACAGGGTCAAGCTCATGCATCAGCTGCCCATCGGCAGGATTGGAAGGAATGGATTGATGTCGGAACGAAGCTGTGGCAATTATGGAGACAGCGCGGTTAGCGCAGCCAAGCCGGTTAACAGTATAGTTAGCCGGCTTTCACTTTTTTTCACAAGCAAGTAACAAAAAAGATGATCTTATTTAACTTTTTCCGGTATAGTGGTAGTTGGGAATTATGGGGGACTATGTCGAATAGAAACGAACTATATATCATAATCGATGAGGGGAGGAGAGTATGATGAACGTTCTCGTCGTTGATGACAATCCGACGAATGTCATGCTCATTCGGGAAATCCTTCGTAAAGCCGGCTACGACGGAGTGCAGACGGCTTCGTCAGCCCATGAAATGTATGAAGTGCTTGGAATGGATGGACCGCTTGGACCGATGTATGTACCCGATATTGATCTTATTTTATTGGATATGATGATGCCGGAGATTGATGGCTTGGAAGCCTGTCGCACAATCCAGCAATACTCCGAGCTTCGAGATATTCCGATCATTATCGTAACAGCGATTGGGGATTCTAATATGCTCGCTGAAGCGCTGGATGCAGGTGCAGTTGATTATGTAACGAAGCCGATCAACCGGGTAGAGTTGTTGGCTCGCATTCGGTTGGCGCTTCGACTGAAGCGGGAGAAGGATTGGCATAAGGAGCGGGATCGCCATATTCGCGATGAGTTAAGCTTAGCAGCGAAGGTGCAGAACTCTGTACTGACAGAGCCTTATCAGGATGAGCATATTGCGATCAATGCACTGTATCAGCCTTCTGAGGAGCTTGCCGGAGATCTATATGCCTGGTTCCCATTAGGGAAGGGAAGATACGGAATTATTATTATCGATGTCATGGGCCATGGTGTATCCTCTGCCCTGCTTTGCATGTTCATTGCATCTGTCCTTCGGGATGCCGTGATGCAGATTGAACAGCCGGATCTTGTACTGAAGAGGTTGAATACGAAGTTTCATCAGCTTCATATGAACGGGAATTTAATGCTCTATTATATGACTGCATTATACGTTGTTGTAGATACGGACAAGGGCTGCATTCAGTATGCGAATGCAGGGCATCCGCCAGGCGTTGTATTGATGGAGGACGGTAAACTTGTATCTTTGGAATCTACCGGATATCCGGTAGGCATGTTCCCGGATCTAGAGGTAGAAACCAAAGAGGTACAGTGCCATTCGCGTGCTCGAATTGCGATGTATACCGATGGTCTGATGGAGTCAGCAGGGGGCAGCGTGGAGGAAGCGATGGAGCGCATCGCCAATATTCTCCGTCAAGAGGAGACGCTGGATAAAAGCGCGTGGGATGAGTTGTTTGCCCATGGATCTGAAGAGGACAGCGAAGATGACAAGTGTCTGATTTGGGTGGACGTTCATTGATATAGAAGGAGGAGCAGACAGTGAAGTTACGCACGAAATTGATTGCTGGCTTCGTTCTGTTCATGCTTATCATATCCGGACTTGGCTGGGTGTCTTATGATCGCATGAGCAGCTTGCAGCAGGATCTGGATGAAATCTATTCGAAAAGCTTCCGCAAAGTAGAATTGTCCTTTATGATCCGTGACAATATGAATAACATTTCGCGTGAACTAGTAACAGAAATGCTAAACCCGACAGTTGGTGTGAATAGTGGTCATGAGCTAATGAAAAAGGGGAAGATGTATCATGAGAACATCATTACCGCATTTCAAGAGCTTACAGAAGACTATTCGACGGCTCAAGAGCAGAGGCTTATCGATCAAGCGAAGCGCGATTGGGTGAAGTACGATAATTACGTTCAGAAGACAGTGGGATTAGCTGATAAGAATAATTATGAGGAAGCCAACAAGCTGCGCAACAGCGAAGGCTTGGACTATCAACAAAATTTGCTAAACAGCATGAATGACCTCGCGAATTATCATGAAATGAGCATTGACAATCAAGTGCTGGATGCGAGAAAGCATTATGATCAATCGATTACTTGGACTGCAGGAATTATGGCTACTGGTCTTGTTCTTTCATTTGCAATTATGATGTGGGTTATTCCTAGCGTTACACGCAACTTGAACACAATGTCGATCATGATGCGCAGCCTAGCGCGTGGCCGGCTTCGAATTGTACGCAAGCTTGAACCGCATACGAACGACGAGATCGGGGAAGTCATTCAAGTATTCAAGCGCATGGCTGAAGATTTGGAAGCGCGCAAGAAGAATGAGGAATTATATCGCAAGGCCCAAGAGGAGCAAGCATGGATTGACGGCAACGCTGCGCGCGTTACGGAGTTGCTCAACGGAGCAGCCACTCTGAATCAAGTAGGGCAGATGTTCATCAGTGAGTTTGTGCCTACTCTTGGTGCGCAGTATGGAGCTTTGTACATTCGAAATGATGCAAACCATCCGGATGAGTTTGAATTGTTCGGCACGTATGCGGCGACAGAAGAGCTGAAGGCCCAGAACAAAATGGTTGTTGGCCAAGGCTTGCTTGGGCAATGCGTGGCTGATGAGAAGCCAATCATAATAAGCGACATGAAGGATTGCTCCATTCGCATTGAATCAGGCGTATGCCAATCTCAAGCGATTGAGCTGATCTTGTTCCCAATAACATTCGAACAACGAGTAATTGCTGTGCTGGAGATGGCATCGCTGACCAAGATGTCTCCTGTTCAGCATCAACTGCTCGAGCAGCTCGCACAGAAGCTTGGCGTAATCGTGCATACCATCTCAGGACGCTTGCGTGTAGAAGAATTGTTGCGTGAATCACAGGCGCTTACTGAGGAACTGCAGGCCCAGTCTGAAGAGCTGTTGACACAGCAAGAAGAATTGAAGCGTTCGAATGAACATTTGGAATCTCATACCGAGGCCTTGAAGCGTTCAGAGGAAATGCTTCAGCGTCAGCAGGAGGAGCTGGAGCATTTTAATACCGAACTGATCGCCAAGACGCGTGCGCTGGAAGAGCAGATGTTGGCAACTCAAGAGAAGAATGAAGAGCTTGAGGGTGCACGGACGATATTAGAGCGCCAGACGCTGCAATTGGCCTTGGCGTCGAAGTATAAATCGGAGTTTTTGGCTAATATGTCCCATGAGCTGCGCACTCCACTGAACAGTCTGCTCGTACTGTCCCAACTGCTAGCGGAAAATAAGGAAGGCAACTTGGAACAGAAGCAGGTCGAATATGCGCGCACCATTAATATGTCTGGCTCTGATTTGCTGAAGATGATCGATGAAATTCTGGATTTGTCCAAGATAGATGCAGGAAAGATGCAATTGAATTTTGAAAAGATCTACTTGAGTGAACTGGCATCCTTTATGCGCGACAGCTTTGAGACGATTGCGGCACAAAAAGGCTTAAAGTTCCATGTAGAAATGGAACCCGATTTGCCAGATTCCCTTGTCACAGATGGACATCGGGTGAAGCAGGTCGTTCGCAATTTGCTTGGCAATGCGTTCAAGTTCACAACGAAAGGCTCGGTCACCCTGCAAATCACGAAGGCGAAACCGGATCAACTTCCTTCTTCACTTCAGGAAAGTCAAGAATCATATTTGGCTATACATGTGATAGATACAGGAATTGGAATTCCGCGAAATAAGCAGGAATTGATCTTTGAAGCGTTCCAGCAGCTGGATGGGACAACAAGCCGCAACTATGGCGGTGCAGGACTCGGACTGTCCATCAGCCGCGAGCTGGCAAGGCTGCTAGGCGGCAAGCTGCAATTAGTGAGCCAAGAGAATGAAGGAAGCACCTTTACTTTCTTCCTTCCTATGAAGGCAATTGAGCCGTCTTCTATTCCGGTCAATTCCTCGGTTGCCCTGTATGAAAAGGCAATTGCTGAAGCTCAAGCCTCTCTATCTGGAGAGAAGGAGCATGAGCATGCAGAACTGGAGAATAGTAAGCTTGGCAAGCCGCATATGCCATTAACATCTATGACTAATGAGGCAATTGCACTTACAGAATGGGAAGAAACGTTGCTTAAAGAAGTTGCTGCTGGTGAAGAAGAGGAAGGACATGGGTGGCCGTTTGGACAGAGGAAGCTGCTCATCGTCGAAGATGACGGGCCGCAGCGCCAATCCTTGATTGCTTTGATCGAAGGAGCAGATGTAGCAGTTACGGCTGTTTCGACGGGAACGGAAGCACTCAAGGTACTAGGGGAAGAAAAGTTCGACGGTATGGTTCTCGATCTGCTGCTTCCTGACATGACGGGATTCGAATTAATGGACAAGATTAGCAATCATTCTCGTCTACGCCGCATTCCAATTATCGTCTATACAGGCAAGCTGTTGGACGCAAAGGAAGAGACGGAGCTAAAGAAGCGGGCGCAGAGTATCATTATAAAAGATGTGAAATCTCCTGAACGTCTGCTGCAGGAAACGATGATTCTTTTGAAGCGCTCGGAGGAATCTCAGTCAGGCGCTGAAGAGGAAAGCCGAGGGCCAAGTGATTTGCTGCTGTCAGGCAAGCGCGTGCTGCTTGTAGATGATGATGTCCGCAATGTATTTGCACTATCCAGTGTGCTTGAACAATATGACATGAACATCGTGTACGCCGAAAATGGTCGTGAAGCGCTAGAAGCATTGGATAAGGAAACGAATTTCGATCTTATTCTCATGGATATGATGATGCCGGAGATGGATGGCTACGAAGCGATGCGGCGAATTCGCGAGCAGCCGCAGTTTGAGAAGCTGCCGATCATTGCGCTGACGGCAAAGGCTATGAAGGAAGATCGCAATAAGTGCATTGAAGCAGGAGCGTCTGATTATGTCAGCAAGCCGTTCCAAACAGAGCAGCTGCTTTCATTGATGCGAGTATGGTTATATAAATAACAGAGAATCAATGTTGAGACGATGAATGAAGGAGCAAGGATGAGACATGAACGGAAACGGACTCGGTTTACATGATGAGAGAAGAAGACCCCAGGATGCGGACCGAGAACGCATTGAAATAGAATTGCTGCTTGAAGGTGTTTTTCGAGTTTACGGCTACGATTTCCGGGACTATGCATATCCTTCGCTCAAACGGCGCATCTGGCATCAGGTACATGCCGAGAATGTGGCAACAATATCGGAGCTGCAGAGCCGAGTGCTCTATAACCGAGATTGCTTGCAGCGGTTTGTCCGCAGCTTGTCGATCCCCGTTACAGAGATGTTCCGCGATCCGTCGATGTTCTTGGCCTTTCGTACTCAGGTCGTCCCTATGCTGCGTACTTATCCATATATTCGGATATGGCATGCGGGCTGCTCAACTGGTGAGGAAGTCTACTCCATGGCGATTTTGCTGCACGAGGAAGGGCTGTATGAGAAGACGAGGCTGTATGCAACCGATATGAATCCGCAATCGCTGCAGAAAGCCAAAGAAGGCGTCTGCCCGATGGACAAGATGCGTACGTATACGAAAAATTATTTGGATGCGGGTGGAACGAGCTCCTTCTCCGAATATTATACAGCTTCTGGAGAGGGAGTCGTCATTCATCCGTACTTGCGTAAAAATGTCATTTTTGCGGAGCATAACTTGGCAACGGATCGATCCTTTAATGAATTTAACGTCATCTTATGCCGAAATGTCATGATTTATTTTAATGAGCCGCTGCGCAACCGGGTTCATGATCTTTTCTATGAGAGCTTGGCGCCACTAGGTGTGCTTATTGTCGGAGGCAAGGAGTCCTTGCATTTTACAGGGAGAGAATCTCAATACGAGGAGATTGATCGTAACGAGAAGATTTATCGTAAAATACGATAGGAGGCACGATTGTGAACACCTTGGAACCAATCAATATTTTGCTCGTTGATGACAGGCACGAGAACTTACTTGCGCTTGAAGCCGTATTGTCCGAGGAAAGCTATCGCTTGGTCAAGGCTACTTCTGGAGAGGAAGCTTTGCGCCACTTGATGAAAGAGGAATTTGCCGTTATTGTGCTTGATGTGCAAATGCCGGGCATGGATGGGATTGAGACGGCAAAATGGATTAAGGCGCGAGAAAAGACTAAAAATATCCCGATTATATTCGTGTCTGCTAATTATAAAGAAACCGAGCATTTATTCGCTGGTTATTCAGCCGGCGGGGTTGATTATATGGTGAAGCCGTTCGTTCCTCATATTTTGAAATCAAAGATTCACAGCTTTGTAGGCATATTTCAGGCACAGAAACGGCTGCAAGCGCAGAAAATGCTTCTTCATCAGAAGACGAAAGAACTGGAGCGGATGAATAGTGAGCTGGCCGCAGCCAAGGAAGCTGCAGAACGTGCCGCGCTGGCCAGAACGCAATTTTTAGCGATGATGAGCCATGAGATTCGCACGCCGATGAATGGAGTGCTCGGCATGGTTGATCTGTTGCTCGATACAGAGCTGAACAGCGATCAATTGAACTATGCGGAACTGATCCGTAAGAGCGCTGATACGCTCATCCGCACCATTAACAATATTCTCGATTTCACCAAGATGGAATCGGGGAAGCTGGAGCTGGAAGAATTTCCGTTTGATACGAACTCGCTCATTACAGAAGTGTACGAGCTGTTCATGGTCGAGGCGAATAAAAGAGATTTGACCTTATCCTATTCGATGGATGAGGATGTGCCTGCATTATTGTATGGAGATATGCTGCGTGTAAGACAAATTCTCATTAATCTCGTAGGGAATGCGGTTAAATTTACAAATAACGGAAATGTCGGTATCCATGTGTCTATTATCGACACGAAGCAGACTGAACAAGGGAAGCAGTTCCACGTTCAATTCGATGTGCGAGATACGGGCATCGGTATTCCGGTAGATAAAATGGAAGGGCTGTTCCAGCCATTTGCACAGCTGGATTCGTCTATGAACCGCAAATATGGCGGAAGTGGATTGGGGCTTGCGATATGCAAGTCGCTCGTGCAACTGATGAATGGAGATATTCGTGCTACTCCGGTTCCGGAGGGAGCATTATTTACATTTGACGTATGGCTTAAGGAATGTGGCGAGTAATTGCCACATTCTTTTCCCATTTGTTTCGATTCAGTGAATGAAGGTTATTTACCAATTAAAGTACACTTTACTAGTTTACCTGTGTTAGGAGAGGAAAGTTATGAGCGGAAAGAAGTTTGCAGTGAAGATAATCCAGCAAGAGGGGCAAGTAATTGTTCAACCTTGTGGAGATTTGGACTTGGCAGCAGCCAAGGAGTTCCGTTCCACGATGGAACCGATTGTGAACGATGCGAAGACAGAGCTTACATTAGATTTGAATGAATTGACGTATATAGATAGTACAGGGATTGGAATTTTGATCTCGATTTTGAAGATGCGTCATGAGCAGAAGTCTGCTTTCCGTATTACGAATGTACCGACACATGTCCAAAAACTTTTTGATATGACTGGCATTTCGAAATTTCTGACCCCGCAAGCCTAAACAAATGAACGATGAAAGGGAATGAATCAGAATTATGGAACACGCAAGAGAGCTGAAGCGCGTTAAATTATCATTGCCGGCACAGGCCGAATATGTGGAGTTGGCACGATTAACGTTGTACGGTATCGCAAGCCGTATCGGATTTTCCTATGAAGATATTGAGGATATGAAGGTAGCGATTTCGGAGGCTTGTAACAATGCGGTGCTGTATGCGTATGATTCGCATGGTGGAGTCGTTGAAGTATTGTTTGAGGTTGCTGAGGATGAGATTGAGATCATCGTGCAGGATGAGGGAGCGAGCTTTGACGCAGCAAGCAAGACCAATGGGTTGGAAGCTTTGCACGATAAGCAGCTCGAAGATATTCAGGCCGGTGGACTTGGATTCTATTTAATGCAGGCGTTGATGGATGAGGTTGAAGTGAAAAGTGTCGATGGTCATGGCACCGTAGTGAAGATGAAGAAGCGGCTGCAACAAAGCGGGGAACTTCTATGAGTGCTGCCCCTCAACATCATTCATCCGATAAAGCAATCCGGCTTATCCACGAATACCAAGCAACAAATGATAATGAGATCGCTACTATCCTCATTCAGAAGTATGATCCAATGGTAAAAATGGCTGCTGGCAAGATATCGCGCAACCGACCAGATTTGTATGAAGACTTGATGCAAGTTGGCAATATGGCATTAATACGCTTATTGAAGCAGTTTGACAGTTCATTAGGCGTTCCTTTCGAAGCTTATGCAATGAAAAGCATGATCGGCCATATGAAGAATTTTTTGCGTGACAAATCATGGTATATCCAAGTACCCCGCCGCATTAAGGAAAAAGGCGCGCTCGTGCAGCAAACCATTGACGAACTGACGATGAAGCTCGAACGATCGCCGAATGTAAATGAGATTGCGGAGAAGCTGGAATTGTCCGTCGAGGAAACTGTCGAGGTGTTGGCAGGACGCGAATGCTATCATTATGTCTCCCTAGATACGCCTCTATCTCAGGATGAGAGTGCTGCTACATTAGGGGAGCTGATTCGGTCTGAGGCCGATGATTTCGAGTCAGTGGAACGCAAGATGGATCTTATGGAAGCCATAAAAGAGCTCAAACCGGAAGAACAAAATGTGTTGGCACTTATTTATAATGAAGGATTATCACAACGCACCGCAGCGGATCGCCTTGGCATTTCTCAGATGAGCGTATCTCGCATTCAGCGTCGTGCAACGGAAAAGCTTAAAAAAATATTGACTGCGAATGACGCTTCGTAGAATAGATGAAGATGCTTGTCTATATAGACAGCATCTTCATTTTGTGTGATATTCAATTTCTTGAACTCCATTTAATGAAGGATTTCCTTCTATTCTTCCTTCTTCAGTTCTTCTGCAACTTCCTCAGCTACATCTGCTGTTGCTTCTTTCAATTGATCCGCAGTGCCTGCTGTTGCTTCCTTAACTGTTGCAGCGAATTCCTTAGATGCTTCTTTTACGCTGCTCACGACGGCTCCTGCTTTTGAACCGACGTTTTTTACCGTTTCGGCTGTACGGGATCCAAGATCTGTTGCCAGTTCTTTTGTTTTACCCCCTACTTGCTGTGCCTTATCTCCAATATCCGCGCGTAGCTCACGTCCAGATTTCGGTGCTAGAAGCAGAGCGGCAGCAGCACCTATAGCGCTCCCGATTAGAAGCCCCTTTACGAATGTACTGCAATTTGTTTGTGCGTTGTTGCATTCTGCATTTTGGCTCATGATAACCTCTCCTTTACGCGTAGTCCATTGTCTTACTAGTGGATTACACATATTTGGGAAGTTTGAAACAGAGGTGCCGCTTATCGTATTCCTTATTTGCGATCCCTCAACCATTGCATCGCCATGATCGTGAATAGAAGCCAGATAGCACCAGCCGTGAAGCCGCCCAGCACATCTGTGACATAATGAACGCCTAGATAAATGCGGCTAAGCCCGATGCATATAATAAGTAGAGCGGTAAGCACAAGAACATATCCGGCAGGCTTTCCTTGTTCTTTCAGATGCACCCATATCAAATATCCAATCATGCCGAAAAAGGCGGTACTGACCATGGAGTGCCCGCTTGGGAAGCTGTACCCATGCTCAACAACCCAATGCTCCCAGTCTGGTCTTGCCCGCCGGAAGCAGAGCTTCAATCCTTCATTGACTAAAGCGCCTCCGAGCGAGGCAGTCAGCAGGCTCATGGCATCCCATCTGCGCTTGAACACAAAGGCAAGGAGTATAATGAGTATGCCAGCCAATGGCACAACGACACGGCTGGAGCCTATATGGGTAATCCAGGTAACGATAAAAGTTAACGTCGGGGAGGCTGCTTGGCGAACCGTTTCGGTTACGTAACGGTCGAAATCAGTCGTTTGATTCAGAAGCACACTTCTAGTTATAAAAAAGAAAACGATAGCCAAGATAAGCGTCGCGGCTGCTCCCCCAAGAAGATTTAGCGCAAACTTGCGCTTTGCTTCTGGCGTAATGCCTCGATATTGTTGATTCACAGTTGTCAACACTTCTCCTTTGGGTGTATGTTTACATTACAAGATGTCCGATAATCTTTCTTAATGTACGAAATAGGGACAAAAGGTAAATATGTAATATCAATAACATATTTCCATGCTTTGTTGCAACTGGAAGAATGAAAGGAAGACGACCATGAATGAACGTTTAGTGGAGGAAACACGAAACGGCTGGTTGGAGTGTGAGCATCGCGGAGCAATTTGTGGTGTTGATCGCCAAATGCAGCCTCAATATGCGCTTGGGGATATACATACACCGATGTTCCTGCGTTCAGCAGGAAAGCCGTTGCAGGCTATCCCTGTTGTGCGAAGCGGAACACTCGAGCATTATGGTTTGGCGTCTCGGGATTTGGCACTCATGACGGCTTCTCATCGGGGAGAATCCATTCATATTGATACGATGGAGCACATTATGCAATGTGCAGGGCTTGAAGAGAAGCATCTGATTTGCTCCCCCTCTTATCCACTGAACGAAGAAGTGAAAGAGCAGTATTTGCGCAATGGCGGAGAGCGCCGAAGAGCGTACCATAATTGTGCCGGGAAGCATTTTGGCGTACTTGCATGGAGCCATATGATGGGCTGGGATCTGAATACGTATGCGGAGCCAAGCCATCCGGCACAGCAGGAAATTACGCGTACAATTAGTGAGATGGCTGGCATTGCTCCTGAACAGATGCATGCAGGTACCGATGGCTGCGGCTTCCCCGTATATGCACTTCCACTTCAAGGGTTGGCAACCGCATATATGAAGATGGCCTGTCCTGAGCTCATTGCGGATAAAGCGACTCGTACGGCTGCTGAGCGGATTCGAAACGCGATGCAGGAGCATCCATTATTAGTTGGCGGTACGAATCGAATTGACTCGCTGCTTATGGAGGATAAGAATATCGTTGCCAAAGGCGGCTTCAAAGGAATATTCGCTTTCGGACTGCGCAATGAGGGATTAGGATTCGCGTTCAAGGTTGCGGATGGATCAGATGAGGAATGGTCACTTATTGTCGGTTCCATACTTGAGCAGATCGGGTATCAAGAAAAGTCAACGATAGAGCGTATCCGTCAAGTGTTCCCAGGTACAATTCTGAACGACAACGGTCGAATAGTCGGTGAGCAGAAGGCGGTATTCCAGCTCCAAGCATTAAAGTGATCGAGATGACGCGCAATCGGTTGCAGCATGACATTGCAGAAGAGGTGAGCTTATGAATTCCATACTGTTAGAGGTTATCGGAACAACTGTGCAAGAAGTGAAGGAAGCAGCACTGCATGGAGCGGATCGCATTGAGCTGATAACTGCATTTTCAGAAGGGGGATTGACCCCCAGTCTTGGGCTTATTGAAGAGGCGGTCGCCTCTGTCAGCATTCCGGTTAATGTGATGGTGCGACCTCACAGCCGCTCATTCGTATATGATAAGGATGATCAAGCAACGATTTTGCGTGATATTCGCTTAATACGTAAGACGGGAGCGAATGCCATCGTGTTTGGCGCATTGACACCAGAGGGCAAAGTAGACGCTGAACTGCTAGAACGGGTATTGGATGCAGCCGGCGAGATACCGCTGACCTTCCATCGTGCGATCGACCAATCCAGCGACCTGCTTCAAGCCTTGAATGTGCTGCTGGCTTATCCGCAAGTAACAACCGTGCTGACCTCCGGTGGCGAGCCAAGTGCGCTGCAAGGACTTGCATGTATCCAGGCAATGATCCAAGCAGCCGGTTCATCGCTTGAAATATTGGCCGGAAGCGGCCTTACAGCAGAGACGGTAGTTGATTTTGTAAGAAAGGCTGGAGTGAAGCAGGTTCACTTCGGCTCGAATGTACGCATTGGCGGTCATTCCTTAGCGCCAATCGATCCTGAGCGCTTGCGTGCATTGCGATCGTCTCTTAATACGATAACGGTGTAAAATAAGAAATAGCTCCCAATCCGCTCTGCTAAGCAGTGCGAGCTGGGAGCTATTTTTACATTCATCCGATAATCGGTGGTGCGATCAGGTTAGTGGATTAAGAGCGGCGCAATTTGCCAAGCTCGGACACAATCGCCTCAACTTCACTTATGCTGAAGGCAGGCTTGCTCATAATGATATCGTAAATGTCCTTAATGTCATCATATTGCTCCACGGAGAACGCAGAGGACTGCATGGCTGCTGCTGTAGCCATCTTTAATTTATCCTTGATCACATCAATCATCATCTCTACATTGGCTTGCGTTCTTTCATTGGTAATCATGGTTCTCCTCCTTAGACGCTATGCTCGATAACGTCCTATTCAACATGTCCGTATTGTATCACGAAAGAAGAGGAAACAAAATGCATGTTCTTGCTTTTTTCAATGCGGTTTCTCTTGATGCGCTTGCTTTTTTCTTGTGTTCGCACACCGCTTGGCATCAGTGGAAATATACAGTAGAATGAATCATTAAGTACAATGATCAGAAGGAGCTTTTGCCCATGCAAGTCAATGGAAAGATGAATAAGGTATATGAACAGAGCGGGCAAAAAATTCGCTGCACCATTGAACGGCTTCGTGAATGGCTGCGCCAGGTTGCCAGCGAGCATCAAGGAGAGGAAGTTGTGTTCATCTGTATCGGTACAGATCGGTCTACAGGTGATGCGCTCGGACCCTTGGTTGGATCGCGCCTTGCACAAAGCGGCTTGAAGGTGATTGGAACCATGGAGGAGCCATGCGATGCCACCAATCTGGAATTCCGTATTTCTTCTTTGCGTAAGGAGGAAGTGACGATTGCAATCGACGCTTGTCTGGGGCATCCGGGTTCTGTTGGACAATATCTAGTCAGGTATTCCTCCCTGCAGCCAGCAGAATCGGTAGGTGCGGATATGCCGGCAGTAGGGCAGTACAGCATAGCCTGTGTCGTGAATGTGAACGGACCGAAGCCATACTGGACCCTACAGACCACATCCTTGCATCACGTTATGAAGATGGCAGACGATGTAGCGGGGGCGATCATCGAATCATTTCTTCCACAGCCAAGCATAAATCCGAATCATCTTCCATACAAATGATGTCGTGGGCAAAAAAAGATGGAGCCGGATCACCCGCCGCCTCCATCATGTGGTTCATATGCATGTATGTTTAGATGCTGTACCGATCCGTTCTAGGGGAACGGATCATTTTTTGGTTTCCCGGTCCGTCAGCTTGATAATGAGCTGAACTAACCCGAGAATAAATGCACTCGTGGCGAAGAAAATTTCGAACCCTTGCATATCGTTCACCCCCCATCTGTATGAAGTCGCAGATTACTGGTATGAGCGATGCTTTGAACTGGCTGCTGATTCGGGTATATATGGGTAGTGTAATATACTATATATGTATGGATGTTTTTGGAATGAAAGAATGCTTTGGACAAGCTTTTTTGAAAATTTTATGTAATGGTAATAAAAGGCGCATAATTCGGTGTGCTCTGCGTAAAATGGAAATTTGCGTTTTTAGTGAGTGCGCCTATATGAAAGAGGGATGAGACATGGCAAGAATTCAGGTAGATCCTAATTTTACGATGAATGTGGAGCAGCAAGGAGAAGGGCCTGCTGTCATTTTGCTTCACGGCTATTGCGGAAGTTCGCAATACTGGGAAGAACTTATGCCGATGCTGGCGACGAGCTATCGCGTCATTGCACCTGATTTGCGGGGGCATGGCAAGTCAGATTCACCAGTAGGTGCATATACGATTGAGCAAATGGCAGATGATGTGCTTGCACTTGCCGATAAGCTTGAGCTTACAGAATTTGTGCTGCTTGGCCATTCCCTTGGCGGATATATTGCGTTGTCATTCGCTCAGCGCTTTAGCAACCGATTAAAGGGATTTGGGCTCGTTCATTCCACTAGCTTGCCTGATACCGAAGAAGGAAAGAAGAACCGCTTGTCTGTTGTTGAGACATTGCAATCACAAGGCATTGTTCCTGTTGTAGATGGGCTGGTTCCGAAGCTGTTCGCACCGCAGCATTTCGATGAGTATGCGATACAAGTGAACAAGGCGAAGGAAATTGGTTATGGCACTCCACCGCAAGGGGCTGCTGGGGCAGCACTGGCGATGAGAGAACGCCCTGACCGGACTGCAGTACTGGAGGCTTCCCGTATTCCTGTACTATTATTAGCAGGGGAGAATGATCAAGTTGTAACGCAAGAGAAAGCATTTACGGCCAGCGGTGAACATATCTCTCAAGTCACACTGGAGAAGGCGGGCCATATGAGCATGATGGAGACACCGATGGCGCTAGCGGATGCGCTGCATACGTATTTGACGAAGGTATTTCGTTAATCGATCGGAAAATGTACCAGTAGATGCAGAATAAATGGGCGATAAGGCGTTAAGGGCATCTTCACTTGAGGAAGATGCCCTTTTTCGCTATACTTGACTTACTTTTTGGATGTTGCATTCACGAAAATATTGACATGAAGCGAGGCTTTGGCATGAATGAGGCGTTTAAAGCACTTGCGGATCCGACGAGGCGGAAGATTATAACCCTGCTGAAGGATAAGGACATGACGGCAGGCGATATCGCTGAACACTTCAGTATGACGAAGCCAAGCGTGTCTCATCATTTGAATGGGCTGAAGCAGGCTAAACTCATTATCGATGAGCGGCGGGGCCAGCATATATGGTACTCGCTCAACACAACCGTATTGCAGGAGGCTCTTGGCTGGTTTCTTGATATTATTTCATATCAGGATAAAAGAGGGAGTGATGACCAATGAAGCTGCCTAATCAAAATCCGGAGAGAAAGGCATTCCTTGTATTGTTAGTGTACAATGTGATCGTAACTGGATTGATGTGGTTGGCATATCCAAAGCTTCCGGACAGGGTCGTATCCCATTTCAACTTCCATGGCGAGCCTGACGGCACAACGGAGAAGACGATAGCGTTTACGATCTTCTCTGCCATCTTAATTCTTGTCCCCGTACTTATGCCGCTACTTCGACGAGCAGATCCGCAGCAGCACAATTACAAGAAATTCGAATCGACATACATATGGTTCGGGTGGGCATTGTCTGTATTTCTGCAGGCCATATTTGGCATCATGATCGGCTATTATTTTGTTAGCGATATTCCAGTCCAATCCCTGATTTTGACTGCGCTTGGATTGCTGTGGATGTTCCTTGGCAATATGCTTGGGCGCGTTCGCTTCAACTATTTTTTTGGTATCCGTACACCGTGGACGCTTGCCAACGAGCAGGTATGGCGCAGTACGCATCGGCTGGCAGGAAAGGTCTGGTTTTTATCAGGCTTACTTGCATGTACAGGGGCCTGGCTGATGCCTGTTCGTTGGGACGGATATATTGGTTTACTAGCAGTAGCGACATCGGTTTTCGTCCCGACGATTTATTCCTATATTGTCTTTCGATCTAATTCACAACCGAGGTGACTGTCATGCACCAAAGGGATTATTTGCTCCGATTAATTGAAGAGATGACTCGCATGATTGGCCAAACGCTTGGACTTAGGGAGAAGAAAAAGCGTGAACAACTGATTGTCGAGTGGGATGAATTGCTGCAGCGCCGTTTCCGTATGAGCGGAGAACTTGCTGATAAGCTCCAGGCAGAGGACATTATGCGGCTGTTCCGGACAGGAGAACGCCTGCATGCGGATGAGATACAAGCCTTGGCAATCGTGCTGTATGAGCGGGCTAAGCTGGAGTGGGAACGCAGCAGAAATAATGAAGCAGCATTGCCGTATGGGGCTACCGAAGTGCCGCGGTATGGAGAAAGTACGTTGGAAGCTGGGACGGAAGAGACGTTATATATAAGAAGATTGATGAAGTCTTACGAGCTGCTGATAGAGGCAACTGCACATGGCAGTGATCGAAGGCTGCTTCCCGTACAGGAGGCGATGGATTCGATTTATCAGGCAATCAAGGGCTATCATATCGATGATCGTCTGCGAGAAAAGATGTGGCGCTGGTTCGAACGGGAAGGGCGTTTGGCTGACGCGGAGGACTCTCTGTTCATATGGCTGCGTCGTGCAGAGATGCATCAACCAGAACAGGTAGTAAATCGCTGTGCACAAGCCTTGCAATTTTACGAACGGCTGGATGCAATGTCAGATGAATTGCTGCTAGAGGGCGGTTTAAGCCGGGAGGAGATTCATACTGGCATAGAGGATATTAGCAAGATTACAGCATTGCATATGGAACGGTAGGGGTTAACAAAATGGAACAATTAACAAAGCTAGTCGAACGAGTGGTACAGGAACAAATATTGAGCAGTGCGGTGCTCAGCCAGCTGCGGCGCAAGCCGGAAGAAGGTTACACCAAGGTGTTGGTCAAACCAGTGCGGCTGCGCGGGCAAATTCAGATTCAATTCGAATACCATTATGCTAACAAGGTAACGCACGATAATGTACCATTAACAGAAGCGGCTGTAAAGATGATGTCTTTGTTTGAGACCACATTCAAGCAGGGGCTGCTGCGGACAACAGAGGGCGACTACCAGGTATTGATCAGCAAGAAATTCAAGGTTACGATTCGCAAGCAAGCTGCAGTTGTGCGCAAGGTAGATGTGTCGCATAACCGGAAGAAGCAATATGTACTGAATGAGGGTGTTCCGGTTCCCTTCTTGGTGGAACTGGGCATTATGGGCAAGGAAGGCAATGTTATCGCAGCGAAATACGATAAGTTCCGGCAGATTAATCGCTTCTTAGAAATGGTGGCAGATGTGTTGCCGCATCTTCCGCGTAACCGCACAGTGCGCATTATTGATTTTGGCTGTGGTAAATCATATTTGACATTCGCGTTGTATCATTTTTTGCATGTAGAATCCAAGCTTCCCGTTCACATTGTCGGATTGGATCTGAAGCGGGACGTTATTGAAC
This sequence comes from Paenibacillus sp. B1-35, assembly GCF_050474385.1. Taxonomy (NCBI): domain Bacteria; kingdom Bacillati; phylum Bacillota; class Bacilli; order Caryophanales; family Paenibacillaceae; genus Paenibacillus; species Paenibacillus sp. B1-35. Next base: position 256,100 of record NZ_JBCHVJ010000008.1, read on the forward strand.
GGTGCGAGGCGCTTGCAAGACGTCTAGGCTATGAAGGACTATCCTTCCTGATGGGTGATATTGCCCAATATGAAGGAACCGATGAGGTCGATATGGTGGTTACACTGCATGCATGCGACACGGCAACAGATGCAGCGCTGAACAAGGCCGTCCGCTGGGGAGCGCGGGTGATTCTATCCGTGCCTTGCTGTCAGCATGAACTGAACCGTCAGGTTGAGCAGAGTGTATTGGAGCCTTTGTTAAGACACGGTATTTTAAAGGAGCGGTTCAGTGCACTCGCGACAGATGGGCTGCGGGCTAAGTTGCTTGATTGTATTGGCTACCGCACGCAACTGCTCGAGTTCATAGACATGGAGCATACACCAAAAAATATTCTTATTCGTGCTGTTCGTACAGAAGAATCTGATGGGCAAGAGTCAAAGACCGATCCACAGATGTGGCGTGAATATGAGACGTTCAGACAGTTTTTAAAGGCAGATCCTTATTTAGAGCATGCGCTGGAAGATCTGCTCGCAGTACGAGGCTGTCAGCGAACGATGTAAATATCGATCATTCAAATCCAAAGAACCTTCTAGTCTTCTAGAGGGTTCTTTTTCATTTCCATTTTACATGGAGCGGGCAGTGGTGTAAGGGAAAGGAAGACAGGTTCACACTTGCGTACTTAAGGCGTCTCCTGGGACAACTAACAACATGTTTCTCTTCAAATTCCATTGAAATTGGACGATATAGAGGAATAGGAGAATTGGATTAGGCAACATAACATGTCAATGCCCGTCATAGGGAAATACATCGGTAATCGATCAGGGCAGATTACGTTGTCGCAATAGAATATGCAGGACGCCTATGTCCGCTCGATCCGAACAGCATGAGCAGGATGGACGAACAGAGCGGGGACAAAGCGGAACAATAGGCTGTACTGCAAACGAAAAACCTAGGAGGTTGACAGTCAATGACGGGAGCTTATGTCACAGATACTCCGGAGTACTTGCTAATGTCGCTTTTGCACAGTCGTACAGTGCTTGAGGGAGATAATTGTATTGCTACGGGAGTATTGTCTTATTTAGAAGGTGATGTCATGGAGGTAGAACTGCCTGAGTTCGAGCGGTTTGAACTTGGAGAATCACTGAAGGTGACCATTTATTCAGCGGTGGGCATCTTCAATTTTCATACCCAGGCGGTAGCGCGGCATGAAGGCTCTTTGCTGCTTATTCATCCGCCGCATCAGCAGCGTAAATTTACAGATCAACGCCTGTATCCGCGGATTGAGGTACGGAAGCATGGATATGTATTGCCGCCACGACCGACAGAGGGGATAGCAATTACGCCGACGCCGATACCGATTCAAATTGAAGATATTAGCCTGAATGGCGTCGGATTTTATATGACAGGAGCATTTCCATTAGAGGAGGGGAGCGAAGCAGAAGCTGAATTGCAGCTTGGCTTTGCTGTGCCTTGCCGATTGAAAATTATTCGCACGATGATGCGCGAAGAGGATACTTTCTATGGCGCTAAGTTGCAGGTGACCAGTGATTCTGCGTTCCGTTCGCTGCGTGCATTTATTATGCGGGAACAGATCAAGCTTCATATTGATCGTAAATCAAATAATTCAAAAATAGCTCGCCCATAACGTGCCAGAATAGTGTATACTTTCTCAGGTACATAGATATGAAATGGTAGGAGAGAAAGGAGATGGAGATGCTTGAAGCTTGCTTCTCGTCATTTACGAATTATATTAGCCTGGTGTATCGGCATCGCGCTCCTAGTAAGCGCCTTTCCATCAGTAACTTCTGCGGCGAGGGTAAATAATCGTTTTCCGGATAAAGTGATTCAAAAAATTCCGTACCAGCCATTGGTGAAGGATAAAGAGGATAGAAGGGACATTCCGGCAACTGTTGTAGGAGTTACGTATCAGCAAGTTACGAATATTGATCCCGGGATTGCGCTTGTTGATGTTGATTTGCCGCAGCAGCAGTATGTCATTCATCCTCACAAGGCAGGTACAACCACAGTCGAATACAAATGGACTCAGCCCAATGGGAAAGATATCTATCATAAATTTACGGTAACGGTAACGGATCCGGCAATACCGATCCAGATTCCAACGGTCAAATTTATTAATGAATATGACTATAAAGATAGCTATAAGCAGCTTTATTCTGCTGAGATCATTAGTTTTAGAGATTTATTTGATGCTGATTGGAGCCAAACCAACGATCGACAGATTCAATACGCGTCTAACAACGGTGTCTTTAGTCCAGTAAGTGAAGATACAAGTAAACCGGGCAGTCCATTTTCAGCTATAGCTATGAAGGCTGGGGATGAGAGATGGGTATTCAAGTTGACAACAAAGGTCGGTACTGAGTCCGTAACAGCGACCTATTATAAAGATTTTAAAGTGAACCAAGAACCTGCATTTACACCGGATCCCAAGGCTCCATTGCAGCTTTTGCAAGGTGTAGAGACAAATATTTCAATAGAGCATCTATTTACTGATCCGGATAATGATGAGCTATTCTATTCCATACGGTCTAAAAATGGCAAGGTGCAAGTTAGTCTGCTGGGCGGTGATCAGATCTTGATTAGCCCAATGCTTTCCGCAGAGGGAGAAGACGAACTCATCATAGAGGCTGATGATAAACGGGGAGGCACCGTTCATGGCAAACTTGCACTACATATCAGCAAGCCGCTTGCTGTAGGGATTGCCGGTACATATCCTGAAGTGGATAACCAAGTTGAAATGATGCCAGCTAATAACGGGGAATATTATATGGCGCCATTCACCACATATCTCCCTACGCAAGCAGAGCTTGAACAGCAAGTGACTGTGGGGGACGCACGGAAGGCGGAGCTTACAAATGCGGGCAGCCTAAAGTTCGTTATTGATCAACAAGGTGGTCAATCTAAGGAGCTTAAAGCGGGCAAATACGGTCTCTATCAATATGATGGATCCACGGTAAAGCTGGAACATGCCATTGAACTGACAGGAAAAGAAAAGGTCATTCGGGAACTGAAGGAGCTGGCTGCTGCTAGAGGGGAATCGAACTATAATATAGTGGACGCTCAGCAATGGCTGTTCACGAAGGGTGATAATAATTTCGTCCGTGCCAAGATTGTAATGGCACTGCTGACGAATTAGAAGTGTTATAGACAGAAGGTCAACTATAGGGTTGGCCTTCTTTTTGATTGTCCATCATAATAGATATAGAATTGGTAGAATCGAGAAAGGAGGGAGGGTGTTGATGAAGGCGGGCTTTCAACGAGACGGAGACAGCAATTTAGTTATCTTGTATATAGGAATCGGAATCCTATTTGCTGTACTGCTTGTTGCGTTGTGGCGGCAGGGCTTGTTCTATGATCGCGATGTGCTTGTGTTGTCGCTCCTTCTATGTGCGGTATCGGCAGGCATGCTTGTCAAATGGAAATCGAATTGGGAAGCGGCACTTCCACTTCCGCTCATGTATCCGCTTCTCCTCATGATTGGATATTCCGTAAACTGGGCCCTAGGGCCTGCGACCGTATATGGCACGCAGATGCAATTTATTCGAAACGCCATGTTGTTGGCATGGATTGTGCTGCTGGCCATTGTACTGAACAGAGGGGGGAATCAGGCCAAAAGGAATATTACAGGTATATTGCTGTTTGTCGGATTTCTGATCAGTATCAGCGCGCTTAGCATGCTGTACGGATGGGTGCCGAATGAATCCGGTGTGATGGTGAGTGGAAATTCGGAATTATCGGCGTTGGGATTTCGTTTAGGCGGGATCGTCCAATATCCGAATACACTTGGCGTGCTTGCGGGGGCATTTGCACTATATCATCTGAACGAAACGGCATACATAGCGCTTCAAGCTCGAGCATCGGTGAACGGGCTGACACGTCGTTCTTTCAAGCAATGGCTGATCATAGCTGTCCCGCTTGTTCCTCATCTAGCCGTCCTTGGTCTTAGTGAATCGAGAGGATCTTGGATCGTGTTCAGTATAGTATGGGCAGTCGGAATATGGAGGGCGCAAGGGCATCGCATTGCCTATGTGCTGACATTTCTCTGGTTTGGGGCATGGTCATTCGCGGCTGCCTCCTGGAGTGCTTCCATATGGCAAAGCGGAAAAGGCTGGCTGCCGCTTCCTCTATTGGTTGCTTGGATTGCCTCGATTATGTTGTTTGGAGGGGTGTTGCTGTATCGGAGTCGGATTCGCTGGCTGCAAAGCGGATTATTTGCAGCGATCATGCTGCTGTTGCTCCTATGCAGTAGCTACTTGCTGCCTACAGGGGCAAGCAGCCGGATTACGGATCATTATGCCACTGCTGGTGCACGCACGATGTTCTACAAAGATGCGCTAGTGCTGTGGAGGGAACATCCATGGTTCGGGTCAGGGGGGGATGCATGGCGGCAGCAGTTCAGCCGCATACAGAGCCAGCCATATGTGGGGAAGGAAGTGCATAGCAGCCTCCTGGATATGCTGCTTGATGTCGGGCTGGTATGGACTCTGGCTGTCGTCAGTCTATTGATTGCAGCATGGATTATGGTATGGCGTCGGCATGCTGGGTGGGGAATGGCAGCAGCAATGGTGCTGGCACATAGTCTGCTTGATTTTGACATGGCTTATGGGCTTGTCGGACTGCTGCTCGCTGCATTTCTAACGCTTGGCATGTATGACGACGCAGCGAACATGAACAGCAAAGCGGTAAGACTATGCTTTATGGCTCGGCATACGGACACGAATCGCAGCAAGCAGTTCGTTGCACTGCTGCTCGCCGTGCCATTGGCAGCCGCAGTTGTGCTCGCCTCGTGCCACCTTGTGGCACAACAGCTCGCCGCGGCAGCCAGCGCTGCTGCCGACAGGGCCACCGGCGCTGCCGGCCTAGCCCGTGCGCATGCGCAGCAAGAGGCCGCGCTGCGCTGGGCGCCTGCGAACACGGCGCTTCGCATCGCCGTGAGCCGCACCTTGCCTCCGCGGGAAGCGCTTGCCCTTCTGGAGGAAGGGCTGCGCTATGAACGCGACGGCAAGGGGCTCTATCGTGCGCTCGCCCTGGCAAGCATGCGCCTGGGCCGCGCTAATGACGCCGCCGCTTGGTGGGAGGCGGCGGTAAGCAGCGACCGCTTCGATCGCACGCTGCAGACCGAAGCGGTTGAGAAGCTGGCTCTCGCGGCGCATCTCGATGCGAATCGCGAACAAGCAGCTTTATATGCGACCGCGGCGAGCAGACTGTATCGCCGCTACGAATCGGAAGTGCTGCTGGTTCAGCGAATGCACAAGCCTGCCAACGATAAACGCTTTGCGCTGACAGAGGAAGCGAAGCGTGCATATGGCTCCATTGCTTCATACAGGATGATTCAGTAGTTTATAGGCGGCTGACATACATGCCCACACGCACACCTCTCTGCGAACATACGTTACTAGGGAAGTAACTCATGGACGAAAGAGGAGACGATGATGAAGAAGCTACCGTGAATCCAACCGCCGCAGAAGGATCCAAAACGCTCGACAACACGCTTGTCTAGGCGCGTAAAGTATGTCAACAGGACGCGAATACTTGGGCCGATTTTACATTGTTTCACGGTATTGTAGGTTCAGTCTCATGGAGTTCCTTTCAGAACGAATGGATTTTTTGCCCGTGTCTTTGTGAACGGCAGGGTGCTCGAAACAAGTCCCTTCGACAGATTTGGAGTCGTTCGCTTTTAACAAAATGTAAACCTTAACGAATGCAGGCTTCGGATACAAATCTTCGACTATGAGGAATATTGTTCCGAATGCGCAGCGTACCGGCAGGTGTCGAAGCATTTCCCGTTATCGGCTAATCTCCCTAACATAGCCCAAAGACCGATCCTTGAGCCATTACCGCTCTTGGATCGGTCTTTGTTCGTGAGAAGCTTGATTTCACTTATTCTTAGTATTCCTTATCGTAATCGACAATACTGCGGGCAGGCTGTCCATGTTCAACATAGGCCTTCAAATTTTCAAGGAACAGCCTTACAGCACGTTCCTTCAGTTGATCGGTATTGCCCCCGATATGAGGGGTGATGATAACATTATCCATGGACCATAATGGATGATCCTCCGGCAGCGGTTCGATGTCGAACACATCAAGGCCTGCACCTGCAAGATGGCCATTTTTCAAAGCGTCGGTAAGTGCGCTTGTCTTCACGGATGCCCCGCGGCCAACGTTAATGAACAGCGCTCCTTGCTTCATGGCGGCAAACGCAGCTTCATCATACAAGTTCACCGTCTGTGAGGTTTTCGGCAATATATTTACAACTACGTCGCAATCAGGCAGGACTTCATTCAACTGCTCAATTGTATACAGGCTATCTACATGATCAGTCGACCGAATAGAGCGGCGGACACCTAGGACACGCATACCGAAAGCTTGGGCGATTCGTGCAACCTCTGTACCGATTTGACCGACACCGATAATCCCCATCGTCTTGCCGTGCAGCTCCGTAAACTTTCCTTTCGTGTCCCAGTTATGGCGAGCTTGATTGCGAATCGCTTGCGGAAGATTACGTGTAAAGCCAAGCAGCATAGCGAATACCGTCTCCATCATCGGAATCGGGTGCACGCCTCCAGCAGTTGTGAGTGTGATATCGTGTTTGCGAAGCGCGTCCATCGGTACATAATCCGCCCCGGCAGTCCATAGCTGAATCCAGCGAAGCGGGGAATCATCATAGAAACATTCTTCCTTGACGGCGGGTGACCATCCGAATATGACCTCAGCTTGGCGGAACACGTCACGATCCAGTTCTTTAGCTCGTCCAGCAATGATATTGAAGCCTGGTGCAGTGATCCGAACGTGCTCCAGAAGTTCAGGCGGCAAATCTAGTGCACATACGATATTTCTCAAGATGAAGTCCTCCTTAGCGTCTATTTCTTATCATCATATACTGAATCCAATTGGCACGTCTACGAGAGCTCCGGTGGAACAAAGACAATAGAAATAGGCTGCACGGAGGGCAGCCGACAGTTTGGGTAAATTAGAAAAAGCTAGCCTCCGAATGATTTCCGGAAGCTTGCGGATAATTTGGCCTGCTCCACATTCCACAGCGCAGCTAACTCGGCGGATACATTCTCGTCCCACCAATCGGACAGCTTCTTGCGGTTGGCTCCATTCTCATGAATCCAGATCAAATTCTCGATTACCTTGCGGTAATATAATTGTTCTCCTTGCTGGACAAGATCCTCGGGAATCCAGACGTTCATTCGCTTAATGGTTCGATACAATTCATTATTGCAGGCACGGCGGATTCTTCTGGCGGTAGGAAGAGGCCTTGCATGGCGCTCCTTCGGGGCTTTCAATCGATGACGACTCCTTTCCTGCATATTTATGTTCATCATATGCAGGTCTCCGACCTAGGTGCCTTGTTACACGCTATTTGGAATCTACTACGATATAGCCTACCATCGGGCCCTCATGCTTCATATCCGGATGGGTTAGGCAGACGATGCGATGGACGCCTTCCTTTGCAGTGAAGGTGATTACGGTTTCCTTGTCCTTCTCGATGCTTCCTTTTAGATTCATGCTTTCGATTTCGAAATCATGTTTTATGCCGTTACCCCCTCGTATGCGCAGTTCTACACGCTCACCGGCTTTAGCATGAACCGTTCCGGGTATGAATTGGTACATTTCGATTTCACTGCCATTTTCCAGCTTGGATTTCACTTCTCCGGTCACCATGTAAACAATTCGGGTCGATTGGGGATCGGCTTCTACGGCCTGCTCCGAACGAACGGATTCATATCGCCAGAACGCTGCGGCGACCAGTATGGCAGAGAATACAATTGCACCAATTCGCAATTGCTTGCGAGAAACGATCCAAAAGCGTGTCAATTTTTGAAACCTCCTTTTAACTAAATGAGTATCACATATTAGTGCTTGCTCGGGCAGTTATATTGGGGGAGCATTTATGACTATTGAAAATGATTGAGAGTACAAGCTTAAGCTTAGTCTATGTGTATGCATGATTAGATTGGCGCATGACTTGGTTTGTTCCGGGTAAAAGGAACACCAAGATCGAAAAAGCCAAAGTCGACGATTGGAGTCATGATGAACCGTATGATAGAATAAGCTGGGAATTAAAAAGGAGAGAGACGAGCTATGGCATGGATACATGATGTGGTAAGTTCGCTGCTTCACTGGGTGCAGCAGCTAGGGGAATGGGGAATAATGCTGGGGCTCATGATTGAAGTCATACCGAGCGAAATCGTGTTAGCCTACGGTGGGTATCTAGTTTCGATTGGTAAGGTGAGCTTCATTGGCGCTGTCATTTTCGGTACAATTGGCGGGGTGCTGGCGCAGCTGATTGTATATGCGATCGGCAGATATGGCGGACGTCCTTTTTTGGAGAAGTTCGGGAAGTACATCCTGATCCGCAAGCATCATATCGAGAAGTCAGAAGAGTGGTTCGAAAAGTACGGAACAGGCGTTATCTTTTCTGCACGCTTCGTACCGGTTGTTCGTCACGCGATTTCCATACCAGCAGGGATATCCAAGATGCCGGTAGGAAGATTTACGTTCCTGACAACACTGGCTGTAATCCCGTGGACTATCCTTTTCGTATACTTGGGATACGCGCTTGGAGACCAGTGGGAACATATTAATGAGAAGGCGGCACCTTATGTACAGCCATTTATTTTGATTGCACTTGCCGGTCTCACGATATATTTTGTTATAAAATATATGAAATCCAAGCGGAAAGAGGAGAACCCGAAATGAGCAAACATGTAGCGAATATATTGGGTCAAGGAATTTCACCGCAAGCATTTATCGACTCTATGCAAAAAAACAAGGAAGCCTTCATTTCCTGGTATGATCAGTTTGCTTGGTCAAGTGAAGAGGAAAAGGAGTTTTTCGAGTCACTCCAATATCGTGATGATATCCGCTGTCTTATCTTGGCGGCAGATTGGTGTGGCGATGTAGTTCGCAATGTACCTGTTGTATTCCGCGCTATGGAAGCAGCAGGTATCAGTACTGAGGTATTGATTATGGAGCGGTTCCCCGAGATTATGGATCAATTCCTGACAATGGGCGGACGATCCGTTCCAATCGTTATTTTTGCAGATACGGGCGGTTTTGTTCTTGGTCAATGGGGACCGCGTCCAAGCGATGTTCAGGCTCACATGATTCGATTCAAGCAAGAGAATCCGGATCGTGAAGCACCAGATTATCAAGATAATTTAAAAATAGCCAGACAGCGGATTCTGGAGCAATATGGCGAGGGAACGGGCTATCAAGCCCGAATTACGCGCGAGTTGAGAGAACTGCTGTCAGGATTTTAATATAGCAAGGAGCTGACAAGATATTGTTTACGATTCAAAGTTTCAACCTAGGTCCTGTCCAAACGAACGCTTACCTGTTGACGAACGCAGAGACGAAGGAAGCGGTCGTTATTGATCCCGGTATGAATCCAGATCGATTGCTGCAGGCGCTCGATGGGCTGAGTGTGAAGGCAATATTGCTCACACATGCGCATTTCGATCATATTGGCGGTGTGGATCTCGTACGCAAGGCACACCCATGCCCGGTGTACATTCATGAGCTTGAAGCAGAATGGCTTACAACACCAGAGCTTAATGGCTCGACAATGTGGCAGCAAGTAACGCCGCCAATGTCTATGAAGCCAGCCGAACATTTGCTGCAAGATGGGGATACGCTGGAGCTTATCGGTCATTCCTTCTACGTGATGCATACGCCGGGGCATTCGCCAGGCAGTGTGAGCTTCCTCCATGACAAGCACTTGTTCGCTGGTGACGTTCTATTCCGCGAAAGTGTGGGGAGAACGGATCTGAGAGACGGCAGTATGAAGACATTGTTGAATTCGATTCATAAAAAGCTGTACACACTGAGTGACGAAGTAACGGTCTATCCAGGGCATGGCCCGACAACGACAATTGGCTATGAGAAGAGCCATAACCCGTTTACTTAATATGAGGCTGGACTAGTAAAAAAGCGTTAAGTATTCCTGATATACAAGGGTGCTTAATGCTTTTTTCTTTATTTTTTTTGGATTGCTGAAAAGAAGAGGTTTCAATCTTTTCCATATTCTTCTTGTTTATGGTATACTTAGGAAAGGAAGCACGCAGCATCGATGGGCTGTCTGCAAGTACTCCATTTTTAAAGATTGAAGATTATACGAAGGGAATAAGCAGGTATGAAAATTTTATTTATCACAACTGCTCATAATAGCATGAGTCAAAGAATGTTTGTAGAACTAACAGATCGAGGTTACAAGGTGGAAATTCACATTACAACAACTAAATGTGACATGATTAAAACTGTTCAAAATCAGAATCCAGATTTAATTATATGCCCGTTTTTAAAAACAGCAATTCCAGAAGAAATTTGGAAAAATTACGTGTGTATCATTGTTCATCCAGGGATTGTGGGAGATCGCGGCCCTTCTTCATTAGATTGGGCAATCACTAATAATCTGCCGGAGTGGGGTGTCACTTTCCTACAAGCAAATCATGAGATGGATGCAGGGGATATATGGTCTACAGACAATTTTGTGATGAGCAGTAAAACGAAGAGTGCATTATATCGCCACGAAGTTACACAAGCAGGGGTAAAATGTTTATTAGATGTAATAAAGAAATTTCAGAGTAATCGATTTTCTCCTATCCCCCTTAATTATGAAAATTCAGAAGTAAAAGGGCGGCTCCATATTACAATGAAACAAATACATCGGAAGATTGATTGGAATGATTCTACAGAAGTGATTTTTAAAAAGATTTGTGCAGCAGACAGTAACCCGGGAGTTCTTGATACAATTTTTGAAGAAGAATACTATTTGTATGGGGCTCACAAAGAAAGTAAACTCAGAGGAGCACCGGGTGAAATTATTGGAAAACGTGATGGGGCGATTTGTCGTGCTACCGGTGATGGAGCAATCTGGATCACACATTTGAAACCTAAGGGATATTTTAAAATTCCTGCTGCACTCGCGTTAAAGAATAAGTTAGATCATATACCAGAGTATTCTTTAACGCCTTTTGAAATATATACAGGAGACTCATATAGAGAGATTTTTTATGAAGAAAAAAATAAAGTGGGATATTTATATTTCAATTTCTATAATGGAGCGATGAGTACAGAACAATGTATACGTCTGCAAGAAACGTTGATTGATATAAAAAAAAGAGAGATAACTGTACTTGTATTAATGGGAGGACATGATTTTTGGTCAAATGGTATTCATTTAAATACGATTGAGCACAGTGAAAACCCTGCGGATGAATCATGGAGAAACATTAATGCTATGAATGATTTAATTTTGGAGATTATATCTATGAACTCTAAACTGGTTATATCAGCTCTACAAGGAAACGCTGGAGCTGGTGGAGTAATTTTAGCACTTGCAGCTGATTATATATATGCTCGAGATGGTGTGGTTTTAAATCCTCATTATAAAAAAATGGGTGGTTTATTTGGATCAGAGTATTGGACATATCTTCTTCCAAAACGTGTAGGGGACAAGAAAGCGTACGAATTAACAGAGAAATGCTTGCCAATTAGTACTGCAACTGCAAAATCTATAGGGTTATTAGATGATGTATTTGGTCAAACTGCAGTAGAGTTTGTAGAGCAAATCGTTTTTCGTGCGGAAACAATAGCAAATTCTTTGGATTTTCAACAGTTTATTTCGAAAAAAAATGAAAAAAGAAAAAATGATGAAGCAAGCAAAGCACTAAATCAATATCGAGAAGAAGAGTTAAAGCATATGTGGAATAATTTCTATGGTCTAGATAAGAGCTATCATATCGCGCGACATAATTTTGTATATAAAATTCCTTGTACAAGTAGTACATTAAACTGTACTCTAAGTTAAGAGAGAAAGGTGATTCAGTTTATCATTCTCGGTTCTGTTGCAAAGTTTAAAAAGCAGAAACAAGTATTGATGGGCTAGTAAAAAAGCGTTAAGTATTCCTGATATACAAGGGTGCTTAATGCTTTTTTTCTTTATCTTTTTTGGCTTGCTGAAAAGAAGAGGTTTCAATTTTGCTAGCTTCTTCTTATTCATGGTATGCTCAGGAAGGAAGGCACACAGCATCGATGGGCTGTCTGCATACGGTTCTGGACAGTCCCTTTTCACAAAACGGAACACAATCTGTGCAAGTGAAGCATAATCACGTAACATAGGGAGGAGACAGCCTATGAATACCGAACAGTCAAAGGATGAAATAATCAAAGCAGAGCACCATGGTCGAATTGCCCGTCTTCAGCACAAGATGGAGATTGCAGGGATCGATTTGTACTTAGTTACACACAACCTGGATATATATTACTTAACAGGCTCGATGCAGACCGGCTATGTACTTGTGCCAAAATGCGGCGAAGCCGTCTATTTCGTGAAGCGCAGCTATCCGCGCGCGCAAAAGGAGTCGATCATTCGCACAGCTCCGCTTGGTTCATTCCGTCAGCTTGGTGAGACGATCCGATCTTACTATGAAGCGTTGTTCCAAGGGGAAGGATCTGTCGTCATTGCAACAGAGTTCGATGTGCTGCCTGTTCAGCAGTATGAACGATTGAAGGCGGTCATTCCTGGAACGAGTTGGACGGATGGCTCTACCCTGTTCCGCGAGCTGAGAATGCTTAAATCCGCCTATGAGCTGGATCGCATTCGGACGGCAGCCTCAGCGGCCCATCAAGTGCTTGATGCCGCAGCAGATTATATTCGACCAGGCATGACAGAGCTGGAGCTCATTGCGTATATTGAACGTGAATTCCGGCTTAAAGGGCATGTTGGTTTAATTCGGATGCATGGCTATAATCAGGAGCTTGTTACGGGGATGGTGGCCTCGGGAAGTGCAGCTGCAGAGCCTTCCTATTTCGATGGACCAGCTGGTGGGCTTGGGCTGACGCCTGCGAGTCCGCAAGGTTCCAGTCGGAAGTCAATAGAAGTGAATGAGCCTGTTCTTGTTGATATCGGGTGCTGCATCGACGGATACGTTATTGATCAGACACGCACACTCGTCATGGGCCAACTGGAGGAGGAACTGCAGCGCGCATACGACGCGTCGGAAGCGATATTGCGTGCGACGGAGAAGCGATTGAAGCCGGGTACGGTGTGCGAGTCGCTGTATGTAGACGCACTTGCAATGGCGGAATCGTTCGGGCTGCAAGATCACTTTATGGGATATGGCGAGGATCAAGTTAAATTTCTCGGACATGGCATTGGCATGGAAATTGATGAATGGCCTGTTCTTGCTCGCGGATTTAAGCAGCCGCTGCAAGAAGGAATGGTTATCGCGATCGAGCCCAAATTCACCTTTCCAGGTCGTGGTGTAGTAGGAATTGAGAATACATACCTGATTACTGCAGATGGATATGAAACGTTAACGACAGCTGAAGAAGGATTGCGGATCATTTCTTCGTATGCATAGGCACAAGCGAGGGTCAGATTTGAAGCTATAGCCGTAAGTAATTATAGAGACTGCTTTTGTGACCAATTGATATACTCGTACGTATACATTTACAGGAGCCATAAATTCTAGTACCATATAAACTACATCTAACGGATGGGAGGCATGGACAATGCTGCCTTTGGGAGAGAAAGTAGTCATTGTTGCCGACCGTTTCGAACAACATTTGCCTATCGGGGAATACGGCTATATTATTGCCTATGACCGCAATGCAGACAACGCATTCGACTATGTCATCCGAGTTCCGAGAGCAAACCGCAACTTTTTTGTGCCAGCATCCGACGTCGATCAAGAGGAACGGCTGCTGCAGCAGGAAGCGGACCGCATCGAACGGGAAGCACTTATCGATTATGCACTGGCGACTCATAATGAATCGTTATTCCGTCGAATTATGAACGGAGGCGCAGAACCTGAGAGTGAAGAGAGCGAACAGGACGGCGCAATGTCACAAGAAGAGTTCATTCGCCAAGTGAATTTAAGAGCTTGGATTTAAAGAAGACACCGATCACCGGATATTCCGGTGCTTCGGTGTTTTTTTGCATTTTGGATTGAAGTGAAGATTACACCGTCCTTATGTAGAATGACGCGTTGAGTTGATTACGCTTCTAAGCTATAATAAGGGGATGAATTTGGCCATGATGGCGCAAGGAGGAACTGGCTGCCGATGAGCATTCACGCAAAAGACGTCGAGCACGTTGCTAAGTTGGCAAGACTCGACTTGAGCAATGAAGAGAAAGAGCGTTACACGGAACAACTGAACGCGATTCTAAAATATGCAGAAAAATTAAATGAGTTAAATACGGATGACGTTACACCGACGACCCATGTTCTGCCGATTCGGAATGTCATGCGTGAGGATGAAGCGCGTCCTTCGCTGCCGATAGAAAAGGTAATGGCTAACGCGCCGGAGGAAGAAGAAGGACAATTCAAAGTACCGGCCGTTCTGGAATAAGCGAAATAAAGGAGGATGCCCGCATTGACGCCACTTGAGATGTCATTAACGGAAGCAAGACAAGCAATATTGGAGCGCAAGCTCTCCGTCTCTGAATTGGTGGACGCGTCATTCCGACGCATTGCCAGCACGGACGAGCAGGTGCAAGCATTTCTTACGATGAATGAAGGTGCCCGTACCGAGGCGGCTGCAATCGACAAGCGCATCGCAGCAGGGGAAGAGCTCGGCTTCTTGGCCGGTATCCCTGCAGGGGTGAAGGACAATATCGTAACAGAGGGAATTCGCACAACCTGTGCAAGTAAGTTCCTTGATAACTTTGTACCCGTGTATGACGGAACAGTATCCCGCAAGCTGAAGGAAGCGGGAGCAATTACAATCGGTAAGCTGAACATGGACGAATTTGCAATGGGCGGTTCGAATGAGAATTCTGCTTATCGTACGACACGCAACCCTTGGGATTTGGAACGTGTTCCGGGCGGTTCCAGCGGTGGTTCTGCCGCTTCCGTAGCTGCGGGACAAGTTGCATTTTCATTAGGTTCTGATACAGGCGGTTCGATTCGCCAGCCGGCATCCTATTGTGGCGTTGTTGGCTTGAAGCCGACATATGGCCTCGTATCTCGCTTTGGTTTGGTTGCTTTCGCATCCTCATTGGATCAAATCGGTCCAATTACGAGAAACGTAGAAGATGCAGCCCTAGTGCTCCAAGCGATTGCTGGCTATGACAAGATGGACTCGACTTCAGCGGAGGTAGATATCCCAGATTATGCGGGCCAGTTGACAGGAAATGTGGCAGGTCTGCGAATTGGAGTGCCTTCTGAATATATTGGACAAGGCGTCGATCCGAAGGTGAAGGAAGCGGTACTTGCTGCCTTGAAAGTATTTGAGGATATGGGAGCAACTTGGGAAGAAGTATCGATGCCGCATACCGAATACGCGGTGGCGACTTACTACCTGCTTGCTTCCTCGGAGGCTTCGTCCAACCTGGCTCGTTTTGACGGTGTTCGCTATGGAGTACGCGCGGACAACCCTGACAATCTGCTTGATCTATACCATCGTTCCCGCAGTGAAGGATTCGGACAGGAAGTGAAGCGCCGCATTATGCTGGGCACTTATGCACTCAGCTCCGGCTATTATGATGCCTATTACTTGAAGGCGCAAAAAGTCCGCACCTTGATTAAGCGCGACTTTGACGAAGCGTTTAACAAGTTCGATATTTTGCTTGGACCTACAGCACCGACTACGGCGTTCCGCATCGGTGAGCAAATTAATGATCCACTAGCAATGTACTTGAATGATATATTGACGATCCCGGTCAGCTTGGCTGGCGTTCCAGCAATTAGTATCCCGTGTGGGCTTGCTGATGGAATGCCTGTCGGTTTGCAGTTGATTGGTAAGGCGTTCGACGAAGCTACAGTGCTTCGGGCGGCCCATGCGTTCGAACAACGCACGGAGTTCCATAAGCTGCGTCCGCAGTTGTAATTGAGGAGGCTTACGACATGCCAAGTACGAAATATGAAACGGTCATCGGCTTGGAAGTGCACGTTGAGCTGCACACCAACTCGAAAATCTTTTGTGGCTGCTCCACCGAATTCGGAGCTCCGCCTAATACCCATACTTGTCCGATTTGCTTAGGTCATCCCGGTGTATTGCCGGTGTTGAACCGCCAAGCGGTCGAATATGCAATGAAGGCTGCTATGGCGTTGAACTGCGAAATTGCGCCGATTAGCAAGTTCGATCGGAAAAATTATTTCTATCCTGACTCCCCGAAAGCATATCAAATTTCTCAATATGATCAACCGATCGGTCAAAATGGCTGGATAGATATTGAAGTGAACGGGGAAACGAAGCGGATCGGCATTAACCGACTGCACTTGGAAGAAGATGCAGGCAAGCTGACTCACGTTGATGGCGGCTATGCTTCCCTCGTTGATTTCAACCGTGTAGGCACACCGCTCGTAGAGATCGTATCTGAACCTGAGCTTCATTCACCAGAAGAAGCGAAGGCATATTTAGAAAAGCTGAAGGCGATTATGCAATATTGTGACGTATCTGACGTGAAGATGGAGGAAGGCTCTCTGCGTTGCGATGCGAACATCAGCTTACGCCCGATTGGTCAGAAAGAACTGGGCACCAAGGCGGAACTGAAAAATATGAACTCCTTCCGCGGCGTTCAGCGCGGTCTTGAATATGAAGAAGAGCGTCAAGCGGATATCCTCGATGATGGCGGCAAAGTGGTACAAGAGACACGCCGCTGGGACGAAGCGCAGGGACGTACACTTACGATGCGCAGTAAGGAAGAAGCCCACGATTATCGCTACTTCCCGGATCCTGATCTGGTCACACTTATTATCGATGAGGAGTGGAGAGAACGTGTACGTCAATCCATTCCGGAATTGCCGGATGCGCGCAAGGCTCGTTATACGAGCGAATATGGCTTAACAAGCTACGATGCAGAAGTTATTACGGCATCGAAGAAGCTGGCTGATTTGTTCGAGGAGAGCCTTCAATATACGAAGGACGCGAAAGCAGTAGCAAACTGGATTATGGGCGACCTACTCGGGTACTTGAACGCGAATGGCCTTGAAGCGGATGCTTCAAAAGTTACCGGTCAGGGCTTGGGCGAAATGATCGGCTTGATTGAAAAGGGCACGATCAGTTCCAAAATCGCTAAGACCGTCTTCAAGGAGATGCTGGAGACTGGAAAGGCTCCTCAAGCTATTGTTGAAGAGAAGGGGCTTGTACAGATTAGCGATGAAGGTGCAATTAAGACTGTCGTTGAGCAAGTAATTGCGAGCAACCCGCAATCAGTTGAGGATTACCGTGCGGGCAAGCAGAAGGCGATTGGCTTCCTCGTGGGACAAGTCATGAAGGAAACGAAGGGGAAGGCTAACCCTGGTCTTGTAAATCAATTACTGGTTCAATGCTTGGGCGAGCTGTAAGATATTCAATCGAATCTGGCACCGAATTTAGAAAAGGAATGCGGAAAGCATTAGAAAATACAGAGCAATGCAGAAAAGCGGAGTGAATCTCCGCTTTTCTTGTAGCTTTATATGATTTTCATAAGGATTGTAATGTGTGATTCCGATAAGGTGGGGATGTTCGTGATACGTCAGCTGCAAATGAGTGATGATGCAACCTTGGATCAACTGTGGAATCTGCAACAGGCCGCATATCGAATAGAAGCGGATATGATCGGTTTTGACAAGATACCGCCCTTGTTAGAAACGGTAGACGATCTGCGCAGAACTAGTGAAATATTTTTTGGCTGGTGGGAGGGGCAGCAGTTGGCTGGAGCCGTATCTATTGAGATGATCGGACCGGTCGTTATGGATATATGCAGGCTTATGGTACGACCGGACTATTTTCGTAGAGGTATTGGAGCTGGTCTATTAAGCCATGTGCTGCATATGCCGGACGTGCATACGCACCGAATTGCAACAGGAGTTCGCAATATACCTGCATTGACGTTGTATGAGCGCGAAGGTTTTCAATATGTGCGCGACGAAGAAATTGCACCAGGCGTGTGGCTTCGCCATTTGGAAAGAAAGGGGTAGGGTTCATATGGAATTGCTCGCGGAGATACCTGCAACGAGTCCGTGGGTAATTGATGACTTTTCGTTGACCCTCCGATTACTGCTTGCGATGCTTCTCGGTAGCTTGATTGGATTGGAAAGGGAACAGGCGAATCACCCGGCGGGGCTGCGTACACCTATTTTGGTTTGTATTGGTTCTGCACTGATTATGCTGTTGTCTATTTATGGATTTTCAAGCTTCGTATATGAAGGAAATGTACGTGTAGATCCTGCTCGTCTTGCCACTGCGGTTATTACAGGATTGGTTTTCTTGGCGCAGGAACGATTATTTTTACAGGCAAGTCAATCGCAGGCCTTACAACGGCTGCTTCGTTATGGGTTGTTGCGGCGATTGGATTGGCTGTAGGTGCTGGCTTTCAATACGCGGCTGTGGTAACGACGATCCTTGTTATTGTTATTTTGTTTGGGTTTAATAAGGTGGAACAGCGATTTTTCAGTGGGAAGCGTATTCGCGTTTTGACTCTGGATGCGGACTCTACTTCTGAGTTTCTTCATGAGCTCCATGTGTTCATGGAATCACATGATGTTATCGTGAAGAAGATGACGTTCTAACGGTTATTGAACCAACCCGATGATCCGATGACAGGAAAGCGGGCAGAATTACATCTTATTCTCGGTATTCCGAAGCAGTTTGACATGTTTTTATTTGTTGGGCAGCTTGAACGAATAAACGGTGTCCGGACGGTTACTATGGAATAAGTCCAAAGTCATCCTAGACTAAAGTCGGTGAAACCTTCCTAGACTCGGGAAGGTTTCTTTCATTTCTCTTTCCAACGTACAATAAACGTAAGCTTATTTCGTACGGCAAAGCAAATTCACGCAAGAATGTTGCTGAGTGGAGAAGGGAAGAGATTATGGTGTATCGTAAGTTAACGCAATTTTCGGATGAACTTATCGTGAGTCAAGTACAGCAAGGTAATGAGGAAGCGATGCGTATTTTAGTGGAAAGATACCGTCCGTTTGTGATAACGTGTATTTGTCAGACGGTACAAGACCGCTATTTAGCAGAGGACATCGCACAAGATGTATTCGTGAAGGCTTATCGCCATATTCATTCATTCCGTGGAGATTCGAAATTCACGACATGGCTTTATCGGCTTACGAAGAATCAAATGATTGATATATTGCGCAAAAAACGCAAGGAAAGCCATGTAGAACGACTAGAACCGTATCATATTGCGTCCATCCAACTTCATGACGTTACAGACATGCCAGATGAACTTATCATCAAGAAAGAAAGATGTGAAGAAGTGCGGCGCGCACTTCGAGCACTGCCTGAAAAGTATCGCATGGTGATGGAGCTGTACCATATGCGGCAGCGAAGCTATGCAGAAATTGCACAGGTGTTGGAAATGCCGGTTCGAACGGTTGAAACAAGATTATATCGCGCTAAAATGTTGTTTAAGCGAGCATGGCAAGAACGTGCTGGAATAGGGGCTATGTAAGGAGGGGATAACGTGGCTGAACGAAACGACGAACCGTTTCATGATTTGAATAGAGAAATAGACAGGGAGTATACGACAAAGGAGCAAGCAACAAATAAAGAACAGGATGAACAATTCCTTCGTAAGCGTCTGGAGCAGCTCGAACGTAGAGGCCGCATGTCTCGCGCTCATGAGGATCATCGTGGGTTTTCCCCAGGCCCGGGAGCGCCTGTACCGCCCCCGCCGCATCCGATGTATGGAACGATGCCTCCGAAGAAAAGTAAATTTGTTTCCTTGTTTCTATCCTTTATCTTCCCTGGAGCGGGTCACTTTTACTTGGGATTAATGCAGCGCGGGCTGCTTATTATGATGATGCTGGCGTTGGATATCGTAGCGATTGTATACTTTACAGCTATAGATGCTAAGGTTAATGTGCCGCTTGTTGTGTTGCTTGGATTAATGCTCCCAGTTATCTACTTCTTCAATCTGTTTGATGCGCTGCAGTATACGGAACGAGTAAATCATCAAGCGATGTATGGGGGATTTGAGCCAGTGCGACAGGGGCCGCTCTTAGGGCTGCTTCTTTTGTTTTGCGGTGTTGCAATGCTACTGCTAACCGTTGATCCAGTCTGGCTACGATGGTTCTTTACGTATGCGGGATCCTATGCGGGAGCTGCGCTCCTCATTGGCGGCGGTATCTTTTTGCTTATTAAGGAATCACGCAAGAGACGCTGACGGACAACAGGAGGAGATGGTCTTCAGTGGTTAAGGTAGGAAGAATAACTGCATCATTGCTTCTTGTCACTGTCGGAATTATGTTGCTGTGCGATCAGTTGTTTGGATTCCATACCTTACAATTGTTACTGACATGGTGGCCCTTGATATTTATTATTTGGGGCATCGAGTATATATGGACTGGCGTGTATCATAGTAAAAAAGGAGATACTAGACGGCTCCGTTTAGATTTTTTAGGCATATTTGTTTCGGTGTTCGTCGCAGTATCCGTATTTATGATTGCTCAACCATCCCTTTTCCGCGACTGGGTAAGGAGCATCCAATTTGACTTCTCGATGATGAAGGAGATGACTGGTGATAAGGGAATGGCAATCCAGCTTCCTAAAGTCGAGCACCTCATTCCTGAATCGGTGTCAAAGCTGGTTGTGCGCAATGACAACGGATCGGTAACGGTTCAAACAGGAAATGTGCAGAAGATTGATGTAGAGCTGAGCGCGATTGCGATCGGGGTAGATAGAGATACTGCACAATCGTTGGCTCATCAATCTGGAGTGAACATTACGGATAATTCTGAAAATCACATGGTGACAATATCGGCAGATGGCGCGAAATACGCAGGTTCACAGCAACGAATCAAGATTGACATGATCATCACCATTCCGCTTCATCTCGCATGGTCGACGGATGTGAAAGCCAGTAACGGCGACATTGCTATCCATGATATGAAGGCCGAATCGGTGGCAAGAAGCAATAATGGAGACGTTAAGCTGCTTAACATCGAAGGATCAGTTCAGGGAGAGACGATGAATGGTAATCTGTTTGTACAAAATATCCATGGAGATGCCAAAGCATCAACTATGCATGGGGATATTACCATATATGACGTTCGTGGAAAGACAACGGCGGAAACGAAATCTGGAGACATTGACATTCATGAATCGGCAGGTGCCGTACAGGCTGAAACCTTAAGTGGAGACATGCTTATCGAGTCTCAGGATATCGGTGGAAATTGGAAATTACAGAACATGGCAGGTGATACGACCATCGGCATTCCAGAATGGGCAGATATTGCGATTCACGCGACAAATAGCTTTGGCGACATCAATGTGGATTCGGATTTGCCATTCCGAATTGTAAAGAATAAAGTAGAGGGTACAATAGGAAATGCCATGTATCAAGTAAATTTGGACACAAATGGTGACATAAGCATACAAAAACGGTAACAGCGCGTCGTATTAAGGATTGACAAAATAAAAAACTTCCACGTACAATGGACATATAGAAATTATTTTCTGAGAATCGTTACAATCTACGATTTGATTGGGTAACCCGTATAGAACTAATGTGAGCGTAGAAGGCGGTGGACAAGATGAAAACGCGGGTTCAACATGCATTAGGGCATCTGAAAATGTCCGGAGTACGCATCACGCCACAGAGACATGCGATATTGGCTTACCTGATGGATGCGATGAATCATCCGACAGCAGATGAAATATATCGAGCACTCGAACCGGATTTTCCGAGTATGAGCGTTGCTACCGTATACAATAACTTGAAGCTGTTTATTGAAGCGGGGCTCGTTCGTGAATTGACATATGGGGACAGTTCTAGCCGATTTGATGCCAACGTAACGGATCACTATCATGCCATTTGCGAGCGGTGCGGCAAGATTGTTGATTTCGCCATTCCAGAATTAATGGAATCGGTGGAGAAATCGGCTTCGGAGGCAACTGGGTTTATCGTACGGGGACATCGGATGGAAGTTTATGGTGTATGTCAATCCTGTGCGGAATCGGCTAAGGAGCAATAAATGATGGTCGATATTCAATATAATGCACAAATGTAAATGCGCGCGGCAAATTAATGCTAGCGCGCTTTTTTATTTGAAATGAATACATGTATGCAGTCTTAGAGTGGGAGTGACTTTAGATGAGAAACAATGGGATGGGGAGAGGCGCCCCGCATTACCGCGCTTCACAAGGAGGCAGAAGGAAGCGCAAAAAAGGTAGGGGAGGCGGTTGTCTCTTTATCATAATTGGCTTGGCTATTTTAGGTGCAAGCATATGGAAGGGCTGGGATGGCATCAGGGATTGGCTCCCGGGTTATAATATGGCTGATTCTGAAATGTCTCGCGTAGAACAGCCATTAATATGGGACGGTACTTGGAGTGGATATGGAACGAAGGGGAAAGGAAAGCAACTGCTTATCCCCGTTCAGGCTTTGTCTGATAAGCTCCCTGTTGTATATGAGGAGAGTTCCGATGCGGTGATTATGACAAGTTCGAAGGATGTTGCCTCTTTGCCGCTTGGAAGTTCTACTGGAAGTTTGAATGGTCAAGAAAAGAAATGGTCGGCTGCCGCTGAACGAATTGGCGGTGAAATATATGTTCCGATGACCGCTTTACAAGACATATACGGTTTAAATGCTAAGCAATACGACACAAATGGTGCAGTTCAGATTAGTACACCGGGTCAATCTCTTCAGCTTGGTATCGTTGCACAGCAACAGGAGGATAAGGAAATAGTTTTGCGGCAAAGCCCGGATAACCAAGCTGCGATTGTAGAAAAACTTGCGGGCGGAACGAAGGTAACCATTTGGAAAGAGGAAGGGGAATGGCTCCGAGTTGAGGCAGAAGGCGGCAACATCGGTTACGCAGCGAAAGATGAGATTCAACGTAAGGAAAGGATCACAGTTCCGCTGGCTTCTCCGGCGCCCGTACCGAAGTTCGTGAAGGAGAAGCGGCCTGTAAGTTTGGCTTGGGAAGCTGTTTATTCGCGCAACCCGGATCCTGCTAAGTTGCCTTCCATGCCTGGAACGAATGTTATTAGCCCGACATGGTTCAGTTTGGCTGATAATGAGGGAAATGTAGATGAAAAGGCAGAACCTCGCCTTGTACAATGGGCCCATCAGAATGACAAACAGGTATGGGCATTATATAGCAACAGCTTTGATCCAGATCGAACGACTGCTTCGCTCGCGACCTTTGACAAGCGAAATCGAACGATCGAGCAGTTGGTTAAGTTGGCGGATAAATACAGTGTAGATGGCATCAATATTGACTATGAGAATGTAAATGTAGAAGATCGCGATAAATTAACGCAGTTTGTCCGAGAGCTTACTCCTCGTTTGCATGCGAAAGGCCTTGTTGTATCCATTGATGTAACGGCCAAGTCAGGGAGCGACAGATGGTCTCAATTTCTAGATCGTGAACAACTTGCCCGTTCAGTCGATTTCATGATGGTTATGGCCTATGATGAGCATTGGGCGACCAGTCCGACGGCAGGTTCTGTCGCATCCTTGCCGTGGGTGGAAAATGCGATGAAGCGAATTATGGACGAAGACAATGTGCCTTCGGAGAAGCTTGTGCTCGGGATGCCGTTGTATACACGCATATGGACGGAAAAGGCAGAAGGAGGAGAAGTAAAGGTATCCTCTAAAGCAGTTGGTATGCAAAAAGTTCAAGATTTGATTCAGGAACGTAAGTTAAAGCCTTTATTTTCAGAGAGCACTGGTCAACACTACATCGAGTACGAGGAAGAAGGATTGACTCAGAAAATATGGATTGAAGACAAGCATTCCATTCAGTCCCGGATTCAGTTGGCGGAACGTCTCAAACTTGGCGGAGTAGCAGTATGGGCCCGGAGCTTCGCGGATGACGGAATATGGAATGTACTGAAATATCGGAACTCATAATTAGAATTTTACAATGATTGAAATGAAATAAAAGACCCTATCTTTCTGAATAGAGAGAGAGGGTCTTTCTTATTGCTAGAAATTGATTTGTTCACTCACTAGGAGCGAGCTCGTGAAATCAGAGATGTATATTCATGCTGTTGTAGGGTTCAACGAGTTTTCTTGCAGGAAATCTCTTTTCAAGCATGCTTCCATCGCTATGATATTGTAATATCATTTTTCTTGTCTTGCTCTGCGTTGCTTTCTACAGCTCCACTTTCTGCAGTAGCTTTATTAGGATCAAGTGTCAGTATGGTTCTGCAGAACATGCAACGATCAGTTTTTCCAAGAATTTTGGTTTGCCTTGCACACTCTGGGCACTCTAGCACTACTGCACTGGTCGACAGCATTCCGGCCCAAAAGTAGATTGCAACGCTTCCTAAAAGCAGAATCATTCCCAGAACCATGAACACTCCAGCGAAGACACGTCCTTGTGTGCCCCACATGAGGATGCCGGATGTACCAAGCACCATCATTCCCATTCCAGCTAAAGTAAGTACAAGTCCCCACAAGCGAAATTCATTGATTTTACTCGTTTTAAAAAGACGTTGTTTCATCGCAGCCTCTCCATTTCAAGATTGAAAATGTTTTCGAAGGAAGAAGGAAAGAGAGTTTCTATGTAGAATTATAAACTATCATTTGATGTAAAAGAAAGCCAAAAAAGCGTGGGGTCGAGAATGAAACATGTATTGGATAACTCCATTGATCAATTAATTGGTGCAGCTACAGTTAGCGGTCTTTATATATTGGAGCGCAACCAATTGGATGCTGATATGCACCAATATATTGAATGGGATCGCTATGTGCTGGTTGTTGATGAAGAGTGTCCGTCTCATCCTTATGAGTCGATGGAAGTGTCGGCTGACGACAGCTCTGTTGCGCGCTGGATATGCATTCACCCAGACAGGTGGGAGGAATGGAGCGTTTCGGATGAGGCAAGATCACTGCTTCCATTTTTCGGGCGTGGCAATATTCGAGTGGATCGCGATGGGATGCTGGCATTATGGCAGGAGCAGTTGATTCAGGAAGAGAAGACGCCGAATCAAATGCAGTATATGAAGACATATGCGCTGTTCCTGGAGGCATGTAATCAAGCGAAGCATTTACGCAAGCTGGAATATATGCTTGATGCCTATCGATGCGTGGATTTTGCATTTTATCATTTGGCTTCACTTGCGATTATGGAGCAAGGGGAAATGCCAAGACAAGCACTCTGGCAGCAAGTAAAGAGATTAAATCTAGGTGTCTATAAAATGTATGAGGAATTTACGACGAGCTCAGAAACCGTATCGCAACGAATTGAGCTTGCCATGCTTGCCTGTGAGTTCTCACTGGCAACGAAGAGTGCGGAATGCTGTGCCCCGTTATTGAACTGGCTGAAGCAGGCGAAAGGGCCAGTACCTATATCAGATATTATGCAACATCACGAATTCAAGTGGATGGCTGGATATATGCCTGCACTATTAAGCAAGCTCGCACACCGTGGTTGTGTAAAGGAACAATTGATTGACCATGCCAGTCCGTACGGCAAACTAGGAAGTACGCGTGCATATGAGTGGGTTGGTTAACAGCAATGCAATAGAGATTAAGACAGGTCGCTGCATGGCTGTTCATGCAGCGTTTTAACTTTTTTGAAATAAGTGTTGACTTCGGCCTGAGATGTATGATACATTAATACTCGCCTCTTCGAGAGAAGCACTTCGAACGAAAGCTGAACAAAGCAATCATTCGAAAGGTTGAAAAAAAGATTTAAAAAAAGTGCTTGACTCCAAAAGGCAAACATGATATATTATAAGAGTCGCCGCTGACAAAGCGGTGAGAAAAAGAAAGTAACTAAGAGATTGGTTACAGACTGAAATTGTTCTTTGAAAACTGAACAACGAGCAACGTTTGTGAATGGGGTAGCAATACCTCGTCAAAAGATATGAGCAGTTCAAACTTAACTTTAACGGAGAGTTTGATCCTGGCTCAGGACGAACGCTGGCGGCGTGCCTAATACATGCAAGTCGAGCGGACTTGATGGAGTG
>NZ_JBCHVJ010000009.1:0-192812 GCF_050474385.1 Paenibacillus sp. B1-35
CGCCCTGCTCCTGCAAGTAGCGCTGCAGCTCCGGACCGACAATCAGCGCCTCTCCGGCCGTAATCAGATGCTGCACGCACGTTGGCCAACTCGCTTCGTAGGCCGGATCGTTCCAAACGAATTTGACGAACGACGACGGCAGCAGCAAGGTTGGAATGGCTCGTTCCTCCACATAGCGGAAGAGCGCAGTCGGATTTTGACGCATGTCCTCCTCGACGACATGCAGCGTTCCGCCCGCCAGCAAGGTAGAAAAGATTTCCTGATAGCTCACATCAAAGCTGTACGACGCATACTGCAGCACCTGCTTGTCAAATGGAATGGATGTACGCTCGTATTGATGCATGATCAGGTTCACGAGGTTGCCATGCTCCAACATGACGCCTTTCGGCTTCCCGGTCGTACCTGACGTATAGATAACGTAGAGCAATCGGCTGCTTTCATTATTCGGCTCGTAGGAACTATCCGGGCTATCAGAGTTATTAGAGTTATTAGAGTTATCAAAGCTATTAGAGTTATTAGAGCTACTAGAGTTATTAGAGCTATCACGGCTCCACGCACTTTGCTCGCTTGCCGCAAGAAGCTCTTCGATGATGAGCGTCTTACCGCCGTATCCAAGACCTTCTCTCGTTGAAGCGGAAGGGGCATCCGCCAGCAGGCAAGCCACTTTTGAGTCTTCCAGCATGTACGCGATGCGTTCCGCCGGATAGGAAGGGTCGACCGGAAGGAAAGCCGCGCCTGCTTTCAAAATGCCCAGCAAACCAATCATCATGTGGGCGGAACGTCCCGCCATCAGCCCGACAATACGGCCGCTGCCGATCTGTTCCAGGCGCAAGGCACCAGCCAGGCGATCCGACAACCGATCCAGTTCTTCGTACGTAAGCCTTGTATCGGCACATACGACCGCAACAGCTTCCGGTGTTGCCTTCGCCTGCTTGCGGAACAACTGATGCACCGAGGCATCCGGCGTATTCTGTACAGGTCCGTCCATCCAGCCTTGGAGCGTCATTCGGTTCTGTTCGTTTAGCAAGCTCGCTTTGCCAAGGGTGACATCCGGGTCAGCGGCCGTATGCCGCAGCAGCGTGATGAAATGATCTTTCCACCGTGAGATCGTATCCGCCTCGAAGAGCGCTGTCGCGTACTCCAGACTGCCGTGCAGCTCCTCTCCCGCCTCGTGGATAAATAGCGACAAGTCGAATTTCGATGTCGGGTTTTCCAACTCGTACGGTGTGATCTCGACATCGGCCATCTGCAGTTCGGATCGGTTCATATTTTGCAGCGCGAACATCGCATCGAAAATCGGATTGCGGCTCACATCCCGCTGCCGTACGACGTGCTCCACCAGTTCTTCAAACGGGTACTCCGCATGCTCAAACGCCGTTAAAGCCAGTTGTTTCATTTCTTCCAAATAGCTTCGGAATGTTTTGTCAGCAGAAGGCATCGAGCGGATGGCTAAGGTGTTGACGAACATGCCGAGCATGCCGGACAGGTCGGCATGCGGCCGGCCGGCAATCGGCGTTCCCACAATAATTTCGTCCTGACCTGCCAGTTTGCCCAGGAACATGCTGTAAGCTGCGAGCAGTACCATGAATAACGTAGTCCCCGTGTCTTGCGCAAGCTGCTTGATGCTGGCGGTCAATTCCGCATCGATCGTGAAATCCAGTTGGCTGCCCGCAAAGCTTTGGATCGACGGACGGGCGAAATCGGCCGGCAGTTGAAGAACCGGAAGCTCGCCGCCAAGCTGCTGCAGCCAGTACTCTTTTTGTTGAACATACGTATTCGAATGACGGTTTGCCGCCAGCCAGACGGCATAATCCTTATAATGAAGCGATACGGGCTCGAGACGATCGCCGGCATACAGCCTTGTCACCTCTTCTATCAAGATGCTCATGGAAGTTCCGTCGGAAATAATATGATGCATGTCAAACAGGAGCAAATGCTGCGTATCGGTCAGCTTGGTCAACTGAACGCGCAACAGCGGTGCCTGGCTCAGATCGAAAGGACGAATAAACTCCCTAATGAGGTCTTCCGCTCTCCTATCCCCGGCTTCCCGATAAGGCAAATCGAACGCGACCTCAGCGTTAATTCGTTGAACAGGCTCGCCGTCTACCCTTTCAAACCCAGTTCGCAGCACCTCGTGGCGAGCGAGCAGCTCTCTGAAAGCCTGTTCCAATCGGGCAAAGTCCACGCGTCCATGGAATAACAGAGCCGCAGGCATGTTATAGCTTAGTTCCGCGCCTTCAAGCTGCTGCAGCACGAACAGCCTTCTTTGTGCGGATGACAGCGGATAATAATCGCATGGCTCGGCCGGCTGCAATCCCTTAAACAGATCCTTCGATTGCCGTTCGACAAGCGTAGCCAACGCTTCAATAGTTGCAAAGCGGAATATGTCACGAATCGAGATTTGTACATGCAACGCTTGATGGATGCGCGATGCCAACGTCATCGCCTTTAGCGAGTGGCCTCCCAATTCAAAGAAGTTGCTGCTTACTCCTACTTGCGAAATTTGCAGCACGTCTTCCCAAATTGCGGCTAGCTGAGCCTCCGTCCGTGTACGAGGGGCCATGTACGGCGCAACGGCTGCCGTTTCATAGGCAGGTACAGGCAATGCCGATCGATCCAGTTTTCCGTTTTTAGTAAGCGGCAGATCCGCAAGGCGGATGTAATGCTCAGGTACCATATAAGCAGGCAGCGCCAGGCTCATTTCATGTCTTAATGCGGACAGATCTAACGCACTATCGCTGACATAATAAGCGCAGAGCACTGCATGTCCAGGCTTATCTTTTCGAATGACGACGGACGCTTGCCGAATATCGGCATTCAGCAGCAGACGGGCTTCAATTTCACCCGGTTCAATCCGGTATCCTCGAATTTTGACCTGCTGATCGATCCGTCCCATATATTCAAGATTGCCATCTGGCAGCCAGCGGGCCAGATCCCCCGTTGCATACATCGTTTTGCCTTCGTTGAAAGGATCGGGTTTGAATTTCTCTCGCGTAAGCTCAGGCTGATTCCAGTAGACTTTGGCTACTCCAGCGCCGCCGAGATGCAATTCCCCAGGAACGCCAATAGGAAGCACCTGTCCGCCGTCGCCCAGCACATAGGCTGTCGTTCCGCCAATTGGACGGCCGATTGGGATACTTGTCATGCCATCCGTTTCGCTAACCGTGAACACGGTTGAAAACGTCGTATTCTCCGTAGGCCCGTATCCGTTCCATATCTTGATGGAAGGGCATGCTTGCTGAACGGCCCGAACATGCTTTGGCAGCAGCACTTCTCCCCCCATGATCAAATGCTGAATTCCAGTAAAAAGTTCACCATCCGCATCGGCCAAATGGTGGAAAAGAGATGTCGTCAAAAACATAACCGTAATGCCGTTGGTTGCGATAAACTGTCCCAAGCGGCTTGCGTTCAGCAGTACTTCTTTCTCCACAGGGTATAGTTGACCGCCATGCAGAATAGCGCCGAACATTTCAAAAGTCGCCGCATCGAAGCTGACCGAACCTGTCTGTGCGAAGCGATGTCCGTCATGAAACGGTACATATCCGCCGCCTGTCACCAGGTTGACCACATTGCCGTGTGTGACCAGCACGCCTTTCGGCCTTCCCGTTGTGCCGGAGGTATACATGATATAAGCGGGATCATCGGCGCCGACCGTACGCGATTGCTCTTCTGCCACCGGATCCTCATGTAAAAGCCAATCGGCGTTGAGTTTGATGACTGCCCCCTCATACGATTCCGGCGGGCGCAAATTGCCGGCAACCAGCAAAAATTCCGCTCCGCAATCGTCCAGAATATACAGATGACGGTCCTCTGGAGCTTCAGGATCCAGCGGCACATAGGCGCCACCCGCCTTCAAAACTCCCATGACAGCTACAATAAATTCAATGGATCGATCAGCTAAAATCCCGACAGCCGCATGAAGCGGCAGTCCTTCTCTAAGAAGCTTGCCGGCCAGAATGCCTGACTGATGCTGTAGCGCTTCATAGGTAAGGTGACGTTCACCGCATACAACCGCCAATCGTTCCGGGTAATTGCGGGCGACCTCTGCAAAACGATCCGTGATCGAGACATTCGGCATCGGGGAAACAGGTAATCCGCTATAAGTCATAAGCTGTTCAATCTGTTCTTCTTGATTAAGCATTCTTGCTTCAGCAAGCAGCGTATCCGGGTCCGTAATCACATCATGCAGCATGACTGTGAAGTAACGGCACCAACGCTCTACCGTTTCGCGGGCAAATAAAGCCGTAGAAAACTCCATAGAGCAGCGATAGCCATCCGGGTGTTCGTTAACCTGAAGCGTAAGATCAAACTTTGCCGTTGTATCTGCAAACGAATACGTGTCTACACTCAATTCAGGAAGCACAATCGGTAACGAATCGGTATTTTGCAGCACAAATACGGCATCGAATAACGGATTGCGGCCCATATCCCGCTCTCTGACAATTTGATCGACCAAATCTTCCAGCGGGTAATCCCCATGCTCTAAGGCATCCATCGTCGTTTGTTTGATTTCTTGTATAAAATGCAAAAATTTCTTTTGTCCCGAAGGAAACGTACGCAATGGCAATGTATTTACAAACATCCCCATCATGGACGACAAATCTGCATGGGGACGCCCGGCTACCGGGGAGCCGATGATAATCTCGTTTTGGCTGCACAATCGCGATAAAAACATGCTGTACGCCGCCAGCAATACCATGTACACGGTCGCCCCTTCATTCAGCGCCAACCTTTGCACGGACTCCGACAATGCCTTGTCAAGATGAAAATCAACACGTTCTCCGGCAAAACTGCGCAGCATCGGGCGGGAGTAATCGGTCGGGATATGCAGCACAGGCAGCTCGCCACCCAGATGCTGCAGCCAGTAATCCTCATTCTTCTGATAAGCTGCACTATGAGCGTATTGCTGCTGCCATACGGCATAATCTTTGTATTGCAATCGAAGGGGGTCTAGTTGATGGCTGGCGTACAGTTTCGCAAATTCTTCTACAAAAATACTGATGGATACGCCATCGGAGATAATATGGTGCATATCAAGCAGCAAGTAATGCAGCTGTTCTCCCGCACTTAAAACCTCGACACGCAGCAAAGGCGCTTGCTCCAGATCGAATGGACGTACAAACTCCGCTATCCTTGCGTCAAGCTGCTGTTCCTCCGCTGCTCGGTAAACGACGGACGCTTGCACATGCTCGTGCACTTTCTGCATAGGCTGATTGTCGATGAATGTAAAAGATGTTCGCAGAACGTCATGACGCAGAATGATCTGTTGCAGGGCCGACTCGAATCGCGTGGGGTCCAGACTGCCTTCCATCCGGAGAACCGCCGGCATGTTGTAACTGACGTCTATGCCTTCCAACTGCTGCAGCACGTACATCCTTTTTTGGGCCGATGTCAGCGGATAATAATCCATCGGCGCCGCCGGCTCCAGCGTATCGATTGCTTTGACCGATCTGGAAGCGAGCGCCTCCGTCAATGCTTCAACAGTGGAATATTGGAACAGATCCCGGAGCGTCACGTCAGCCTGAAGCTCTTTTTGCATGCGGGAAACGAGTACCGTCGCTTTTAACGAATGGCCGCCTCGTTCAAAGAAATCATCCCTCACTCCGATCGGGCGAACGTCAAGCACTTCTTGCCACAATTCGGCCATTTGTTGTTCCGCATCGGATCTTGGTGCCAAATAACTTCCGCTTTCGGCCAGGTTCCTGCCCTCAGGATACGGCAGGGCACGGCGATCCAATTTTCCGTTGACCGTCAGAGGCATTTGCAGCATGGGAACAAAATAAGACGGGATCATGTAAGAAGGTAACGCAAAGCCAAGCCGTTGTCTCAGTTCCTTCGCCGTATAGTCCCGATCCGCGACAAAATAGGCGCACAGACTTGCACTTCCCTCCGATCCATTGATTACAGTCACAACTGCCTCGCTTATCCCAGGGAGCGTTAGCAGATGTGCTTCAATATCTCCGAGTTCGATCCGATTCCCGCGGATTTTCACCTGATGATCAATGCGTCCCAAGTACTCCAAAGTTCCATCCGGCAGCCACCGGGCCCAATCGCCAGTACGGTACATACGCTCTCCAGGTACGAAAGGATCGGAAACAAACTTCGCTGCCGTCAATTCCGGCTGGTTCGCATACCCTCTTGCCAAACCAAGACCGGCAATACAAAGCTCTCCCGGTACGCCGAATGGAGACAGCCTTCCCTGTGCGTTGACAATATAGACACGAGTATTGGGAATAGGGCGTCCGATGGAAACAGCAGTCTCTTCCGTTAATTCCACAGCCGTCGTTACGACCGTATTTTCGGTTGGGCCGTATTCGTTCATCAATTGCATTTCAGGATTCATTGCTTTCAAACGGCGAATTAAAGGCATGCCTACGGCCTCGCCTGCTACTACCGCACTGCGCACCGAACGCCAATCCTCGCGGCTCATGTTTTCCAGCATGGCGGAGTAGAAGCTCGGCGGGCTCTGCAAATGGGTGATTTGATGATGGATGATAGCTTCACGAATGGCTGCAGCATCCTTGCTGTTCTGATCGCTCAGCATAACAACGGCTGCTCCTGAGACGATAGGCGCAAAAAAGTGAGTCACAAACGAATCGAATATAAAAGGATTCAGCATCAACGCCCTGTCGCTCGGGCCAAACTGATAGTGGCGCTTTTTCCACTGTATGGTGTTCGCAAAGCTCCCGTGTTCGATAATAACGCCTTTGGATCTTCCTGTAGTGCCTGAGGTGTAGATGACGTAGGCCGAGTGCTTCGGACTGATCGAGCATCCTTGCTCTTTCACGGGAACTTCTTGCAGCGGATTGTCTTCAAAATATAGAACGGAAACATCCTGACGAAGCTCGGCAATGAGCGGCTTATACTTGTCGAACGTAAGCAGCGCTTGCGGGCGGCTGTCCTCCAGCATAAATCGAATCCGATCCGCGGGAAATTCCGGATCAATCGGAAGGTAGGCTCCTCCTGCTTTCAAGACCCCAATTATACCTGCCGCCATTTCTAACGAACGGTGAGTCATGACGGCGGCGATCATATCCGTCCCTACGCCGCGCCTGCGGAGTTCGGCACCCAGTTGCTCCGCCCATTCGTTTAGTTGCCGGTAGCTCAGCTCCCCCTCTTCCCCAATAATCGCCGGGAGGTCGGGAGTTAGCGCCGCTTGCTGCTCGAACAATGTCAGTACAGATAATGCAGGATCATACGTTTCTTCTCTACCGGCGAACCGCTCAAGCAAATGTTTTTTATCTTGGGCGGTAACCAAGTCGTAAGCGCCAAGTTTGACGTCCTGGAAATGAACGGCCTGAAGGAGAAGCTCTTGGAAGCAGCCACTCCAGCGTACAATCGTATGTTGCGTAAACAAAGAAGAATCGTATTCCCAACTCAATAAGAAGCTGTCCTCTCGCTCGGTTACAGTGAGCGTCAAGTCAAACTTGGCTGCCGTGTAATCCAACGGATACGGAGTCAGATTGACATTTTCCAGTTTCAGCTCTTCATTTTCCCCATGCTGCAGAACGAGCATTGCGTCGAATAGTGGATTGCGGCTTAGATCGCGCTCCTGAACCATTCGCTGGACCAGTTCCTCAAACGGATATTTCTCATGCTCGAACGCAGATAACGCCGTCTGCTTCACTTCACGGAGATAGTCGGCAAACGTTTTTTCTCCTTCCGGGTACATGCGGAGCGCCAAGGTGTTTACAAACATCCCTAACATGCCTGACAAACCTGCAAGCTGGCGTCCCGCCACCGGCGTGCCGACAACGATCTCGTCTTGTCCGGCTATACGCGACAGAAATGCGCTGTATGCGGCTAGCAGTACCATGTACACGGTGGCGTCGCTCTTGCGAGCCAACTCGCGCACAGCCGTTACAAGCTCGCCGCGCAGCTCGGCGTCCACCCGGCCGCCTATAAAGCTGCGCACAGCAGGCCGCGGATTGTCGGTCGGCAGCCGGAGCGCCGGCACCTCCTCGGCAAACTGAGCCAGCCAATAGGCTTCCTCCTTGGCATAATCCTCCGTATGACTATAGGCTTGCTGCCATACAGCATAGTCTTTATATTGCAGTTTTAGCGGCTCCAGCGTTTCACCGGCATAGGCCGCAGCCAGCTCTTCCGTCAAGATTTGCACAGAAATGCCGTCCGAGATGATATGATGCATGTCAAATAAGAGCAGATGCCGTTGATTCCCGAGATGTACGACTTTGGCCCGCAGCAGTGGTGCCGCGCCCAGGTCGAACGGCTGGATAAACGCCCGAATAGGCGCGTCTGCTTCCCCGTCCTCTGCCTCCTCTTCCGCGATAAAGAAATCAACTTGCTGCTGCACGCGTTGAATAGGTTCTCCATCTACAATAGCAAATGAAGTACGCAAAGCTTCGTGCCGAGCCAAAAGCGCATGGAACGCGGCTTCCAATCGTACCTTGTCCAGCGTTCCTTCCATTAGAAAGGCAGCCGGCATATTGTAGCTTAGCCCTGTTACATCCAATTGCTGCAACATAAATAACCGCTTCTGTGCGGACGATAGTGGGTAATAAAGCTGCTCAGGGGCGGATTCAAGCGACTCGTAATTACGTTTCGCCGCCGAGCCAACCACCTCGGTTAATTCTTTTAGCACTGACGCCTGAAAGATGTCCCGTAAACCCAGTTCGATCTTGAACTCCTCATGAATGCGTGTCAACAGTGTCATCGCTTTCAGCGAATGGCCTCCAAGTTCAAAGAAATTATCTAGGAGTCCGATCTGCTCGTGATCCAGCACTTCTTGCCAAAGCTTTGCCATCCGTTGCTCAGCATCCGTTACCGGGAGCAGGTATGGTTTGGAGGAAATCCTTTCATCCAGCGCAGGCAAGGCTCTTCGGTCCACCTTACCGTTTGTCGTCAAAGGAAGCTGATCCAGCTTCATAAAAACGACAGGAATCATATAGTCCGGCAGCATCGAGGACAAGAATCCTCGCAGCTCATCTGTCTCAAGCTCCCTCTCGCCCGTGTAATAAGCGCAAAGCACCTGCTGACTTTGACGATCTGGCATGACGGCGACAACCGCCTCACGGATTGATGCGATTTGTGTCATGCATGATTCAATCTCGCCTGGCTCTACCCGATAGCCCCTTATACTGAGTTGGTCATCAAGACGCCCAAGAAATTGCAAGTTCCCGTCCGGAAGCCAGTAAGCGCGATCTCCGGTGCGATACATGCGTCCATCCGTCACGAACGGATCTTGAGCGAATCGCTCTGCCGTCAATTCCGGCCTGTTCAGGTAACCCCGAGCTACCCCGGCTCCTCCGATGCACAACTCCCCCGGCACGCCAACGGGTTGCAATGTCCCGCCCTGACCAAGCACATACAGGTTGGCGTGCGGGAGCGGTCTGCCAATCGGCACGCTTCCTTCTTGAGGCTGTATACTGCCATTCATTGCCTCATAATAGGAAGCATCAATGCAAGCTT
Organism: Paenibacillus sp. B1-35; assembly: GCF_050474385.1. Lineage (NCBI taxonomy): Bacteria > Bacillati > Bacillota > Bacilli > Caryophanales > Paenibacillaceae > Paenibacillus > Paenibacillus sp. B1-35. The sequence goes on from NZ_JBCHVJ010000009.1 coordinate 9,430, forward strand.
CCGTCACTCCATAACTGTTGAGAATACGCATGATAGAGCCGAAACGACCGTATACCCTCTGATAATCTTTCGCCGCAAAGCGGTCTGAGCCCATAATTAACAAACGTAAGTGTCCCGTACTTAAACCATTTTCGTAGATATAATCCATGAGCGGCACAAGCAATGCCGGCGTCGATTCCAGCAGTGTAATGCCTTGTTCGACGATGACCGCATGGAGACGAGGCAGGCTGAGACGAGTTTCGTTCGAACATATAACGAGCTGTCCTCCGCTCAGCCATGCTCTGGCCAAATCGCCGGCAAATACGTCAAAAGAAAAGCTGGCCATTTGCAGCAGTCGTACATCCATATCTCCGAGCCTGTATTCATGATGCCATGACCATGCGGTTGAAATCCAACTGCGATGCTCGATCATAACTCCCTTGGGCCTTCCCGTTGTTCCGGAGGTGTAGATAACATACGCAAGTCGCTCAGGTGAACAGCCGTGAAGTAAATTGGTCGAATCGTCGTCGTAGCTTGACGCAAGCCTCAAATCTACAACTCGGCAACCGTCAGGCACGGTCATCAAGTCATCGTCGGCAGTAAGCAGTACTTTGGCTTCGCTATCCCTTACCATATAAGCCAGGCGCTCGGCAGGCAATGAGTTGTCCAACGGAACAAAAGCTCCGCCTGCCTTTAATACGGCAAGAACGGCAGTTACGATAAGCGGAGAACGTTCCCCCAGAATGGCGACAGGTTCTCCACTGCCTATGCCCTGGCTTCGAAGCGTCCGAGCGAGCCTGTTCGCTTGCTCATTTAATTGTCCATAGGTCAGCGATAATCCGCCCGGTTCCGCAACAGCGATTTGATCCGGCATATTTTCTGCATGGGTCTCAAAGATTTCGTGCATAGAACGGTCAAGTCGTTGCTCGATCCGTTGTCCGAAGCTGTAAGTGTGGAGTATATTCTTCTGTTCTTCAGGAGGCAGAATGTCCAATTGCCCTACCGACTGCAAGGGGTTCGACATCGCTTCCCGGATTACATGCAGCAATCTTTGGAACAGACAATCGATGTCTTGGCGCGCAAACAAATCTGTCAAATAATCGATTTGAATGGCCATTTCTCCGGTTCCTACATGTTCGCGGATGTGCACCGTCAATTCGTTATCCTGGTGCCCATTACCCAGAGGCAGTGTCTCGTATTGGAAAGGCGCATCATCAGGCAGCGTGCCCCATTCCATGGGGTGATAATTGAAGAACACAGGCAGCAATGCCTCTGTAAAACCGAAACGGTTGCGAAGGTCCGGGACAATCCGGTTAAACGGGTACTTTTGATGCCGAATCAGCTCGCTTTGCTTGTTCTTTACTTGTTTAATAAAGTCCGCGAACGACCAGGAAGCGTCAATGCGCATGCGAAAAGGCGTCGTGCTGACGAGCATCGCAACCATCGACTTCTGTTCTCGAGATGTCCGGTTGGCGTACATCGTTCCAAGCAAAACTTCTTCTTCTCCGCAAATCCGCGACATATACAGGCAAAGGGCAGATACGAACAAGTTAAATGGAGAGACATGATGTGATTCGCAGAACATACGGATGTCGTTGCATGCAGATGCCGGAATTTCATATTGGGCATAATTCGCCAAGCTGCCGGCCGTCTGTATAGCGTTTTCGGAAGTGCCAAGCCGTGTGATGAAAGGCCGCGTAAGGAACTCGCCCTCCCAAAATGCCTTATCTTTCTGAAACCGGGAAGATTGTAAATACTCCTCCTCATTACGGAGCAGATCCGTGCAAGCAGGCGCCGCTTCTTGAGGCAGCTCTCTATTGCAAAGCAAAGCATGATAGCCCTCAACGAATTCATTACCCAACAAGTTGAGCGAATAGCCGTCGGCAATAATATGATGGATGCTCAAGAACAGTCTGGCTTCCGATTCACCAGTCCGAAACAGCGTAAATTTAAATAAATGAGAGTCAAAAAGGGGAAATGGTTGACATGACAGAAACTCAACTTCTTCTTTCCATGCCTCTGGTTCTCTATCGCATAAATTCACAATATCGATGTCAATTGGTGTAAAAGGAACAATATAACTTAGTGGCTCCTCACCTTCTCTCTGCTGCAATCGCATACGGAGAGCGTCGTGACGGAGAGCGAGGCTTTGCAGCACCTCTACGATTTTATCCTCTTGTATCGTGCCCTTGATAGTAAGCAAACTGTTAAGCGTGGCAACTGTCGTATGCGAATTCAAAAGTTCCATGTACCAAATTCGACGCTGCGCTTCTGTAAGCTCGTAATAAACTATTTCATTTTGTTGCAGATTGGCTTCGCTCATTGACATAAATACCCATCCTTCTCTTTGGAATCCTTGGAATGCTGGTATTGGCAGATGCTTTCCGCTGCGGGTAATTGTAACAAAGTAGCTTTCAATGTAGCTTTAAACTTCCTATACTTTCACCTTAATCTTGCTAATGAATTGAATAATTCTATGTCTGTCAGTTTTAATGAGAATTGTACGGTTCTGGTTGTAAGAAAGAATTTGTTTGAGGTTTTATAAATACAGAGGAGTATCCTTATTTGGGTATCGATCATGATTTCGTATGTTTTTATTGTTTAAGCGATACTAGTCTTCTTGGGCTCTCGTTTTCCTTAAAATTCTGATGTACTAAATTGTAGTCAGTACTTGCTAATATTTTGCACTTTTCGACAGCAGAACTGGTGAATACATTCTCCTTTCCCACCTTTCTCTTTATTTATAACAATAGAGTGATCGTAACCGTCAGCCCCTCGGGGTGAACGGCTTCTCAGCTCTTTCGCGTGAGGACGAAGATCCAAAACGCTAAAAAAGATAGGCTATCAATCTTTTGTATTCATTTTTTGCAGATCTTCAAAGAAAAGTAGACTTTCTTGGAAAATACACAAGGTGAATCCCTCCATTCTTGGGGATTTTTGGTTTGCTATCAAAAAAACTTCGCCAAGTTGGGGTGAAGTCCCTTTTTTATGACTGAAAATTCTTGCATATTAAGGGCTCAGATTAATACAAAATACTCAAATATAAAAGAGCCGCAAGAAAGTCGACCTTTCTTACAGCTCAAAAAAATAAAGCAAACCCAACCCTACGCAGAGTCAGATAAGGATATATTTTGAGTGAACAGAATAAGGTAACTTTCTTGCCAATAAAGAATAAAACAGAACAAATAGAACTTGTTTTATTCTTTAAACACGTAAGCAAGAAATTTTACATTACCCTCTTCAACTCCTATCGTAAGTGTTAGCGCAATATTAACATACCAGATATTTCATTGCAATATCCAAATTGTTAAATAATAACTTTTTTTCTGACTTGAATCGGGTTGGAGGCTACCCATTATTTGAGTAGCCGACCATCCACACCACCATACGTACCGCTTGGTATTCAGCTGTTCCTAAGTTCACACAGTGACTTGACGCTCTACTTTTAGATATGGAAAGAACGATTTTACGCAGGCATTATCATACAGTATCATAATTTAGAGTCTTTTATCCTCAAACCAAACTATTACATCATCTATAGTGTTAGATCTGATTTCTGATTGGAATGTAACCTCGGATAAACTGGAATCTGGATTAATCATTTTAATATCTTCTCCTAAACTCACATACCACTCATACTAATATGGATCTCCAATACTTGGTACCGGCATTCCGCGAGACGAAACTAGGAGACAGTCCTGTGAACATTTTCCCAAGGTTGAGCTAACGGAGATAATAGGATACGAAGTAAGCTTTCGAATCTCGTTCACCAATTAATGAAGTATAAAAGTCTAGATTCTACTGAATACCAAGTTGTTTTGCTTGGCAGGACCTGATATTCTCTAATATCTTGAAGCAAATAAGAAGTAACCAAGACGTCATAAGGCTCCCATTTATATCTGCATGCATCAGGACTGCTTTCTTTCTCTATACCTGACTGACACACAGTCCCATATGGGCAAGCACAAATATAAATATCAATACACTCCACTACATCAATATATATTGATGTAGTGGAGTGTATATCTGCTTATTTTATCGTTTTCTTTAATCCAATTTCATCATCATTTATTTACAAATGATCAACTTTCATGATTCATCACACACACTATACCAATCACATCTGCCCATTTATTCTTTACGAACAACGGCTGTATCCACAGTTCACACAGGTCTTGCATCCCTCCATACTAACAAGCGAAGCTGTACCGCAGGAAGGACATAAGTCTCTGGATTGTCCGCTCATCGGCTTGGATATATTTTTCCGAGCTTGTACGGAATCTTCTGCCGAAATTGTACTTGACGTCTGCCCACCCACATCCTGCTGGTCAGAATTGTTTTGCTGTTCATTACCTATTGCAGCTTGTTGACCGTTGTTGTGTGACTGATGTTCGTTGTTACTCGACTGTTGGCTATCATCATTTTTATAATGGTAAGACTGTTGGCCGTCATCCTTATTGTTATTGTTTCTAGACTGATTATTGTTATGGGCGTCCGATTGCTGGTTGTTATTTTTGCTTGGCTGCTGATCGCCTTTGCTTTCTTTACCAGTGTTCTGGTTCTGTTGTTCCTTGTGATCCGCTTGCTCCTGCATATGCGTCTCCAGTGCCTTCGCGACCGCATCCGCAATGGATTCTACTCGGTTAGCCCCGAAGCCGATAGCGCCTGATCCGCCGATACCCTTCAAATGTTTGATAAGCAGTTCCACCTTGTTCCCATGATCCCCATATCGCAGGAACAGGGAGCATACGCGACCCAATGCTTCTGCCATGGCAAATACATCTGAACCCGCTTTACCAACATTCAAGAAAATCTCTGCCGGAATGTCATTCAGATCATTTATCGTAATGTATGCCATCCCAAATGGCGTATTAATCTTGTATGTGGCGCCACGCAATATTTGTGGTCGACGCTTATACACATTATTTGAGCTTGTTTCAGATTCCTCTGTACCTGCTTGGTTCAAAGCAGACGATACTGAGGCACTGTTATTTCCTTCCTGCTCATTCTTCTTCTTCTGCTGATTTTTATCTTCCTGACCCGAAGCGGCATCCGATGAAGCTTGATCATCTGAATCGGAGTCCCGACGATGAAGCTGCTGTTTATTTGCAGTTCCTTCGTTCTGCGTTGTCTCATCATTAGAGGAGGACTGACATTTTAACGTGCCGCCGTCCCCTAATTGATGACTTTCCTGATTGCTCGCATTGGAATCACCCTGCCCAGACTGCTTCTGCTGCGAATCCGAATGGGAATCAGCTTGCCCCGACTCTGAATGACTACCCTCTTGCTGATTCTTCCCTTTATCCGTCGAAAGTACCTGCACGTCTCGGCTTCCATCGCGATAAATGGTTACCCCTTTGCAGCCGAGATCGAAGGCAAGCTCATATAATTGCTTCGTCTGCTCGATCGTGAAGTCATTCGGACAATTCGCGGTTTTGGATATCGAACTATCTACCCAACGCTGGATCGCTGCCTGTGTGCGGATATGATCCTCTGCGGAGAGATCCATTGCTGTCACGAAGTAATCTGGCAATTCCTCGTTCGGATGTGCGTCCTTCCATTGTTGGGCAATCGGTACGAACTGCTCATCATACCCAAGCCGGCTCTGACGATAATACTTGAAGGCAAAGTATGGCTCAATTCCGGTTGATGTGCCTACCATCGTGCCTGTGCTGCCAGTTGGAGCTTGTGTTATGACGGTGACATTGCGGATTCCTTTCGCCCGAATCGCTGATCCAACTTCAGGATATACGCTGGTCATCTGCTGCATAAACCCACTCTGTAAATAAGGATCTGCTTGGAAAGCAGGGAATGATCCTTTCTCTGCCGCGATCTCTGCAGAGGCTAAATACGCCTCACGAGCAATGAAGCCAAACAGTTTGTCAAGGAACTCAAGCGATTCCGAGCTTCCATATCGGATTCCTAGCTTGATCATCAATTCTGCCAAGCCCATTGATCCAAGTCCGATACGACGTTCCTTTTGCTGATTGTTTTTATTTTCTTCAAAATGATAAGGTGTTTTGTCAATGACGTTATCGAGAAAACGAACCGCATAACGCGTTACCTTCGACAGTTCCTCCCAAGCAACGTCCCGCTTCTCTGCATCATAAAACTTGGACAGATTGAGCGCAGACAAATTACAGACGCCCCACGCTGGCAATCCCTGCTCCCCACAAGGATTCGTACATATAATCGGGTTAAAATACCAGCTGTTCGACATCTGATTATAATGCTCCATGAAGACAACGCCCGGCTCCGCCGACTTCCACGCCGACTCTATAATCGTATGCCAAATGTCGCGAGCCTTCACAGTTTGATACAGGATCACAGCCTTACCTGCCCGCTTCCATTTTTCCAAATCCCCATCCCACTGCTCATCATAGTCCGGATCACTCGTATCCGGGAATACCAACTGCCAGTCCAAATCCTCCTTCACAGCCTTCATAAATCCATTACTTACACAGACGGACAAATTCGCATTTGTCACCTGCCCTGCAGTCTGCTTTACCGTAATAAAATCCATAATGTCCGGGTGCCAGTCATACATCATTAACATCAATGCACCGCGGCGGCTTCCGCCCTGCTCAATAAGCCCTGTAGTATAGCTGAACAGCCCACCCCATGAGACGGCGCCGCTGGAAGTCCCATTGACCCCTCGTACGATCGCTCGTCTCGGACGCAAAGAGGACAAATTGATACCAACTCCACCCCCACGCGCCATAATCTCCGTCATTTCTGACAGCGTCTGCATAATCCCGCCGCGACTGTCCTTCGGTGATGGGATGACATAGCAGTTGAATAAGGTCAACTCTTCACTCGCCCCTGCTCCTGCAGCAATCCGTCCGCCAGGCACTAGCTTCCAGTCATCAAGGACATAGCGGAATTTATCTGTCCATTCGGTTTGCTTTTCTGAAGTCGATTCCACAGAAGCAACGGCGGATGCAAGGCGATCCCACATTTCTTCTGGCGTCTTTTCCACAGCAAGGGTCAACTTTTCAATCGAGGTTTGCACGGCTTCACCCCTGCGCAATGCGACAGATACGTTTTGTCCGTCACGCGCAATTACCTCTCCTACTTCCTTTGTCGGAAACTTCGGATCATCCTTGGTTAGTACCAATACAACATCCCCAACCTTGGTATGGTTCGTATCCACCTCTTTTTTGGCATAACGATCCAAAAATATTTTCTCACTTAATCCTTCCAACCGCTTATTCGATATCTTATTCAAAGAGAACAACCTCCTGCTTACAATCAAATGATGACGCATCCGGGCTTATACTCAAGCTTCCTTCAACGAAACAAACACAATATGTAGTATTCATAATAGATTATAATATACCATATATAGAATTGATGTGATAAATGCCTCATCTAATCCTCATTGTTCCCGGCTCATGTGCAGTTATGAAATGAGGAGAAAGCGTCCATACTACTCGGTAATGATATGATTTGCTTTAGTTAGGGAGGGAGACAACATGTGTGCGTATCAGCCGCCAAAGGAAGAGCCTCGCAAGCCGAACGACACTTTGACAACAGTAGCATGCCCCGGAAACGGAGCTTCTATGGGTACAGCAGGCAGTGATGGTGCAGTGCACCTGTCTTCACCGAAAACTAGTGTTACAGCAATTGGTCGTATACCCGTTACGATTGATCATGGATGGACAGATGAGCTTCTTGGCCGAATAAACAAAAATAGCCCTTGGGATGACTGGACCATGTTCCGACTTGCATATGAGGCCAAACAAGCACAGCGGATTCGCGCATTCGACGAGCTGCAATGCCTAAGTCATATATCGAATGTCGATCCATTACCACACCAGCTAGAAACAGCCCGCAAAGTGCTGCACGATATGCGTGGAAGAGCGATATTGGCCGACGAGGTTGGTCTTGGAAAGACAATCGAAGCTGGTCTTGTTCTCAAGGAATATATGATTCGAGGACTTGTGAAGCGAGCACTCATTCTAGTGCCCGCCTCTCTTGTGCTGCAATGGGTTCGTGAGCTGAACCACAAGTTCGGCATTCCTGCGATCGCACAAAAGAAAGGATATCAGTGGCACAGCGATATTGTAGTCGCCTCCATGGATACCGCTAAACGCGACCCTCATAAGGAAGTTCTTATGGAGCAGGAATATGACATGCTTATCGTTGACGAAGCCCATAAACTGAAAAATCGCAAAACAACCAACTACCAATTCATTCAGCATTTGCGCAAAAAATATTGTCTGTTGCTCACAGCAACACCTGTGCAAAATGATATGAACGAGCTGTACAACCTAATTAATCTATTGAAGCCCGGTCAGCTTGGCGGTCAAGGTGAATTCAGCACGAACTTCGTCGCTGACAAGCGTGTGCCGAAAAATGAAGGCATGCTGCAAGAAGCGCTGTCCAAGGTAATGGTGCGCAATCGCAGGGGAGAAGGCAATGTGCATTTTACGAAGCGCATTGTCAAAAACGTCCCGCTTACCCTATCACCAGAAGAACAAGCACTCTATGATGGCGTCACACGATTTGTAAAGGAGCAATATAAAACAAGCAGCGGCGATGCAGGCAGCATGTTCTCGCTGATTACCTTACAGCGTGAAGTATGCTCCAGCCGGGATGCTGTATTTTTAACATTGGTGAACTTATCGAAAAAACTCGCTGAGGATTCTCCGATTCGCAATTACATTTGGGATCTTGTTGATCTCATTAAGGGGATTCAGGCGAATACCAAGGCTGAGACTGCGATGAACATTATTCGTGACGTCAATGAAAAGGTTATTGTATTTACAGAATACAGAGCCACTCAGGAATATTTGCTGCAATACTTCCGTAATGCAGGGCTAGTAGCAGTTCCATACAGCGGTGGAATGAATCGGGGCAAAAAGGATTGGATGATGGATCTGTTCCGTGGACGCGCCCAGGTAATGATCGCAACAGAGGCTGGAGGCGAAGGAATCAACCTTCAATTCTGTCATCACATGATTAATTTCGATTTGCCATGGAATCCGATGCGTGTAGAGCAGCGAATTGGTCGTGTGCATCGGCTAGGACAAAACAATGATGTGAAAATATATAATTTATCCACAACAGGTACGATTGAGGAATATATTTTGAACCTTCTGCATGAAAAAATCAATATGTTCGAGATGGTTATCGGCAGTCTGGACATGATTCTGGAGCGCTTTGAGAAGCAGGATTCGTTCGAGAAAAGCCTATCTCGAATTTTGCTGGAAGCGGATTCGGAGGAACATATACGCAGTGAAGTAGAGCGGCTCGGCAATTCATTGAATGCCATTCGCGAGGAAATCAATATGGAAGAAGATACACAGGGCGCTGCGCTGCACCAGCTCCTGCAAGGAATGAGTGCTGAAGTAGAAGGCTAACGACAAGGAAAGGAGGCTGCAAAATGAATACGGAGCAAATTCGCAAATATGTGCTCGATTATTTGGAGGCAACAGAATGCCACATCATGGAGCTCTCTCCTGCAAGTGTAACGGTAAAGCTCTCAGAGCGAGCAGATCGCAAGCTGACGAATCGCCCCTATTATTGGGGCTTCGTTGATCGTACTGGAGCGGAACCCGACACGATGCGCTTCACCTTCGTATTCGATCCATCTGCAATGCCTCCTGATCCGCCTCGCGGCCCATATGCGCCACCGCCAGCAGGAGTTGCACCCGCCGCAGGAGTTGCACCTGCCCCGCCAGCGGCAACAGTAAATGCTCCACAGATGGGGTCAGATGCCAATCCAAATGCCGGCGATTCTATTCTGGGCCGCTACTTCGGCGTAGCCCCTGCCTTCACAGGCGGTGGGGGAGGAATTGGACGAATTCCGCGCGAAGATGTCACCTTTGGCAGTCGGCGTTTGTCCAGCATTATGCAAGCAGCTCATGAAGAGGGTCGCTTCATTAGCTTATTCGCAGATCATGCAGGCAATCAAACCGCTGTTCGCTCACCACGGGGCACTAAACGTTCAACCGCTTATGAACCGTGGCTTCTGATGAACCTTAATGTGGAATTCGCCTGTGATTTGAAGCGAGAAGAGATTCACTCTTACGGCATTTCACTAGTATCCGGCCGCATTCGTAGCGATTTCATGGAGCAGTTACTCTCCATATCCTTGTCTCCTAAGCTTCCGTCTAACGTGCATGTCGCACCATGGTCTTTATCGATTGAGCAAGCTCGTGAGGCTGTTGAACAGCAGCTCATCAAACTCATTTCGACCTATGACCATACATGGGCGGTGGAAGCAGCCGAACGCTTGAATGAGGAACTGGTGCGATTGCAATCCTACTATGAGCCACAGCTTCAGCAATCCGGCGCTCAATCCGAAATAGATTCCGGCACATCTGCAAATAAAAAGCGGCAAGAAACGATACCGGCTGCTTCAAACCCAGAATCTGAAGATAGCAGCCAGCGCTCGAAGCAAGAGGTAATCAAGCAGCAGTATGACATGAGATGTCAAGAGATACGCTGGCAGTTCGAACCACGAATTACCGTACATTTGCTAAATGCAGGCTTGATTCATCTTCCTTCGACAATGGCATAAGCCATTCAATCATGAACGACAAGGAACCGCCACATTACGGCAAAAATAGAACGAACGATGGACAAGCTCCTAAACAATGGAACGACACCATTTTTAAAGCTTGTCCCTTACAATAAAGGATATCAACCAACAGCAAGCGATACAGACAGCGTGAAACAACGGAAATTAGAGGTGAATCAGATGAATAATGAACCTTGGTGGACGAAAATGGCTTATATCGCCGCTTCCGCTGCACTGACTTCTATTGTAGCCGGTAGTGTTACCATCGGCATCTTGCTTGCATCCAGTTCTACGAAGCCGCTTCTAGGCAGTGCTACAGAGACCATCGTGAGTGAAGCTCACGCTCCGCAATTACATAAAAATGCCTCCACAGAAATAGTAGAAGCTCAGTTGCTCTCACCTGCAGCAAAAATGAACATTTCCCTACAAACGGTGTCATTTACTGCCCTACCGACCGAGAACCAGAGTAAGCAGATCGATGATTCCGTTTGTTACTATCTGAACCAGCTTGCAAAGGAAGCACCCTTCCAGCAATGGGCACATGCAGAAACGGAACGCTTCCCTCTTGGCCCTGGCATGCATGGATGGTTTATTCGAGTCATGGACAAGCAGAAGCAGATCGGCTATATGATTTTACAATCCGATGAAGAAGGACGGATTCGTCTGGCTGAATACGGGCTCGGGGAGCAGCAGCCCTTCGATGAGTCAACCTTAAAGCAGGCACTAAGCTCTAAACAGCAGTTGAATATGAATACGAATGGGCTTACGAAAAGCCTTCGTGTGACTAGCATTTATCCGTATCAGTTAGCGCCCCTGCTTACGGTATGGAGGGTAGAATGGGACAATCATTCAGTGGATTGGCTTGATGCACAAAGCGGGGAGTGGCTGCCTCTTCCCAAAAACTACGCACCGGCCCCCTCAGTGAAGGATATCAGCAACATCTCTTCATTACAAAGCCAAGCACCTGTTAATAAGTCAGATCGTTTGGGAAGCGGCGATGAACTTTATTCGTTTAGGCTTCTTTCATCGAACAGCTCCTCATCGCAAACCTATCGCGAAACAGCTTCTTCGAGCAATTATATCGCACCATTCAATCCGTATGAGAATCTGAAATGGATCATAAAATCTGCACCGGTTCAGACAGATCTCCCCCTCAATTATGAGGAGCAGAACTGGGTTTACGTACAGCGGATGAACAGCGGTCTTGTAAACCTGCCCTTTTCCTATATCGGGATTCAAAAATGGCTTCCGGCAGTTGCACAGGACGATAGTCCGAACTCATCAAGCAGCAATCACCCCCGCCCAGACAATGTATATGTAATCGTTGGCTCTCAGGACATGAAATCAATGCGCTGGCTCCCTTCTTCAGCTGCATTGCAGGCAGGTTCATTTATTCCGCAATCTTAAGAAACAGGATACGCTCATTCTTGAGCAGCAAATTAGGCACGTCTTCCAAAGACGTGCCTAATTGCTTGTTAAGGCTGAGAAGGAGTACTGGAGCCGGATGAAGGAGAGCTTGAAGATGATTTAACATGCTTGCGCAGCAAACGGAGCAATTTTAACTCACCTGCTTTTTTGAGCAAAGGTTTACTTGCATTTCCCCATTTACCGGCCCACATTTTAACCCCGAACGGCACCATTCCGAACCATTTTGTTTGCCACGGTTCTTTCACGCGATTTTTTCGCTCCAATTGACGCTCTCGACGCGCTTCGACTGGTGTATCCATATATGTAACAACGCGCTGCGTGATGTATTTAATCAAATCTTCTCCCTTAGCTGCCATAACGGTTCACATTCCTCTCGTCGTTGTATCTAGGCTGCTTCGCCCCGTTATTCCTAGGATACCCACATATAAGCCGCACCAACCCATGATTCTAATGAATTGCCAGGAATGAGGTTGACCATTGCGGTGCACGATAAAGATGGAATGTATTACGTTGACCAATTGACAGAAAGAAGGGCTTGATTCATGCTACAACAACCTTCAAGTGCAACCAGATTGCGCCGAATGGTCGCTGGCATTACAGCCATTTTCATCGGGTGTACCGTTTACCTAGGGAATGTGCAAGCCGAGGATGCTGCAGCTGCCTGTGGACAAGCCTCATCTCATGAATCGGTCTTGAATGTAATTCCGGAACCCTATCTCATTTCTATTTCCTCCAATTCATTGCCTATGGATTCCGTTCCAAGCCTACCCTTTACTAAGCTTGTCTTAATTGATGCAGGTCACGGAGGAATTGATGGCGGAACAAGTCATGGCGATATATTGGAGAAGGACATCAACCTAGCTATCGCTCAAAAACTGTACCTCATGCTGAAATCAAAGGGGATTCCGGTTATTGTCAACCGAACAGGAGATTACGCACTGAGTGATGATAATCGTTGGTCCGCGACCCGATCCAGGCATCGTAAAGATCTTGCTCAGCGACGACAGCTTAGCCAAGAGTTGTCGGTTTCAATGTTCATCAGCATTCATGTTAATTGGAGTAAAAACAAAGCTAATCGCGGTCCGATTGTGCTGCATCAGAACGAAGGAAGAAGCCGGATGCTTGCTTGGTTCATACAACAATCGCTTAATCCAGTCTTTCGATCGAATAAGCACCCCGAGCTTGGCCCGACCTACTACTTGCTCAAACGAGTCGAGCAGCCAGCCGTCATTGTGGAAGCAGGATTTATTAGCAATGATCGAGATCGCCGCATGCTAACGGAAACACGTACACAGACATTGATCGCTTCCCGGATCTGCGATGCAATCGTACACTATCAGACCATGTTCTGACATAGGAAGCGCTCATTTCATCTTTCTAACGGAAGCAGGGAGATGATGGGCGCTGATTTTTTATAAGCTGAACTTTGTTAATAATAAATGTAGGGAAGTTTTCAGTGGAGAATTGCCGCGTATACTTTAATAAGTTAATTGGATAAAGTGAGGAGGAATAAAATAAACCTCTTAAGTTTCGATTCTTAAGAGGCTGTTAACGTTCCGAAATCATATGCTCACCCAATCGTTTAAAATGAAATGCTAGATGGACGAAAACTGTCCGTGAGATGACAGTCGATCATTCAATCCTTCTTCGCATCGTACACAACCCAACATTACGCTGTGCGCTGTTGTACAAAGTTCATAATGACATAACCTTCAACTACACGATATTGAATCGCGCCGCATTTCTCCATTACCTGCAAGGCTGCAGTAAGAGCATCAATTGCTTCCGAGATGATACCAGGCTCAATACCACGTTGATTGTTCATATAGCGTGTGTTCAAAGCATCGCGATGCACAGCATCCAGCTTCGAGCAAGCAGCATGGAAAATCATTTCTTGTTCCTTCGCACGTGTAATCGCATGACGCAATTTATCTTGTTCACGGCGTACACCCGCCATGTTCATCTTCATGTCTTGAACATAAGACATCCGATAAGACAATCGACGCTCATTCAACGCACGGCTTGCACGGTAGTCACTCAAGTGGTTCAACCAATTGTTCACTAGTATTGTATTCATTTGTCATACCTCCAACTTCTTAAGAAAAAACCTCCTAGCTCTATTTTCGATGAGTCAGGCTTCTTAAAATTTCTTTCTTTCATTTATTTAAACGCATTACAACATGTTCAAACATCATTCCAACAATTGTGATAGATTACCTTACATCAAATAAGCATGCGAAATGATCAGCAATACTATCAAAGGCAACAGTAAAAACAACATCAAAATTACAACCAATAGGGAAAAAGCCGACTGTGAGTAACGAATTCACGGGAAGACACGGATTGGTAATTGGACGGTGAAATGACGGATGAGGGATTATCTTGCGCTATTAAATAATGATTATACACTCGATAATCAATCATGTCAACACTTTTTATGAAATTTAGATCAATTCCTATCCCATACTCCTTTATCATAGCCAAAATTGAAGATCATTCAAGTTAATTAATTGTATACAACCGGGACAATCCACAATCAAATCAATACCTAACGAATAAGATATAGTAATGGTAATGGATTCTCACCGTCATACATATTATATTTTATTGCTGTAAAGCAACTACGCACTTAAGCGAATAAGCGTTAAATGACAAAAGATTTTCACATTTACATGGCAGGATCGGGTACTTTCTTGTAGTAATATATAAATACGGGAGCAGCCAGAGGACGAAAATACCGGAAACTGACAGCCGTGAATACGCAATTTATGAAGGGAGCAAGTGAAGATGAACGAGCAACACGTTGCACTGTGGTTGTACAACAAAATTAAAAGAGACATCGTCGTTAATTTGGCTGATGCTGTTCAAAGCATTGAAGAGAAATTTGGTAATCGCTACACTTACGCCATTGATCACGGCAACAAAGCAGTCACCAAAACAGTTGCTATGGAATTCGGGAAATTGAACAAAGACAAGAAAATTGAATGGATTCCTACAGAATATAAATGGGTTTTTAAAAACTAAGCATCATTCATAGAAAATGACGAGCCGCTGGCCATTAAGCCAAGCGGCTCTTTTGTATAATCATTCCGACGACACTCCAATTCTTGACAATAGAACCTCCGCTTGGGCATATCCAGCAGGCATACTGAGATATATGCCATAATCATAGTAGGAAGCATCATAGCTTTGAACCGATTTTATCGTTCCATCAGCCTTTACTCCCTTAATGCCTAAGATATGCGCATTCTTCTTGTTCCAGGTTGAATTCGGATAGAATACGTCAGCCGCATGATCTTGATTTAAATTGACGGTAATGGCTTGAGTGAGCGGGACATCATATCCGTGGACTTTCGCGTTCCCGCTGCTCGTTATTTGTACAAGATACTCCCAATTTTCGATCTGGGCAGATCTCCCTCCAGGCAATTTCATAACGACCACTTCTGCTTTGTCCATGTCCGCCTTGTTGGAATTCGAGTTGAACGAGCCATCAGCCTTATCATTGTAGTTGATTGGTGCTGCCAATCCATAGAAAAAAGCGCTCTGTTCCCCGATATCTTTGTTCCACAATCCATGTTGAACATTCCAGCAGGTTCCGTTGTAAGCAAACACATAGTCCTGAACGGGACGTTGCGGGACGTTGCTTCCACCGCTGAATTTGCCTAGTGAAAGCCTGCTGAGCGGAGATATGCCTGAACCGTCAATTTCAATGCCCGATCCTCCGATCGTTACTCCTCCATAAGAGTCACACATAAAAAGATTGTTCCACCCTAGCATAATTCCGAACTCACGCCAGCTTCCATCCGGCTGTAACGCTCCGATATCTTCTCCGGTTTGGTCACGCGCCGGATCCCCTACACTGTATGCCTTTTTCCCGTTAGCCTTCCATAAATTCATTCCCTGATTATCCAAATCTCCGATGTTCTCTTCACCCGGGTACGTGCCGCAAGCCTGCATTTGCCAACCAAAGCTGAAATTGTCGATATTGATCCGCTTAAATCGCTTGGCGGTCTCATCGTATCGCGCGTTGATAAGCAGCCACAACTCGTGCACTTCGACACCGTTGCGAATCGTATGGATCGTTGCTGTATTAAAAAATGGATCGTTCAATCGCATCCCCTCCTATACCATAATATCGATCAAAACAGACGATGTTACGGATGCCGGATTTAAAGAATACAGAAGCAGGGATGTAGATGTACTATTGGGTAAAAAGCCATTTTGATTCGTATTATAGACGCGGCATAGGAGTGTGATGCAACCTGGTTTATCCTTTTTTGTTGGACATAATACCTCGTGATATTCACCTACATAGTATGTAGTAAGTTATACGCTATAATATAATGTTCTGAAAATTGGAGGGATTAAACAGTGAGACAATTAGCTCCACCACCATTTCAAATTAATCCATATGACGAAGTGGCTCCACAAGGTCAATTTCGTGACTTATTGACAATTGACAACATCTCTAATAATAGAAGCATCACAGCAGTATCGAGGATCCCGAACAGCATGGAAGTGTGGTGGATTGGCAGAAACGGCTCCATACAAGGTGCTTTTTGGTATGAAGGAAGCCAGTGGCAACGATATGAGTTAGCTCCGGCAGGCAGTGCCGCTCGGAACGGGAGTATTATCGCTTTATCGAGGATCCCAAACAGTATGGAAGTATGGTGGATTGGGGCAAACGGTTCTGTGCAAGGCGCATTTTGGTATGAAGGATCGCAGTGGCAAAGGTATGAATTAGCTCCGGCAGGCAGCGCTTCCACTGTTGGGAGTATCACGGCGGTATCGAGAATTCCTAATAGTATGGAAGTATGGTGGATTGGGCCAAACGGTTCTGTGCAGAGCGCGTTTTGGTATGAAGGATCGCAGTGGCAAAGGTATGAATTAGCTCCGGCAGGCAGCGCTTCCACTGTTGGGAGTATCACGGCGGTATCGAGAATTCCTAATAGTATGGAAGTATGGTGGATTGGGCCAAACGGCTCCGTGCGAGGTGCATTTTGGTATGAAGGATCACAATGGCAAAGATATGAACTAGCCCCAGCAGGCAGCGCTTCAATCAATGGAAGTATCACAGTTGTATCGAGAATTCCTAACAGTATGGAATTATGGTGGTTAGGAGCAAATGGCTCCGTTCAAGGCGCATTTTGGTATGAAGGATCACAATGGCAAAGATATGAACTAGCCCCAGCAGGCAGCGCTTCTCCATTTGGAAGTATCACATCCGTATCGAGGATTCCAACCAGTATGGAAGTATGGTGGTTAGGACTAAACGGCTCCGTTCAAGGTGCATTTTGGTATGAAGGATCACAATGGCAAAGATATGAACTAGCCCCAATGGGCAGTTCCGCAATTAACGGAAGTATTACAGCTGTATCGAGAATTCCTAACAGTATGGAATTATGGTGGTTGGGAGGGAACCGTTCAATACAAGGTGCTTATTGGTATGAAGGTGGACAATGGCAAAGGTATGAATTAGCGCAGCGGGTGGATTTACGATCAATGGGAGTATACCCTTATCCAGTGTACCAACCTTCATGGAATTATGGTTGATTAGACGTATAGAAGTGGAGAGGAGCTGTCTTTGAGACAACTCCTCAGGTGTAGAGAAACCCTGTCCTACTTGATAGATCACAGGCTTTCTCTGTTTTTAGCCACACTGTATGTAAGAAAGAGTGAGGGATTTCCCCAGGTTGAATCATGTCTGCACGTCTTCTTTTTTCCAGTCAGGGAGCAGCAAGAAACAAGAAACCTAGGTCCGCTTTTTAACAAGTCGACCTAGGTTTCTGTTCGTATGTTCGGGAATGACATCTCTTATTGGGTGTTTGCTGCATGAATGACGGGACGCTTATGACTCCATGGCCGGACGGATTCCATTTGAGCGGCAAGCCTCAGCAATCCGGCTTCGTCGGCGAAACGACCGGCAAACTGCATTCCAATCGGCAGGCCGTCCGCGCTCCAACCGAGCGGCAGCGAAATAGCAGGCTGACCCGTCGTATTAAAGAGACTTGTGAACGGAGCGTGAGTAAACATCTGTTCCGTCCAGCCTTTTATATCGATTTCCTGATTGTTCGCATTCAACAGACCCAGCGGAAACGGCAAAGACGCGATCGTTGGGGAAAGCAGCACATCATACTGTTCAAAAAAACGGCCTACAGAGCGGGATGCTTGCGCACTGATATCCAAGGCAGTCAGCAGATCATTGGCGGACAGAGCAGCGCCGCACTGGTACGTTTTCAGGATGGTTGCTTCCAGGTTATGTTCTGACGGTACCCGATTCAGCACCTTAGCAAGCCGTTCAATGCCATGATAAGTATTAGCCGCCCAAATGTTCATCGTCGCCATGAACAATGGCTCGTAATCCAACTCTGGCTGAGCCTCCACTAATTCATGCCCGAGCTCTTCACATAAGCTGACGGTTTCATGCAAGACACGCAAACATTCTGCATCAACAGCCGTGCCCGAATAAGGATTGCCCGTCCAAGCAATGCGCAGCCGCCCAGGAGCTGAAGAGACTTCTGCCAAGAAGGGACGACTCGGCCGCTCTGCCCAGGCATATGCTCCTGGGTCTGGCCCCGATACTGCATCCAGCAGCGCAGCCGCATCGCGCACGGTCTTGGTTACGGCAAACTGAACGCCAAATCCGCTTAGCGACTCTCCGTTGTCAGGCCCATTTGGCGTTCGTCCGCGTGTCGGCTTCAAGCCGACCAGTCCGCAGCAAGAGGCAGGAATGCGAATAGAACCTCCACCGTCATTGGCATGGGCTACGGGCACAATCCCTGCCGCTACAGCTGCCGCCGAGCCGCCGCTTGAGCCTCCTGGACTCCTCTCCGGATCCCAAGGGTTTCTCGTCGGTCCATATAGAACTGCTTCTGTTGTTGCGTTGAAGCCAAATTCCGGCGCTGTGGCAGATCCCAGCGTCACGAGTCCTGCCCGGCGGAACCGTCTCATCAACTCGGAATCGTACGGGTAAATCATTCCTTCCCCCAACCGGCTGCCGTTGTTGAGAGGCACACCTGCGGCATGCAGTGTTGAATCCTTAATCAAAAATGGAACACCTGCAAACGGTCCATTCGGTAAAGCAGACATGCTCTCCTTTTCTGCTGACTCCTGCATCGAAACGGCCATCACATTTAGCCTAGGATTCAACAGCCGGATAGCTTCGCTAGCTAACGCAGTCAGTTCCTGTGGCGTAACCTCGCCGCGCTTGACCAGCTCGGCTAGCCCCAGACCGTCATAACTCGCATATTCGGATAACTTCATGGTACTCACCTCTTTCTTCGTTATGCGCTTTATCTTAAGAGAAGGTGCTTTCTTGAGATCAAGCATGCAATTATTCTTAATTCCCCCAAAATCAGGAGCCCCCCAATTTCAGTTTATTATTATATAAAGGAAAATATAGAATCTTTCTACATGAAAATTCCTGATGCAATAGATAATCACCCCTTGATACGGGATGCAACCCAGGCTTCAATCAACAAGACGCCAAAATAAGAAGAGATTTGATCAAAGCCCGCTTCTTCAACAATTTCGGTACTTGTGTCGCTCTCCTTCTTTTTCACCGTCAGTCCCCATTTTGTTGTTTTTGTGCGATGTCGGATTCCTTAATTTTCACACCCAACATCCCTGCCTCCCCTTCCCAATTCCGTGCACTTCCACTATAATGATTATCATTATCAATGATAGGGGGATTCAAAAGAACCCAATACATAGCGTTATAAATGTTTGGAGGATTTTATACATGTGGATTATTTATGCTTTTGGCGCAGCACTGTTTGCAGGATTAACATCTATTCTTGCTAAAATCGGAATTCAAAATACAGATTCCAATCTGGCTACCGCCCTTAGAACCGGGATTGTGGTCATTTTCGCATGGGTGATTGTATTTGCAGGAAACTTGCATCATGCTCTGTTTGACATCAGCTCGAAATCTCTTTTCTACCTCATTTTATCTGGGCTGACAACTGGCGCCTCTTGGATTTTCTATTTCCGAGCGCTTCAATTAGGTAATGTGAATGTTGTCGTTCCCATTGATAAATCAAGCACCATTATTACGATGCTGCTTGCAATCATCTTACTGGGAGAACCCGTCACGCTCTTAAAAATCATCTGTATGACGTTGATCGGGATTGGAACGTATATGATGATACAAAAACAAGACGCAGCACAATCCGCAGACAGCAGCATGAAGTGGATTTGGTACGCAGGACTCTCTGCTTTTTTCGCAGCAATCACAGCAATTTTAGGAAAAGTGGGCATAGAGGGGGTTGATTCTAATTTAGGTACTGCCATACGAACGATTGTCGTGCTGATTATGGCTTGGCTGATTGTATTCATGACAAGAAAACAGGGCGACATCAAAAAAATCGACAAAAAGAGTTGGATTTTTATTACATTATCTGGTTTAGCTACCGGTATGTCCTGGCTGCTCTACTTCAAGGCCTTGCAAGAAGGACAGGCGAGCATCGTAGTGCCTATCGATAAATTGAGCATACTTGTGACGATTATTTTCGCTTATATCGTATTTAAGGAAAAATTATCATTGAAAGCTTTTATAGGTCTTATCTTGCTTATTAGTGGAACTCTATTGCTGTTGCTGTAACTGTTTTCTATCCTCCTATTTCGATAGAAGCGGCAATGCACAAGATTGTACATATAGACTCCGGAGAGGCTTAACCGGAGTCTTCGCTATAAGAATATCTTTAAGTCTATAAAAAATCTTGAAACAAAAAAGGTTCCTATTCTGCTGAAAACAGAATAGGAACCTGTAATTGAAAAGGTGGTGCGGTCAAGAGGACTCGAACCTCCACGTCATTGCTGACACTAGAACCTGAATCTAGCGCGTCTGCCAATTCCGCCATGACCGCATATCATAATATGTAACTACCAAATCCGTTAATTTGGAATCAGTAATCATTACTATACACGGTCAATCCAATTGTGTCAAGCGTAGGTAAAGTGGAAAATAAAAACACCCAGTCTGTCGAGAAGCTCGACGACTAGGCGCTTCCATTTGCAAGGATATAAAATAAAAAAGCCTCATAAAAATGAGGATTCGTTGATGAAAGTATGGTGCGGTCGAGAGGACTCGAACCTCCACGATATTGCTACCACTAGAACCTGAATCTAGCGCGTCTGCCAATTCCGCCACGACCGCATATTTAATTGCTTCCATTGAATCGCCAAACTGTTTTCCCAGCGACAAGAAATATAATATCATGGCACCAAGGCAAACGTCAAGGCTTTTTAAAATTTTTTTGAAATCTTGTTTTCCCGCCTAAGCTGCATGGCAGTTGGCAGGTTTCCCCTCCCCGCTGCCCATGCAGTATGTAATATAATCCGGTTCAAACTTCAGGGACGATACGCGGCTCATTAGCCGACTGAATCGCATAGGCACGGCTCAGCTTCACCACACGCCGATTCCGCTTGCGAATCATAACGGATTCATCATCCCAGGCTACCACGTAACCTCTGACGTCGTTGATTTCCAGCATGTCCCGAACGACTCTAACCAGGGTTCCTTCCTGCCGGTAGCTGTCAAGCACAGCTTCTTCCATCATGAAAACTTACACCTCCGATATGTACAACATGCAAGGCCTGCCATCGTCAGCAGGCCCTGCACACACTTATTCTCCATCTCAATAGCCCACATGTTCCTTCGTATCGTTCGTTTCGAACCAGTAGTCAAGCACCTTAGCAGACATTACACGCTTGTTAATATACGCAACCTGTTGTGCCGTAAACTTTCCTGTCCAGCCAACCTGCAGCTGATCGCACAGCTTCACGATCGTCAGCAGTTCTGACCAAGCGACATACCGTTTGTACCAGAAAAATTGAGGGTGTTCAATCATGTACGGGTACAAATCATCAAACTCCGTGTGTTTACAATCAAGTGCCCGTTCAAAATGGTTTTTAGCTTCCGTCACTTTTTCTTCCAAAAAGCGAGCTGTTGGTTCATCCACCATATGCGTCGCCCCCTCTCACCATCTTATACTTTATTATATGCCAAAGAGGTGAATGGAGAAAAGGAGAACAATTCTTTCAATTCGTTGCAACTAAATGGGGTTTTGAAGCGTCTAACTATTATATAAGGGTTATTATGGCTTGATCCATATTATTTACAGTTGATATCTAGTTCATAACGCCCAAATTGGCAAATGATTCATATTCCGACAATAGGGTAATATGTTCTAGGCCCGCCGCGTGGCGGTTAAGGAGGATTTACGATGCAGCGATCTACTTGGCAACGCAGTATTACGGTTGTACTGGCCGCAGTCATGATGACTTGGCTGCTTCAAGGATGTTCATCCCAGAAGCACAATGTCTCCCCAATTGAAACGGATACGCCTTATTCGCATCAGAAAGATACCCGTGTGAATTCTGGTGATCGTAAACCTGAAGGGAAGCAAAATGAAAAAACCGTAATTGCATCTCCTAAGAACCAATCAGCTAATCATAGTGATTCTACATATATTGAGCATGAATTTGACCGAACCCGCCCTCAATTGAAGGGCATCGCGCTCACTTCCAACGATGATGAAATAAAGGAGGTGTGGGGTGAGCCTTCTGATCACTATGTCATGGATGATATCGATCCGATTGATGTGTATCAGTATGATGGCTTCTCATTTGGCTGCAAGCAGGATGGGAGCGTCGTCTTTATCGAAGTATCGGGTGAGGATACCTCGACAGGCATTCAAGGCTTAACGATCGGCGACAATGATGATACTGCCTCGAAAGTGCTCGGTCGTCCTGATCATGATACCGATTATGTGTGGAGCTATGAATTGAAGAACTGCTTGCTGCGGCTCGATATGGATCCAAAAACAAACAAAATTCAGGCAGTAAAGCTATTCTCCCATCAGCGCGCATAAGTAATCACTGAATGATACAAATAAGAAACGCCTTGATTCCGCTTGGAGTCAAGGCGTTCTTTTCGTCCGCAACCGATAGCGGATTACAAAGTATACTATTGTACCACCCACCGCGAGTACCGCGATTCCACCGAATAGTATTGGATTCCCCTTTGAGTGAAGCCAGCGCACTGCCTCACGCCAATGGTTTCCGACGATATGGCCGAGCGTCAGGAAAGTGGTCACCCACACAAGAGCACCCGATCCAGCCGCAAAAAGATAGGTTGTCCACCTCATCCTGGACATACCGGCAAAATAACAAGTCAAATGACGCAGCCCTGGCACAAAATAACCAAAAACGATGCTCCAACCGCCGTATTTCTGAAACCATTCTTCTGTTCGCTCAATCCGCTGCGGCGTCAGCTTTAATTTCTTTCCGTATCGATCCAGCAAAGGCTTGCCCACCTTGCGTCCGACCATATAACTGATGAACATCCCTGTCATGCTCCCTGCTAAACAGACAGCAAAAGCAGGTATGTATTGGAATGGACCATTAACCGTTAAGCTGCCTACAAAAACCATCAGCGTTTCATCTGGTACAGGGATGCCGATGATGCCGAGCGCCAATAACATAAATAAGGCGATGTATCCGTAATGAGACAGCGCCCACATGACTGTATGCACCGCAAGCCCCCCTCCCGTAATTCGATATCTATTTTATCATATCCAGACAGTCATGTCCGGCCCTACTTGCTCATATTTTTATAGTAGAGCGTACAAGCTTGGTAGGCAAGGAGGCGTCTATTCATTGAAAAAATCAGTGTTAGTTATGCAAATTGCATTCACGTATATCGGAACCGTCGTGGGGGCAGGGTTTGCAACCGGACAGGAAATACTGCAATTTTTTACAGCTTACGGGTGGTGGGCTCCCTTTACCATTCTGTTAACAACAGCACTATTCATCTGGCTCGGCACCAAGCTAATGCTGTTGTCTCATGACATTAAGGCGCGTTCCTACGAGGATATTAATCGAATGCTATTCGGCGATCGAGTCGGCGGTATCATCAGTCTATTCACGATGGCTATTATCATTTGTGTGAACAGTGTCATGCTGGCTGGCGCAGGCTCCGTATTCGTAGAGCATCTTCACATGAATTATCAAATCGGACTGCTCATCACGCTACTTGGTTCCTACTGGTTCGTAAGCCGAGGCATGGACGCTATCCTGAAGCTCAACTCCATTGTCGCTCCTACTATGCTTACGTTTACCTTGTTCATTATCATTCATACACTGCAAATGCCCAATGCGTCCCAAGTGCTTGCCTTGAACACGGACAAGTCCTTCTATGCAGCTTGGAGCGCACCGCTCCTATACGGGGCCTTCAATTTGGCTATGGCACAAGCCGTTCTCGTTCCACTTGGAGCCTCGATGCCGAACAAAAGAGTCATTCAGCTTGGAGGTATTATTGGCGGTGTACTTATCGGCGTTCTGCTTCTCTCCGGACATTTCGCTTTGGCTGTACACATGCCAGGCATAACGCAGTTCGACATCCCCATGGGGCATATTGCTACCGGTCTCGGCGTGTTCATTCAACTGATTTATGTCATGCTTATTTTTTCAGAAATCTTTACAACCTACATCGCTGATGTATATGGGATTACACTGCAGCTTCAACAGCGTACCGGAATTCATCAGAAGCTCATTATTTTGATGATTATGTTGTTTTGTTATTTGTTCAGTCAATTCGGCTTCAAACCGCTTGTATCCTTCTTGTATCCGCTCTTTGGTCTATTTAGTCTAGCCTGGCTCTATCTGCTTATTCGATCATCTGGCCCGCCACTGAATGATAACAATCGGCCTCCATCCAATGCTGCTTATCCTACAATGATGCCCCTTCAACCAGTGAGCCGAAAAAGCAATTCGACTCCGCCAAAATCATAAATAATGCTGAAACTCAAGGCTGATAATTGCCACGCAAAAAAGGCGCATTCCCCTTCACAGGGCAACTGCGCCTTTGCTTCTTTATCAACAGTACTCTAATCGTTCCAATTCAATTACATTGGCCGCTTCTGGTTCATGCTGGATCATTCGCGCAATATGAGGATGGCAGGTCGTCATGATGACATGGTGTGAACGAGACAGTTCAGTAAGTGCCTTAATTGCCAGTCCAGCCCGCTCCCGATCGAAATTGACCAAAATATCATCCAGTACGAACGGAACGGATGCTCGATGAGCCAAAGCCTCAGCGAGTGCAAATCGGACAGAAAGATACGCTTGCTCCGCAGTTCCTCTGCTGAAATGATGGCTTCGCACCAGTTGACCATCTCGCCGTTCCAGCGTAATTGTTTTCTCACCGAACGGGATGAGTACCCGGGTATATCGTCCTGCGGTCATTTGAAGCATATAATGAGCAGCGCGTTTGAGTACAAGAGGCTGCTTTTCTTCCTCATACAATTTTCGAGTACGTTGGATTAGCGTTTTGGCGAGCGCGAGAACAGCATATCGTGAAGCCTGCTCGTCCAGTCTCGCTTCCTGAAGCGCAAACTCCTGATGGTGAGAAGCCCCTTCCACCTCTTGCTTCAGCCTCTCGCTTTCCTGCTCTAATCTCCCCTTGCGACCTTCCAGCTCTCGAATGCGCTCGTCTACGAGCTCCAGTTCACATGTAAGCTCAGTGATCCGCTGCTCTAACTCCCGTCCGTCATAGTGGATTAACAGCTCTTCCATTGACTGAAATGCTGCTCGTTTACCACCGCGGTACAGCACTGCTTCCAAGTCTCGTATAAGTCGCTCCAGTTCGATCTTATGATTGTATGCATCAGCACTGCTCAGCAGTTCATAACCTGTGTTTACCCTCGCTTCCAGAAGAAGCTTGTCCATCGCTCCCTGTGTCTGTAAAGCTTGAGCCTGCTGTTCCCTCCACTCTTCTTCCAAAGAGTTGCTGTGAAGCGTCAGCTGGCGATATTCCAGCTCCCGTTCCTGTTCACGCTCAATTCGTTCCAACAAACGGAATAATCCACCTATTGTAGAGCCGGACAGCAGTCCTTCGTCTTCCACTCGAACAGATGTCGCAGCATGTAAAGAAGCAACTGCTCCTCCTTCGTTCGAACCTGTCCGATTCTCTTGTTGCGAACGACTGGAAATAAGCAGCTGTGCTCTGTGCAGCAGACTGCTGCAATCCTGCTCGAACAGCTCCAGCTGCCCAAGCAGACGAGTACGCTTCTCTGCAGAACGGAGACGCTGCTGCTCCACTTCTTCGGCCTGTTCGAACCTTCTGACAAGTTCTTTCACTCCAGCCGGGCTGAGCTGTTCCGGGAGAGATTCCTGTCGCAGCCAGGCAACCCAATCGCGATAGCGCTTCTCCTCTTTCTTCTGAGCAGCACCGAGCTCTGCAGTAAGAAGCCGATAGCGCCGTTCTGCTGAGATTTCCATCTCATGCAAGGAACGGCATGTCTCTTGCAAGCCTTTCCGTTCACGCTGCCACTCCGCAACATCTTGAGACGCCTTCCTGATATCAACAAGCTCGGCTGTATGCGAATTGCGTTTCAAGGAGGAGAAATAGGGCTGCAAAAGCTGACGAAGCGCTTCGGTATGAGCGTATACCGCATGCTCAAATCCGTGTGAAACATTTTCATTCGGATACGCTGTGTCAAAAGAATGCTGTGAGGATGGAGAATACGGAAATGACTGGGAAGATATATATACAAGAATAATTGTCGCGACCAAACCTACCAAAGCAATCACACCAGCCATAAGCCATTGCTGTCCGATCCATCCCAAGCCGGCAGCAAGCAGCATCACACCGAGTCCAAACCCATAAATCGCGCGCGTGTGCGAGACCTTATATGAACGCGATGCATTACGATTCATGCGTGAGTAAGAGGTCATCTGAGGCTGAGCGCGTTCCCCTGTGAGAACATGCAACCCACCGTCAGTTGAAGCGTTCCATACCCGTACAGCATCAGCCAGTGCCTGTTCTGTATGCGCAATATCAGTTGCGCATTCCTCAGATGGTGCAAAGCCGCTGCCATTCACGCCGTTAGTTACATAGCGTTCGAGAAGCTTCTTTGCATCTTCGTATTCCTGAAGTGCGCTCTCGGCCTCACGGGCTGAACGCTCCATTCCAGCTTCCGATTGAGCAACCGCTAAACGGCACGCTTCAGCACGCAGCTCTGCCGCTTGTACCTGTTCCATATAAGAGAAAGCATTGCTGGAAAGCAACCTCTCTGGCGTCCACGATGCATCCGTCTGGCGTGCTAGCCGCCACAGTTCAGCTTCTGCCGCACTGTATTCCAGCTCTGCCTCGCCAGCGGCCTCTCTCCAATGCTGAACCGTATCGGTCAACTGCACAAGGCGTCTTGTCTCAGCCTCCATCTCCAGCAGTTGGCTGAACGGCTCTTGCCCCAGCAAATTCGCAACTGCCGCCTTACGCTTATCCTCGATTCCTCTGCAAGCCGCTTCAATGTCAGAGAGCTTCCGTTCGCATTCCTTCCATTGGGTCGCAAGCTCAGGGAGCCTTGCAATCAAGTCTGCTGGCTGAGCCTCCAACTCCTGCTTGGCAGCTACATAACGAATCCATGTATCTGCCACTCCACTAGCACGCTCTGCCGTCGCCAGCTCCGCACGCAGCCGCGTCCGCTTCTCCACACACCGATTCAGTTCAAGCCGTACAAGGGTTACTTGCTCCGCAAGCTCCCCTAGCTTAGCCGCATGTCGGTGAGCTTCCCGCTGTCCCCGCTCCAGCTTGTCCATAGCATGCAGCGTCTGATTGATATGCTGATTGCGGCCTCTAGGCCTGTACAGCCCATCCATCGATTGCTGCAGCCATCGTTCTGCCTCGGTAATTCCTCTGCCTCCATATAGGCCAGCATCGTATAAATACGCCCCTACCTCATCATCCTGCAGCGTTTGCAACTCCTGCAGCTCATCGAGTGTTATGCCAAATAAGCGGCTATACAACCCCGAACTCAATCCCCCTAGCAATTCATTCTCCAATTGAGTTTGATCGGCTTCTGTCACAATCCCTGCTTCTGTCATCTTGCGAATGCTCGTGTGGGAGACACCCTCCTGCTCCCAGCGCTCTATCGACCATTCGGCGCCACTACGATCGAGAACATTCATACGTCCCCCATACATACTGCCCTCAGACGGCATAAATCGGGAAGGATTGCTTCGGCGCTTCGGAAATCCATACAGCATATCACGAATGAAAGAAGTAATGGTACTCTTACCTGCTTCATTTGGGCCATGAAGCAGCGTAATTCCTGCACCAGATCCCCGTTCGGCAAGCGGGATGACCGTATCACGGAATCCTCCATATCCTATCAAATGTATCCGCAATATTTTCATGAACGCTTCACCTCTCGCTGGAGCCATTCGACTGCCAGCATCATCGCTTCCTCGATCCACTCTTTCTGTATCTCCCCAGATTGGGAAGCAAGCCAATTCCGCATGCGAGGATGCTGCTGAAGCGTCTGCAGGGAATCCTGAATCATGGCCTCGCTTGTATCCTCATGCTGCTGTGCCTGCCTCGCTATCCTGATCATATCTCCCGGGAAGCTATCGGAAGCTTCCCACTGTTCAACATCAATATCTGGCGTGCAGCTTACACGGAGTGCAACTGGCCACAGAAGGCCTGATGCCCCCTCAAATAAGGAGTCGTCAACTTCTTGTGCTTGCCATGCTTCCATCCACTGTGCAGCCAATGCTTCCTGCTGGAGGGATGCGTACAATGCCGTTCGTCCGATTAATTCCAATCGAATGAGCGTCAGCCGCCCTTCCGTACCACTTTTCCAAGCCATCATTTTCTCATCAAGCAGCTGCATAATCGATTGCATGGAGCTGATGCCGTTCACATCGATTTGTTCTTGGCGCCATCGTACCGTATCCAAAGGTTCGAACTGCAAGCTGACATTGCCATGCTCGCTTACATCCACCATGTAACAGCCTTTCGCGCCGATTTCTTTCACATGCCTGCCTTGTGTATTTCCAGGATACACAATATAAGGAGACTCGTTCAGTACTTCTCTCATATGGATATGACCAAGCGCCCAATAATCATAGTTTTTCTCTATTAGCTCTCGCTTCGAGCATGGCGCATAAGGATCGTGTCCGGCTCTTCCATCCACAGTTCCATGCAGCACACCAATTCGGAATAGCCTTGGACTTCCATCTCCCTGGTTCCTATGTAATCTCTTCATCTTGACGTTTACATTTCCATTTGCTTCTAGGGTACATTCATCATGACGAGCTGTATGATCGCTATGCACAGCAGCAGATTCCGGAGAGTCAGGATACATAGCTGCTAAATTCTCATATACTGCGGAATCACCGTAGGACATGCCGCACACTACCGCCACCATAGCTCCATCCTTATTGGGAACGAGAACAGCTTGCGGAGCATTTGTAGGGAATATAGTGACATTGTCCGGCCACTCCCACTTCACCTCGCGGTGAAGTGGATCATGATTGCCATGAATGAGGTATACTGGAATCCGCTGCTCGTAAAGCTGCTCCATTCCTCGTTGAAGCCGCCACTGAGCCTTAAGTGATCGCTCCTTGCCATCATATAAATCACCGCTAATGACCACGAAGTCCACCTTTTCACGAATCGCAAGACGAACTAAATTGTCCCAGGCAGCAAAGGTTGATTCCAGAACTTCCTCTTTTAATTTATCCGGCAAGGCCTGTAGGCCTCGGAAGGGACTGTCGACATGCATATCTGCTGCATGGATAAAACGAAACGGAATCAATGCTTCACCCCCGCTTCGGTTGATAATGTACATATTTACGTTTAAGCTCATTGACGATGCGTGTCAGCGAATAGATTTGCTTCGCCTTCGCCCACGCTGCCCGCGCAAGTTCATATCGGAACGATCCATCCATCATTGCCCGCTCCAGCGCATTACAGAGTGCAATTGGATCATCTGGCGGTACAAGCAGTCCATTGACTCCATCTTCGATCTGTTCTGCAATCCCGCCCACATTCGTTCCGATGAGCGATAACCAGCACAGTGCCGCCTCCGCAAACACAGAACCGAACGCTTCCGCCCGTGAAGGCAGTACAAAAATATCAAAAAACGGCATAAATTCTTCCGGATGAAGCATATAGCCGTAAAATATCGTGTCATCATAAATTGACAGCTCTTGTGCAAGCTGCTCAAGTTCCTTGCGAATCGGCCCATCACCAATAATATGAAGTACATAAGCATGGCCCCGCCGCTTTAATTCTGCACACGCATGAAGCAGTACATCGAGCCCCTTTGCAGGAACTAAGCGGCACATCGTAATCAGTTGAGGGACAACATTATCGTGTGCGATCGGCTTGAATCGCTTTTCATCAAAGCCATTCGGCAGTACCTCTATTCGCTCTGCATGACGGACATAAGGCTCCAAATAGGTTCTAAATGAATATGACACCGTCATCATTTCATCCACCTGATGCTCAAGTTCGCCATAAAGAGACGTAAGAAACTTGTGCTCCGGCCCATTCGGCTCAATCTTGCCGTTTAAAATGAGCTCCTGCTCAAAGCTGGAGTGAATCGTCATGATGACCGGCGTATCAGGGTACAACTGCTTCATAACAAGACCCGCAATCGGATGATGGGCATGGATCAGGTCGTAGTGCCTGCTCAGCCGCAGCTTCGTCCACCAGATATAGTCACGGTATGTCTGAATATACTTCTGTACGATTGGGCTTTCTCCGTACTGGTTCCAATCGAATGTTTGAAAATGGACTTCCTCCTGTCCCTTGCCCCGTAATCGCTTCGGCAGCGAAAAAATCTCCATCTCCCAATGAGGAGGCTGGAATCGATCCAGTATATATGGAACCATGGAGGATACTCCTCCCGGTTGTTCAGGCGGGAAAAACAAGGCTTGCAAAATATTCATGCGAGGCCTCCTTCTTGTTCGCGCTTTTCGCCGTTCAACCTTTATGATATATTAGAACATATGTTTCAGTAAAGAACCTTCCTAATGGAGCTGTCACTCATGACTCATTCGGCTAATTCCCTTTCTTACGTGAATAACGTGATCGGACTAGCATCTTCCTGTATCCTTTACATTACCTTCATCATGATTTTGATGGCCATTCGCCTCTATATCCGGCAGCGTTCTCCAGCATATATCTTATTAGTTGTATCTCTGCTCCTCATGGCTGCAGAACGGTTTACAGATGTGATCAGCCTGCCATGGCTGCAATGGAACCTCCAGGTCTATCAATGGTTTGTCGTCGGAACCACCTTGCAAGCGTTTTCCTTCATTCTCATGAATATGGCGATATATCGGCTCTATAAAAGGCCAACGCGTGGTTATCGAATCCGCTTCTATGGCATGCTGTTGATTATCCCAATTGCAGCAATGCTGTCCATCCCTTTTGATAGGAACATTACACCAACCATCGGAAGCGCATGGCCACTGCTTCTATATCTTATGATTGCGGCTTTATTTTGTTATGTGTGGGTAGCCCCAAGAATCGGACAGCGTATCACTTATATATGCAGCTTAGCGGCATACTTTGCCACCATATCACTAACAACTATAAATGCCTTACTGTTTGCGTACAATAACAAGCAGTTGTTCCTGCTGGAACGACTTCTCCCACTTGCTTATTACACCCTATTGTTCTTCATCCTGTTCGAGCGCGTGGTCGAGCTGTTGCACATGACCTATCGAACCTCCATTACAGACGGGCTGACCGGACTATTCAACCGTAGACATATCATGAAAGTGATGCAGCAATATATCCGTAATGAGTATAAAATTTCATTTATCTTTTGCGACATCGACAATTTCAAAAAGGTAAACGATACCTACGGTCATGATCAAGCGGACGAAATTTTGAAGCAGGTCTCTCTTATTATACGCGAGGAAGTAGAGGAATACGGTATACCTGGACGTTTCGGCGGCGAGGAATTAGTCGCTCTTCTTACGCACCGTAATGCCCGGGTAGAACAAATCGCAGAAAAGATTCGGCATCGCGTGGAACAAGAGACAACCGTAACGATTAGTATCGGGCATAGCACTCTTCGCAAATATATGACTTCAGACGATATTGTACGTGAAGCCGACCAGGCTATGTACTATTCTAAAACTCACGGTAAAAATCAGGTTACGAGTTATATGCACATCCAGAAAGCTTCAAGAGATATGTCGTAATAAATAAGTAACGCCTTCTCCTGCATCTTCATGTAAGGGAAGGCGTTACTGTTATTTCAAATATAAACTATTGCACATCTCTTTTGTTAAAAATGATGAGCGATGCGCCGAGAAGCACGATCATGTACACCGCATAGATCGTAACACTGAATCCGAAGCTCGCTTCCTTGAATGGAAGGTTATCCCCACCATTGAAGTATGGCTGCCAGTTCAAGTTCGGGAAAATTAAAAACTTGTACCAAGGCTTGCCGGCAAAGAAGTACATTCCTGCTCCAACGACAGACTTAATGACAATCGGAACGGTAATCGCCAGACCCAGGCTGCGTGTAAGCACAGCAGCTGTCATGGCAAGCACCGCGTAGAACAGGACATCTGGTATCCGGAATAGGATATCTTTCAATATTACCACTAATGTAACATCTGCGGACATGAAGCTGAAGAATATCATTCCGAATACTATACTGCAGATGACAGTAAATACATAGACCGACAACAAGATGAGGACAACAGTAACCATCTTAGATGCAAGCACCATAGTGCGGCTCGCTGGTCTAATTAACAGCTGCTTAATCGTTCCATCTCGATACTCATCGGTAACAATTTGCGCAGAGACGACCATAATAAAGATGCCAATGAGCGAGCTGAACAAAAAGTTAATGTCACTTGCAAAGGCCATATACGGATATGGATCACTTTTAAAAATGAAGAACCGCATTGCGACAGCTACCATCAAAGTAATAACCGCAATAAACGCATAAAAATATGGAACCTGGCGCTTGCTGTTCGCCTTCATCCATTCATTTTGCACAAGGGATACAAAGTATCTCATTCAATGCGTCCCCCTTTCGTCATGGACAAGAACGTCTCTTCCAATGTCGGTGCAACTGCACGCACTTCATAAATGAGAACGCCCGCTTGAACGAGCTTCTGTACCGCTGCCGGAATCTCGTCATGTAGTAATTCAATCTTAATTGCGCTGTCTGCCTCTACAATTGTCTTCCATTCTGCAGATGCCAGTACTTCCGCTGCTTTAGCAGCATTGTCTACCTCAAAGCGGATCGCCACAGCAGCAGATTGTTGTCCTTCTTCATTCGGATCAAGTGATCGTTCTCCGACGAACTTGCCGTTCTGAATAATCAGGACACGATCACACATCAGTTCAATTTCCGACAGCAAGTGACTAGACACGAGAATCGAGATATTTTCCTTTTTGGCAAGATGGCGCAAATAATCCCGCAGCTCACGAATCCCGGCCGGATCAAGTCCATTCGTAGGCTCATCCAAAATCAATATCGAAGGATTATGAAGCAAAGCCTGCGCCACACCTAGACGCTGACGCATTCCAAGGGAATATGTCTTTACCTTCTTGTCCAGCGCATTCTCCAAATCAACAAGCTTGACGATCTCCTTGATGCGTTCCTCTGTAATCGGCTTGCCGCTCATCCGAACGAAATGCTGGAGATTTTTGCGCCCGGTCATAAATTTATAAAGCTCTGGATTCTCTACGATTGCTCCCACATGGGCCATAGCCTTGGAGCGATCTGTTCGTATATTATGCCCCTCAATCATAATATTTCCGGACGTCATGGACATCAGGCCGACCATCATCCGTATTGTTGTTGTCTTCCCCGCTCCATTCGGTCCAAGGAACCCATACACTTCCCCGCGTCGTACGCTGAATGACAAATTATCGATAATGGTTTTTCCTTTTATCTTTTTCGTAACATTTTGTAGTTCTACAACGACATCATTCACCATTCATCCGCTCCTTTCTCCTATTGTACACGGCGCTCTCGCAGCCTGTCCCCTAACTTCTAGATCCCCTAGTCAAATTGTATCCATGAGTTGATCATACCAATCACCAATCCTGCCACCTACTCCATACGTACAAGCTTACATTAACGTTTCGCAAAAGAGTCTTACATTATTGTAACCTGATCCGAATATATCCATAAATGAATATCTGCCTAGTAAATGAGCGGTTGGCTGGACTACGTTTCCTGTCATTCATCGTTGCATCGAAGCCTAGCAGTCCGGTAAACTATACAATGCTGATTATTTTATACCCATTCAGAAAGGAGCTGTAACATGTCCCTAGATGCAACAACTTTGTCATTGCCACAAGCCTATATCGAACAAATGAAGCAAATGCTCCCAAAGGATGGGGATGCATTTTTGCTCAGTTATAAGGATCCGCGCACCTTCGGACTTCGTGCCAACCCCACAAAATGGATTACTCATGCTGATGCACGCTTGAATGCAGAGCAGCTATTTCATCTGCGGCCTGTCCCTTGGTGTGAAGAGGGATACTACTATGATGAAGCCTCTCGACCAGGGAAGCATCCGTATCATGCAGCAGGCTTTTATTATATTCAGGAACCATCGGCAATGTCGGCCGTCGCCCTGCTTGATCCTCAGCCAGGCGAATTCATTCTGGATCTTGCTGCTGCTCCTGGAGGAAAATCCACCCACATTGCAGGGCGTATGCGCGGCGAAGGCGTCCTGATCGCAAATGAGATCCATCCTCAACGCGCTAAAATATTGGCTGAAAATATTGAGCGAATGGGAATCGGCAACACAATTGTCACCCAGTCCGATCCGCACGCACTGGCGTCGAAATTCCCGCACGCATTCGATCGCATTATGCTCGATGCGCCTTGCTCTGGTGAGGGCATGTTCCGCAAGGATGAGGATGCAATACGCGAATGGTCGCCCGAGCATGTTGCAATGTGTGCAGCACGGCAGTGGGACATCATTCAGGCAGCGGTAGCCATGTTGAAGCCAGGCGGGACAATCGCCTATTCCACTTGCACCTTCAATCGCCAGGAAAATGAAGAGATTATTGATCATTGGCTCCGACACTTCGATCAGTTCAAGCTACTCCGCATGGAGCGCATTTGGCCGCATCAAGCGGAAGGAGAGGGTCATTTCGTCGCCGTATTACAGTGGCAAGCAGACCATTCTGCTTCTACGGAAGCATCCAACACCAACATGCGAAGCCGTAAGCAGGGACGTAAAAGCAGCGGCTCACGAGTCAGCGATCCCCAAGCTGCTTATTCACAGTTCGAAGCGTGGAAACGCGAGTACCTTCCTGGACTTCACCTGCCACAAGGCATACCGTTGCTGTTTGGTGAAGAATTGTATTGGCTACCGCAAGGCAATGTTTCCGCTATACATGCACTGCAAGGCGGCGAAACGCTGCGAGGACTTCGCGTACCTCGTGCCGGTCTGCATCTGGCACATCTGCGCAAAAATCGCATCGAACCTGCCCATGCGCTGGCGTTGTATTGCCGCTCTGCGAAGGAGGCAGCTCAATCCATCTCATTCGCTGCAACAGATTCCGCTGCTGAGGCATACTTGCGTGGAGAAGCACTTCCGTTAGAAGGTGACAATGCCCAACTTAAGGGCTGGACACTCGTTTCTATTGACGGTCTGCCTATTGGCTTCGGCAAAGCATCAGGCGGTCAGCTAAAAAACCATTATCCGAAGGGATTGCGCACAACCGGATAGAAAGCAAAAGCTCCTGTATACGCAGGAAAAAGCCACTGATCTTGCACAATGAGATGCTTCAAGCTGAAGCTTCGATTGTGCAAGGACAGCGGCTTATTATTCATCGATCATGCTATTGCAATCGGATGGATGAAAGAGCCGGTAGCACCCCTTTACCTTGAACGGGGTTACGCCCCCCTATCTCCCAAAGACAGAACCAGCCACTAGCAATACTTCAGCAAGGTAGCAGCCACTCCATCCTCGTTGTTCGACAACGTGACTTCCTGTGCTGCAGCCTTCACCTCAAGCGGGGAATTATCCATGGCTACGCCCATGCCTGCAAATTGGATCATTGTCATATCGTTATAATAGTTGCCGATGGCGAGCACCTGTTCACGCGGTACGCCGCGCATCGCAGCAAGCTGCTTGAGCGCATTTCCCTTCGTTGCATCCTTATGCATAATATCGATAAAGTAGTCCCCTGAGCGAATAAAATTGTGCTCATGTGTCCATTCATTCAATTCATGCTCTACTTGATCTATCTCTTCCTTATGTCCGCTCATTGTCAGCTTCACAGGCGCATGCGGCAAGCCCGTCCAACCTGGAAACTGCTTCGGCTCAATTAGGAATTGGCGGTATAAATGCAGCATCTCCGGGGTCAGTTCATTCAGCTTGTCCACATATAATTCGAAAGCGGTATTAATATCAAAGTGAACCCCATTCTCACGACAGTATTGAATATAAGGCTCCAATCCTGCACTTGGAATATCGAAGCGATGAAGCAGTTTGCGTCCTTCTGAAGCGACGGTGGCAGCGCCATTGTGGGTAATTACCACACCATCAAGACCAAGCTCTTCTAAGTATGGAAGTGTACTAATTGGGCTTCTTCCCGTGCACAATACAATCTCCACGCCTTGAGCAGCGACCTTGCGAATCGCCTCCGCATTCGCGTTGGACAGCGTATGATCATCATGCAGCAGTGTTCCATCCATATCTAACGCTACAATGCGATAATTCATCATTGATCTCTCCCTTTTCTCTCTAGCCTTTATATGTTGTCAGCCATATGAATTTTCAATCATTAAACCTTCCTTATTGCTGATGCTGCTGAAGTGCTTCTAGCTCTTCTGCTGTACACTCTCTCCATTCACCAAGCTTGAGTACGGGATCCAAATCTAGCGTTCCCATTCGGATACGTTTCAAATAAATTACTTGCTTCCCTACCGACTCGAACATTCGCTTCACTTGATGGAACTTCCCCTCCGTAATTGTCAGTTCGATAAAGGAATGCACCGTTCCATCTGCTTGCTCCTCATGACCGGAGATTACAAGATGCGCTGGCTTTGTCACATACCCATCATCAAGTTCGACACCTTGACGAAACGCCGCTCCATCATCATTGTCGACCCGTCCTCTAACGGTCGCTACATATGTTTTTGGAACATGCTTCTTCGGAGATAACAGATCATGTGCCAGCTTGCCGTCATTCGTAAGCAACAGCAAGCCTTCGGTATCCTTGTCCAGCCGTCCTACCGGGAAGGGTTCAAAATGACGAAGCTCATCTGGCAGCAGATCAATGACCGTACGCTCTCGCAAATCCTCTGTTGCTGAAATGACGCCCTGCGGCTTATTCAGCATAATGTACACAAATTCACGATATCGAATCTGTTCACCGTCAAGCATCACTTCATCTATATCAGGATCTACCTGTACACCGCTGTCCTTAATTAACCGCCCATTGACTTGAATCAAGCCGCTTTTTGCCCACTTTTTAATTTCTGAGCGACTGCCGCAGCCCATATGTCCTAATAGTTTGTCCAACCTCATTTTTTTTGCCACTGCATGCTCACCTCCATGCTGCACGGGTTGATGTGCTTCTTCGATCCAGGTTTTATGTCAAAATGTACACATGCCTTCTTAAGCCATGCCATTACAGCATACCATGCCGACATCGCGAATAACAACGAATCCTCAATTTGCGTGACAATTCTCGAGTTCTCCTTACAATATTGTCACAATGCAACTTAGGAAGAAACTTTCACGTTTATCCACCGTATGGAACACTGTCATTTCCTAGATCAATACATACCTACATCGAAGTAATAGAAAGAAAGGAGGAGCCGAATGCTACGTGTCGAAGGTCTGTCACACTCATTTAAGAACGGCCCCGAAACAACCCAAGTACTGCATTCCATTAATTTTGAAGTTAAGCGCGGCGAGATGGTTGCACTGCTAGGCAGCTCAGGTTCTGGTAAATCCACATTGCTCAACTTAATGGCGGGCTTAATGAAGCCAACTGAAGGGAGCATTTATATTGCAGATCAGGATATTGTAAAGCTGAACGAGAACTCACTTGCTGAATTTCGACGCAAGCATATTGGTTTCATATTTCAAGCGTATGAGCTAATAGCCAATTTAACTGTACGTGAAAATGTAGAGCTCCCACTTATTTTCCAAGGCATACGTCCAGCCGAACGAAAGCAAAAGGCGATCCGTCTGCTTGAACAGGTTGGTATTCCTGACAAGGCTGAACTGTTCCCATCTCAATTGTCTGGTGGGCAGCAGCAGCGTGTCAGTATCGCACGCTCGCTTATTACCGAGCCATCGGTTGTTTTTGCGGACGAGCCTACCGGTAATCTGGATACACGAACAGAAGAAGAAATCATCGCAATCCTAAAAAACTTAAACGAAACCGTAGACACCACCTTCATTATCGTCACACATGAAATGGAAGTGGCCGAACAAACAAAACGCATTATTACTTTAAAGGATGGCATATTGATCGAGGACGGATTGCACACGCACGTAAGTCCAATGTTGACGACAGAAGCTGTTCAGGACGAAAAAGTTCTTCATCCCGTTGGAGGTGAGCAGTCGTGAGAGTACGAGACTACCTCCATCTATCATGGGATCAATTGAAGAGACGTAAGGTTGTTACTGGCTTATGTGCGGCTGGAATTTCGATTGGCTGTGCCGCAATTATTATTGCGATGAGCGTCGGGGAATCTGCACAAATGTTTGCAGAAAAACAATTGAACTCCTTTTTAAAGATGGACGAAATTACGGTTACTCCGAATACGGGGGTCAGCCAAGGCGGAAATCAAGGCAAAAACGGCGGACAGCAGGCCAAAGGTGCAGATAACGAGAACGTAGAACGCGGAAAGATTACAGCGCAAAAGATTGAGGTCATCCGCAACATCCCTCATGTAAAGGCAGTGGCGCCATTCCAGCAATTCGGTTATTTGGAAATGAGCACATTGGATGACCGCCGTACTGGAATTGAAGTATTTGCAACAGATCTCAATTCGTTAACTCAATTTGACAACAAATTTATGCAGGGTTCTCCTTCCGACCTCGATGGTACCGTCATCTTAAACTATGGAGGAACCCTAGGACTTGTTGATCAAGAAACGATGGATAACCTGATCGAACAGTTGTCTAACAATCCGTATGACGATTCACTAATGGAGCAGTACAACAATCTTAATCGCATCCCTACTGCGATGTATCAGCGACAAATACGTCTCAAAACGATGCTGGGTAATGGCGACAGCAAGACCTACACGAGCTCTCCGCTTCGGGTATCTGGCATACTTAAGAAGCCGGCCGGTGTCAGTGAGAATCAGGTAGCATACGATAAGAAACTTTACGTATCTCTTGAAACCGGCAAAATGCTGATGCAAGAGCTGCGCTTGAATAACGGCAATGAAGAACAAGGTACATATAACAATGTCATCGTGAAAGTAGACGATCAAGCGAATGTAGGACAAGTCGAGAAGCAAATTAAGAAGCTAACGCTGAACACACAAACAAACCTGCACCAGAAGGATCGTTTGCAGGAGAACTTCGCCATTATTAAAACGATTGCACTGGGCATTGGCCTATTTGTTCTTTTCATCGCTTCCATTTCGATTGTGGTCGCGATGACCATGTCAACCTATCAGCGGCGCCGACAGATCGGCATCATGAAGGTACTCGGGGCGAACCTGAGACAAATTCGCAATATGTTCATCATTGAGGCGGCACTGCTTGGATTGGTTGGCGGATTGATTGGAGTTATGCTGTCTTACTGGATCGTATGGGCCATTAACGGGGTGACAGCAAGTACAATGTCAGAGAGTACAGGAGATGCGATTATCTTCATCTCCTTATCCAATATTCCAATCGGAATTATTTTTGCGATCGTGACAGGCATTCTGTCTGGTATATATCCAGCCATCAGCGCCTCTCGTACCGATGCTCTAACCGCTATTAAGCGAGACTAAGTGCCATCGTTCAATTGCAGTCCGCAGTTGTTCCACATAGAGGAGGACATAACCATATGAAATCGATATTAAAATGGTCAATTATCATACTTATTTTAGGCGGTATCAGCTTTGGATTGTACCGATTCGCCAACCCTGCGCAGCCGGAAGTTCCAATGGATAATGCAGGTGCTATCACCTTCCCCGTTACGAAGGAAACACTTGTCAAACATATCGAGGTAAAGGGAAAATCGACATACGAGAAGGAAACAATCGTATATGCTCCATTCGGTGCCGAGGTGAAGCAATGGGCAGTGAAAGACGGACAGCAGGTGAAAAAGGGCGACCTCATTTTCCGCCTCGATCCAAGTACGCTAACGAATGAAATCGCACAAGCGGAAGCTGCCATCAAGAAGCAGCAGTTGGAAACACAGCTTGCGAAATACCAATCCGCCCTCGGGGAAGAAGATCAAGCCCTTCCTTCCACGGAGGCCGAAATGAAGAAAAAATTCGTCGAAAAAGAAACGACCAAGCTGCAGCAAGAGCTTAACAATGTGACGGTCGATATTCAACGCAAGGAAATTGCTCAGAAGCAGAAAAAGGTGGATGCATCCGAATACATCGCCCCTTCGCCTGGCATTTTCCTGTATGATGACCCGAACAAAATTCCGAAAGCATTAAAGGAAAATGATCGCGTCGGTAAAATCGTAGATTTGAAGAAATTGCAGCTCGTCACTCTTGTTGGCGAACAAGATGTATTCCGGATTAAGCCTGGCATGGCTGTTGAGGTAAAGATGAACGCCATGAAGAATGTCAAGCTTCAAGGTAAAGTTCTAAAGGTGTCCAAGTTCGCTAAGGCTGTATCCGAAGAACAAAGCAATCAGCCTGCACAATTCGAAGTCATCATCGGACTCGATGCCAATGAGAACCTGATTGCCGGCCTTAGCCTTACTGGCCAAATCGAGACGCAGCGTAAAGAGAATGCGATTGTCGTTCCTACTGTTGCGGTAATGCGTGAGAAGGACAGCGTCTACGTCATGCTGGATAAAGGAAATGGTCAAGTAGAGCGTAAAGATATCAAGGTTGGCTTGGAGACAAGTGAAAAGACCGAGGTGCTGGAAGGACTTAAAGAAGGCGATACGGTCGTACTGCAATAATTCGTACTTTCTTTGAAATTAGCGGTATAGAGCATAATGCGGTTCAGTTTGATTAGATGAAAAGAAGAAGCACCCTGCAAAACCTAAATGGTTCTGAGGGTGCTTCTTTTTACATTAGAGCGAAGATTGCTCAGCTTCTATGTCATCGAACTCCAGCATCGTAACAGGTTGACCTGTCGCAATCTGAACTTTGCGAATTCGATGTTTTTCCCGCTCAAGCACGGTGAATTGAACGCCATTCCATTCCAACTGAGAACCCTTTTTGCAGTCCGGCATTCGATCATACAACCATCCTCCGATTGTATCGATATCTTCATGCTCAAGATCAGTGGAGAGCAAGTTATTCACGTCGGTAAGCAGCACCTTGCCATCGAAAATGAAGGTGTGCTCATTCACTCGTTCAATCTCAGGACGCTCTTCCTTATCGAATTCATCGCGTATGTCGCCAACGATTTCTTCCAATATATCTTCAATCGTGATCATGCCTGATGTTCCGCCATACTCGTCAATCAGGATCGCCATATGCGTGCTTTCTTTCTGCATGCGCTTCAGGAGTTGATTGATCGGTGTAGATTCAGAGACGGTAAGAACAGGAAGCATGATGTCAGACAATTTCTTATCAGCCGCTTCATCATACTGCAGGAACAACTGCTTTGTGTTGATCATGCCCACAATAAAGTCCTTGCTTCCACGGATAATGGGATATCGGGTATACTGCTCTCGCTTCATTACGGGGATGCTCTCTACGACAGGCAAGTCTTCCGACAAGCAGATCATATCGGTTCGAGGCACCATAATTTCCTTAGCCAGCAATTCGTCAAATGCAAATATGCGGCTTACATATCCAAACTCGGTTTTATTGATTTTACCGCTTTCATAGCTCTCATTCAAAATAATTTGGAGCTCTTCCTCGGAATGAGCTTCTTCCTGTTCTTTCGCAGGCTTCAATCCAAATAAGCGGATAAATCCATTTGCAGAGCTGTTCAACAACCAGATGAACGGATACATCACCTTGTGAAACCAGATAATCGGTCTTGCAAACAGCAAGCTGATCTTCTCCGACTTCTGAATCGCCAGTGTCTTCGGGGCAAGCTCACCTACCACCACATGAAGGAACGTTATGACGATAAATGCAATCACAAAGGAAAGAATAGACCCTGCCTGCTGTGGAACAGATAACCATACAAATACGGGATGAAGCACCTTCTCAACCGAAGGTTCTCCCAGCCAACCAAGTCCCAGCGCTGTAATCGTAATGCCTAATTGACACGCTGACAAATAGCCATCAAGATTGCTCGTCACTTGTTTCACCGCAAGCGCATTTTTGCGTCCTTCCAGAACCAATTGATCAACACGGCTGGAGCGGATTTTAATGATTGCGAACTCTGTGGCTACAAAAAAGCCGGTAAGGATAATCAGTATTGCTACTAAAATGAAGCTGATACTCGGGGGTAAATCCATTATTCGTCTCCTTTAGATACAAAATATGAAGCTTATTTCCACATATTATACAGGTTCCAGGTAAGGAAAACAAAAGCCTCTACAGTCGGAAAATGACTTCTATCGTTATTGATATTCCAGTCCTCCAGAAAAATAACATCATCACGCGTCATTGCACGAGCGCATGCTCTCCTATACGCTGTAGAACCAATTTTGTATGAAATCATCGCATCCGGTGTAACCATACAAGCCACCTCATTCTACCGCTCATATAATAATTTTGCAGACCGGCAAGATTGGGGGTGAAGTGATGGCTATTTTGTTTAATAGAACACTAATATTCGATAATTTGTCTGAATTGCTCGTAGGTAGAAATAAGTTTGAGCTTGTGCTTCAAAATGGCATAAATCAAAGTCTATGCGACCTTCACATTGCTACTAAGAATAACCTTGGCATCCCGCCACAGCTCGCCTCATTGAAAGTGCAGACAACTTTCGAATCAAAAACATTGGTATTGAGCCCGCCTGTAATATCACTTGATGTAGACTTCCTGACTCTCTTTAATAGCAAACAATGCGTTCCGTTTGGAACACTGAACAGTATCTTCTTACTGACATTGACATTTACAAGAACGTTTTTGCCGGGTGACACTCTGGTGATCGCTCCAACTAACAGTCTCGGAACCCTTGTCATTGCCTAATTCGTAAAAACTGTAGATATTACAGCAGAACACCATTTCCGACCTCGTCATGAAATGGTGTTCTGTATCTCCGTTTATTCGAATATGACATGTTTAGTCATGCAAGGATGGCAACTCACAGCTCGAAATAAGGAAATGAAGTTCTTGGTCGACAATCCGAATCGTAATGTCTTGAAATGGCGGCAAATTATCCTCATGCTGCTGCAAGGCGTCCAACACTTCTTCTGCATCGGTGCGCAGTTGATGTAAGTCAATCCCCAGCACAAGATTAGGATAGGCGTGCAGCTTTTGAAGCGCGGCCACAAGAAGCTTGACCGCTCCGGAACGGTTGCCGTTCTGAAAATGATGCAGTCCAACCGCTACTTGCAGCAGGCCTTGGAGAAGAGGCTTCCGCCCCTCCTCAAGCCATAACTCTTCCATGACATCATGACATTGATAGTAGTCCCGCTCCTCATTGAACAGCTTGATGAACTGAACATACAGCCTATCATAAGGGAGAGCCTGTTCGGCATTCATAGCTGAATGTCCCCGTTCTTCTTCGCACTCTCCAGCTCCCTCGTGATCTCTTCCTCTAAATTTTTCAGTTCTGTAATATCATCCTTCTCCCATACTTCATTGAAGCGATTCTGGAATTGAATGGCTTCAGAAATACGGTGATAATAATACAGTTCTTGAATAAAGGACAGGCATTTCTGCACAATCTTCGACTTATCTTCGAAGCTCTGTTGTGCGACGAGAATTTCCTGACGGATGCTGGACATTTCGTTATCCAATACAAATGCCGCTTCCGCTGCCGTCTTCAGCCGCTGGCGAACTTCCTCAGGAAGGCTGTCC
Source organism: Paenibacillus sp. B1-35 (assembly GCF_050474385.1). Taxonomy (NCBI): domain Bacteria; kingdom Bacillati; phylum Bacillota; class Bacilli; order Caryophanales; family Paenibacillaceae; genus Paenibacillus; species Paenibacillus sp. B1-35. Next base: position 53,236 of record NZ_JBCHVJ010000009.1, read on the forward strand.
TTGTATTTATAATTCAATGAATGTTCAATCGTCGCCCAAAAATTCATCGCCAGGGTACGAATTTGGATTTCTCCCAAAATCATTTTCTGGCCAAGCGCCGTTTGAACCGGATATTCGATAATCATATGGAAACTGCGATAACCGCTTTCCTTATAATTGGTAATGTAGTCCTTCTCATATACGACCTTCATGTCCTGGCGATTGCGAATTAAGTCTGCCACTCGATGAATATCATCGACGAACTGGCACATAATCCGAATGCCTGCGATATCCTCAATTCCCCGCTCCAGTTGATCAAGGGGCACCTCAAGGCGCTTCGATTTTTCTAGTATGCTGGAAATTCTCTTCACCCGGCCCGTTACAAACTCGATAGGTGAATATTCTTCTCGCTTCTTCAATTCAGTTCGCAACGTTTTGAACTTGACCTTCAGCTCTTCGACGGCCTGTGCATAAGGCAGCAAAAAATTTCCCCAATCTCTTCCGTCCATTTGTATGCCTCCTGTCCATTCCAACCATTCGTTCAGTGAACCTGTGGTGTATCACGATACGACCATTTCTTATCGATGATCAGCCCCAATAGCTTCTGAAATATGCTTGAATCCATCCTGCTTCATTAGTCGCTTCAAGCCTGAAGCCAGCTCACGGTTAATTCCAGGCCCCTTATAAATGAGACCCGTATATATTTCGACCAGACTCGCACCGGCACGAATTTTTTGATACGCATCTTCTGCAGTGAATATGCCACCCGACCCAACAATTGGGATGGCCCCTTTGGTCATACGATATACTTGCGACACAACTTCAGTCGAGCGTTCTGTCAGCGGCTTTCCACTTAATCCCCCATTTTCCAACCGATGGACATGGGTTGCTCCCATGCGAGACAGCGTAGTATTTGTAGCAATGATCCCCGATACTCCACTCTGTACAATCGTCTCGGTCATGCTTTCCAATTCGCTATCCGATACATCCGGAGCGATTTTGACGAGAATAGATTTATTTTGGCCATGAGCCGCATTTTGGCGATTCATTTCATCTACGACTAAGTTCAATAGTGCCCTCAACTCGTCACCATGCTGTAAATTCCGCAGATTGGGCGTATTTGGTGAACTGATATTGACTACGAACAGATCTGCCACATCATACATCGTTTGTATGCATTTCAAGTAGTCTTCATACGCCTTATCATTCGGGGTAGCTTTATTTTTACCGATATTGACCCATACCGGAATTGGTCGCTCCTTTATCGCTGTCAATCGCTCGTGCATAGCTTCCGTTCCTTCATTATTGAAGCCCATTCGATTGATTAACGCTTCGTCTGGAGGAAGCCGGAACATGCGCGGCTTATCATTGCCAGGCTGTCCTTTGGGCGTGACAGTACCCACTTCCATAAATCCGAAGCCAATGGAAGAGAATCCGCGGACGGCCTCCGCATTTTTATCTAGTCCTGCCGCAAGTCCAATCGGACTATGGAATGTGAGACCGAACAGTGAAGTCGTCATGGCGGGATCTGCCTTGACTCCATACATTCCACGCATCATGGCAAGCGCACCGGGCACCTTCGCTGCTTGCGCCATGCCACCTATAACGAGGTGATGCGCTTTTTCAGGATCTAATTTGAAAAATATCGGTTTAGCTATGTTGCGATATAACAAAGGTTCCACTCCGTTCATTGTGCCATACATGTAAGCCATGATTACTGACAACATCGTATAGTTACCGTACCGCGCAAGACTTATACTTAAATCCTAACAATATGCTATGTAACATCCTTGGCGGGCATAAAAAAGGCTCCATGTCATAGTTTAAAGGTTTCTAGCACAAAAGAAAAGTACATATGTCATCCAACCCTGACTGGTCAAACATTTAGAAAACGATTACAATAGGCATATAGAGGTTTTATAGAAGATTTATAAAGAAAGGTGATGACCTATGGCAGTGAAACGCAAATCCCCAACAATACCGGCTAAGCATGCAGAAGAAGTGAACAAAAAGGCGATCTTATGGGTCGGAGGGGTTCTCTTGCTATTTGTCATAATCGTATCTACACTGCTTATTGTAAATGGATAGCATTTCCCATTATTTACGAAGAAGAGCCAGAACTCAAGTCACACTTGAGAATTCCGGCTCTTCTTCTTGATAAGAGCATCATATTTACAGCCAGCGATATCTCTTGTTCGGATTGTCCTGCTTCGGGCTCAAGTTAAGTCGATAGCGGCTGTCCTTATCCGGCACAAGCAGCTCCTCTGGCAATATATCAGAACCTATCACGACTTCTGTTCCGATCGGCACCATATCAAACAATTCCTCAACATCTTCCTTCGACATCCGTACACAGCCAAGCGACTTATCCAATCCAATGCTATCCGGCTCATTCGTGCCATGAATGGCATACAACGTATCTGACAAAGTCATCCCCCGACTGCCAAAGTCGCCAATTGACGACCCGTTCGGATCCACTACCTTTTCGGTAATTCGAAACGAGCCCAATGGAGTTCGTTTGCCACCAAGACCAACTTTGTAATTTCTCAGCATAATTTTACCACTTACGACCGCAAGTCGATGATGCTTCCTATCGACCAAAATACGCATTGGCTCTCTGAACGGATCTGATTCATCGCTCCATATATTTTGAAGTGCCTGCTGTTTCGCCTTCTTAGGGGCTATCTGCTTCGCCTTTTTCATATGAGACATATACGATGCAGCTATCTCGTCATAGGCTTGGGCGATTTGAGGAGTAATGCCTGACACTACATTGTTCGGGTATTTACTTGCTAGTTTCGACCATTGCTTAGGCGCTTGATCATTCATTTGCAATACAGCCGTAAGTGCAGACTTGGCTACCAGCCGCTCCACACTTCTTGGCATCCATTGCTGTACAAATGAACTTGCCTGTACACGGTCAGCGTCACACTTGCACTGCTTGCCTTGCAGCGGAGTCACAACGATGTTTTGCCCGTTTGAATCTGCAGACAGCCGGTAGTCGGGACGCAGTGGAGCCTTCCACATCCACCATTGCTGATGAGTGCGAATATGAAGCAGATAGTGAACATGATTCACTTTGGAGGCAATGTGTTTGGCATCCTTCAACGCATGGCCGAATGCAGCATCGTCTTGTTCCGGAACGAGTATGCCTGCTTGAGATGGAATCGATAAAGCACCATTCGGTAGATGCACATCCTTTTTTTTAGAAATCGCATCGTCTTTTGCTTCCCCAGCTTCACTCTCAACAGAAGCAGGATACATTCGAGAAGGAGCTTTCACTTCACCAGCTATCGAGCCGAGCAGCAGAAAGAGCAGAATAGCAATGCCAATTCGCTTCTTCCCATTTCGGGAGATGTGTGATGCTGCTTGCTGCCGCTCGGTGTTCTCTGCCAATTCCTCAATCTCCTCAGATAGACGAGGCACATTCTCAAAGGCATGATAGATGTCCCCTGCTTCCTTGAAGCAATAATTCGCCTTGCCTTGCTCACCATTTCGCTCATATTGCTTGCCTAGCAGATACCAGGCCATCCGATTATCCGGATGCGACTCAATATACTCCTTTATATATGCTTGGTCTTTCTTCGATCCGAGTGGATGTTTTCCATCCGATGAAGAAGTCAATTACATTCCTCCCTCCGGCACATTATTTAGCTGTTATTCGCTGAGGCGGGAAGCACGTTCCCGTTGCCGCATAGCGCAGGAAAATTCGGTCTCTTACTACGACTGCCCTTGCTTGTGCAACCCACTGGACATCGAAGCCGAATTGTTCAGCCACAAAGCGGACAGGCACTAATATTCTGCCGTTCTGTATGAAGGGAGCTGTAGGAAGCTTCAATACAGATGATGTACCGTTATCTTCCACATTCACTTGGTTGCTTCCTGGACGCAGTTCGATGCTGCTCTCCCCAAGTTGAAGAACCACTCGCTTACCTGCTCGCCACTCCGTCTTATAACCCAAGGTTTCTGCCAGAACCCTTAATGGCAAAAAGGTTCTGTCGCCCTGAATAATCGGCGCCGTATCCGTATACAAAGGCATACGATTGTATACTAACTGAACCTGAGATGCGCGCGATTGATCCAAAGGTCCCATAACGCATTCAGGAAGCTCATAACGGCGAATAAGTCGGATTGCATTATTAAATCCTTCTGCCACCGCTATTGACCCATTCGCGAGCACAGCAACGGCTGTCGGCTCATGCAGCTTAGCATAAGAAGTAATTCCGTCCAAATCACCGCTTTTGCCAGCTTGTCCGCTTAGTGTAACAACCTCTCCCTTATATATATATCGGACAACATGATTCCATCTGTCTGCGACTACAATCCCATTTTCATTCGTAATTGCAATTCCTGTAGGGCTATTGAATATCGAATTCGAAGCAGCGCCATCGCGATATCCTCCTGGCGCATACAGTACTCGCTGGACACCTGGTAAGGTATACCCGGCAGTAGAACTGCTCCCTGCAATCGTTGATACACTTCCCTGTTTCAAATCAATGAGACGAATACGCTGGTTGCCCGTATCTGCAACAGCTAGTTTGCCATCATTCATCAAGGCAATCCCGCTCGGTTCATTGAACATCGCTTCTGTCAGGTTGCCGTCTTTAAAATCACCTGCTCCTGTTACTGACCCCGGTGAATATTCCACGATACGGGAAGAACGGGCAGTTAATGTAGTGACCATCCCCATTGCATCAATTCGTCGAATAACGTGATTCAATGAATCGGCAACATATATCGCTCCATCATCCGCTACGGCTATGGCTCGCGGCGTATGGAAGCGCGCTGTCCCTGCTGCACCATCCTTCCAGCCAGGAATACCATCGCCGGCTACTGTGGTCACTTTTCCAGCCCCATCTATTTTACGAATGACATGGTTTCCTGCATCCGCCACGTATAGATTTCCTTTTTTATCTGCTGCAAGTCCTGTCGGCTGATCGAATTGTACCTGAGCCTGCTCTCCATCCTCCCAGCCCTGCTTATTGATCATTCCTATAGTTGCCGTTATGCGTCCCTCAGCATCCAAGCGACGAAGTACATGATTACGCGTATCGGTAACAATAATCGATTGATTTTCCCCTGCTGCAATTCCTGTGGGGAATTGCAGGCGCTCCACTTGCTTATTGGCCATTGCTTTGCCAGATAGGTGCACCGTTTCATACCAATGTGATGCGGCCTTCCAGGCAGTCATCTCGATTGCAGGGGAAGTAAAGTGTTCAAAGGCTTGAGCCTGTTCAGACTTCTTGTTCAACGATGGGGCTGCTGCATATACCTCGACAGAGGATGCCATCGCTGCAGTACCAGCTATTAATATGAAGACGATGACAAGATGCATTTTTCCCGTGATTTGTCCGACTTTCATTTCCAATATCTCCTTCAACCGTTACGGAATAAGCTTGATTTCGAGCGGTTTCTCCATCGTATTAACTTGCAGCAGCAAACCTTTTTCATCATAAAAACGAACATTCGTCAATTTTAATGACACTGGATTATTGCTTCCATTTGTTTTAAACGGCAGCTTGACGAGCGTATCGTCGCTGTTGAGTGCTACATATCCAGATGTAGTCATCATAATGCGATATGTGATTAATGACTGGGTTGCGGTCACCACGGAATCGACACTATTGCTCTTTGCATAATCTCCAGGTTGGTGTGCAATTTGAAATTTGCCACCGCCATCTCGATATTTCTCTTTATTTGCTTGCAATTCCCCTGTGTCTAGTTCAGCTCCCTTTTCTATCTCAATGGTGAACTGCAATGAAGCTGCGTTTACAGGGGCGGTTAGGCGCTTCAGTATCGCCGTCACAATGAATTGATCACCTGACTTGACTTCATCCTTATCAGCGGCCAGTTCAAGAACGTGTTCTTGTGGCTTTGGATCCGGCTTTGGATCCGGTTTCGGATCTGGCTTTGGATCTGGTTTCTCTGGATCCGGACGACTTGGATCAGGGGAACTCGGATTGACCGCTCCGCCTTGAAAATCCTTATCTTTGTTAGATTCCTGACATACTCGATTTTCGTATGCATTTTCACATACTTCCAGTTGAGCTTTTTTTAAATTTTCTATAAATTGCTGCTTCATAAGTTCCGAGCTCAGTGAGGCCTCATAATTCTTCTCTACTTGTCCCTGTTCTTGAAGCTCCGCAGCCTTTCGCTGCTGCTCAAGGGCTCCTTCCTTTTTCAGCCCATCATTTGCTTCTAGCTCTCCCAACCCCGCCTGTTCCTCTACATGCTTATGTATGAAGGTCTGCTGCTGAGATTCTTCCTTTGTCAATAATAGCGTTGCTGTTTTCCATGGTAACCCGCTCAGGTTCGCTTCCTGCTCTGTCAGCTTTCCATACTCTACAGCAGTTCGAACCACATAAGCAATGAAGCTGCTCATATTATGAGCGACCCGTTTCTCAAGTGGTTCCGCCTTGCCGCTATTCGCAATATTCTCGATAAGTTGATCAGAGCCTCCGCGCAGTATCCCGCTAAATTTCCCCTGCAACATCCCATAAGATTGAAGAACCTCACATGCACGCAACTGTAGACTGGCTCCTTCACATTTTCCCTCTGACCACTGTTTCATGGTCGTCTTATTCTCCTCTTCTGCATCTGCCGCACCAGCAATCATCGCTTTCACAACTGCCATATCCCATTGTGTAAGCAGTGTCCCTGCATCCGCATACCCATATTTATAGTCAGTTCCTAACCCTGATAAAGTAAACGCAGCCGTTTGTGCAGGAAATACATCTTGATGGCCGATTGTCACGACCTTACTTTTACCGAATGATGTATCCTTTTTTTGCGGCTGGCTGCCTGATAAATCAGAACTGCTGCTGACCTTGATTGGGAATTCCGTTCTTACAATCCCCGCTGTAACATACAACTGTGTCAGTCCATTTAAGGGATAGACCTTGACCCCGAATTGCGTGCCGCGAACCGCCATAACCGTTGTTGGCGTCTCCAGCACAAATCGATCATCGATTCCTGCAATAGACTTTACCTTGGTAAAGACCGAACCTGCCCATACACCGATGCGAGTCTTCACACCGCCGTCCTTTTTTAACTCGGTAAAGCTAACATCTGCATCTGCGCCAATCGTCAGTTCATCCTCTTTATCTCCCCCGACCAATTGAATGACAATTCGGGATTTATCTCCGGTACGAAGGCGATCTCCTTGATTAATACTCATTTTTTTAAATACTTGAATCGGCTTATCTCCTCCGGCCTTGGTAACCGACACACTGCCTTTCCATTCCTTCACAATACCCACTCGTACGGCTTTGGCTGCACCCTCTGCACCATATGCAGTTCCCCATGATCCAGCTCCAAACAGTGTAAAAAACACCACCATAAAGGCGAGACTGCTTTGCAACAAGCGTTTCTTTCGCATTCTTCCATGCTCTCCTCATTTCTCAGACATAAGATTCATTTCTAGAACCGCTATCATGAACATGTTGGCGAATCTATCCAACTCAGTTTCCTTCCCGCTCAGCACGAACTTCATAAGCTAATACTTGTTCCGATTTCCCTTTTAATTGAAGTGCTCCAATACTTGTCACTTCAAAACGATTGCAAATTCTCAAATAGGTTTCCTTTCCAACAACAATTTGCCCCGGCAAGGCTCGTGATTCCAATCGCGAAGCTACATTGACGGTATCTCCGATGGCCGTATAGTCCAAGCGCAGTTGCTCAGAACCGACATTTCCAACTATCGCTTCCCCACTCTGAATACCGATACCGATTCCAAATCGGTCACTCAGCTCAATTTCCTGCAATAATTGAGTACGCAATTGCTCAGCACAGCGTTGAAGCTCTAATGCGGCTCGTACTGCGTGTTCAGCATGATTATCAAGATGCTGCGGCGCTCCAAAGATTGCCATAACGCCATCGCCCATAAATTTATCCAAGGTTCCATTATGCTTAAATATCGTGTTTGCACACAAATGCAAGTATTGATTCAGAAGTTGGATCGTTACTTCAGGAGCGAGCCTTTCAGACAATGGAGTAAATCCTCTTACATCTATGAACATAACCGAAATGTCAGTACGTACTCCTCCTGCCTTAACAGGTGCTTGTGATTCCAGCAGCTTCATCACAACCGCAGGTGATACATACCTGCCAAATAAATCTTCAACATGCTGTCTTGCTCTGCGTTCTTCTCGGCCCCGATAGGCAACGATGAGAACAAAAGAAGCCCCCATTCCGCAAAGCTCAGTAAAGTAGGGAATGAAGACAGAGCCACTCTCGTAAATACCAATCCATACGATTGTAAATACAAAGACGATACCTATTGCTGCAGCAACACCTTGAACGCCTCGAATTCGCGATGCGCTCCAACCTACAATGCTAATTCCTAGAAGTAATGCAATCACATTCCAAAAAAACGGAGCTTCCTTATAAAAGCGACCTTCCACTAGCGATTGAACCATATTCGCGTGAATCTCCACGCCATAAAGTGTCATTGATCGACTAAGCGGCGTCATGTGCCGGTCGCTTAATGAGGCTGCATAGGGGCCTATTAAGACGACGGAGTTCTTGTAATAGGAAGGATCAACAGTACCATTCCATACATCTGCAAACGACTGACGATCATAGCCGTACAGATTGTCCGTGCTATCGCCATAAATGGAAGAGAAATAATCGAATGCGACTTGATCCCGATTCTCTGTCGGAATCACCTTCTCCCCCCGATACCAACGGCCGCTTAACCCATCCCACCGAATTTGCTTATCTTCTGGCAATAACTGATTCGCGGCTAGAACATCTATAGAAGGAATCATCTTTCCATGTTCATCCGGAATGCCTAAACTAATTTTTCGAATAACGCCGTCACCGTCTGGAATTACATTCACATGTCCGAGTTGACTATCAGCAACTCGAATGGAAGATGGAGGCCGCTCAACACCAGACGCTTCGAGAGAATGGGCATTCTCTTGTAAAGGAAGAAGTGAAACCTGCACCGGCAAGTATATTGACGGGTATGTACTCAATTGTTCAGATAAGCGTTCGTCCTCCTCTTCATGCATAGAGGGATCAAGCATCAGTAAATCGATGACGACCGCCCGGGCACCGGCATGCATCAACCTTGCACTTAATTCGGCATAATAGGAGCGAGACCATGGAAAAGAGCCGAGCTGTGCTAATGAAGGCTCGTCAATCGCTATCATCTTGATTCGATCATCGGGCTGCCGCTGTTCAATACTCTTCGTTCGCAAAGCATCACGAAATGCCTGCTCCGCCATATGAAACACGCCACCAGCTCCATGAGTGTACACATATACCATAATCATGGTCAGCAGCGATACGATCAATGCCGGGACAACGAATTTTCTCATCTCGAAATCACCTACTTCACCTTGGCAGCATGAACCAGTTTATTGCTACAATCAAGAATGATATATTCTGCTATATTTAATCTATCATATTGTATGAGCGTATACGATGATATTGGTTATTTCAAGCTGAATTTTGTCGAATTTTGCGAATTGTTGCTTTGATGCAGTAATTAGTTGAGGTGAGCAGATATAATAAAATCCCCGCGGGAGGCGCGGGGATCGTGTAGGTATTTCTCTCTCTATGTGTGTAGTATGCTTCCAGTAGATTAGTTAAATGGTGCGTCCGCAATCTTAATAGAATCTGTTGGGCAGCCGTCTGCAGCATCTTGCAGATCGTCAAACAGATCGTCTGGGATAGCGGTTACCCCTTGGTTGTTGTCACCTTCAAAAATAACTTCTGCGATACCCTCATCATCGTAGTCATAAATGTCAGGTGCAGTAGCGCCACATGCTCCACAAGCGATGCATGTGTCTTTATCAACCCAAGTATATTTTGCCATTGGTCAGTTCCCTCCTGTAATCGTACAGATCTTCTTGGTTCCTCCGTTATCAATATAATACAAACAAGCTTGGAATTCAAACGATTTCCAACTTTTTTAAATGATTTGAAAATTATTAATTACTCGTCTGATCCATGCAGTGTATCGGTTTGAAGGGAAGTACCCCGAACACGGTGATTGCGAAGCAATGTAGAAGGATTATCTCCAAGCATTCCTAACGTAACAATCGCATTTTCTCCATATTTATCTCGTATCCGATCCATCGTCTCTATCAATTGCTCTCGCTTCGGCTGACGCTCGAAATCAAACAAATCCAACTGTACGGCCGCTTCTTGCTTTGCTACTAGATTTTGGCCCGTAATCCCTAGAAGCCGAATCGGCCTGCCTGACGTCCAGTGCTTCTCATAAAGCTTCCAGGCCTCATCCAACAAGCATCCAGCATCGTCTGTGGGTCCCTGGAGTGTGCTTGACCGCGTTATCGTCTTCATATCCGGAGTACGAATAGTAAGCTGTACAGTTTGTGCCATCAGTTTTTGCTTTCGTATCCGGCGCGCCACCTGATCTGCCAAGTTCAACAAAACTCTTCTTACTTCTTCCTTCGACTCCACATCCTTCGGCAAGGTCGTCGTATGGCCGATTGATTTGTTCTGTTCACGCTCTGCTTTCACTGGCGAATCGTCGATGCCATTGGCTGCCTGCTTCATCCAATGCCCCTGTATGCCGAACAATGACACGAGCCGCCCTTCATCGGTATGCGCCAGTTCTCCAATAGTGCGTATTCCCGCGCGGGACAGCTTATCAGCAGTTTTGCGACCAATCCCGAACAACTCGCCGCACGGTTTATGCCACAATTGCTTCGACATATCCCGAATTCGCAGGATGGTAATCCCATTTGGCTTTTTCATATCAGACGCCATTTTTGCAAGCAGCTTATTCGGTGCTATGCCAACTGAGCAAGGTAAGCTCAATTCCTCTCGAATCCTCGTCTGCAGTTCATTAGCAATGTCGAGCGGTGTGCCAAATATTTTGGATCCTGTAATATCCATGTAACACTCATCGATCGAAACGACCTCAACTAGCGGGGTATAGCTGCGCGCGATTTCGATAAAGGCTCTTGAATATTTGCGATATAAATAAAAATCAGGCCGAATGACAATCAAGTGGGGACACAGCCGCATCGCCTCCTTCACATGCATTCCTGTGCGAATGCCAAGCTTGCGGGCAGCATAAGAACAAGTAACAATGATACCCTTGCGCAATTCCATGCTGCCAGCCACCGCCGTTGGCTGGCCTTGATATTTTTCAGGTTCTTCTGCTGCATGTACAGAGCAATAAAAAGCATTCATGTCGAGATGCAATATGACTCGACCCTTGGTCGGATAATATTGTTGTATGTAGTTGCGCGAAGTTTCGTTCTCATTCATAATACTGCCCCCTTCCTAACAGCTTCATTGTATTCATACAGCCTAATTAACTACGCAAGACAACGATCCCTTTATTTCTATATATTACCAAGTTATCTCGAACAATTGTTCTATTCTCTTATCAGCTTACTGATTACTACAATCCGTTGCAAGCATGAATACCAACTTCCTTTGCTAAAAAATCAAGTATACGATTATGATTTTCGACTATACAAGCAAGAAAGCAGTGCTATAATAGGGAAATAGTTATTTCCATATTCATCCTTGCATAACTTAAGGAGGTTCCTAGAATGTCAAAATTCATCTCTATCTTTGACACAACACTTCGCGATGGCACCCAAGGCGAAGGAATTAGCTTGTCCGCGGACGATAAAATCAAAATCGCGCGCAAACTTGATGCGATTGGCGTCACATACATTGAAGGCGGCATTCCGGGAAGCAACGGCAAGGATATTGAATTTTTCAAAAGAGTAGCTGCTTATTCATGGAATGCGAAACTAACGGCATTCGGCAGTACCCGACGCAAAGATTCACTCGCCGAACAGGACGCCAACCTAAATCGCATTATTGAAGCGAACGTTCCTGCTGCAACGCTTGTAGGAAAGTCATGGGACTTCCACGTCCATACCGCCCTACAAACGACGCTGGATGAAAATTTAGCCATGATCTATGATTCTATCGCCTATCTGAAGCAAGCAGGACTTGAGGTGATGCTCGACGCAGAGCATTTCTTTGACGGCTACAAAAACAACACGGAATATGCGATTGCAGTACTGCGCAAGGCGCAAGAAGCCGGCGCTGACTGGGTCGTCATGTGCGATACCAATGGAGGCACACTGCCTAACGAAATCGGTACCATCATTCGAGATGTTCGCAACCATGTGCAAGTGAAGCTTGGCATTCATACACACAACGATTGTGAGCTCGCTGTTGCGAATACACTTGCAGCGGTAGAAGCAGGCGTCACACAAGTACAAGGCACAATCAACGGATATGGTGAAAGATGCGGCAACGCCAATCTATGCTCCATCATTCCGACACTTCAATTGAAGATGGGATACTCCTGTGTTGAAGATAGCCAGCTCCAAGCGCTAACACCGGCTGCTCGATATATAAGCGAGATCGCCAACGTAGCTATGCCTGTCAATCAGCCTTATGTAGGCAACGCAGCCTTTGCACATAAGGGAGGCATCCATGTCTCTGCGATCATGAAGGATCCTCGTACCTATGAGCATATCGTCCCTGAATTGGTTGGCAACAAACAACGGATACTTGTATCTGAATTAGCAGGCCAGAGCAACGTTCTTTCAAAGGCACAGCAATTAGGGTACGAACTTGATGCTACGAAGCCTGAAACGAGAGCAATTATGGATCGAATCAAGGAGCTTGAGCATCAGGGCTATCAATTCGAAGGTGCGGACGCTTCTCTGGAGCTCTTATTGCGTCAGGCTACAGGGCAAGCCGAGGATCCTTTCACATTTGAGTCGTTTAAAATACTGGTAGAAAAATCATCACAGCAATCCGTTGTATCTGAAGCAATCGTCAAGCTGCAAATAGATGACGAGTCCATTTATATGGCCGCTGAGGGCAACGGCCCTGTGAACGCATTAGACAGTGCGCTGCGCAAAGCACTTAGTCGCCATTACCCTTCTATCGCAGACATGCATCTCACCGATTATAAAGTTCGTGTACTCGATGAGAACAATACGACAGCAGCCAAGGTACGAGTGCTGATCGAATCAACAGACTCCAACAATACGTGGAGTACAGTCGGAGTCTCCAGCAACGTTATTGAGGCCAGTTGGGAAGCACTTATCGACAGTATTCGTTACGCGTTAATAGGTCAAGAGAAGGTGGCTACGTCCACCGAGCGCAAAGAGCAGGTTGGACTCGTCAATCACTAACGTAATGCAAATATTCTTTCATAGAGATAGAGCCATGACCTCCTTGATAAGTGGTCATGGCTCTATTTACTTCAGTTCGTTATTCTGCAATGACTTGTTGAATGGCCTGTTCTAATTCAGCAGGTGGCCTGATACCATCATAACGCTGACGAATTACTCCGTTCTTATCCAGCAGTACATTCGTAGGGAAGCCAATTCCATTATACGCTTTGAACGCCTGCCCTCTACTATCCAGAAGAACCGGATTCGTTAAACCATAGGCCGCAACGAATTCCTTGGCTCCTTCTTCTGTATCGTGAGCGGTTACATTAATCGATACCATTAACAGCTTATCCTTATACTTCTCGTGCAGCTTCACCAAATCAGGCGCTTCAGCCTTGCACGGATCACACCAGGAAGCCCAAAAGTTAACAAAGATCGGCTTGTCTTGCTTCCCGCCTACCGTAATAGGTTTCAACTCAGACCCTAGCACATTCAATGAAATCGATGGCGCCAAGTCCCCAACCTGCCCGCCAATTTTGGTCGGAGCTCCATTATTGCTGACTGTAGATGTCGACTTATCTTGATTGTTCCATATCGCAATTCCAATGAGCAGCACACTCACTACAAGCAATAGTAAACTTTTTTTCATCCTATATTCTCCTTGTTCGCATCTTGTTCCGTGTTCATATTGTACCCTTTTTCCAGTAAAAATACGATTCCCTTCCGACAATCACCTTTCCTAACCTGCTCACGTATGCCAACCGAGTTATGCGGGTACAGTAACGACGAACTGACTCAAAGACTACACGAAGGAAAGGTAATGTATGTCATCACAACAATCTCGGCCACTATGGCTTGAATATGCAGCTCTGGCAACCGTCCCCCTTGTTATGGTACTGGGAAATTCCATGCTTGTCCCGATTTTGCCCGAAGTCAAGCGACATCTTGGATTGACTTCCCTTCAGACGAGCCTCATTATTACTTTGTTCTCGCTATCTGCCGCCATTATTATCCCGGTCGCAGGATATTTGTCCGACCGATTTGGGCGCAAAAAAATTATTATCCCGGGACTTATTATTTACGGAGCAGCCGGGGTATTTACCGGGCTGGGCGCACTGTGGAATTCGTACCCGCTGCTTATTAGCTCCCGGGCTATCCAAGGCTTAGGTGCTGCAGGAACTGCTCCAATTGCCATGGCTCTCGTCGGTGATTTATATAAGGAAGCAGAAGAGAGTCAAGCCATGGGACTAATTGAAGCATCGAATGGAGCCGGCAAAGTCATTAGTCCAATCCTTGGAGCCGCGCTTGCGCTGTGGACATGGACAGCCCCATTTTTTGCTTTTCCTTGCTTTTGCGCTTTGTCGCTAGTAGCGATTATTTGGCTAATCAAGGAACCTCGACGCAAGCAGGAGCCTACTCCGTTGAAAACGTACTTGCACAATGTTGCCGAAATATTCAAAAAAATGGGGCGTTGGCTAATACCCGCTTTTTTTGCAGGCTCGCTCGCCTTATTCATTTTGTTCGGCATTTTGATTTATTTATCCGATATATTAGAGGAAAAGCCATATTCCATTAAAGGTGTCGTGAAAGGTCTCGTGCTCGCGATTCCGCTGCTTGGCATTGTAACCACCGCCTTCATTACAGGTAGCTTAATTAAGAAAAACGGTATTCTCATTCGGCGTATGATGATAATCGGACTTGTCTGCATGTCACTATCACTCGGTCTTACGATCATGTTCCACAAGCAGATCGTGTGGTTCATTGCCTTAATTACGATTAGCAGCATCGGAACGGGAATGCTTCTTCCTTGCCTCAATACGATGATTACGGGAAGTGTGGAAAAAGCAGAGCGTGGGATGATAACGTCTTTGTACAGCAGTCTGCGCTTCTTCGGAGTTGCACTTGGGCCGCCACTGTTCACCTGGATGATGGAGAAGTCACATCAAATTATTTTTATTAGTGTGACGGCTTTATCTATTATTGCGCTTATACTCGTCTGCCTGTTCATTAAGCCAGATGCAAAGGTGCAATAGTGAAGATCCTATACAAATTATTTCCGACCTGGGAGCAGACAGCATCATTGTCCGCTCCTTTAATCCATTTAACCCCTAATACATAAAGGTTGTAAAAGTCATATAAATGTCATGTTTGGACTGATTATTCAGAACCATAACGTTTGACTGTATGGTTTGCTATCTAGTATCATAGATGAATAAGTGAGGTGATGACGATGGGGGCTACTAACAAGTTAATACGAATCGGAGAGCTGGCTCGCGCCGCGAATGTAAGTCAACGAACAATTGACTATTACACGACGATAGGCCTGATTGAACCGGTGAAGCGCACAAATACAAACTATCGTCTGTACAGTCATGAAACGATTGAACGAATCGAACGTATTAATCAATTAAAACAAGAAAAGTATAGTCTCGATGAAATCAAGCTTTACTTCTCGCAATTGAACAGTGTTACTGCCGAGCGTGAATTGGAAGAACGACTAACTGATTTGCAAATTCATCTGCAAAAACTAGAACGTGAAGCAAAAGAGCTTAGTCCAATGCTGGATAAGTTAAAACCAACACAAGCACAGTCATTGTTCAATCGTCTTGCTGCTCAGAGTGCAGCTTGTGTGGAGGTATTGCTCAATTTAATCGATAAGGGCAACAATCACTTTATGATGTAATACAACAATTGCCGCTAGACCGTACTCTTGATGTCTAAATGGGAGGTTTGAACATGCTATTTTTTCACCCGATGGATTTCTTGATTCTAATCGCTTTTGGATTATCAATTTGGGCGCAGTTCCGTGTTAAAGGAACCTTCCAACGATTTGCTCAAGTAAGAGCTATGAGTGGCTTGACCGGCTATGAAGCAGCACGTCGAATGCTGGATGCAAACGGCCTTCATGATGTTCCAATCGAACCGATTCAAGGTGCGCTTACCGACCATTACGATCCAATCAACCGTGTCGTACGGTTGTCAGAGCCTGTTTATTATGAAAATTCAATCTCAGCAATCTCAGTTGCCTGCCATGAAATTGGCCATGCGATTCAGCACCAGCAGTCGTATCCGATGCTCGTTCTGCGCCACCGCATGTTTCCGATAGTTAACTTTTCGTCCGGTATCGCACCATTCATGTTGATTGCAGGATTTCTTTTCCAATGGAGCAACCTGATTCTGTTAGGGATTATTTTCTTCTCTGCAGCCGTATTGTTCCAGCTTGTTACCTTGCCAGTTGAGTTCGATGCAAGTAGACGCGCACGCGATCTGATGATTGCTGAAGGGTACGTAACGAATGAGGAAGAGCGCGGTGTAGCGAAAGTACTTAATGCAGCAGCATTAACATACGTTGCAGCGGCAGCCATTTCTGTGCTGGAGCTTTTGAAGTACATTATGATATTTACAAATAATCGCAACGAATAAAAATGAATTAGCTTTCACGCACCGTAATTCAAAGAACCCCATTCCGATGCTTTCCCGCATGGATGGGGTTCTTCTGTGAACAGACTTAATCATGATAAGGTAGCAGAAGATGAAGCCTTCGTAGACTTAGCAAGCTGCTGCAAATCGTGCTGGGCAAAATATTGAAGTAAAAATGCATGAAATGTATGAGCAACTAACGGTAATTTCTCACCTGAACGATAAATGATGCCGATTGTCCTCGTTACTTCCGGGTTCACAACCCGCACTCGCGCAGGCTGCAGCTCTGAGGTATGCTGGAGGGCCATATCAGGCAACAAACTTACTCCCATGCCAGCAGCGACAAGTCCCCTTATTGTTTCTGTTTCCTCACCTTCGAAGCCAATACGCGGTGTAAAGCCAGCTTCGATACAGGCATCCCATACAATTGGCCGCAGGGAATACCCTTGACTAAACAGTACAAAAGCATCCTCCTTCAACTGAGTCAAAGAGATCTCCTCTTCAGTCGATAACGGGTGATGCGGAGGCAAAATTGCATATAATTCTTCGGTCAGTACAATTTCCCCCGTTACATGCTCACATTCCTTTGGGAATGGAGAAATGAACGCAAGATCCACTTCGCCGGAAATGACATCCCGAATAAGCGACGGATACATGCCCTGCTTGAATCGAAATTTCACATTCGGATGACGCTTACGGAATTCTGCTACAATACTCGGAATTAAATGCACGCCTAGGCTGTGAGGGAACGCAATTCGAACTTCCCCCAGCTCAGGATCCATAAACTCTTGTACTTCTTGAATCGCACGATCAAGATCCTTCAAAATCTCCTCCGCTCGCTTGCAGAACAACTGACCTACCGGTGTAAGCTGGAGGTTCCGACCCTTCTGTAGGAATAACTTAACACCAAGCTCTTCTTCCAACTGATGAATTTGCCGGCTAACGGCGGATTGCGCCACATGCAATTCTTCAGCGGCTTGCGTGACATGCTCTTTTTGCGCTACTTTCACAAAGTAGTGCAATTGCCTAAGTTCCACGACTTCTCGCTCCGTTCTGTCAATTATGCTATTTCATTTTCACTTGCAATCATGCCCTTCTATAAAAAGGGTTGATTTTACTTCCTAATCATCATATGCAAGCATCATTCAACGGATAAGCCGTAATATACCATATACTGCAAATCCTGCAGCCAATCCGCCTAAATGGGCGCTCCAGCTTATTCCTTGAATGACGAAAGATTGTACAATACCAATCCCTAATATAATTAACAATGTGCGTCGGGATGCCTCATCAAGGGTTTGGCGACGGAACAAAGCAATAAACAAATATGCACCGTATATGCCATAGATCGCACCTGAAGCCCCAACCGCAAGCGTCCCCCATTCAGACAGCCACAGCGCAGCAGCATTCCCTAACAAACCGCTGCATATATAGAGAACGGCATATTTGAACGATCCCATCATCTTTTCAAGTGGTGGTGCAAACACAAATAGGGCGAACATATTAAATAGCAAATGCTCGAATCCACCGTGAAGGAACATAGCAGAGGCCATGCGCCATGTTTCCTGAATATAGGGTGTTTCCTTATAGATCGCTCCATGCCGAAACAAATTTTCGCTATTCGTACCGCCGCTAATCAACAACACGATAAACATAATCACATTAGCGATGATAAGCAATGTGGTTATGGGGTAGCTTTTGACATAGGTCCGCCAATTTTCATACCGAATAAAAATCATTAGGTCTCCTCACTTTCATCTGCTGGCTTACATACATAGGCGTACTGTTTTGTACCCATATTATCGCATACTTGAAATCATTCTCAATTATGAAGTGAATTCATCACGAAGCGACATTGGACAACCTTATATGCAAACCGTATAATGGACAATAGGTTTACCAATTATGTGCATGATATGTAAGAAGGAGGCTACCAACCATGTCCGCAGAACGTACAGGTGTGGCAACATTAAAGGGAAATCCTATCACATTGATCGGCCCCGAACTTAAAGTAGGCGATAAAGCGCCTGAATTTCAATTGAATAAATCGCTCGTTGATGTCGTTGGACTTGAACAATTCGCTGGCAAAGTAAAGCTGATCAGTGTTATTCCGTCTATCGATACTGGTGTATGCGATGCACAAACACGTCGCTTTAACGAGGAAGCTTCCAAGTTTGGCGAACAAGCCGCAATGATTACTGTTAGTGTTGATCTTCCAATGGCACAAGCTCGCTGGTGCGGAGCAGCCGGTGTAGACAATGTCGTGATGCTGTCTGACTATAAGGACAACAACTTCGGTAAATCTTACGGTGTACTTATTAAGGAATTGCATTTGGATATGCGCTCTATCTTCGTAGTAGATGCCGATAATACGATTCGTTACGTTGAATATGTTAGCGAGATGACAGAACACCCTAATTATGAGCAAGCATTGGCAGCTGTAAAAGCGCTTCTGTAACACCACGATACCAATCAACTAGAGTAAAAGCGAGAGAAGAGTGAAGGCTCCTCTCTCGCTTCTTGATTTCATTAACGAGTATTCTATTTCCGCACGGCACCCGCTACTACCTTCGCTCCAAGTTCGTTAGCTATTCATTTTATAAGATGCCAACTTCTTGTCCAATATGGCATACAGATCGAGAATAACTCGGTAGTTCGCGCCAAAATCACCAAGTCCGCCACGAGAAGCAGAATAGATATCGATTGCAGTCTTATTTGGCCCTACATTAATAACGGAGACGGTTATATCCATCGTCCGTCCTGTCATTGTTCTCTTCTCTAGCGTAATCTCGCCTACAGAAGACACCTCATGCAGCACTTTGTACCCTTGAATTTTCTTTAGTGTGGATGTGACTTCTCCCCAAGCTTTCTCTCGGGACATTTGATAATAATGCGTTTTCAATTTAGGGTCCTTTGCACGATCGCCGCTCGATTCAAAACTGCGAACGATACCGACCAGTACACGTTTCAGTGACAAGAGTGTGTTCCTCCTTTTTCTAGACAGCCGATGCTCACTTATCTATAGTGTATCATTGTTCGTGATCGAACGAAAGAGAATTTACATAGAAAAAGAAAACACCTCCTCCCATGAAGTCATTCATGAAAGAAGGTGATTCGCTAAGAAGAAAACCCGCCTATGCCGTTCAGCTCCTATGCTTCTGAACCCGCTCTCGCAGGTGGGTGTCCGCATAAGCACATTTGACGTCCCTTCGGAGAGGGCTTGCCAGCAATGCTTAGATGTTGAACTCCCTAGAAACAAACATTGGTTCAAAACAACGTAAGCCTACACGTACATCGCAGGATGTATTGCTTATTATACTGTGTTGTTCACGCAAAGTAAACCATGCAAATTGCCTACTTATAATGGTCAAATGAAAGGCTACGATACGCAACCGTTAACTACGCTTCATTTGTTAGGAACAACATCATATCATATTTTCCTAAAGCAGTGCAAGTCTGATTGAGCTATCGTGTAAAGGAATTATCTTCCGATTGTTGTTCGCCCGATTTCCCAGATTCCGATGCTTCAACTTTATCTTTGACTTCTGCTTCTTCTCCGTCACCCTCTTGGGCGGCTACCATACGCTGGTACTTGTCCTGAATTTTTTGGAATGCGTTATTGAAATTGAAATAAGATAAGTATGCGATTAATGAACCTGAGAAGAAGAACAATAGAACCGGCCACTTCGTTAAGCTAAAGTATAAGATAATGCAGCTTAACACAATTGTAACTACACTGCTAACTGGAGTAAAAATCGTCAACAGTACGCTGTTCTTCATAATATGTGTTGTCTTCGCTTGCAAATGAGCCACCATAGAGAAAAAGTTGAACAAAGAAACAAACAACAAAATCAGCAAGCCGAGCATCGCGTATCCGATGAATTGCATCGACTTCAATTCTGTCATATACACGTAGTAGTCGATATACATAATGGCGAACAGCAGCGTGTAAAAGATTCCACCTACCATCGCCTGCTTATAATTGTCTTTGTAGGATTTGAAGAATGTGCGCAGCAGTTTGACATCTGTATCCCCCATAATCCATTTTCGCGTTACGGAGAACATCGCGGCTGTCGCTGGGAACAATGTAAACGGTGCCACAAGTCCCATTGCCCAATTCATCGTAATGGATTCATTTACAAAGTTCTGTTGATCGACTAGTAATTTCACGAACAAAAAGATAAAAAAAGGCGACGAACAGATCAGCCATAATATGTTCGTAACCGAAAAACGCATTATCCATTCTGAAATGCGATAAAAGCCGCCCATAATCCCTCGAAATTCCAAAGGTCATTCCTCCTCATCATCCTGTCTCTTCTACTATAATACAAATTGCCACCTTAGTGCCAGTGCCTATTTTGGCGCGGATTAGGTTGGTGTCCACAGCGATATAAGGTTTTTCGCATAGGATATTAACGTGACAACACCAAACAATGCAGCGTTAAAGGAGGTCCCTGTATGGGTCAATTAGGTTTCGGAGGTAGCTGTGGTGGATTTGGATTTACATCCACAGGAGTGATTCTTGTCTTGTTCATTTTGTTAGTTATTGTTGGTCGTGCTTGGATCTAACCTTTTGGTATAGAAAGCCATCCTCACCCCTGAATTGTCTATGTACAAGCAAAAAGAGACCGCTCCATTCGGGGCGGTCTCTACGATCAACGAAACACATTCACCATTCCATTCATTGCCTTACCTATTCGTCGCGCTTGTTACGGTTTTCCTCATTGTTAAAGCGTCTTGGGCGGCGATCTCCACCACTGTAGTTACGCTCACGGGAATCGCTGCGTCCAGAGCGCTCACCGCGTCCGTCACGATTGTAACCGCCACGGTTGCCATCTCGGCCACCATCGCGTCCGCCACGATAGTCGCGTCCGCCACCGGAACGTCCATTGCGGTTGTAAGGCGCAGACATCTTGCGTCCGCTGGAACGAAGATCCGGCTTGCGACGCTTCACGCGGATTGGATCTTCCGGTGTCAAGGAAATCGCTACATCCTTCTTATCGCCTGTCAGCATCTTGAATGCTGCAGACAACAATTGTACGGAGTCATACTGCTCCAACAATTCGATGGAGATGCTTTTGTACTCATTCAGTTCTCCATCCTTGAGTACATCAAGAATGCGATCTGCAATGATGCGCTGCTTTCCTTCAATCGCTTCTGCAAGGCTAGGAATCGGCTTGCGAGGAATGCGATGACGAGTAACGCGCTCGATGAAGTGCAAATGATCAATCTCACGAGGCGTTACAAAGGACCATGCACTACCCTCTTTACCTGCACGGCCAGTACGACCAATGCGGTGTACATAAGATTCCGGATCTTGCGGCAAATCAAAGTTAATAACATGTGTTACACCTGATACGTCCAATCCGCGCGCAGCTACGTCAGTTGCAACGAGAACATCAATGCTGCCATCGCGGAACTTGCGCATAACTGTATCACGTTGATTCTGGGACAAATCACCATGCAGCCCGTCAGCAGAATATCCACGTTTTTGCAATGCTTCAGACAATTCATCTACACGACGCTTCGTACGTCCAAATACGATAGCAAGCTCTGGAGATTCCATGTCTAGCAAGCGGCTTAATGCGTCGAATTTCACACGCTCAGGGACTTCAATGTATGCTTGATCAATGAGTGGTGCACTCACATGTTTAGGCATTACCGATACATGTTCTGGCTCGCGCAGAAATTGATTAGCAAGCTTTTGGATGTTCGGTGGCATTGTTGCGGAGAAAAGCATGGTTTGGCGTTGTTCAGGTACGAGGCTCAAAATGGAAGTAATATCTTCCATGAAGCCCATGTCAAGCATTTCATCTGCTTCATCCAATACAACGGTTGCTACATCATCAAGACGAATTGTCTTGCGGTTGATGTGATCAAGCAAACGACCGGGTGTACCGATAATAATTTGCGGATGTTTTTTCAAAGCACGAATTTGTCGTCCAATATCTTGTCCGCCATAAATCGGCAATGAACGCACACCCTTGAAGCGAGTCAATTTGCCGATTTCATCAGCAACCTGAATCGCCAATTCGCGAGTTGGTGTCATAATCAAAGCTTTTACACGTTCTTCAGTTGGATCAATCTTCGAGATCAACGGGATACCGAAAGCAGCCGTCTTCCCCGTACCCGTCTGCGCTTGTCCGATAAGGTCTCGTCCGGTCATCGCTACAGGTATCGCTTTCTCTTGGATTGGAGTCGATTCTTCAAACCCTAATTCCGTAATCGCCTGAAGCACTTTCGGCTCCAAGCCAAATTCTGCAAATGTCTTCAAAATATTCATACTCCTTCATTGTGGACAATCCACAGCCTTATCTGTATTCTTAAGTAGCGCGACAATGGTGACGAATGGCACTTTCAGTCAACCGTCTTCTCATATACAATGCGGAGGGACACTCTTATTGTGTAGCGTGAGCTCCGCGTCAAATTCATGTACATCGTTGGTAACTAAAGCCTACTCAAGAATATCCAGCATATTATAACACATAAATATTGAAGAATACCAGATGCGAACTAACTTATACTACGTTTTGAGGTGACATTGCTTGAAACGCATATTGGATATTATCTTGTTAATTGCCGGGGCAGCGCTCATCGCTGCATCATTCAATTTGTTCTTAATGCCCCACCATTTGCTTAGTGGCGGCGTATCTGGATTGTCGCTCGTTACAAATTATTTAACGAAGTGGAATCCGAGCTTTTTGTATTTCGCCTATAATTTACCGCTTATCATATGGGGCTGGTTCGTCCTTGGCAAGCGCTTTATCAGTTACAGTTTGATAAGTGTTGTCGCGACAACCTACTTCATTTCTATATTTCCGGTAAAAGCTGTTGCCAACGAACCGCTTTTATCCGCGGTCTTTGGGGGAACATTAGTCGGAATAGGAAGTGGAATATCACTACGAGTAGGCGGCTCATCAGGTGGATTCGACATTATCGGTTCTATTGTAACCAGATATCGCGATTTCTCAATTTCGAACATTTTGGTTGGAATGAACGCAACTGTAATCGTAACTCATGGATATTTATCGAATGGATGGGAACTGGCACTTTACTCCATGGTCTCTATTTTCACAACCGGAAAAGTGATTGGAACCATCTATATTAACCACTATAAGGTAACGGTATTCATAATTACGCGAAATAAAGAGGCTCTGATCAACAAGCTGCTGTCCTTGCCGCACGGAGTTACCGTCATTAAAACCACAGGTGCATTTACGGATATTGAGAAGGATATGCTAATGACAGTGACCACACGCTATGAATTGACGGAATTGAAACGGGTTATACGCGAAAATGACCCAAAGGCTTTTGTTAATATTGTTGAAACTGTCGGGGTCATTGGCAATTTCCGAAGGCCAAAGAATAGATAGGCTATTGAGTTACCAGCTGTACAAGCCGTACATATGCATATGAATCGTTGTCAGCAATACAACAAAGCCCGTCCGCGTAAATGGACGGGCTTTGTTGTGCGATGCGAATGAGAGCAAACACGATGCAGAGCCTTACTTTCCAGCTTCCTGCTTATACTTTTTGACTTCAGATGGAGAGGCATATACATAATGTTCTGGCATAATTTCAACCAAGCTTGGATTCTCTGCACTATAATTATGTACGCCTGGATTATAATAGATTCGTTTGCGATTCCGTTCGTGATGAGGGTCTGGATGCGGAATGGCAGAAAGCAAAGACTTCGTATAAGGATGAATTGGCTGTCGATATAAATCATCTGCCTTGGCCAACTCCACAATCTTGCCATTGTACATCACGCCAATCCGGTCAGAGAAATATTTAACGACGGACAGATCATGTGCAATGAATAGAATCGTAAGTCCAAGCTTCTTACGAAGCCGATTGAGCAAATTCAATACCTGCGCCTGAATCGATACATCGAGTGCGGATATTGGCTCATCTGCAATTACCAGATCAGGGCTTGTAATTAACGCACGAGCAATTCCGATGCGCTGCCGCTGTCCTCCTGAGAATTCATGCGGATATCGACTTGCATGCTCCCGGGTCAATCCAACTGTCTCTAGGATGTCATAGACCATATCTACACTTTCCTGCTCACTGCGGCAAAGCTTATTAATTTTTAAGCCCTCCGCAATTATTTCCTTCACGGTCATTCGAGGATTCAGTGATGCGATTGGATCTTGAAAAATCATTTGCATGCCGCGCGTCACTTCTTTTCTGAGCTCCTTGGTCAAGGCTCCTGAAATGAGCGTGCCATTAAAATAAATTTCTCCGTCCGTTGGCTCATACAGACGGATAATCGTTCTGCCCGTTGTTGTCTTGCCGCAGCCGGATTCACCTACAAGCCCAAACGTTTCGCCGCGATACACCGTAAAACTAATGTCATCGACTGCTTTGACCACCGTTTTCTTTCTGCCAAAACCGCTGCTGAAATATTGCTTTAAATGCTTAACTTCCAACACCGGATCGCGAGTGATTACATTCGTCATCTTATCGCACCAGCCTTTCCGTTTGCTGCTCAATTCGTCTCTTCAATACATCCGGAAGCTCCACCTTCGGTGCATTCGGATGGAGAAGCCACGTCGCGGCATAATGCGTGTCGCTTATTCTGTACATGGGCGGCTCTTCTTCAAAGTCAATATTCATCGCATATCGGTTGCGCGGAGCAAAGGCGTCTCCTTTGGGCGGATGCAGCATATTAGGAGGCGTGCCCGGTATAACGAGCAATTCGTCGGATGCGCT
Source organism: Paenibacillus sp. B1-35 (assembly GCF_050474385.1). Classification (NCBI taxonomy): domain Bacteria; kingdom Bacillati; phylum Bacillota; class Bacilli; order Caryophanales; family Paenibacillaceae; genus Paenibacillus; species Paenibacillus sp. B1-35. The sequence goes on from NZ_JBCHVJ010000009.1 coordinate 78,483, forward strand.
CGTCCCCAGATCGGGCATGGACACAAGCAAGCTCCAAGTATAAGGATGCTTCGGGTTGTAGAAAATCTCGTCCACCGTTCCATGCTCGACGATTTTGCCCGCATACATCACGGCCACACGATCCGCAACGTTAGCCACCACCCCAAGATCGTGCGTAATGAATATGACGGACAACTGCCGTTCCTTCTGGATCTCCTTAATCAAATCGAGAATCTGCGCCTGAATCGTAACATCAAGCGCCGTCGTCGGCTCATCGCATATCAATACCTCCGGGTCGCATGCAAGGGCAATCGCGATAACGATACGCTGACGCATTCCTCCTGAGAACTGGAACGGATATTGATGGAATCGCTTCTCCGCATTCGGAATGCCTACAGCCTCCATCAGCTCCAGCGCCTTGGCTTTGGCATCCGCTTTGCTTAGCTGCTGTGCACGAAGTGCCTCCATAATCTGTTTGCCGATCTTCATAACCGGATTTAGAGAAGAGAGCGGATCCTGAAAAATCATGGAAATTTTAGAGCCCCGGATTTCCGTATATTGCTTCTCTGTATACTTCGTCACATCTTGCCCATGATACTTGATACTGCCGCGTTCGATAACAGCATTCTTTGATAAAATCCCGACAATCGCTTTGTTCGTTACGGATTTTCCCGAGCCTGATTCACCGACGATAGCCAGTGTCTCGCCTTTGCGTAATTCAAAGTCGACCCCGCGGACAGCCTGCACCTTTCCCGCAAATGTATTGAATGAGATATGCAGATCATTTACTTGAAGAATCATATCGTTGTGTGTCGTCATCCTAACTCCCCCCGCTATTCGCTATTATTCTTGGCCTCTTAAAGTCGGATCGAATGCATCCCGCAAGCCGTTTCCGAACATATTGAACGACAACATTAAGATCGAAATGATAATTGCAGGAAATAGCGTTAGGTGAGGATGTTCGAGCAACACCTTCTGACCTTCCGACAGCAAGACGCCGATGGAGGGTTCAGGGGCTGCGATGCCGAGTCCCAAATAAGAAAGAAATGATTCCGTAAAAATAGCACCTGGAATTGCGAGCGTCGCTTGTGTAATGATCGGACCGATTGCGTTCGGCATAATGTGCCGGAATATCAAGAGACGATCCCGCGCTCCCATCGTACGGGATGCCAATACATATTCTTGACCTTTATATTTATAGAATTGTGCCCGAATCATGCGGCTCATGCCAATCCAGCCCGTAACAACCATCGCTAATATAAACGGCGTTATGCCTGCACCCATGAGCATAACAAACAGGATTACGACGACTAAGCCAGGTACACCGCTCAATATCTCTATAATTCGCTGCATGATCATATCGACCGCACCGCCATAGTAACCGGAGATCGAACCATACGTGACGCCAACCAGCATATTAATGAGTACAGCCATAAATCCTATTAAGAGAGAGATGCGGGTACCTTTCCACAAACGCGTCCATTGATCGCGCCCCAATGCATCAGTGCCCATCCAGAAATATTTATCCTTCGCCTCTTTTAACTGATAAATATCTACTTTGGCCTGTACCATCGGAATTTTATTACCGCGGTAATCAAGTTCGTATTCTTTAAGCACTTTCACGATCGAACCTTTATATTTTTCTTCCATACTCGTTTTTTTCACGTCCATAACTTTCGTTCCATCCCATATTCCCAGCTTCTCCAGCACCGGGACGCGCGGGGGCAGCAAGCTCCATTCTATATGCTGTTCCCGATAGGAATAAGAACTGATCATCGGAGCAATTATAGCAAGCAGTACGATAATGCCAATCACAATTGCCGCTATGGTGGAAGCTTTATTCCGGCGGAATCGCAGCATCGCATCCTGTAGAAATCCAATCGCCTTTCCTTCAAATTTCTCATCCGCGATTGGCTTGTCCAGTTGGACGAATTCGAATGGGTTCCGCTCCGTGTTGTTATCTGTATTCCGGCTTATCTTCATTATTTCTTCCCTCCCATTCGAATGCGCGGGTCAATAATTCCGTATGATAAATCCACGATCAGAATACTGATTAAAGCAATTAAAGAATAGAAGAACATGACGGCAATCGTAAGCGGATGATCCAATGAGTTAATGGAGTTCACAGACAGAGAGCCAAGCCCAGGCACACTGAAAATATTCTCGATTACGATCGCTCCCGACAATATGGAAAAAATCATCGGAATAATAATATTCGAGAGCGGAATGAACGAATTGCGAATCGCGTGGCGCACGGTGGCCTGCATATGCGATAGGCCCTTCATTCTTGCCAACAGCATATAATCAGAATTAATTGTTTCGCATAATTCAGCCCGCAAATACCGTGTTATAATCGCAATTTCGCCAAAGGACAACGCCAGCACCGGCAAAATCATGGATTTAAACTTGTCCCAGGTAATCCCTTGATCCGTCGATAGCAAGATCGGCAGCAAATCCCACTTGTAAGCCACTACATATTGCAATAATGCTGCAAATACGAAGGAAGGAACGGATATGAACAGCACGACCATCATGTTGATCCCGTGATCGGTCATCGTATTCTTTTTCAATGCTGCTATAATTCCGCACATAATACCTATTGGCAGCGTAAATAGAAGCGCCATAACATTTAACTGGATCGTGATTGGAAGTTTTTCCTTAATAATATTGAATACTGGTACTTTCGGCTGCACTTTAAGCGAATCCCCGAATTCAAATGTCAGGAAATCCCCTAGGAAATATCCATATTGGACAATGAGCGGCTTGTCCAAATGATATTTGGCTTCGATCCGTTCCCGAACGTCCGTAGGCAGCAGCGGATCATTTACGATGCTGCCAGGCATGGCATGAATTAAAAAAAACAATAGGCTAATGATCAGAAATAGAGTAATAGCCATGGCAATCAGTCTTTGCGATATGTATCGTAACATAAGCCTGGGACTCCTTTTCCGCAAGGTAGGAGACCTTGCGTTACCACAAGGTCTCCTTAGTTCTGGTATTAGTCCACAATGTCAGCTTGCAGGATGGCAAACTTGACTCCCGGGAGGTATTTTCCTTTTGTGGCCAAATGAATTCGATCTTGATAGATCACTGCATTGTTGTTTTGGAAGAGCGGAATTTGTGGCACATAATCAGCCAGCATTTTCTCCATTTCGCCTAATGCCTTTAACCGTTCTTCCGGCTTCAACAGCAAATCGCCTGTCGTAGTCCGTTTCTGCAATGCATCGAATGCGTCACTGGCGAAGCGATGGCTACGGTTCGGGAAGTCCTCCCTCCATACCTTCATGCTGCTCCACGGATTGAACGCATTTTGGGTCATGGAGCCAATGCCCAATTCGTATTTCCCTTCTTTGTAAGCGTCATAAGCAGAGCTCGGCGGCATCGCTCTAAGCTTAACGGCAAGCTTATCCTTACCGAACAGGTTTTCGTACATTTCCTGCGTCACTTCTGCTGTGCGTTTCATCGTTTCCTGCGCATCGAAGTATGTGATTTCAACCGTGATTTTCTTGTTGCCGTTCGCCTGATACGCTTTTTCAAAATATTCCTTCGCTCTATCTGGCTCATATCCCATTCCTGGAGCTACTGCTAACTTTGCTTCTTCAGAATCGCGATAGCGCTTGCCCTCTTTGTAATCTCCAACTATGCAAACTGAAGAAATGTAATAAGGTGCCGATTTGAACGTTTTAAAAATGCCTTTGGCAATTTTATCGCGATCGATTCCATAGTATAGCGCTTTGCGGAAATCGTTGTTTTTCAAGATCGGGTTGCTGTCCGATTCGGAGTTCACATAGAAGCCCCAAACTCCATCTGCTTCTGTATAGACGACCCGCGGATCCTCGCCGTATTTATCGAATTGTTCGCCGCTAATCGATACGGAGTCAATTTCACCTTTTTCCCACAATTGAACACGGGTCGAGCTTTCCGTTACAACGCGGGTTTCGATGCGGTCAGGCTTATAAATTGCAGCCAATGGCGAATCCGGGTTCTTTTCAAACGTGTGATGCTGATCGCGAACCCATTCGGTCAAGCGATACGTCCCGGAAGAAGGCACCAGTTCTTTCGTAGTCCCATACGTCGTTTCACTACGATCAGACTTCATGCCGCCCTCGTACAATTTCTCGTGAACGGGGGATGTCGATCCACCGCCCGCAAAGACAGTTAAGATATCGATGTCCGGCATTTCGGATTCCAACGTAATTTCCAGCGTGGCATCGTCTTTGGCCTTAATTCCGACATCTTCCCATTTTGCCTCGCCCTTAAAATATTTGTTAGCGCTTACAACGGGGATGTTGTCAAACAATATGAAAGCATTTCTATTGGCTAGCTTCGGATCGAGCAGCATTTTATAGGAGTATTCATAAGTTTTCGCAGTAATCGGCGTGCCGTCCGTCCACTTCAATCCTTCTTTTAACTTGAATGTCCATACTTTATGATCTGTTGTGGTTGGCAGATCAACCGCATGATTGCCAACAAATTTAATATTGTCCGTTGCTTCGTCATAGATAAGCTCCAATAAATTTCCGTAAATATACTCCATCATATCCGAGTTTGTGGCATTTTCGGATGTATGCTGGTTGAACGTATCCGCACCCATAGTTGCAAGACGTAAGACTTTCGGCTTATCGCTTGCAGTGCCTTTCGAATCGGTCGCAACCTTACCTTCATTCTCCTTGCTCCCCTGATTCTCTTGTCCGGCATTCCCGCTCCCGCCCGAGCAACCCGCGAACGTTAGCATCATCATGATAGCCAAAACAACCAAGAACGGTTTTTTTGGCAGCTTCATACAATCCCCTCCTGATTTCTCATTTTTTCAATTCATTATGTAAAGTATGTGGGTAACAAGGTAGAAAGAACGTTGGGCCGCATGCGCCAATAAAATTGACACCTTGTGAAATAATGGGCCTTTGGATTGGATGAATGCGTTGACATTGTTGTAGGCTTGAAACTAGACAGAGAGCCGATTCATTGAGGAAGATCATTACACGTCGGTAACTGGATATGCATATATACCACGAATCGACAACGATCAAATGCATACTTATGAGGTAAATTATGTAATAGTTTTTTATAAATGCTATCAAACTAAATACCTATAGTCAAGAAATAAATCATAGAATATTCCTTAGAATACTCGAGAAAATGCGGAAATAGGAGGAAATATGATAGATTATGACGAATCTATCATATTCATTACACCAAAATATCTTCTCACTCGTCATCGCCAGAAAGCCTCCAATACAGCTAGACACCGAGCGAGTTCACAAAGAAAGGAGTTTCGCCATGAATCGACTGCTGCTTCTTGTAACCCTCTTATTTACAGCTGGTTATTCCATCTTGAACGGTCACAATTCCCTGCTTATCAACCTGTCCAATTCGTTCTTCATCATTGGTCTTATCTACCTATTAATCGCCTTGCTCACTTACGTGCGGAACATCGGCTTCTTTAAATCATTAAGTTATCACCTCCATCGCAAGCAGAAGGAAAAGGAACAGGCGCTTCATTACGATTCTGGCGACGCATCGCTGGCTGGGCAGCCCCAAAAGAGAATGGCCTTGCATGAATATGCTGACTTGATTCGTTCAAACCAATGGTCCAGTAAAATATTATATCTGTTTTCAATTCCGCTGCTGCTGTGCTCCTGCATACTGGCAATCTTCGCAACATAACAATCCCCGTTCCATAACAGAACGGGGATTAACTCCCCTTCTTTAGTCACTTTGAACGCTCATTTCCATGTGACCACGATATTGGATGGCTGTAAGCTGTTTCCTCCCGGACTTCCGCCACCGCCAAAAGATATGCTCCCCTTCGATGGTATACTGTCATTCCAGCCTGCCGATTCAATAATATAGTGATTGCCATTGCGGCTTACAATTCTGGCATCCCATATCTGGGATATAGAGCCGCTGTAGTCAAATTCCAGGTGCCAATTCGAGATTGCCGCGGAACCATTATTGGTCAATGTCCCCTGAAAATTATACCCACTCCCCCAATCGCTCGTAACAGTAAAGATAAAACTTACATCCGGCTTCGTAGACTTATCTGTCATGACCGTTACCGGTTGACTTGGCTCGGATCGATAGCCCAACGTGTCAACGGCGGTTATCGTAAATGAATAAGAAGTCTCAGGAGTCAGACCTGTAACGGTTACCGATGTCCCCTTCGCTTGAGCAACCGTCCCTCCAGACAGCCATACCTCGTACCTATCCACGCTCGTTTTTCCCGTCGAAGGCAACCAGGATAGGGACACTGTCGTATCCGTCTTGCCGGTTACCACAACTTGAGTTGGAGCACTTGGAGGATCCGTATCTACAGGAGGCTTGTTGGCTGTACGCACTAGCAGCGGAGCACTCGCCTCGGATCGATTGCCTAACGTATCCTTCGCCTTCACCGTAAAACGGTATTCCGTATTGTCCGTTAATCCCGTAATCGTCGCTTCTGTTTTTGATGTGGACAGTGCAAGGTTTCCATCCTTGTATGCTTCATATCCGGAAATCCCCACATTGCTTATTGATGGATTCCACTTGAACGTCACTGAGCTATACGTTGCCTGCACAACCGATAGTCCTTGCGGCACTGTAGGCGGTTCATTGCCAGGGTTAGTGCCGGATATCCCCAAATCCGCTGCCACTTTATCTACAATCTTTTGCCCTGAGCACGTATATTTGGAGCTAGTGCGGCAATCCGAGCTTAAATCCCAGTACATAGCACCGCCAAGCCCCTTGGATTTGATGTAGCTCGTCTTATACCCTATAGATTGGTTATCGTCATAGGACAGGAATACGCCCGTTGCTGCATTGAACAGGTACGGCACTTTCGCGGAATCATTCCAATAGCGCTGATATCCGTTTTTATTTACATAGTTGGCCGCTACATCGCCGTAATCAAACACTCCTGAAGCTCCAGACTCCCAGTTGTCCCATGTGCCGTTAGGACGCACATTGCCATCCCAACCCCCTTTGCAAGCTTGATACAGGCCGTCGTTGTTCGGTCCCGGATCGCATCCTTTCCAACCGACACCGTAAACCGCCAGCCCCATTACGACTTTGCTCAAATCCACCCCTGCGCGTTCATAGACTTGAATCGCTCCGTCAACATAGAATTTGGTTGCCGCTGCCGGGTCACGTGGATCTTCATATAAGCCAGTAGTATGATTCGTCGCTTTTTCCCAACCTCCGTGGAAATCGTACGTCATAATGTTGATGAAGTCGACAAGCTGCATCACCTTATCCATCTCTGCATTATCAATATACCGCTGCGAGGCACCAGTAGCCAAGGTGAGCAAATATTGCTTGCCATCCTGTGCTCCTGCTGCATCAAGCTGCTTGCGCACCTCTGCGAGCAACTTTGTAAAGTTAAATTTGTCATTTGGACTGTAGCTGTTGCCTTTAATTCCTTCCACGCCTGGATACTCCCAGTCAATATCGATACCGTCAAAGCCGTATTCGCGAATGGCATCGACTGCAGACTTAGCAAAATTGATGCGATACTGTTCATTTGCCGCCACATCCGAGAAGCGATTGGACCAGGTCCACCCGCCTACTGAAAAAAGTGTTTTCAAGTGCGGATTCTTAGACTTTAATTGTTTTAAACGAGCGATATTTCCGCACTTCCCTTTTTGGCAATCTTCATAAGGAAGATTGAGAGCGCCTCCAAAATTTGTATTCACATCTGCCCACGGTTCCCCTAATACAATTGCTCCAGTAGGGACATTCCCCTTTTGCAGCGGAACCCCAGAATCTGTGCATGACCAAGTTTTCTTATTTGGATTATCCGAAGAGGTCGAAGGGTTGCCATGCTTACCATTCCAGCAAATATCAAAAAAAGCATAGTTCAAATGCGTCAACTTTGAAGCATCAATATCCGTAACCTGATAATTCCGGCCATAGATTCCCCATGATGTAAAATAGGCCACCGATTTATAAGACGATGACGCCTTTGTGTCTGGGAGATCAGAAGAAAAGGCTGACACCAATCCGGAGCCTCCTCCCGGCCAGAATAAGGCACTCATCATAACAAGCAGTACGACAAATAAAAGAAAAATCCGCATCGCATGTTTTCTTATGCCGATCGGCGACTTCGTTTTGTACATTCTTTCATCCCTTTCACTTTGAGATTCACAGCAAGCTGATTGCTGATGGAAAAATTAAGGACAAATACCTTGCCTCACCTCCTCAAGAGCAAAATAGAACGGAGAATCTAAAAGATAAACGATTAAACGGTTCATTTTATGTAAAAATAAGGATGCTAAGAACTAAAGGCTAACTCTTCAGAAAAATGGGGATCCATAAGTAGGTTGTTTACTGCCTGTGAGGCGTTTTTAAATATGAAAAGGGTCGAGTCAGGGGCTGATTACAATCCACCTAGAACTCGACCTTTTTCCTTGCGTTATTTGCAAACTTATGTACTTGTCAGGCAACGCTACTTCATAAAACCGTATTTAAGCGGATTTAATGAATGAAAGACTTAATCTAACCAGGGAGCCGTGATCAGAAGCGATCCTTGCGTTCACTTGCTCCCCGACATAACGAAAAGACGAATTCTCTTCCTGTAAAGCTGGACTGTTATAGTTGCCCCTTAACAATATCGGTATCGGTTATGCCAGATCACGTGTATGCTTAGACAGTTTCAGGAAATAGTCCAATGTCTTCTGTACACGCTGAATCACCTGTTCTTGTACAGGCTGTCCCTCTTCAGTGAACTGTCTAGCATCTCCGCCGATAGAAATCCATTCTGGGCAGTTAATACCGTGTACATTTCGAATAATCGTCTGCAGGTGCGTTAAAGAATTGACGCCAACCGCACCGCCGGCTGAGCTCATCGACAAGACAACCTTATTGTTGAAATAATCAAAGCTCAAATAGTCGATTGCATTTTTCAGTACGCCAGACAAGCTGCCATGATATTCTGGCGTAGCCAGAACGACAGCATCAGCTTCTCGAACGGACTCTCTCAGCAGCTTCACATTCTCATGCTCCTCTGCATCATCCGGGCAATAGAGAGGAAGCGGAAGCTCATATAAGTCAATGACTTTCGCCTCATGTCCTCTTTCTTGTAAACTTGCCGCTACATAACGGACAAGCTGCGCACTTGTCGCTTCCTTGCGATTGCTGCCTGCTATACATACGATACGCATGATCGCACTCCCCTTCTATCATAATTCGGCTGCCAAGCATCTATGAATCTCGAGCGGGGATGATATAACCGCTGCCATTGACGCAGCGCTTCTTCTCAAGCAAGGTCAATTCTTCCCATTTCAGCCCAGGAAGCTCCCGCTCGAAATGTGCTTCCGCATGCAGAAACGCTTGCTCCTCTGTATCCGCCGTGAGCACACATACGAACGTCCCTTGCATCGATGACGCTTCCAACCGATATATGTACATTTTTCCATCCCCTTCCCTATCGCACATCATACAAAAAACCGGAATAAGGCGTCAAGATCTGTACAATCTTCGAACGCGATCTTAATCCAAACCCGAGTCGATAAATGACATGCCAAAAAGCCCGGCCGACCGCATGATGCGGCAAGCCGGGCTTATCCAAATCTGCTTGAACAAGCAGCGTCTTATTGAGACAGACGCGTAGCCAATTCGTACAGCTCCATGTTGAATTCCTTTTTCGTGTTCACAACAAGATCGATATCGGTTGCCACCAGCTCGCCTTTGATCATACCACAAGCCTTGCCGGATTCCCCTTCCATCAGCTTGCGAACCGCAAAGTCGCCAAGACGGCTTGCGAGGATACGGTCGAATGCAGTTGGCGCGCCACCGCGTTGAATATGACCAAGAACCGTAACGCGCGGCTCAACAGTAGGGCAGCGTTCGATAATGGCATTCGCTACATCTTCTCCGCGTCCAACGCCTTCCGCTACGATAACGATACTGTGACGCTTGCCGCATTCGAAGTTTTCTCTCATACGGGCTGCAACTTCATCAATGTTATGATCAACTTCAGGAACAAGAATCGATTCCGCACCGCTTGCAAGACCTGCATACAGCGCGATATCTCCACAATGGCGGCCCATCACTTCTACGACAGAAGAACGTTCGTGGGAGCTCATCGTATCGCGAAGCTTGTTAACCGCGTCAACTACAATGCTGACAGCTGTGTCGAAGCCGATTGTATGATCGGTAAAGGAAATATCGTTATCAATTGTTCCTGGCAGACCCATTGTCTTGATGCCAAGCTTGCTCAATTTGTTCGCACCTTGATAAGAACCGTCGCCACCGATCACGATCAAGCCATCGATGCCATGCTTGCGCAAAATGTCCGCACCCTTTTGCTGGCCTTCTGGCGTTCTGAACTCTTGACAGCGAGCAGATTGCAAAATCGTACCGCCACGTTGAATGATATCACCAACACTGCGGATGTCCATCGGACGAATATCTTCATTCAAAAGCCCTTGATATCCGCGTTGAATTCCGTAAACCTCAATTCCATTAAATATAGCTGCACGCACTACTGATCGGATTGCAGCGTTCATACCTTGAGAGTCCCCGCCGCTAGTCAATACGGCAATCTTTTTTACAGCAGTCATGATTTGTTTCCTCCCTCATTATCCTCAATACATATGTTTGCGTATCCAGAGGCTGTTCATCCAGAAAAATAACCGCATAAGCGGACTATTTCGCATGAGACGCTTGGATACTTGTTGAACCGCGGCCTGTTCCCTTACTTTCGGATCTGATAAATATAGAGCTAGCAGCCCTTCTATAATCATACGATGAAATCGTCCATCCGGCAGCGAGCTAACTCGTTCCGTTGCAAGGTCTGCAAAGTGGCCAATCCGGTTCACGACCAAGCTCTGATCGTCGTAATAATTGCAGAAATTCAAGTCTCCGCCGCTACGATCTTCTTCCTGGTCAATTAAATAATCTAACATAATATGCAGCCCACATACATAAGGAAAATATGCCTCTAGAATGCGGTCTGCCTCAGCATGCGTCAGTCTCTCGTCTGCCGCAGCCAAAAACAACTGGAACACACCTAGCGTAGAGCCGGTCGCCGCAGCGAATTCATTCCAGCCCAGCTCCGAAAAAGCCGATTCATGCAAACTCCACCAATCCAGCAGTGCCTGCTCCCGAGAATCCGGGTGAATATGCTTGTACACTTGCAGGTCTGTATACAGTCCGACAAGACGAACAATATGCGGCTGCACAACCTTATATGCCGGCAGTGAAGCGATACACTCCCTGCACGTCAATACTAGATCACGCAAATAGCCCCCGTCCTCTCGATCGTCACGGAGCGCATAGTAATCTTTCAGAGGTTCGTCCGGTTGGACCGCATCCAGCATGGCCTGATGAAGCAGGCGAAAATCATCCGCATCCATCGAGGTGCTTCGGTCGCACAGGTTATCCAAGTAGTCACTGATCGTTTGAAAAGCAACAATGAGCGGGATCAATATATGGCGCACATCTAACCTAGCCGCAGCGTACACCGCACCGCCCTCGCAATGAAACTGCTTGCTAGCGATGCTCGCGAGCGCCTGCTTGCGCAGCTCCTCGTTCGGAATACGCTCAGCCCGCGCCTGCCAATTTGCCAATGATTGACGAACCTCCGGCAATATGTACTTATACACGCGGTACATGAGTCCGAGCGGCTCTTTCGGAGCTCGCGTACGGCGTTGCCTCACCTGATTCAAGAAAATCCTCCGTCCTCTGTGTAGGTCAACTTCTACGGGATGTTACTGACACTTATTGCGTACTCATTTTAACCACACCTATTATATTACGAAGTGACTAATTGCACAAACGATTGCATGCGATAATCACTAGTGGTGATTTTTGGCATCTACGTCCTGATGAATCCGGTACCATAAATTCAGATCGATAATCTGGGAAGCCAGTTCTGCGATCTCGCTATTCAGCCGGCAGGAAGCCTCAAATTGCTCCTCCTCGTTCAGCGCATTCTGCTTCCTAATAATCGTACGTTCCAGTTCTTTAATACGGTCGGGAATCCTACCTCGAGTGTGTTCCCACTTTTCCATAATAAGCACTTGATCGTCCCAGCTCAGTCCGTCCCACGAATCTTCTACTATAGGCACCTCTATACCCAGCCGTTCATCGAATTCGAACCAATCATTCATAATGCTGCCACACCTCCGGTAAATAGGATGCATCATTAATGCTGTTAATGTACCATGCCGCTTAAGAGGATGTAAATGACGAAACCGTCCCATTCCAGAAGAAGCATGCTATACTAGGGATTATGCCATTTATACTTGCTCAGTTGACAACTCCGCTTTACATACATTCATCTACTTCATGGAGGGAACACACATGGCGCATCCGGCACCCCGGAACACAGAAGCGCATTGGCTGCGCGCCTTTACATTTATGATTTTCATGACCTCTTCGGTCGTTGTTTCGTATTTGCCGCTTTATTACAAATCACTGCACTTCACAAGTGTGCAAATCGGACTTCTTTATTCCATTGGCCCGCTCATTTCGATTGTATCCAATCTGTTTTGGGGTGTAATGAGCGACAAGCTTGGCACGTTAAAAAAGGTACTCATCTCACTGCTAATTGCCCAAATTATTCTGTCCGTGACGCTTGCTCAAGCTTCATCGTACGGAGTCGTCGCACTGCTTCTCGTTTGTTTTTATTTCTTTTACTTTCCGATCTATCCGTTGAACGACAGTTTCTCGATCATGACCGCCCAATCGCAAGGCAAAAGCTTCATCGGCATTCGTGTATTCGGCTCTATCGGATTTGCGGTATCTGCGCTTCTATTCGGCTTTGTCCTGCGCTCAATAGGAGCCTCATATAGCATTTGGATCATTGTTCTATTAGGCGTGCTGTCACTAGGACTTGCCTTCCCGCTCACAGATAAGCGAGCTTTTATGAAAAAGATGGAGCTATCCGGTCTATGGGGTGTTCTGCGGCAGCGGGAAGTGCTGTTGTTCTTCTTGTTCGTATTGCTGCTTGCGATTGGACATCGGCTGAATGAAGCCTTCCTTGGACTATCATTGTCCCAAATTGGGGCAGATGAATCATTGGTTGGCTGGGCCTGGATGCTCTCTGCGCTGAGTGAAATCCCGATCTTCTTCCTATTGAATGCCTATGGGGAGAAATTCAGGGAGCTTCCGCTATTAGCTTTCTCTGGATTAACCTATACCATTCGACTTTTGCTTATAGCCGTGCTGCAAGATCCCGCATGGATCGTATCCACTCAGCTTTTGCACAGCGTTTCGTTCGGTATTTTTTATTTCGTTGCAGTTCGATATATAAGCCGCGTCATCCCAGATGAATATCGTTCTACCGGGCTTGCGCTGTACACAATCGTGTGGTCAAGTATTGCCGGACTTATTAGCGGTACTTTTGGCGGGATCTTAATGCAATCCTTCGGCAAGGATGTGCTCTATGACGTTGCGGCTGGCTTTTCCTTCGTTGCCTGTCTCGGCTTTCTGACCATGGCCGTAATCGCTCGCCAGAATGAAACTGGTTCAAGACGGACTTTACGCAAAGGAAGCTAATTGCTTTTTTTGAAGTGTACCGTATAATAGTAGTAGGTCCTAATACAAGGTCTTAAAGGAATCATACTACTCGTTCGGTGGAGGGTCACCAATATGACAACTACGTATGAGACGATAAAGGAAGTCATTCATGGGCGCCGCAGTGTTCGACGCTACGATGAGCGTCCCGTGTCTGTGGACGACATTAAGGAGCTTATTGATTGTGCTCGCTATGCTCCAAGCGATACGAACTCGCAAACGTGGGAATTTATTGCGATTGTAAATCGTTCCATCATTCAGCAAATTGAACAGCTTACTTGGGATGCGCTGCATGCCAGGGCACAAACTGCAGAGGAGCAAGGATTGAACAAGGAAGCGAGAATGCTCCTCAAATCCTTCGGGCCTTATGCAACAGCCTTTTCTGACGCACCAGCACTCATTGTATGCTTAGCAACACCTTATACCTCGAAATTCCGTGAGCGCATCTTCGATCCGATTCAACTGGTGCCAAATACAGTGTGGGAAGAAGAAGGAATTAAGAGCAGCTGCTTGGCCATTCAAAATCTAATGCTAGCCGCACATGCGCAAGGATTGGCTAGTTGTCCGATGACCGGCCCTGTTCTATTGGCAGCTGATGCAATCAAGTCTTTACTGGAAATTCCTGAAGATCGTCAGGTGAACATGGTGCTTGCCTTAGGCTATCCGCACGAAACGCCGGCCAAGCTGCCGCGCAAGCCTGTCGAGGACATCCTGCGAATCGTCGACTAAAAAAGCACGATAATGTACGAATGTACGTTTATCAGATCTAACCAAGCAAGCCCCTTGCACTTCTCCATCGAATGAGAAGCATAAGGGGCTTTTCCTTTTACTATGCGTCAATCGTTGTATAGCATGTGATGGGCAAGCTCGACTTCATCAATTGAAGGACGCAGTATATAGTTCTCAGTTGATTCTTCATTTGCATTGCAAGGAACCGTCTATGATCATGACCTCATTCCGCTTAGGTGCACCTGTCTCCATGTGGGGTATTACCTGCGAACAGGATGACACTCCGCGGGAACGGATTTGTCTTCCTGCATATCCTTGCGCATCCAGAAGGAAATCAGCACAGAGTTTCTGTCACCATACAGCTCGCTCGACTCGTACGATATGGAGTATTGACCTGACTTACTAAAAAAGCAGCCATGCTCATCATGGAGCATGGCTGCTTGGCATTGCTAGTGCACTATTTATAAATGACAGCCCTTAACGGGACAACTCATTATAATTTAATGACATTAGCTGCTTGCGCACCGCGATTGCCTTCAGTGATATCGAACTCTACTTCTTGGCCTTCGTCAAGTGTTTTGAAACCGTCGCCTTGGATTGCGGAAAAGTGAACGAATACATCTTCGCCGTTTTCCACTTGGATAAATCCATAGCCTTTTTCTGCGTTAAACCATTTTACAGTACCTTTCAAGGTCAAAACCTCCTCACTTCTTCGCCCTTACAGGCGAATAGTAACATTATACTTAAGCAAAAAGTCAAACGCAACTTTTCCCACAAAAAAAGATTTCTTAAGATCTTGCAAATAAAGTCGTCTATATTGCGGTTTTTGGGGAAATCAGATTTGATTTCATCTAGTTGCTAAGGTATCATGATCGGTAAGACGAACTGCTTGGCAATACCGTATACAACTTAGATTGACGGTGCCCTGCACCAAGAAACGAGGTAGCTTTGAAATGATGAAAAAACACATTATTTATAAAAAGGATAACTGGAATATGCTGACGGTTGAAGTACAGGGCCGTTATATCGTATTGCGTGAAATATCCGAACAATGGGGAGAGGAATGTCATAACTTCCTAAGCCGTCCGGCGTTGATGCACTGGGCGGAACAACGCTTCCCTAAAGAGGAATTCGTGGGCAAGGAAGAGGAATGGAACGAGCTGATGCTCAGATTTAAGCAAGTGTAAAGGCAGGATGCATATGAATTTTTCATCAACGAACCTTATTTTCATTTTGCTCGCATTCTCATTAGGAGTCATACTGATTTGGAAGAGGGATACGCTGCCTGATAAGCTGCAAAGGCCTTTGGCGATTACTGCATTGTGCATGATCGTTTTTGCCTTCTTCCTGATCGTATATTCCTTCTTAGCGCTCGGAACTTAGTCTGCGACTTGTTTTCAGAACAAACGTAGCCGATCGCAGCAGATAGTTTGGCGCTGCTCTGGTCATACTACCCTACAGATTTATTGGCAGCTCTCCCAATAGGAGAGCCACTATGAGTGCCTACGGAGGGGTAATATGGCCACAACACGCCAATTGGTGATCGGACTGGTTACAACCGCCATCACGGCGACCAGCCTGCTTCCCGCTTCTACAACTACTGCCTCAAGTCATAAGCATGCAGTAGCTAAGCCATTATCGCAGCATCAACACATGAGGAGGGTACATATGCAACAAGTATTGAAACGTTCAGAAGTTCCACAAGATGTGCGCTGGAAATTGGAAGACTTATTCGGTTCACAAGCTGAATGGGATAAAGAGTATTCGTTAGTTAACCAGCTTTTGGATAAGATGAAGCAATATCAAGGCAAGCTGTCTGAGGCCGATGCACTGAAGAGCTGCTTCGAGCTTGAAGATGACATTTCCCTACATACCGAGCGCCTGTACGTGTATGCAAGCATGCGCCATCATGAAGATACGGCAGAGCCTAAATATCAAGCCTTGTCAGAGAAGGCAAAGCAGTTGAGTGTAACGGTTGGGGAGGCGCTCTCTTTCATTACACCCGAAGTGCTGTCCTTGTCCGACGAACAGTTGAATGCTTTCATCGAGGATCCGAAGCTCTCTGCATACCGCTTCACCTTGACGGAAATGAAGCGTCAAAAAGCACACGTTCTGACGAAGCAAGAAGAAGCCTTGCTCGCGCAAGTCGGAAGCATGTCCAAGGCACCTGAGACCATTTACAGCATGTTGAATAATGCGGATATGAAATTCCCGACCATTAAAGATGAAAAGGGCAACGATGTGGAGCTGACACATGGCCGTTACATTCAATTCCTTGAAAGCCGCAACAGCGAGGTTCGCAAGGCTGCATTTGAAGGTGTATACGGCACTTATCGCAAGCAACGCAATACAATTGCTTCTACACTGAATGCAAATGTGCAGAAGAACTTGTTCTATTCGCGTGCACGCAAATACCCTTCTACATTGGAAATGTATTTGTACGGCGATAACATTCCGAAGGAAGTCTACACGAACCTGATTGATACGATTCACAAGCATTTGCCGCTTATGCACCGTTATATGAAGCTCCGCAAGCAGCTTCTTGGCGTGAAGGAACTGCATATGTATGACTTGTTCGCTCCGGTCGTCGAAGAGTTCGATATGAATATTACTTTCGAGGAAGCTAAGGCTACTGTGAAAGAAAGCTTGAAACCGCTTGGCGAATCTTATCTGAAAGTGCTTCAAGAAGGATTCGATAACGCATGGATTGATGTTTACGAAAATGAAGGCAAACGCACAGGTGCATACAGCTGGGGCGCATACGGCACTCACCCTTATGTGCTGTTGAACCACAAAGACAATTTGAACAGCATGTTCACATTGACTCATGAAATGGGTCATGCATTGCATTCGTATCATTCAGACAATAATTTGCCATACCGCGATGCACAATACACGATCTTCCTCGCTGAAGTTGCGTCTACGCTGAATGAAGCACTGCTTATGGACTACATGTTGAAGAAGACTACGGACAAGAAAGAAAAGATGTACCTGCTTGCATACTACATCGATCAGTTCCGTACAACGGTATTCCGTCAGACGATGTTTGCCGAATTCGAAATGATCATCCATGATCGTGCAGAAAAAGGCGAAGCGTTAACACCACAGTTGCTCTGTGACGTGTACTATGACTTGAACAAAAAGTACTATGGCGATGATATGGTTATTGATAAGGATATCGAAATGGAATGGGCGCGTATTCCTCATTTCTATACGAGCTTCTACGTATTCAAATATGCAACAGGCTTCTCGGCAGCGCAAAGCTTCGCGAAGCAAATTCTCGAAGAAGGACAACCGGCAGTCGAACGCTATACAGGCTTCCTGAAGAGCGGCGGCAGCGACTTCTCTATTAATATCTTGAAGAAGGCCGGCGTTGATATGTCCACACCTAAGCCAATCGAGGAAGGCATGAGCTTGCTTGAATCCCTCATTGAAGAGATGGAGCAGCTTGCAAAATAAATGTAAAAAGACGCTCGACAGTCTGCTTTCTTGACTGCCGAGCGTCTTTTTAGTCTTGCAAAGTCGATTGATGAGCATCCATAAAAGTGGCATCATCACTATTCTTCACTCTAGTTACTCCACCCCGTCAAACGGCCAGCAACGCTGCACACCCGCCGCATCCAGCTCAGATTGATATGCCTTCAAATGCTGCTTATCTTCATAGACGCTGCGTGGAATGACACCCTGTGCGATGGAATAAGCGATCAGATGGCCGACTGCCTCTCCTATATTCCATTCGGTTGGATGGAGACGATAACATCCATTGGTAAGCTGGGTCGTACCGATATTTTTGCAGGCAGGCAGAACATTGATTACCCGCTTAGGGATCAAGGCACTAAGTGGTATTTCATAAGGCATTGTTGGAATGTAGCAGCTTCTTCCAGTCTTTGTTGTTGTGTGTAAATCCATGGAGTAGTGCCCCACTCCCACACTGTCCTCATATCGGCGTATGCCCAAGCCCTGCGCTTTGCGAAGCTCTTTACTGACATCCTGCTCCGTAATCGTATACATCGCTTGGATTCTTCTCGATTCACGAATATAGGCCGACTTGGCGAGACCATCCTCTGTACCGACAGATGGACCGTATAAGCGAAATTCAGGGTAACCTGCTCCCCCATCCTCACGAGGCGCCTCTGTCTGAAGCCAATAGAGCAGAGACAAGCTCAACTGCCTTGCTTCCGCGATGAGCGCATCCCGTTCCTCATAGCTCATTTCAACGGGAGATGCAATCGTGTAGTCATTTTGCGGCCAGTTGATTAAAGACAAATCTCCAGAATACATTCCACCCTGGAACTGCGAGGCATCAATTGTACGGCGATAAGTCCATAGGGGCATTGGGTCTACATCGTTAGGCAAGCAGATGAACTTGCGAAATTCATGAGTCGCATTTGGCTTCGTATCCCACCAGCTAAGCAGTGGATAAGGCGATCCCTCATGATGAAAGCTCCTCCATCGTTCGTAACTGTCCGGTCTAGGGATCGGCTTATTGTTCGCAGCAGCCTCCGCATCCAGCTTCTCTAGGGACATCACAACCGTAAACGCTTGCAAATCAGTTGGATCCGCTTCCTCCAACGCGTGAGGCTCCCCTGTCACTGCACGTGACTCTGCCCCAACCACGTATTCAATTCCTGCCAATGGCAGCACATCTCCGCATTCGGTTGCATCCACATAATAAGCGCCTGTAAGTACCGACTTCTCAAGCGTAATCCGATTTTGAACCACAATCTTCGTTACCGCATCCCCATGTGTATCCGCATGAATGGGTACCGTATGATACAGAATCTGCAATCGCCCTTCTTCTACATGCGGACGAAGCCATGACAGCAATAAATGATGTGCTACATTCGGCTCATGGCATAGCCGGCTCACCCATCCATTGCCTGGATTGAATGTATTGTCATAGGCGTATCGATCCTGCAGCAGCTCCGGCTTCACTAATGAAGCATAGTGACTGCGGATTTGATTGCGGAATGTTCGGTAAGCAGCAGTACAGCCTGTTTGTTCAATCCATGGATGCTCATCTGGTGGAACAGCCTGACTTGTAAGCTGTCCGCCTATCCAGTCCGTCTCCTCTGTCATGATTACTCGCAGGCCGCGATTAATCAATGTCCACGCTGCCAGTGTTCCCCCAAGTCCGCCGCCGATAATCACAACGTCTGACTTCATCGTATTCATGAATATCCCTCCCTTACCATTTCCAAATAACCCCTTTCCATGATCATACCATGGCAACCCTCTATTATGAATATTAATTCCACAATAAAGAATTTAAAATGGAGAAACCATTCAACTTGTGGCGAATGAAGTCGAACATTATACTGAGATTAGATACATAAAATAAAGGTAAGGAGGCTACCTGCAATGCGAATTCAATGGTCCTTGCTGGCAGGGCTCATTTTTGCGCTGATTACAGCGATATTTGCCGTTATCAATGTAAATCCAGTTCAAGTTAACCTGCTGTTCGGCACATTCGACGTACCGCTTATTCTACTTATTTTGGGCTGCACGCTGCTAGGCGCAGTAATTGTAGGCTCATACAGCATTTACTTACAGTTCCGTTCCCAGAAGAAGATTAAGCAATTGGAGCTTCAGCTTGCGCAGCTTACTGGGGAGGGCTCATCTATGCTAGAGAGCCATGAATCTCTAAGTGACCAAGAAGGTTTACTTCCTAACGGAGAACCTTCAACTGAAGATCTCACCGGCTTCACAACAACATCCAGCGTTAATAAGACTGAGCATTAAGCAAGATGGCACCAACACATGCACGATACATATACGGACAAACGATTTTGAGGAGGAACGTAACCTATGACCACATCTGCATATCCAACAATCGCACCTGAACCATTTCATGCAATAATTGACGAAACCTATGTAACAGCCTTCCTGCTGGAACTGCTATCAAGTCCAAGTCCGACAGGCTATACCCACCATATTATGAACCGGATTGGACAAGAAGCAGAACAGCTAGGATATTCATTTGAGCTGACGCAAAAAGGCTGTGGCGTCATTAAGGTAGCCGGTACGAATCGCAGCTCGAAAAAAGTCATTGGATTATCCGCCCATGTAGACACACTCGGAGCTATGGTACGTTCGATACATACTGACGGAACATTGCGCTTAACTTCCCTTGGCGGGTATATGTCTGGCTCGATGGAAAACGAATACTGCCAAATTCATACTCGCAGCGGTCATACATATACAGGTACAATTATGACGAATCATCCTTCTGTTCACGTATACAGCGATGCAAGAGAATACGCACGCGAAGAGAAAAATATGATTGTACGAATTGATGAGCTTGTGCACTCTAAGAAGGATACCGAAGCGCTTGGCATCCGTACAGGAGATTACGTTTCCTTCGATGCGCGTCCCGTACACCTGCCAAACGGTTTAATTAAGTCTCGCCACCTAGATGATAAGGCTAGTGTAGCTGCATTATTCGGATTGCTGGAAAGCATGAAACGCCATGCTTGGCAGCCAATGCATGATATTGTCATTTTTATTACAAATTATGAAGAAATCGGACATGGAGCGTCATTCATTCCCCAGGAAATAACGGAATTGCTTGCCGTTGATATGGGTGCTATGGGGGATGATTTGTCATGTAAAGAAACAGATGTGTCGATTTGTGCGAAAGATTCATCCGGTCCGTATGATTATATGATGACAGGCCAACTGATTGCACTTGCAGAACGTGAAGGGATCGAACACGCAATCGATATTTACCCACACTACGGTTCAGATGCATCTGCGGCACTTCGCGGAGGCAACAACATTCGAGCTGCGTTAATTGGTCCAGGTGTTCATGCCTCACATGCGATGGAACGCACTCATCAACGTGCAGTTATGAACACAGCACGCTTGATTGCAGCATACATCACAGAGGATTAAGAGCAAGAACAGATATAATTAATGCTGTTAATCACTTTAATCCCTAATGGGAGTGATTTTGTCCTATCTTCCACATATCTTAGCTTGTGCAACAGTGAATAAGAAGGGAGGCTCGAAGGTAGATGCTACAGCAACAGCAATTTTCAGCGTTATGGATTCAACAACAGTCAGACGGAGCATTAGATATACATGTTCAGCCATGTACACCGGATCAACTATCAGCGGGCACAGTAACAATTCGCACTGCTTATTCAGGTTTAAACTACAAAGATGCACTTGCCTGCTCGCCTACAGGAAACATCGTTAAGTCATTTCCCTTCATTCCAGGGATTGATATGTCTGGTGTCGTTATGCAGTCTGAGGATGAACGATACTCGCCAGGCCAGCGTGTGCTTGTAACGGGTTATGGGTTGGGAGTGACCCATACGGGAGGGCTCAGTGAAATTGTCCGTGTCCCTGCCGAGTGGATCGTTCCGCTACCAGATTCGCTCAGTCTGCGGGAAGCCATGATTTTCGGTACAGCAGGTCTAACGGCTGCACTCGCCGTTGAACGCTTGGAACGCCACGGAATAACACCTGAGCAAGGGCCTATTCTCGTAACCGGCGCAACGGGAGGCGTAGGTTCTATTGCCGTATCCATGCTTGCCAATCTGGGGTATGAGGTTGTCGCCTCAACAGGCAAGGCACAATATGAAGAACTGCTTTATACGCTTGGCGCCAAGCACATTGTCGCACGCAGAGAGCTTCTGCCTGAGCGGCCAAGGCCGCTCGATAAGCAGCGCTGGGCAGGTGCAATCGACGTATGCGGCGGGGCTATCCTTGCCTCTGTCCTGTCTTCTCTGCATTATGGCGGAGCTGTAGCTGCAGCCGGGATGACCGCAGGCGGGGCATTACCTGCTTCTGTCTTTCCTTTCATTTTGAGAGGTGCAACCTTGTACGGCATCGATTCGGTATTCGTCTCGAATGAGGATCGTATGCGTTTATGGTCGCGAATCGGAAAACAGTGGAAGTCATTCATCGATACCCCGAATTGGATATGTGAATTGCAGTTGTCAGAAGTCCCTGCCTATGTCACTGAGCTTCTTCATGGCAAATCGCATGGTCGTGCCATCGTAAAGATAGGTGACAATGAGTAGAATGGTATTGGCTTTGGATAGATATATAGATAGCAAGCACTTTCGTCATTCATGATTTGATAAGCAGCAAATCATAGAAAAAGAGCAGGAACCAAGTTGAACTGCCCCCCAATTGTTAGACACCATCTAGCGATTGGAGGTACAGTTCAAGTAAGATTTCCTGCTCTTTATATTAGTGCTGATTCAGTTTCTCTTGCTCCCAGCGCACATGCATATCCTGTGCAAGCTGCTCAATCGAGCCACGTATTCCAATCTTAGGAATGTTAATCTGTGTATCCACAAATGCCTGATTTGCTGACATAGCTGAACGCTTCCATCCTGGGCAGCGAGCTAGGAACTGATCTGGATTCACTACCCTCACACCAAGAAAAGTCTGCCCCATCATCTCATAAATCTTAATCTCCTCAACTTCCGACCAAAACACTTTCCCCGCCGCCCCAAGCGAAGCTTGATCATAGAATCCTTCCACTGTCAGGATTACTGCAGGTTTAGGAATGAGCATGCGGTACATGCTGTACAGACAGCCAAGTCCAAAAAATGCAATGCTTATCGCTCCAAGGATTACATATATCCCTTTATCCGTTCCTAACAGTACTGCTCCAATTGCAATGAAAATGAGAGAACATAGACATAATAAGATTAATTTTCGCTTACTAGGATAAATAACAATATCTTGTGATTCCGGTTCATACTTCCCCATCATACGAACGCTTCCCTTCACATCGCTGTTATTCATTAGCAGTATCGTTCATACCTTTCACGTCAACTCATATGTCATTAATGTTACTTTGATTTCTCCGCCTCGATTTGCTCGGCAAGCTCACTTAAATAGGTCCATCGCTCCATCAAATGCTCTAACAGCTTCTGAGCTTCGGCATCTTCCTTCATCAGCTCCTGCAAGCGTACAGAATCATTGAACGCCTGCTCCATATCCTGCTGGATTCGTTCAATATTGCTCTCGGCTTCCATAATGCGTTCTTCAATCTGTTCATACTCACGTTCTTCTTTGTATGACATTTTGAGCTTAGGCTTGCGTTCTGGTTTGCCGCCAGGCTCTGTGGCAACAGTCGCTACCTTGGATTGCGTTACGCTGCTTTCCGAATTTGTCGAATTTCCATGCTTGGATTGCCACTCCATATATTCTGAATAATTGCCGACATGCTGGTTGACATGACCATTTTCAAATGACCAGATACGTTCTGCTACACGATCCAAGAAGTAACGATCATGAGATACCGTGATGACAACGCCAGGGAAATCATCCAAATACTGCTCCAGCACTGCAAGCGTCTGTACATCCAGATCATTGGTTGGCTCATCAAGCAGCAAAACATTTGGGGCTTCCATCAAGATTCGAAGCAACTGAAGCCGCCGTTTCTCTCCGCCTGACAGCTTGCCAATCAAAGTCCACTGCATCGTTGGGCTGAACATGAAGCGCTCCAGCATTTGTGCAGCCGTTACTGTATGCCCTTCAGCAGTCTGAACGGTTTCTGCTCCCTCGCGTATATACTCAATGACACGGAGCGACTCATCCATTTCTTCATGTTCCTGTGTGAAAAATCCAATGCGAACCGTTGGCCCTAACACGATGGTTCCTTGTTGCGGCTCGCGCATGCCTGCAATGACACGAAGCAGTGTCGATTTTCCGCTCCCGTTCGGCCCAATGATGCCTATGCGATCCTCCGGTACAGTAATATAGCTAAGATCCCTGAACAGCTCACGACCATCAATCGAGCATCCAAGAGCGTCCAGTTCCATAATTTTCTTTCCTAGGCGTGCAGACATTGCGGAGATTTCCACTTGTCCATTTTTTGCAAGCGGGTTATTTGCCTGCAATTCCTCGAAGCGTTGAATCCGCGCCTTTTGTTTCGTTGATCTTGCTTGTGCCCCGCGCCGAATCCAAGCCAGCTCATTTCGCAGCAAATTCTGACGCTTATCCTCTGACGCAGCTTCACGCGCCTCCCGATCTGCTTTTAACTCTAAGAAGCGCGTATAATTGGCTTCATAGAAGTAAGCGCGACCTTGATCCAGCTCGATCATACGATTGGCTACGCGATCCAGGAAGTAGCGATCGTGCGTAATCATGATTAATGCACCACTGCGCTTTTGGAGCAATGTCTCCAGCCATGCTACAGTATCATTATCGATATGGTTCGTCGGTTCATCCAACATCAGCAAATCCGAAGGGTGAATCAGTGCTGAGGCAAGCGCTACACGCTTGCGCTGACCGCCTGACAAATCACCCATACGGGCGTCAAAGCGATGAATGCCAAGTTTGGACAGAATTGTCTTGGCATCGCTCTCGAGCTGCCAAGCCTGAAGACGATCCATATCATCGCTAGCTCGTACAAGTCTTTGCTGGACTTGCTCATCATCGGGATGAGCTGCGGCCGATTCCAAGCTCTCGGTATATGTTCGAATGGCAACCATTTCAGGAGCATCCCCGCCCATCACCTGATCCAAAACAGTAGCGTTAGGATCATATTCCGGCTCCTGCGGCACATATTGCACGCGAACGCGGTTTCCAACCATAATCTTGCCTTCTTCTATTGGCTCCAAGCCCATAATCGTACGAAGGAACGTAGATTTTCCTGTACCATTCACGCCTACGATACCGAAACGATCTCCCTCTTCGATGCCAAATGATACATCTTTAAACAGCGTTTTATCCCCATAACTTTTACCTAATTGTTCGATCGTCATTACATGCATGATTTCCGTTCCTCCAATCAAGCTCAACCCATCTATAACGAAGTTGCAGCGCAATCCAACTGCATCTCCAATCTACTTCATTACCTATTCCTTATCATAACATTTCATTGACAATAGACGATAGCTTATATGCACAGTTCTTGTCCATTCAGGTGAAGACAAACTGCAAAAGAACGAAGGGGCCACTATTGTGCCCCCTAGTTTCCACCTCCCATCATCGAAAAAGGAGAACCATTGTATCGGTTCCCCTTCTGAATAAAACATTCATGCAGCTAAGAGAGCGGCATGCCGTGCTTACATCCATTCTGAAATAATTCGGATGCGAATTGAATTCGCCGCCGCAAATCATGAATGGAGAATGTCGGATCAAATAAAATGTCCATCTTGAGCATATCAAGCATCCCGATAAAGGATTTGGCGTGAAGTAGGGGATCTGGTAGATCAAAGTTCTCCATTGTACTTGCAATCCGCTGCACATAGCTTTGCA
Source organism: Paenibacillus sp. B1-35 (assembly GCF_050474385.1). Taxonomy (NCBI): domain Bacteria; kingdom Bacillati; phylum Bacillota; class Bacilli; order Caryophanales; family Paenibacillaceae; genus Paenibacillus; species Paenibacillus sp. B1-35. Next base: position 103,917 of record NZ_JBCHVJ010000009.1, read on the forward strand.
TGAAATTGCACAGCGCTCCCATCATTTCCGGATCCTTATTCGGCGCCTTGAAGAACAGCTTCGTATATTCCCTGCGCTTGTAATAATGCTCCAAATGATGTTCAGCTATGAAGGTAAGACTTCCTTCGAAGGTGTCACGCTCAAGAAGCCCTTGATCCAGCTCCTGCAGAAACTGCTCGAAGCTGCGCATAATTATAGCCGCAAATAGCTGCTCTTTGCTCTCGAAATATAAATATAGCGTTCCTTTGGCTATGCCAGCCTTGTCAGCTATTTCCGACATTTTCGTTTCATAAAAACCATTAGAACCGAAGAGTTCATAAGCTGCGTTCATAATTAGCTGCTGCTTGTCACTCTGTCCATAACTCACTCGGTTCACCTCCTTGTACACTGCTGCCCAACAAATAGACTAACATTCTGCTTCGACTATAACATGAGTCAGGAATGTTGTCGATTTCAATTGCGTGACAATTCAAGCTCTCTTTCCGACTACAGAAGCAGAGCGACAAGAAGTGAGACAATTCCGCCGATACATGAAGCAAGCAAGTTGACACGATCATTATTTAACCAAGCGAGGCCGCGAATATGATTCGTCGCTGCTGCACAGTGCAACAACCGCTCTGTGGATACTCCACAAGTTCTGCATTGATACCCTGCCTGCACAGTGGCGCCCAACAGGGAATCAAACAATGCTCCCGCTGTTCCGCCAATTGTCGCAGCAACGATCACAATAAGGAGAGTGGTCCAGTTCAATCCGTCACCTGCCGGATGAGTTGCTACTAAATCCTGCAGCACCATCAAACCGACTGCCGCAAAGCCTATCGTAAGTGCACCTGCCACTGAAGCGGACGTGCCAAGCGGCGATATCGCCCCTGACGTACCAGCCGCTACCTGCTTCCCGTTCAGCAGTGAGCGAGGCAGCCGCTTGCTCAAACTGCCAATTTCCGTTGCCCATGTATCCGCATTGACTGTCGCCATCACCCCGATGAACAGCCACAGCCATACAGAGCTTGGCCATATTGCATTCGCCATACAAAGCAGCATGCCAATCCCGCCATTTGCAAATACCTGACCTGCATCGCGTTCACCTGTTTTTTCATAAATATGATCAAGGTGGGATTTTTTCCGTTTTTTCCATTTCGACCAGAAGGTCGACGTGATGAAAAAGGCAAGCAGCAACCCAAACCAGACTAAGTTGCCGCTTCCATAATAAATCGTTCCCATGACCACAGCGGCTGCTGCCCCGGATCGTGTCAAGGCACGCTTCCAAAGTGCAGCTCCCGCAACGACAGCACTTCCTACAAAGCCAATCAGCCACGGATTTAAGCTATCTATCATTTCTATCCACCTTGCAAGCATTGTGGCTCTCCTCCTTTCGTCCGTGCCCAATTTTACCACAACGAACCTAATAATATTCCTTATTTTGCAAATCCCCGATAAGCTAGAAGCTAGGTAATAAATCTATGTAAAAATAGTATATAGTAGTACTCTAAGTGAATAAAGTATATGTTAGGAGGAGTGCATGCCAATGAACAATGCTTGGGAGACCTATTAAAGAAAGCGAAGCAGCTCGATAATAGTTTTGAGCCTTTTCCCCTGGTAGCAGGAAATGAGAAGGCGTACCTCGGTCAAATATGACGAGGATCGCAAATCTTGGGGTATTTTCTTATACGAGGATGTAAAAATGATAGTAGAGAATAGAGAGTATTTTTTGCTTCACCGTATCGAGAACAACGGTAGTCCCGCCAACTTGGAGAAACATGCCCAGATGCGATCCGCTTCACGACATTGATGAGAGATCCAGAGGGGCTTAGATCTAAATAAGATGCTCTCCTTCTCGTTCCAAATTACGTATGGCATCTGGAAACAAAAGGGGATCACGGACTGCCCTTTTTCAACAATTCTTTGCTTTCATAGATTGACAAATATATAAAATATTATGCTGATCTTCACGCGTATAAAATGTCATTCCCCAATTGAAGGGGGAATGACATTTTCCATATTTATATAATGTCTATAAATTTACGATATAAACATATTATTTTAAAAAAAACAGAAATGACATTACCCTTTGATTAAAAATCGACCTATTATTGAAGTATTTCTATTCCTACATCGATAAGCTTTTCACATCCAAGAAAACTTAATGAGATTTTAGCACGATTTTTCCGTTTGTCCACTTTCCGAATAATTCCTTCCATCCCCTTTAGTGGGCCACATTTTACTTGAACTCGTGAATTTATGACGATTGCACCCGATAAATTGATAATATGATTTCTATCAAGCAATTGAAATAACATAGAGACTTCTTCTTCAGGAATGTTAGAAATAGAAACAATATCATCGTTTTTATATATCTTATGTTGTATTTGAAAATTATTAAGAATACTGTAGACCTTCGGTACCTCTCGAAGCTTGTAGTAGGTTTTTGTATTCATCGTAGTTCGTATGAGAAGATAACCGGGAAACATCGTTTTGACAACATAATGAATATGGCCTTGTTTTTTTTCACATAATCTTCGCTTAGGTACAATCGCATGTAATATGGACGGATCAAAATCACGCCGTATAATTGATCGAACAGTCTCTTCACAGCCCGTTTCAACACTTAATGCATACCATTTCATTTTTAGCCCCCTCACAACATATGAAATCCTAAATTTATCATGACGGTATTTGCACGAATCTCCTCCAAAATGAAGGACACAGATAAGACGTTCTATTTGCGAAATCGATAACTCAACACATATGATATCTAGATGTCTAGTTCGTAAGAGAGCTCATTAGTGAAGTTTGTTGATATTATTCTGCGGTGTCGTTGCTGGAAATTACTCGAGGCGTAGTTAATGTAACTACATCTTTATGTATTCATTTGCTCTTCAATCTTGCAAACATTCATGCAATCTCCTCCTTTTCTATATAAATTAAATATTATCCAAGATATTGTCGAATCCTTCTTTTAATCGTAAAAAAATATCATGTTTTTCTCCCAAATATAATAAAAAAGCCCGAAAACGGGCTTAAAGAAATGAAACTAAATATGGTTTTTGTCCATGCTATTTTCAACAAATCGAGGTAACATCCACAATCGTTTAAATGACCTTTTCCATAGCACATATGCGGCATCTGCCAAGCATTTCACCATCCATTATGAGCGACAGCTCGTCATTAACCTGTACAGCTCCCACACCTGCAGGCGTTCCAGTAAACACCAGATCTCCTACCCCAAGCCCATAATGATCGGCAATATAGGTAATAAGCGTATCAAATGAGAAGATCATATCATGCGCCGAACCTGATTGCACTTCCTTGCCATTGTTAAGCAGGCTAAATGGTGAATGCAACAATGCCTCTGTTCCCGGAAAAGGACGGAAAGACGTAATCGGCGCAGAATTCAAGACTCCTTTTGCAGCCATCCAAGGATGCCCCTTACGCTTGAGCATATCCTGTACATCACGCAGCGTAAAATCAATTCCTAAGGCGTAGGCATCAACAACCTCGTCAGCGGTCATTCCCTTCTGAACAGGCTTCCCGATTCGAAGCACAAGCTCGATTTCATGATGTACGGATCCAAGATGAAGCGGAAGCGGCAGATCGATCATCTCTGAAATATGCGCAACCGCGTGAGAGGGCTTCATGAAAACCATCGGCTCCTGAGGAACTTCGTTGCCAAGCTCAGCAGCGTGCAGACGATAATTGCGGCCTATGCAATATACATTTCGAATGAAGGAATGATTACTTTTATCCAAGCTTTGCGTTCTCAAATGTGGATTCATACCTTTCTCCCCCATCAATTGTTCGGTGTCTTCCTGTCAGTATGATTACGTATGAATTATTGCTTTTTGCTTATGTTTCCGTTTTGATCAATGTGGATGCCTGACGATATTTCCTGTAGTCGCTTCATTACTTTTTGTCCTCGCTCACCTTCTAACGGGATTGCTTGTCCTACATCTGTGAAGTACGGTGTCATTTTAAGCTCACACTTGCCGTCCTTCTTACATTCTGCTTGAAGCGCCATTGTCTCCCACGTTTTCGGATTTTCCGCTTGCGTGAAAATAAAGTTGCCCATACTGTAAGCAATCCAACTGTCCTGCTGCTGTTCAAAACCTTGTACGACATGTGGATGTCCGCCAACGATGAGATCGGCGCCGGAATCCACGAACAGCTTCGCCAGCTCCTTCTGCTTCGCATTTGGTTCATCTGTCCGTTCTTCTCCCCAGTGCGCAATGACGACAACAATATCAGCTTCCTTCTTCGCTGCCTTAATCGCTTCTGCCGCCCGCTCCTTCGTTCCTTCATAGGTAGTCGCTACTCCAGGCTTGTTTTTCCACGCATACCAGCTATCATCGGGAATAACCCGACTCAAACCTAAAAATGCCAGCTTAATCCCATTGCGCTCTACGATTAACGGCGTATAAGCTTCCTTTGAATTCTTCCCGGCTCCTATGTAGCTGACATTTGCTGCTTTCAATGCTTGGAATGTATCCAAAAGCCCTTCTTCACCTTGATCCATCGAGTGGTTGTTCGCCAAGTTGACGATGTCGATTCCAGCATCAGCCATTACCTGGGCCATCTTCGGGGAGGACTTATACACGAACAGCTTATTGTCTGCTGGCTTTCCGCCTATAGTCAAGGGCGTCTCCAGATTCCCAATCGCAAGATCCGCATCCTGTAGCAGAGACTTCGCATAATAATAAGGGAAATCATATCCCTTCTCCTTGACTACATCCTCGACTCGACCTGACATCATCATATCGCCGACGAACGTCAAGCGAACCGTGGCCCCCTTCTTGTTTTCTGGAACAGTTGTCCCGTCATTTGCATCCGTTGCATCTTTAGTACCCTTAGAGTCGTTCGCGCCCTCTCCGTTCTGTTCTTGATCTCCTACGGCTGACTTATCTCCTGCAGGAGCCGTTATTCCATCCTTGGCTTCTGTCCCGCCTAAATCAAACAACTTCCCCTGCCAAGCAAATAACGCTGCTGAAATAACGATAATTCCGAATACAACGTATATCCATACTGCTTTGCGTTTCCGCTGCTGTTGCTGCTCGCGCCGCTGCTTGTGTCGTTCCGTTCTCGATAACTCCATAGGCTCTCCTTCTTATCATTATTTTGGTATGCTTGCTCGAAAGAAATATACGCTGCTTCCATTATAACAAGTGAACAATAACGTGGGCAAAGAAGCTTTTGCACAATTTTCCAAACAAGTTCATACAAAAAAGAGGCCGTGTCCGAGCACGGCCTCTTCTTCAAGTCATTGAATTCAACATCACGGTTTGCCTCAACTCATCATGATGCTTCACTTTATCTGCAAGAAATGGTAGGGGATTATCCTGCGAATGTTCCACTTTTATCTTCTTCTGCCGAACACATGTCTGCCAAAAATGCAATGGACTGTTCGCCAGCAATTCGACCGCTGCGGATACAATCCGGCATGCCAACCCCTTCATACGGCTGACCTGCGAGATATATACCCGGAAGCTCCTTGCCGACTTGCTCACGCAGTCGCTGAATAGCCTGCACATGACCAATAGGATACTGCGGCATCGAGCGCTTCAGTCTCGTGATCTCTACGAACTCAGGCTCAGCGGTAACGCCCATAAGATCCCGCAATTCATTGCGAACCGTGCGCTTAAGCGCCTCATCCGGCCATTCGACCCGCTCCTCATCGCCTGCGCGCCCAATATAGCAGCGGACGATAAGCTTGTCCCCTCTTGACGTATGCGGCCACTTGATCGATGTCCACGTACATGCCGTAATGGCCCGCTTCTCTTTCCGCGAGATAAGGAAGCCCGTTCCATCTAGCGGCTTCGTCACTACGCTCCTCTCAAACACACTGACTACATTGGCAACCGACACATGCTCGATCGCTTCCAATCCAGAGGTGTCCACATGATCATTCAAGAAAGTGGAGGCGTGATAAGAAGGCGTGGTCACCACAATGGATGGCGTCTCCATCGTATTGCCATTATCGAGATAAATACGATACCCTCCATCTGCCAGCTTCTCGAATCGTTCTGCTCCAACACCTAGTTCAATGTCTACATTCGCTTCTCGCAGTACATCGTCCAAACGTTCAACAAGAGAGGTCAAACCGCTGCGGAAAGTCAAAAAGGTTGAACCCCGCGCAACGTCCGGCAATCCGGGCAAAGACTGCCCCGCCTTGCGGTTTGCAATCATCCCTTTTATCAAGCTTCCATATTTTCGTTCCACTTCTGCAAATTGCGGAAATGTTTGCTGCAGGCTTAGCTTGCTCATATCCCCTGCGTAAATCCCAGCCAGCAGCGGCTCAGCAATATGCTCCATAACTTCATGACCTAATCGCCGTTCTAAAAATGAGCCCAGCGATTCATCCTCGGTCGACATGCGCGGCTTCTTGAATAAATCCATTAATGCACGCAGCTTGCCCATGACCGAAATAAGCCCTGTCTTCGCGAATGGAGCCAGCTCGGTAGGAATTCCGAGAATCAGTCCCGGAGGCATGCGATGCATGACACCTCTTCTTACAATGTATGTCTTCTTGGCATGTGGATTCGTTGCTACAAGCTCCGATTCCAGTCCGAGATCGCGCGCTAAATCGATCATCGGCATCTTGCGGGCGAGAAAGGAATCAGGCCCCTTCTCGATGACGCACCCGTCTTTGCGCAAGGTTTCAATCTTGCCGCCTAGCCGAGAGGTTTGCTCAATGATAGCAATCCTCAGCGTCTGTCCGTTCTCCTCCGCTTTCTTCGCTGCATAGTAAGCGGCGGACAACCCCGTTATCCCCCCGCCGATGATGACCAGATCCCGCGAACAGTTCATGTTACGCCCCTTCTTTCTCTAGCTCCCTATTGATCCAACTTCATAATCGTGTCGGCCAACACCAACATATATTGTGGATCGTCATTCAACATCCGTATACGCTTGAAGCCGATTTGCAATTGCTCTGCAGTGCGAAGTGCTTCAATGTCCAAGTCATATAAAACCTCCAAATGATCCGACACGAACCCGATTGGAGCAGACAGTACCCATTTCGCGCCTTCTTCTGCAACTGCAGCTAATGTATCTAAAATATCTGGGCCGAGCCATGGCATTGCTGTTTGGCCCGCACTTTGCCAAGTGAAGCGCCATTGTCCGCCCTTTAACCCGCACTGCTTGGCTACAGCTGCTGCCGTAGCATTCAGTTCGTCCGGATAAGGATCATTCAATTCCAATATGCGCGCCGGCAAGCTATGTGCACTAAATAGCACCTCAACCTTACCACGCACCGCTCCCTCAGTCACGAAGGCTTCCAGCTGCTCATTTACACGCTTAGCTAGCGCATCTATAAGCTCCGGATGCAGGTGATAGCTGTTGACGCATTTCATCTGAATGCCATGCTTAGCCGCTTCTTCCTGAGCACGCTTATTATAGCCGCCAACGCTCATCACAGAATAATGCGGAGCGAGCACAATGCTGACTGCTTCCGTTATTCCATCCTTCGCCATTGCCGCCACGCCGTCTTCAATATATGGCTGAGCATGCTTCAGACCTTGGTAACACACATACTGCACATCCATACCTGCGGTTAAACGATCCAAGGTATGCTGCAGCCCTGCAACTTGACGATCTGTATTTTCGCGAAGTGGAAATACTCCACCTACAATCGCTTCATAGCGCTCTTTTAATTCCGCCAATTGCTCGGCAGAAGGAGGGTTCCCTCTGCGAATATGCGTGTAGTACGGCTCGATTTCTTCCATACTGCATGGTGTCCCATAGGACATGACGAGAACGCCTACTTTTCTCTTACTCATGCGCCACCTCCATCAAGATTGCTGCTAAGCCTTTATTTGCGGGAAGCAATTGCCTCTGATGAATAGGCATGAACGAATTCCGTCAACTGCTTCAATTTATCCAGCGATGCCTCTGGGAATAGTCCATGTCCTAGATTGAAAATATATCCAGGCTCCTTCACACCTTCATCTATAATATGAGCCGCTTCACGTTGGATAATGTCCATAGGACCAGTAAGTACAAATGGATCAAGATTGCCCTGAACTGCATATTTGCCCTCTAGGCGCTTCCGTCCTTCTGCGATAGACACCCGCCAATCCAGTCCTATCACATCGGCCTTCAAGACATGCAGATACGGAAGCAGCTCGCCTGAGCTAACCCCTGGGAAGTAAATGCTCGGCACACCGAGATCAGACAGCTCATCATAAATCCGCTCGATCACAGGGAGAACATATCTTACGTAATCACGTGGAGACAGCGATCCAACCCAGCTATCGAACAATTGGAACGCTTTCCCGCCGTTCGCAATTTGAGCGCGAACATAACGGATGACCATATCGCCGAGCTTGTCCATAAGTGCGAACCATACCTCTGGCGCTTCGTACATCATCGTTTTCGTACGTATATAAGATTTCGATGGACGCCCCTCAATCAGATAGCTGGCAATCGTAAATGGAGCTCCCGCAAACGTAATCAGCGGTACGTTTAATTCAGAATCCAGTATCCGAATGGTTTCTAGAATATGTCCTAAATCCCCTTCTGGATCAACCGGCTTCAAGCGTTCAACATCCTTAGCCGTGCGGATTGGATTATGAATCACTGGGCCAACCTGAGCGACAATATCAAAGTCGATTCCAATCGACGCAACAGGATTCATGATGTCTGAATATAAAATAGCTGCATCGACGCCCAGCTTCTTCACCGGCATCATCGTCACTTCCGCAGCCAATTCAGGCTGACGGCATATTTCAAGCAAGCTGTATTTCTCTTTAATCTTGCGATATTCCGGATCATAGCGCCCCGCCTGGCGCATGTACCATACCGGAAGCCGATCGACCGGCTCCTTGCGGCATGCACGTATAAAACGATCATTATAAGTCATATATACCCTCCAAACGAACGGTATTGTGCAATTTGTTACAACCTAACGCTTCCATTATGCCCGTTTTCCAGAACGACCACAACCAGACCATCTGCAGAAGCTATGACAATCTGTTGACAATCCAAGTCCAAAAATGAGCAGACTTTGACATTTTATCATACAACCCGCTTCTTTGCCGATAATGCAACCCTTATATTGTTCAAACCCCATCATAAAATTTATGATGTTGCGCATCATATGCTCATGGATTAGGGACAAACAGGAGGATTTCGCGCATCATGGATTTGCAACAGCAGCTTACACATTCATTTCGCGAATGCGATGACTTAACCGTACGCTCCTATGCTGACGGAGAGGTGACCCTTTATTATTTCGATCACCTGTTGGACGGAGCCCAATTCCAACAAATTGTCACGTCATTCTTCGAAGATAACCCGACTGATGTGAGCATAATGCGCATGCTATCCACTTGGCAAGCTATCCAGGAGCCTAGTCCAGCCGCGAGTGAACGCAGCTTCATTACTGATATCTTGAAAGGCCGCATCGGCGCAGTGTATCGTTCGAAACTGTATACCGTGTCATCTGGGAGCGGATCCACCAGATCAGTAGAAGCAACTGAAAAAGAAACGTTAATAACCGGACCGCATGACGCCTTCACAGAAGGCTGGAGCACCAATGTGTCACTCTTGCGCCGGCGACTTCGAACCACGGATCTTAAAGTAAAAAAAGTAGATGTAGGAGACAGCTACTCTCAATTTGTGTACCTCGTTTACTTAGAAGAAAAAGTGGATGCATCTGCACTTGATGAGATTAACCGTCGGATTCAGCTTCTCCATATCGATGAAGTGCTGGACGGAAATACAGTAGCAAAATATTTGGAGAATTCGCCGTTCTCCATCTTTCCACAGTGGTATGACACAGAACGGCCTGACGCAGTTGTTCACCTTCTTACACTGGGCAAAATAGCGCTTATTACAGATAACAGCCCTTCTGCAATGGTTGCCCCTGCCCGTTTTTTGGAGTTTTTCGCTTCAACAGGGGATATTTATGAAAGATGGCATTTCAGTATTTTTATCCGCTTGCTTCGATTAGCAGCCTTTATGCTTTCTATTATGTTCAGTGCATTTTACGTAGCCGTCACTACGTATCACTATCAATTCATTCCGGCCACCTTGCTGAAAACCATTGTGAGCTCTCGTTCCTCTGTTCCATTCGATCCCATGATCGAAGCGCTGCTGATGGAGTTCGTCATTGAGTTGCTGCGCGAGGCAGGGGTTCGGCTTCCAACGAAGATTGGACAAACGATCGGCATCGTAGGCGGTCTCGTCATCGGACAAGCAGTCGTACAGGCTGGATTAGCAGGGAATGTGCTCATCGTATCTGTAGCTGCAGGAGCGCTTTCCTCCTTTATCGTGCCGAACTATACCATGGAAACTTCATTGCGCCTGCTTCGCTTCATGTCGATATTGTTAGCCGGATTTCTCGGTTACTTTGGGCTCATGTTGTTTTTGATTGTATTTATTATGCATTTATGCCATTTACGAAGTATCAATCGGGAGTATATCTACATCGATGATGTGCCTTTTTATCTGTTTTTAAAACAAAACCGAGTGCCTCAATCGGTAACGCATCCGTCGACAAATATAACCGTCGGAACCCATCAAGAGATGACATCGGAGGTGCGGCCTTGTCACCAACATACAAAGCTTGGGGAGTAGGTATCCTCATTTATATGACACAACGGGGAGCTTTGTTTTTTCAATTGCCCAATGTTATGGCACAGCAATTTGGCACCAACAGTTGGGTTATGATCCCTGTTTTTTATATTCTTTCACTGCTCCACATTATTGTGATGTATTACGGGATGCGAAGACATGGATTTCAGTCTATTCCACAACTCATATCGGAGAGACTTCCGGCATATGCAGCTGTTCCTCTCCTCAGCTTCATTGGCATTCAGTTCATCGGGATTGTATATACCGTGATACATTCCTATACGCTGGTGTTTCAGTATACAAATGATACCTCAGTAAACATTCATACGCTGAGCATTATCATTTTAGGAACAGCTTTGTACTGTGCATGGCTAGGCCCCTACACAATGGCGAAGTCCTCTATCGTTTTTTTGTTTTTGACATTCTGGTCAATTGGCCTTGAGCTGCTGCAATTCAATGATTTCCAATTCACTCGGCTTACACCCTTTTTCTTTTATCAAGCCCATCCAACGGCAGCCGGCATCTCAGAAATCATGAGCTCTTTTTTTGGTTTTGAGCTATTGATGATGTTGGCTCCGCTATTGGACAAAAAGACGAAATGGTTCCGCACTGTACTCTTGTTCAACGGAATCGCTGCCGCCTACTACTTGATGTACTGTTTGCTTGTTCAAGGCATGCTTCCGATTCATCAGTCCAGCACGATCCTTTACCCGGTTCTGCGGCTGTACGGAGGCTCCAGATTGACAGCGCTTGAGAATATTACCGACCTGCTGTTCATCTTCATGATGTTCTCTGCCGTTATCTCTGCTTCCTTGTACATATGGAGTGCTTCGCAAGCTGTCATGCATATTCGGCATCAAGCACCCAAAGCGCCTGTTTTTGTACTTCTTTGCGTATTATGCTCAATACCGCTGCTTGCTTCCATCACTGTTGAGCAATTTGGCAAGATAAGCGAGTTTGTCGCATATGGAGACTGGATACTCATTCTGATCCTCATTAGTCTGTATTGGATTCTCCCAGTCCATGCTGATCAGCAATCGGCCGCTAAGCGCGAAGATACGTCCATACAAGAATCCGCCTGCCCGCAAACGTGAACAGGAGGTTGTGTCATGAAGGATACATCCATTCGAAAGCTCTTCTTAACCGGAGTATGGATCATCTCCATTATCGCTATAACCGGATGCCAGCAAAAGATTATTGTGAATGAGGCAGGTTTCATTCAAACCATTACGGTCGATGTTGGGGAGAAACACCCATTCAAATACGGCATCAGCTTTCCGCAAGAGTCTAGTGGCAACAAGACACTCATCTGGCATTCTATCCTGGAGGCGCCAGATTTCCAGGGGGCTATGAATCATTTCAATCTGCAGACACAATCCCAACTCGTGGTTGGACAACTGCGCAACATTTTGTTCGGGGAAGAGGTCGCGAGGCAACCGGTAAATGCCATCCGTCATCTTGTCTATGACTCGAAGTTCCCTTTGACCTCCAACCTGCTTATGGTGAAAGGCAAGGCCAGCGGCATTTTCCAAGCGCCCAAGGGGGAGTTGAACCTCGCCCTGTATCAATTGCTGATGAAGCTTCATAAAAATAAAAACTTGACCCTATCTTCACTCTTCAACTTTATTCGAGACGATCTCGATGATGGGATTGAGCCTGTCTGCTCCATTGCCAGTTTTAATAAAAACGATGTTCGAATTCACGGAATGGCATTGTTTCGGAACGGAAGCTGGGTCGCGACCCTGCCCGAGGAGGATGTCAATTTCATGCTCACTTTACGAAGCAACCGAATGACGGCGCTCCTGTATATTCCAGAGGAACGGATGAACAAACAACAACCGCTTATTATTGAAAATGCTCAAGTCAAACGGAAAATCCGCGTTATCCGAACGGATCCCTATCCAGAGGTGGAAATCACACTGTCCATCAAGGGAGCCACCACCTCATCATTGAACGAGCTTGGCAACAATAATGTTGGTACCTCCTCCAACATTACCAAGCAGTTGCAGCGCAAGTACGAGCAGGTCATTCGCTTCCTTCAGGAGCAAAAGACAGATTGTCTCGGGATCGGTGCACATGTACGCAATAAGATCGGTTATCCTGCTTATAAAGGCGAGGAATGGCCAGAACGATTTGCGAAGTCCAACATTCGCTGTATTGTAACGTACAGCAAAATCAATGAGGTGTAGCAATGCTTGGCATCACTGCCTTCCAATATGACAACATTGTTATAGTACAATATGGTATACTGGTACCAGTTGCTGGCACATCGGACGGACCGTGACCGAAGAAAGTGGTGAACAAGAGATATGCAGCAATGGAAATTAAATCTCATCATTTTATGGTTCGGTTCATTTCTTGCCATGGCAGGAATGACCATGGTTACCCCGTTTCTTGCTTTATATTTGCAGCATGATATCGGACTGACCGATACGCATCAAATCGCGCTCTGGTCAGGATTCATATTTGCGGCGAATTTCTTCACCTCATTTATTTTCCAGCCGATATGGGGGAAATTCGCTGACAAATACGGGCGCAAGGTCATGCTGCTTCGCTCGGGATTCGGAATGGCGGCAGTTACCGCATTAATGGGGTTAGCGCAGACGCCTTGGCATCTATTGCTGCTGCGCATGCTGAACGGAACCATTTCCGGATTCAACCCTGCTGCCGTTGCGCTAGTATCGTCAACGACGCCCAAAGAACGAATGGGCTTCGCGATGGGAGTTCTTCAATCCGGGGTCGTTGCAGGCTCGATTTTGGGGCCACTAATGGGCGGCGTGTTGGCCGACTTGGTCGGATACCGTCCTATTTTCTACATCACAGGAACGCTCCTATTTCTGGCAACCATGCTGACAATGTTCATGGTGAAAGAGTCCTTCGATCGTGAGAAGGTAAGCAAAACGTCTGAGATGTCTGTACTGCAGGGTTTCAAGGAATTGGCCCGCATCCCGCAATTGAAGTCGTTGTTGGCTGTTACCTTCCTGCTGCAATTCGCCATGCTAAGTCCCATGTCGTTATTGCCGCTGTATGTACAGGAGCTCCATGGATCACAGCAGGGTCTGGCATTGCTAGCCGGAGTCGTAAGCGCAGTGACCGGATTGTCTAATATGATCTGTTCACCGATACTCGGCAAAATCAGCGACAAAATCGGATCGCATCGCATCTTAACCATTTGCCTAGTCGGTGCAGCCTGCTGCTTAATCCCACAAGCCTTCGTCACGCAAGTATGGCAGCTTGCCGCCGTTCGGTTTGCACTCGGAATCTTCATGGGAGGACTCCTTCCTTCCGTTAATTCGCTTATCCGCAAATTTACGCCTGACGGTATGGAAAGCCGTGCTTACAGCTTCAACAGCAGCACCTTAGCGCTGGGCAACATGGTTGGACCGATTGTCGGCGGATTGCTTTCGGGCGTTATCGGTATCGAAGGAATTTTTATTATGTCAGGAATATTGCTGCTCCTTAATACGTTGTGGACTCGCTTCTCGTTGTACGGCAGCAACCGTGCAGAACTCCGTCCGTAGTGCCAATGAAATCACGTGTTCCACACCATCAAGAGATCATGGTCACAAATACATTTTGCCGACTACATCATCAGAAGTAATGAGCACATCATGAACAAGACCCAGGGCATCCCTGGGTCTTGTCCTATTTGATATCCGCGACTGAGCTCCGCTCTACGAACTCAAATCGCATAATTCGCTGTTCGGGCACTGCTTCAGGATTCATAATTCGTGTAAAGCACGCCTGAAACATAGCAGCTCCAGCTTCTTCATTGCGATAATCAATTGAAGTCACCCCGATAACTGAAGCCATCGGGAAATTCTCGCAACTGATTAAGGATAGATGCTCTGGGACATGAATTTCTTGCTTCCGTCCCTCCAATATCATTCCAGCTGCAACTTCATCGCCAGAAGCAATGATAGCGGTTGGACGATTTTCCATTGCAATCCATCTCTGGAGCAGCTCCGCTCCATGCTGGATGTTGCTGCTCCGATAGAACATCCAGTTCTCCTCAGGGGTTACACCAATATCACGGAGGGCATCCACATAAGCTTGCAAGCGAATCGAACTATTATAGCTATATTCTCTACATACCGATATCCCGATACGACGATGTCCCTTCTCAATGAGATAGCGCATGGCATAGCTGTAGCTTCCATAGTAATCAAAGCTTATCGAAGTTATCGGACGATTGCCGGCATGCTCTAAGGATACAATGGGTCCGTAGCGCGTGTATTCCTCAACCGTATCCCATGACAAGTCCTTCGAAACAATAATCAGTCCGTCAATTTGTCTCTGCTTCAGCATATGGAGCGCACGCAGCTCTTCTTCCGCGTTATAGTCCGTTTGAAAAAATACAAGATTATATTTATGTCGCAGCGCTTCTTCTGCCAATCCCGTCATGAAGCTTGAGAAAAACGGCATATCCATACAAGGAAGAAGAATGCCGATAAGCTGGGTTCTCCCCTTAACCAAATGCACCGCATTGAAGTTTTGCGTGTAATCGAGCTGCTCGACAACCCGCATGACGGCCTTCCGCTTTTCTTGACTCACATAAGGATGATTATTCAGCACACGGGATACCGTGGTGACTGATACACCGGACAGCTCCGCAATCTGCTTAATATTCGCCATTATCGCGATCCCCCTATTCATCCAATGCTTCTTCATTATACCGTATGGTAACCGATGTCTGAAAAAAAGTAAAAAGCTCTTGCTATGAAAAGCATTTCATCTGATACGTTATGACTGTAGCCGTTACCTGCTGGCGTAACCTGATGCACCACACGGAGAAAACCGATAGCTTCAATCTCCTAGGGCGTTACGGCAGGATGGCTCGCAGCCGATGAGAGAGGGAGAGATAATGATGACTAGGAGCATCGTATTTTTTGACATAGACGGGACATTATTGAATGAGAAAAAACAAATAAATCCCTCGACGAAGCAAGCAATTGCTCAACTGCAGCAGTCTGGGGTCTATACGGCCATTGCAACTGGCCGCTGTCCAGCATCCTTCCAATGGGTATGCGAAGAACTCAATATACGATCCTTCGTCTCTATGAACGGACAATACGCCGTCTTTGAAGGAAAGGTCGTCCATGATAATCCGCTGCCGGCCGCTGAGGTTGAACGCTTAACCGATATGGCAACGAAACGCAATCATCCGCTTGTCTATTTGCAGGCAGATGCAATGCAGTCCTCCATGGGACAGGACTCCATTAGTGATGCGCTTAAGCAATTCCAGATCGGACGCTTGCCTTTACGGCAGGCCAGCGATCAAGACAAGTCTGTCTATCAAATTTTGCTGTTCTGCAATGAACAGGAAGGCAAGGAATATGCTGTTCATTTCCCTGATTATCAGCAGCACCGCTGGCATCCGAATGCGGTAGATTTTCTGCATGGCAATATTTCAAAGGCCGTCGGTCTGCAAAAGATGCTTGAATACGGCGGATTCTCACGTGAACAGTGCTGTGCATTTGGCGACGGCACCAATGATATTGAAATGCTGCAATTCGCAGGCATAGGAGTGGCTATGGGCAACGCATCCCCCGATGTCAAATCATACGCGAATGTAGTGACAACTTCCCACAACGAAGATGGGATTCGAAACGGTCTGCAGGCGATCGGTCTTCTATAGCCTCCTACGCAAAAAACCTCCGGCTGGAAAACCGGAGATTTTTTCATGTTTGCTCTTTTTTCGATTTTACTTCTAGCTAACCTCTTTTATGCGGTGCAAGTATAGCTGCTGTTAAATCTAGATGCCATCGATAAAGCTTATATCCATGTAACATTTTTGTACATTCCTTATACGATGTGCAGAAGATTCAAGAATACAAGCACAATGACAATTGGAATGACCACACGTAGCAGCATGAGATACATTGCGAGTCCCTTCTGCCACCAAACCGCTTCCGTACGGAACTCTTGCTTCAATCGTGCCTTAGGGAATCGATAACCGACGAACAGAGCGATTAGCAGTACACCAATCGGCATCAATATATTCGTCACCGCAAAATCCGCCATTTCAAAGATGGTTAAACCAAAGAGTTGAATCTCTGACAATACGCCGAAGGACAACGCAGATGGGACGCCAACAACAAATATCAATAAGCCGAACAAGACGCTCAAACGCTTTCGATTGATTTTGTTGCCTCCCGAGAAGCCTGACACCAATATTTCCAACATCGAGAACGCGGAAGTCAATGCAGCAAACAAAAACAACGCTAGGAATAATGTAATAAAAATTCCGCCATAAGGCATTTGTTCAAATAAAGCCGGCAAAGTACCAAACAGCAGTCCCGGACCTTCTTGCGGCTTCATTCCCAAAGCGAATAATGCTGGGAAAATCGCAATTCCCGCCATTAAGGAAGTGAGCACATTCAAGATAACGACGGAAGTCGCCGATTTTACCAAAGATTCTTTCTTGTTCAGGTATGAGCTGTACGTAACCATTACAGATACACCGACACTGAGACAGAAGAACGATTGGCCAAGGGCATTCAATATAGCTTGTCCTGTCAGCTTGCTAAAGTCTGGCTTAAGGAAATATTCAAGTCCTTCACTCATCCCTGGAAGCGTAAGTGAACGGATTATGAGTACAAGGAACAAAATGAATAGACCCGGCATTAAAATACGGCTTGCCCGCTCAATCCCGGACTTTATCCCCTGCCCTACGACGACGATCGTAATCAGCATGAAGGATAGTTGCGCCATAACAGCAGTCCAAGGATTAGATACGGTCTGTGCGAACAGTTCATCATAATTTCTGCCCGCTACAAGCAATCCGCCTACAATCCCACGAGAGAGATAGAGCAAAATCCATCCCCCTACAACGCTATAGAAGGAAAGCAGCAGGAAGCAGGTTCCCATCCCCAAATAACCCGTCCAATGCCAGCGCGTTCCCGGCGCAATTTCCTTATAGGCTCTAATCGCTTCCTTGCCTGTTCCACGGCCAATTACAAATTCAGCAATGAGCAGCGGCAAACCAATCCCCAGTGTAAATATAAGGAACAATAGAAAAAATGCCCCGCCACCGCTTGTGGCAACTACATTCGGAAACTTCCATATCGCTCCGAGGCCTATTGCCGATCCCGCCGAGGCAAGTATAAATCCAATCTTCGATGTCCATTGTTCTGTAGCCTTCATGAATTCCTCCCGCAACCGTTCTTTCTCGTTGTCCCATCTCTTTTACTCTATGTCGCCTCATTCGTAATCGCTGTACTTTAGAACGGAAGCCAGTTCATCCCATGCAAAAACACAATACCTACAATAATCGGCAATACGTAGCGCAATAGCACCATATATACAACTAATCCCTTATGCCACATAGAGGGCATCGTGCTCCATTCTTCCTTCAAACGCTCCCGCGGATATCGGAAGCCGACAAATACAGAAATAAGCAGCACCCCTAACGGAAGCATCACATTCGTTACCGCGAAGTCCGCCCATTCGAATACATTTTTGTTCATCCAGGTCAGTTCGCTGCCAACCCCAAACGACAGTGCCGACGGTACGCCTAACACAAAAATGATCGTCCCAAATATCCAGCACATCCGCTGTCTGCGCACTGCATCTTGATGCGAGAAGGCAGCAACCACGATCTCGAGCAAAGAGAACGCGGATGTCAATGTTGCAAACAGGAATAATGCAAGGAATACCGCGATAAATATACTGCCGTACGGCAACTGCTCGAATACATTCGGCAGGGTCACGAACAGTAATCCTGGGCCGTCCACCGGCTTCATTCCTAACGCAAACAACGCAGGGAATATTGCAATACCTGCCATGAATGATGTCATAACATTTAACCCAACGACAGATAGGGCAGGCTTGCCGAGTGATTCCTTCTTATTCAGATAGGAACTGTACGTGACCATACAGGAGCCCCCGACACTCAAGCAGAAGAATGACTGCCCAAGCGCGTTCAGCAGCGCTGCCGAAGTCAATTTGCTGAAATCCGGCTTCAGAAAATATACAATTCCCTCGTACATGCCCGGCAGTGTCAAAGAACGTACGATCAGCACAAGGAATAGTACAAACAATCCTGGCATTAAAATGCGACTTGCCCGTTCGATCCCGGACTTCACTCCTCTTGCTACTACCAGAATAGTGAGCAGTATAAAGGCTCCTTGGGACAATACTGCAAACCATGGATCTGCCACAGTCTGTGAAAACAGCTGCCCGTAATCTCGTCCGTTCTCCAGCAATGTGCCGCTAATCGAACGAAGGAAATACAGCACGATCCATCCGCCTACTACACTATAAAAGGAGAGCAGCAGTGAGCACGTTGCCATTCCTAAATACCCTATCCAATGCCAACGGCTATTCGGTGCCAAGTCTCGATAAGCAGAGACTGCCTCCTTGCCTGTTCCACGACCGATAAGGAACTCAGCAAGAAGAAGCGGAAGCCCGATACCGAATGTAAATAATATAAATACAAGGAAAAAGGCTCCGCCGCCGCTCGTTGCAACTACATTTGGAAATTTCCATATTGCTCCCAGTCCAATAGCAGCTCCAGCAGAAGCCAGTATAAATCCAAGTCTGGACGTCCATTGTTCTTCCGATTTCATCTTATGATCCATCCTTCATCGTCTAGTTGCCGTCACATATTATAACATAAGAGAGTGCGGCACCACTCAAGATTTTAGGACTTCAGAGGCGATTTCATACGCCAAATTACGGTTATCGAACAATCGCAAGCGCCAAACCGTCATATGCTGGAAGCAGCGTGCTAATGAGACGTTCATCCTGAGCGATTCTTTCATTAAAGAGCCGCATCGCCTGTACAGCTGGTCCCTGTTTGGCCTCATCGAGCGTTCGGCCGCGCAGCATCAAGTTGTCCCCCGCAATGATGGCGCCTGGACGAGCCAAGCGTATGGCATATTCCAAGTAGTTCGGATAATTCCCTTTGTCCGCATCAATAAAGAAAAAGTCAAACGTAGCCTGCTCCTTCTCCAGCTCTTCCAAAGCATACATCGCTTCACCGACTCTATACTCCACTTGACCTCCGTATCCCGCTTCCGTCAAGTTTCTCTTTGCAATATCTGCATAATCCTGCCGCAGTTCGAGGGATACCAGCTTGCCTTCCGCCGACATTCCGCGAAGCAGACAACAACCACTGTAACCGCCTAGCGCACCAATTTCCAGAACGCGCTGTGCACCGATCATACGGACAAGCATTGTCAGCAATCTTCCGTATCCTTCATGCACCGATATGTCCGGCAAGCCATTTTCCCGAATATTTTCCTTAATCCGCTCTAAAATATCGTCCTTCTTATAGAGCTGTTCCAAATAGGTTTCAACCGCATCATTAGACATTTTCACAACCTCCTGCTTTTTATGATATGATGAATGCCATATGAGTACAAGTCAGACAAGAAAACGGAGTTGAATGATTATCATGAGTCGACCTTGGTCGTTAATCGCAACCGCACCGATGGGCCTTGAAGCTATCGTTGCCCGCGAATTGCAACAATTAGGATATGACACTCAAACGGAAAATGGGCGCGTTCATTTTACTGGCGGGCCGCTGGATGTGTGCCGCGCTAATTTATGGCTGCGTTCTGCAGATCGCATCCTCGTTAAGATGGGACAATTCCCTGCCCGTACCTTCGATGATCTATTTGAAGGAACGAAGGCCATTGACTGGCATGAATGGATTCCAGCGCACGGCGAATTCCCTGTCGATGGACGTTCACATAAGTCTCAGCTGTCCAGCGTGCCGGCTTGCCAAGGTATCGTGAAAAAGGCTGTCGTTGATAAATTAAAGCAGCAGTATCATATTGAATGGTTTGAGGAGACAGGTCCTTTATACCGGATTGAAGTGTCCCTGCTAAACGATATTGCAACAATTACATTAGATACAACTGGCGCCGGCCTGCACAAGCGGGGCTATCGCAAATTGACAGCCAAAGCCCCATTGAAGGAAACAATGGCTGCCGCACTTGTTCAGCTCAGCCGCTGGAATCCTGAACGCCCGCTGTATGATCCATTCTGCGGATCGGGTACACTGCTTATCGAGGCAGCTATGATTGGATGGAATGTTGCTCCTGGATTGCGCCGTTCTTTCTCAAGCGAAGCTTGGCCAATCATCGGTGAATCGTATTGGGAAGAAGCTCGTGACGAGGCATTCGATGCGGTACGAGACGATATTGAACTGCAGATAGCCGGTTCAGATATTGATCCAGAAGCGATCCGCTTAGCAGAAGCAGCAGCGAAGAGCGCAGGCTTCGGACGTGAAATACAGTTCCATGTAGCACCGGTTGCTCAAGCTAAGCCAACTGGGGATTACGGCGTCATTCTTACGAACCCGCCATACGGGGAACGCTTGAATGAACAGGATGAGGTCGACCGCATGATTCGTCAGCTCGGCTTCCTTTATAAGACGCTGCCGACCTGGTCAATGTTCGTCATCAGTCCGAACCGCCAATTCGAGCATAGAATCGGCGATCCGGCTACGAAGCGGCGCAAGCTGTACAACGGCAATATCGAATGCCAATTGTATCAATACTTAGGCCCTCTTCCTCCTCGCAAACCGCGGACAGACGAGTCTACTCAGGCCTAATACGAATCAGGTGAATGTGCTATGCATTCTTATTTGACTTACAGGATGGCATGAACATGAACCACTATATAAGTATGTCCAAGGGGCTGTTCAACACATCGAACAGCCTCTTTCCTATAACGTGTATGATTCGCGGCACGGATTGGTTTTTCCTCTCGAAACCATACAATATGTATTCACATAGCGGCCCTTTTTGACTACTCACTAAACAAAATAGTTTAAAAAACAATTACGCCTTTGTTTTTTAAAATTTGGTAAATCAACAAAATCATATAGCCTCTATCGCGGGTACCTTCTTTTTCAATTATTACATTTTCGTAAAATCTGGTATGATGTAGAGTGTTTGTAGAAGATGTACAGAAAGGATGGAAGTATGAATTCGTCTATGTATGGCTCGTATAATACCTCCAGCCATCGTCTCACTATCTCGTCCATATTCGGACGATTCGCTATGGTATGGTTTATCGCCTTAATGATGTGGAAGCTCGTTTGGTTCGATCGCACTTTATCCATTCCATATATGACAATGAGCACACCTGACTTTTTTGTAGCTCTAGGCACATTACTTATCATAGCTGGGTGGACGTTCTGGCTGTCAAAGCGCTGGCGTACGATTGTACTGTTAGTGTTGAATGTACTACTCACAATTCTTATTTTTTCGGACTTGGTATATTTTCGTTATTTCCAAGATTTCATCACTGTTCCGGTGCTGCTGCAAGCTGGACAAGTAAGCTCGCTTGGGGACAGTATCGCTTCCCTAATCCATCTCGGTGACATCTGGCTGTTCCTAGACTGGATCATTGTGATACCGTTGTCCATTATGTACTTCCGAGCACAGTCCAAGGAACATAAAGAACATAGAGGCGGATATTTGCTTAGCGGTGAGCGTCGCCGTCGTCCCGCTTGGGTTACCCGCTTAATCACTAGTACGCTCAGCCTTGTTATTGGCGTGTTGATGATGGCAGTGCCCATCCATCAAGCAACGACGACCTGGGCCTCAGGCGTCTTCACGGGCAATTGGTGGAATGCGTCCATATATAACATAACCGGACTGTTCGGATTTCATGGGTATGATGTGTACCGCTATGCTGAGCTGAATTGGTTCGGCGGAAATAAGCTAAGCGAAGAAGAATTGAATAAGGTCGGGCAGTGGTTTGACGATCATCGCGCGAAGCTGCAAGGCCCGCCTGCTTCCTTCGGCAAATACAAAGACAGCAATGTCATCATTGTACAGGCAGAGGCTTTCGAGAATTTCGTAATCGGCAAATCCTATAATGGGCAAGAGATTACACCGAATATGAACAAATTGCTGAAGGAAAGCATGTATTTTAGTCGTTTCTTCCATCAAACCGGACAAGGACGCACTTCAGATGCGGACTTTGGCGTAAATGCCAGCCTTCACCCTTTGCCAACTGGTTCTGTTTTTATTCGGTATCCAGGTCAAACCTATGATTCACTGCCTTCTATTTTGAAATCATCTGGCTACTCTACAGGTGCATATCATGCCTACGATGCGGGATTCTGGAATCGGTATATCATGTACAGCAATATGGGATACGATAAGTTCATGAGCCGCACTGACTATAAAATAGACGAGCCGCTTGGATGGTCTCTTGGTGATAAATCGTTCCTTCGACAATCGGTGGCACATATGGCGGATAACAAATCGCCATTTTACAGCTTCTTGATTACGCTGACCAGCCATCATCCGTACAAGCTGCCTGCAGATAAACAAGAGCTTAATGTAGAACCGTATCAGGACACCATCTTCGGCGACTATTTGCAAGCTATTCATTACGTAGATGCGGCACTGGGTGATATGATTCAAGATTTGAAGCAGCGTGGTCTATGGGACAAGACGATATGGATGATGTATGGTGACCACGACAATTCCATTGATGATCGCGAACCGCTTGCTCGAATGCTGGGCCATGAGATTAGTGATCTGGATATGCTGGAGATGAAAAATCAAGTTCCACTCATCGTCCATTTGCCTGATGGGGCAAATGCAGGAACCTATGATACCGTAAGCGGTCAGCTCGATATCGAACCGACACTCCTGCACTGGCTTGGAATCGATTCGAGCGACAAGCACCTCATGGGTCAGAATTTGCTGAATCCGGCGAATCGATTAGTCGTACTTCGCAATGGCTCCTTCACAAACGGCAAAGTATTTTATGTACCGTCTGCTGACGGATTATTCGAACATGGAACCTGCTACGATTATGGAACTCGTCAACCAACAGATGCAGCAGCGTGCCAGCCGTTCGCAGCAGAGGCGAATAATCGGCTGCAAATTTCCGATAAGGTCATTATAAACAATGCCATTCAGCAGTTGCGAGAACGCAAAAAATAACACAAACAAAGAAAGAGCCGCTGCATATACGCAAGCGGCTCTTCCACTATTACCTGTTATTCATGAATGCCGTGCACCCACGACAACTGTTATCATAAATCTTCCTGTTCCAGCAGTTTGTCCACTTTACGGCGTCTGCGCTTTTCCTTCAAGCGATAATCCCGTTCCTCCTTGCGTAACGCCCTTGTTATCGAGAAGCACATGCCAAGCAATATTACCGCAAACGGCAGCGCTGTGAGGATAGATGCGGTCTGCAATGCCTCCAAACCGCCTCCCAGCAGCAGCACGGTAGCGATGAGCGATTGGAATAGCCCCCACGCTATTTTAATCGGCGCGCTCGGATTCGGATCCCCGTTCGTTGACATCATTCCCAGGACAAATGTTGCCGAATCCGCGGACGTAACGAAGAAGGTAATAATGAGCAGCGTTGCTAGAATGGCAATAAAACTGCCGCCTGGCAGCGCATCCAGCGTTACGAACAGCGCAGATGTAATATCCTTTTTAACCGACTCTACGATCGGCAGGCCATCGAACATCTCCAGCTTAAGTCCGGTTGCGCCGAAAACAGAGAACCATATGAAACTGAATCCACTTGGCAGCAGCATTGTTCCCAGTACGAACTCCTTGATCGTTCTTCCCTTAGAGACTCGCGCGATAAAAGAGCCAACGAATGGTGCCCATGCAATCCACCAGGACCAATAGAACAAGGTCCAGCTCGCTACCCACGAATCCTCGGTGAACGGAGTCAACCGCAGACTCATCTGAATAATATTTTGCAAATACCCGCCAAGCGTCGTTGTAAAGGAATCGAATATAAATGAAGTTGGTCCGAGTAGCAACGTGAACAAAAGCAAGCCTAATGCGATCAGCAAATTCACATTGCTAAGAATACGAATTCCCTTGTCCAGTCCCGTCACTGCAGAAGTAAGGAACAACACGGTTACAATCGCAATAATAATGACTTGCACCGTTGCATTGCTCGGTATGCCGAACGTATGCGCAAGCCCGCCATTGATTTGCATGGCTCCAAGCCCAAGTGATGTTGCCACCCCGAAGGCCGTTGCAATAATAGCCAATATGTCGATTGTCTTCCCAATCGGCCCCTTCACTCGCTCACCAAGCAGCGGCTCAAAGGTCCAGCTAATTAACCCATTATGACCTTTGCGGAAAGTAAAGTAGGCAATTCCCAGCGAGACAAGCGTATAAATGCCCCAAGGATGCAATCCCCAATGGAAGAAGGAGTACCGCAGCGCTTCATTCGCTGCACCAGGCGTCATCCCTTTCAACGTTGGCGGATTTATGTAATGGCTGATAGGTTCGGCCACTCCCCAGAATACAAGCCCGATCCCCATCCCTGCGCTGAACAGCATGGCGAACCAAGATATATTGGAATACTCCGGGTCATCATCATCATTGCCTAATGTGATATGTCCGAACTTCCCAAAAGCAAGATAAAGACAGAAAACCAAGATGATTAACGCTGTAATCAAATAGAACCATCCAAAACGTTCAGTCGTAAACGACAAGGCCGCGCTGGATTGTGTGGATAAGCTTTCCGGAGAAAGGAATCCCCAAATGACAAACGCTAAAATAACGACTACTGATATACCAAATACCATAACCTCACTCCCAGATGCTAAGACTTGATGTCGGCGGTGGAAGGGTAAAAAAATCCCAGACATAGTCCGGGACAAGAACAAATATCATGACGATAAAGACAATAAAATTGCGTACACCTATCCCTCAAAGGAATCCAGTTGGTCTGCGCCAATGGAATTCAGCCGGGATTGCTCCGCTGCAAGCATTTCTTCAGCTAATTGGACCGGATGTGGATTATCGCTGTCTGCGGCCTGTTGTACGGCGCGCTCAGCATGTTGAAGAGATTGCTCCGCCTGATAGACGGATTGGTCCGAAGGATGTGACATTGCTTGAGATACAGCGTTGTGCGCTGTCTTGACTGCGTTCTGCGCTTGCGAAATCGGATTTTGCGATTGCAAGCTTGAGTCATATTTGGACATGCTGCGAGCCTCCTTCTTCGCCAGAGTATGGAATGTTCCCAAACAGGGAGTAGTCTCCAACGATTAGGATATCGCTTCGCAGCTTTTTCTATGCGGTTAAAAACTTACTTTTTGACAAAAGGCTTTGCCTTTTCAATTGCTTCATCCTCTGTCGGAGCAATTACGTACCGACCATTGATATAGATGAACACTCGCTTGGCGCAATGCCCACAGTATGACTTACAGCCAATCTTGATATCCGCTTCCGGATCCAGACCTTTGACTTTCGGTAAAAAAGTCTTCATTTTGATATGCCGACATTTATCACAAATACGAATATCGTTCGCCATTGTTCTTCACTCCGCTTTACCCCATTGTCTTGTTGTACTTTCGCAATGAAATTGTTGCGTTCGCCAACCTCTATGTCATTGTACGGGAACCCGGGGCGAGAAGCAACCTTTTGCGTCACATTCCGTCATTTTTGGTTCGCATTTTCATATTTTAGAGCATGCTTGGAAAACCAAGGCAACAGAATTAAGGTAAAAATAATGTCATCAATCGGCATAAAGGGAATTAAATCAAATGGGATTATCCAGTAAATAGCGATTACACCTACAAATATTGCTTTTTCCCAAAAAGGAACACGCTTGGATGTCAGCAGTCTTGGCACTGAACTGAGCAGCAACCACAACCTCTGCCAAGATCGCTTAGGGCGTGGTTTTTGAGATGGGCCTCTCGAAGTGGGATTCGCCAATTTTGCACACCTCCTACTCATTAGTGTGCGTAGCGAATTCTAGAACATGCAGGAGTGAATCACGCGCGTCCCATTTATTTTCTAGGCCTTCTAGTCTTATGGAAGCAGGGCTTCCTTCATAATTGCAGCCACTTCCCGGTACATGGCATCAAAGTCATCCAGCGGCAGCGGACTAACGCCATTGCCGACCTCGATAGTGAATCCAGGCTTCCTGTAGCGCTGTATGAACCAATCCTTGTAGCCGGCATCGCTTCCCGACAGCTTCACTGCCCGGTATCCGCTCGCCCTTTGAAACCGTTCTGCCCAGCTACATGCATCATCTGGCTCATAATCTCGATAGTTCCAATAAATTTCTTGTCCCTGGGTATGGAAGGACAGTGCCATTTCAAAAGGAATTCGTTCTGATAATTCGGCTAACGCGATTGCTTCCGGCTCAGTGAGCGGTCTCGTCCCACCGTAATTAAGTGGTGCTGGCGCATATACGCCTCTTCGCGCTTGTTCTTCCTCCCAGTAAGCCGGGAACTGATCATTAAGATCAATGCCTCGAATATTCGCCTTCCAGCGCTGAAATTTGCGCGACCCCTGATTCCATTCCATTATGGAAGCGTAAAGTGGATGCTCCGGCGATATCCCCTCTTGAACGAGTTCTACCCCGTCGGGGTTAGACATAGGAACCATCCATAATGTCGTTCTTTCAAAGGCAGCAAGCGCATCCCAGCCATTCCATGCCTCTCCGCTGTCATACGCCCTCGCATAATCTTCAACAAATTGCATTAATAAGGCTGATGTAATCCACTCATTCGCATGTACAGAACCATTGGCATGCACGGGAACAGTGCCTTTACCGATAATAATTGCAGGTATCGGCTTCCCCATCACACTATTCCCGATCTGCTCAACTCGAATGAAGGAATGGCTATTTTGCAGTTGACCAATATCTCTCATCATTTGAGCATATCCGTATTCTGCCGTTTTCCTTTCCCATTGCGTACTGTATTCGAAAGGAATTAACATAAGCTGTCCAGGTATCAATCTTCTCGGATCAAGCGTTGGATTTGCCTCTGCAAGGCGCTGTGTTGATACTTGAAATCGCTGCGCGATGTGATAAAACCTGTCTTTTGCCTGCACCACATATTTATTGATGGGGGGATCTGGAATATCGATTACCTGTCCGGGTACAGCATATCCATCCGCACGCAGCTGAGGGTTCGCACTAAGCAAAGCATGCAGTTGAATACCGTGACGCGCGCAAATGCGAAGATAGGTATCTCCCTTTTGCACCACATAAGGAACTGCCACCATTTGTCGCTCCTTTCCCAATCTGCTATTGGTTGAAGCATATGCGGCGGCATAGACGTTCATAACTTTCAGGATTTCACCTGAAAATGATACTAAACAATACAAAGAGAGCGCTCCCTGGCAGACTTGCTGCTCACGGAACGCTCTCTATTATCAATATCGTATAAGTTCGTGAATCCAAGTGAATGAGTTCAGCCATTACATAATTTTCGAAATCTGCCAGATTACAGGATTAGCATGAATGTGTTCGCCGAGCCACAAGCAGGCAATCTTCTGGAACATTTCCGGGTCTCCGCTGCAGAAAAATTGATGAGTGGGAACTGTTTCTGTGTTCGCTAACTGACCTTTATCTTGTAAAATGGTGCTGATTTCTCGTGCTGTTTCTTCTGCTGAATTAATAAGCTGAACCTTAGGCCCTATCGCTTCCTGAATCGAATCCGCTAGAAAGGGATAGTGGGTACATCCCAAAATGAGGGTGTCAATTGGGACACTATTCAGCGGTTCGAGTGATTCTCGAACGACATCGGATGTTGACGCACTATTTCTGAACATCCCTTTCTCCACGAGAGGTGCCAGACGAGGACAAGCTTGACTGACCACTTCCACGTGGGGGGACAGCCGCTTTAACGCTTGTTCATATGCTCCACTGCGAATTGTGCCTTCTGTTCCAATGACACCAACATAGCCGCTGTTTGTGGCGGACAGGGCTGCTCTAGCACCCGGGTGAATAACCCCGATTACCGGAATCGGCACGTAAGCTCGAATATATTCCAATGCTGCGGCTGTCGCTGTATTGCATGCAAATACGATCATTTTAGGTTGGTATTGAATAAGATAATCTACGATTTGACGAGTGAACAACCTTACTTCCTCAGCAGTACGAGGACCATAAGGCGAACGGGCTGTATCACCAAAATAGATGATTTTCTCCCGCGGCAGTTGACGCATTACTTCCTTGACGACTGTCAACCCACCAACACCCGAATCGAGCATAGCTATAGCTTGCTGCACGAATACACCGCTTCCTTCGTCTCTTGTTTGACTGACCTTACTTAACATATGTATTCTTTATTTAAAACGTACCTCGATCTTATCAGTAAGTTGGACAAGGTTCAAGTCATCCACAACTGGCAAAACTCGGAGGAAACTTTTCACTTCCAAAAAACGTCATTACTATGTGGAGACAAATAGAAAGGGTTGAAAAAGATGCAAACGGAACGTCCTATTAATAAAAAGAATAATATGCGAGCGTTACCCCCGCGCAATGTGGTCCGTACAAGCCATCGGACTAACAACCCTAAGCAAGGGAAGCAAAAAAAGCTAAAGAAGAAACGCTCGGTTTGGCGTATTTTTCGCATAGTTGCGGCTATCTTCCTATTAGTTGGCTCCCTTGGCGCCGGATGGTTATTCCTAACTCCTTCCGGTACAGAGATGCGGTTCTTGATCGCGGATACGTTAATCACAACACAGCATCGACATTGGGCGAAGTACATTATCGGCCAAGCCGAATTAGACAAGCGTGTACAAGAGTATTGGGCGAGATTTGAACGAATGGGCGACGAGAAATCAACAATTGATATTAATAAGCCTTCTGTAGCTGAGCAGGCCAAAAAGCCGCTCGTCGAGTATAAGGAAGTAAGCGGTACTGGTGCTACAGGCGCCTCATTCAGCGGATATTTAATGATTGTAAATGATCCCACCAAAATACGGATTGGCGTTCCCGGCAAAGTGGGACGAGGCGAGAAAGTCTCAAGCATGGTAAAGCGCACTGGCGCATTGGCAGGCGTCAATGGCGGTGGATTCGCAGATCCGAACTGGGAAGGCAATGGGTTTAAACCCATCGGTGTCGTCATTAACGACGGTAAGATGTATTATAATGGCGTAGGCAAGCAAAATACGCAAATTGTTGGTATTGATAAGGATGGCAAAATGGTAGCCGGTAATTTCAAGGTTAGCGAGCTGCTCGAAATGGGCGTGAAGGAAGCTGTTACCTTCCAGCCGCGCATGATCGTTAACGGAAAAGGGCAAATTCGCAATCATGCAGATGGCTGGGGTATTGCACCTCGAACTGTAATGGGACAACGCAAGGATGGAGCCATTCTCTTCCTTGTTATTGATGGCCGCCAGCCTCACAGCATTGGAGCAGACTTATATGACTGCCAGAAAATTATGCTTGAGAACGGCGCAGTGATTGCAGCTAACTTGGACGGCGGTTCGTCTACTGTGCTTGTGGAAAAAGACGGCGTCATTAAAAATTCGCCATCAAGCCAATACGGAGAACGTTATTTGCCTACTGCATTTCTTGTATTCGAGCATCCTGAAGACGCAAATATCCCGAACATTTGGGAAGGGATGAGACCTAGCGATATTGATCCTTCCAAATGGTAATGTAATCTCGCAATCCTATTTCATTCGCTTATAATTACACGGTAACAATAAATATCCCTACCATCTGTCTGCTTACGCACATAGGTGGTAGGGATATTTATATTTATCGAGCTTCTTTAATCTCTCCATCCTTTACTTTCACATCCGCAGTTACTTCCTCATCCCAATCGGCAGCGGGCTCCTGCAGGCTGGAGATGGCGGCTATCTGTGCTTCATCAGAGTCCTGCTGTCTCCATGAATTCAAGCCTTGCTTGAAGGATGCTACCTTTCCCTTAGCAGAAGTGATCAATTCTTCTGTCTGGTCACCAACTTGCTTCGCCCACTGCTGAGTACGTTCACTAACCTGCTGTGCTCCTTCTGCAATATCTTTACGAAGCTCGCGTCCGCTCTTTGGTGCGAATAGCAATGCAGATACCGAACCAATGACACTTCCGATCAATGCCCCTACCCAAAAAGACTTTTTGTTACTGCTCATCGTTCTTCCTCCTCATCACTCATTCCCGGTATTCTTTGCACTAGAAGGGGGAGACGACATAGCGCGCTTTGCTTGAATCGAGCTCCATACTGAATAGCCGAGTTCAAACATTTGAAGCATATCCGTAAGCCGCTGATCAGATGCATTATTCGCATTCCGCTGACTAACTTGAGCCACGATACGTTCCAACACGTCATTTCCGCGTTGTAATACTCTGCGTGTACGCTTCAATTCTTGTGCCCACTCGTTAATCGTCCCCACGGTCTCTTCGGACTGCTTCAACACTTCGTCAGCTCGACGCGTCAATACTTGGAGTTGGTGGCTCAGTCTCTGCCCTTCCTCAAGACATGCATCCGCCCTTCTCAAGGTACGCATTCCTCGGACAATGAGCAGGACAGTCGCCGTACATACAGCACTCCACGCTACAGCAGCCAGCAAGATGCTCCATTCAATCATCGTCTCCCCTCCTTAGCTGCAAGATCTACCGGGCTTATGCCCATGTCGTATTGACAGTATAGGAAGATGGGGCTCGCTTTGACACAACTTACCTTGTACTTTTTTTTGCCCGCTTGTCCCTAATCAGTGCAAATAGACCGAACCTCTGTGAGGCCGGCCTGAATTTGGGAAGCAAAATCAATGAGATAAAATTGCAAAACTTACTCGCGTCGCAATTCGTTTTCCCACCGATCAGAAAAAGGCTGCCCATAGCTATTATGGACAGCCTTCCCGATCATTCGAACAAGGAATGATCTTGCAATGTACAAGTATTACTGGTTAGTCCGAGGGCGAATCTTGTACGTGCAGCGCTGCCCGCGTTCTGCAAGACATTCTGTACGCTCTACATCGCTATCTAGTAAATCTTGGAATAAGGCAAGTTCACATGCGCACGGTTCCTTATAATGCTGAGCAACCTGTGCAATTGGACAATTGTACTCATGCAGCAGCCAGCTGCCATCGTCCGCCTTCTCCGTCTCTACCATATAGCCGTTTGAATCTTGAATGTGACCAAGCGCTTCAACTCGTTCCTCCAAGTTTTTGCCTTGGACGAGCGGCACATATTTCTCCAGCATGGACTGTCTTCTTCCTTCGAATAATCGATGGACACTATTCTCATCCTGCCAAGATTCCATTTCCTGAAGCAGATCTAAAATCAGTTGATGATACTGCTTTGGGAACTGTTCATCTCCTGTATCCGACAAGCGATACATCTGCAAGGGACGTCCCATCTGCTGTCGAACCATTTCCGTATCCAGCATGTGTTCCTGCTGCATGGCATATAGGTGTCGTCTTACTCCCATTTCTGTCATCTCCAGCTGCTTGGCAAGCTGGGCAACAGACATAGCCCCATTGGTTTTGAGTAAGCTCATAATCTCTTCACGTGTGGATGATTTGCGTACTGGTTGCTTCATGTAACCACCTTAACCTTGGTTGTCATCGTACCGTCATTGTAACGCATCACTTCCTTACAGACAACAACCTTGCCCCAGTTGAAGGCAGGAATCATTTCAACGCAAGTTCCTTACTTACAAATTGACGGACAGACTGAGCAAATTCCGGCAGCCACTTAGGCAGGTGTGCAAGCTGCGAATGAATGGAATCTCTCTCCCATATCATGTACTCCTGAACCAGCGGTCTGCGCAAAGACACTAGCTGAAGCAATGTCGCATGGAGCTGTGGCGATACAACCTGCTCTTGTGCGATAATTTCCACAATATCCTCGTAGCTGCTTGCATCACGCATTAGAAAACCGTCTATGAGCAAGCTGCCTACATCTGTGATGATCTCGATCGCGATATGAAGCGCCCGCTCCTGTGCATAAGAGTAGTGCAAGCTTCCATCCCATTTCACCATAATCTGTTCAACAGTCTCTATCAGTTGTGGTATAAAATCAAGCCGCTGCTCAATCTGCTCCATGTTCACATAGTACATTCGTTAGCCCTCCCCTGTGATGGTCTAGCTCGGAAGCGGTGTTGCGATACCATTCTCAACAGGCCTGGTATCTTTCCCGCTTCTACTACATTCGGCATATGTAACCAATCTCCTGTTCCCTGTATGCAACATGAAAAAAAGGAGCTTGTCAGCCCCTTCTCTCAACTGAAACGTATTATTCTACAATAAGAACCGACTTCATATCATCGTGGCCTGTTCCACACATGACCGAACACAAAATCTCATACTTGCCCGGTTTTTCAAATACAACGTCCTTCTCCATTTGGCCATCTTGCAGATTAATGCCCAATTCCTTAATTTCAGCACCATGCAACCCGGATTTGTTCACAAGCTTCATGCGAACCTTATCCCCGGCCTTCACTTTATACTCCGGTTGGTCGAACTTAAAATCACTTGTAGCGATAAGTTTAACGAGAGTGACTCCCTCAGGAGCTGCCTCCTCGACCTCCGGCTTTGGCATATTGAACAGCATCAACCCAGCGGCAAGCAGGCACGCGATGCTGAACAAAATGAACATAGCCCATTTCTGCATAACTGTTCTACGCCCCTTTGTCAGTTACATTCATCACTTCTCATATTACAAAATCTTTCCTATTTCTCTCAATACCTTCTTGCAAATTTCGGAAGCAAATTTTGTAATTGTGACAATTCATTGAACAACAGACATCTACGGCAACCCTATAAAAATAGGAAGAGAACCAAGTATTATGCCTGAAGCTGGTCATTCAATTCACGTAATTCACTAGGCGACATTTGGAAGTGATCTTTAAATAATCGATTGAAGTTGGACAGGTTGCGGAAGCCGCTTTCAGCGGCGATTTCGATAATTTTCTCTGTCGAAGAAGTTAATAGCTGAGCCGCATAGGCCAATCGTAGTCTGATCAGATAATCGAGCGGAGATGTGCCTAACGTCTGCTGGAATAATGCACTGAATCGGGAAGGACTTAGGTGGGCCAAGTCGGAGAGTTTCTTCAGCGTCCACGGATAAGCTAGCTGACTTTCCATGACGCGAATCACCTCTTTAATTGTCTGTACTCCTCTAGATGGCGATGGTGAAAATGCAGCGTGCGGCCTGCTTGCATATCTGTTGATCAGCGTAAAAAAGCGTATGTATTGGGCTTGAACAATTGTTGCAAACCCAGCTTCTCTTTGATCGAGTTCATTCTTTATGTCCATTAGCATATCAGACAACAGGCCGCATTGCAGCAAAGACCGCTGCAGGACATGCGGTACGGCTTGTCCAATATGATGGAGATAGGAACTCGTCTCCTGGCCCCACCATGAATTGAGTTGGATAGACACTTCAAAATGAAATGCTTCCATCAGAAGCTGATCTGTCCCGCACACCCGATGCAATTGCTGTGGCGGGATGAGCACAATGTCACCCTGTTGAATCGTATACGTTGTCCCGTTGATGATACAAAGGCCGCTGCCTCCGGCTACATAATTGATTTTCCAATGCGAATGCCAATGTGCCAGTGTTAATTTCGGATGATTGCCCTGCACCATCTTCTCAATTTTAGGTATCATAAACTCCTTCTGCCCTGTATCTACTTCAAATAAAGTATTAACGGGCGATTGTACAGCGGTATACCGTTTCATATGAACATGAACCTCCTGTCATCCTACCATGAATATAGAGGTGAACATTGGTCAAGATTATGAAAAGACTTATTTGCGCTTGGATGAATCGGATAGGCTCTCAGCAAGCTTGGACACTCTTTCCTCCTGTTTCATCGTCATTCGCGCAAGAATGGAGTTAATCTCCGTTTGCAACTCGTTTCTTTTGGCAATGAGTTCGCTTAGCTGCTTGAATTCTGAGTTGTCGTCATGCATGGTTCCATCCTCCAATTAGGTCGTAAAGTCAATCGCTCACTATATGTATCACCATCTGTGAGGCAAATGAAAATGATTAATTTTGGGAATATGGATTTTCTCTGGATCGTGAAGAAATAAATTGACAAACGAGCCCAAACAACATAATATGTTACTTGCAAAAAATTTAAGGATGCAGGTGAAGCCAACGTGACCTATGAACCGATTGTAAAGGAAAAAACGTTAATCGAACGCAACGATGCCGATAACCTTTATCAAGTAAAAGTAAAATTGCAGGATGGTACGCTATGCCGCGTCTTTTATAATCACGGTGCCAAGCATGTTAGCAGACTGCTTACTATTCCATGCCCGATTTGCCGCAAAGACTTTATTTGCAAATGCATGAGTCGCTTCGCAGACCAGCTTGACGAACAAATCAACTTGCCTGAACTGCTGGCTAAGTAGTCGCACAACGATGCAACCGTTCGAACTCGTTTACTGAATATAAGCAGCATACAAGCTCTCTATTCGCCTATTGCGAAAAGGGAGTTTTTTGTTTGATCTCCATCACTGCTTTCCCCTCGTACTAGCTCCTCGCTCCAACCTAATTATACCATTTATTTATTGTGAAATTAGACAAGCTCTCAATATTTTTAAGTTTTTTTTAATTTAGCTGCACTTGCCATTTTGGACTGAATTACAAGAAACCGCTGAGAATCATCAGAACATTAATCCATGTATGCCAAATCACGACGGGAATGATACTTTTGGATTTGATCGTAATTCCTCCGAAATACAACCCTCCCAGTGCAAAGGCGATGCAAATGCCCCAAGAGAATCCAAGGGAATAATGCTGTAAACCAAACCCTGCGCTGGTCACAATTACCGCCCACTTATCACCTAATTGTTCGGAGAACCGACTAAGAAGCACCCCTCGCCAGATGATCTCCTCCAACACGTTTATGATAGAAAAAGCAAGCGTGAATAACCAAATTCCTTGCACGTTGCCCCATCCGTTTCGAATAACAAATGGCATAAAAGCTAAAGAAACCGCAGCAATTGCGATAAGCAAGAAAACGTTTACTTTTGACTGACGGAAGCCTGACCAAATAAATGGTATCCCTATCTGCTCGTTCCAATGCGGTTTTTTCGCATACAGCATGAAAGGTAATTTTTGAACAAACGCCATGACAAGCAAGGGAATGATGATACAAATCAGTGACAATCTGTTTAGAAAGATATGCCATTCTTTGGGCTTCAAATCGAGGATCCAACTTGAGTTTATGAATAGATAAATAGCAAATCCGACACCCAAACCTATCGTTGTCAGAAGAAATGGCCGCATTGGCTTGTAAATGAAAAGCAATCCGGTACAACCTCCCCACAAACACATCAATACGTAGTTATGCGTTTGGAGGGAGATAAGAAGTGACCCAACTAAGAACAGACAAGCTAAATTTCGAAGTAACGTGAAATTCATTCTTTATCCTCCTTATGGATTAGACGAACGTGGAATTACGCTGAAAGGTACTCAAGTGTCCATATTATCGGGGAACTCCATACATATACTGGATTATTGTGAGAGGATGTGAGAAATGACATGGGTATGAAGGAAATGGGCTTTGCAGATCGCGTAATCTTTATTCTCGGATTAACCTTAGCCGGTGTACTGACATTTGTCCTTCTGGTCGGAGTCATTGTTGCAGTATTAAAATTTTATATGGACAAAAAGGAACGAGCCATTCAGGTTCAACCAGATCCAATGCTAAAAGATGATCCTAGGCCACCTTTGGAAAGCGTTTCGACGCCTAAGCATTTATCTGAAGATAAAGTATTGCAGGTTAATGATGAGCAAGAAAGACCACCGAATTAGGTAATTTTAGAGAGGAGATGACTCATTTGGCAACGAGTAATCAAGGAATGTCAAAGTTCTTTAGTCATATGAAGAATGGATTTCTACATTTCGCAAATACCTATTCTGTAGCAGTAAAAAGCGGCGCGAATGTGGCAGGAAAGCAAATTATTGAAGCGATGGAGGAATTGAATCAGCCATCTGATATTTCTGCTGGAAAGCTGATCGCAGCCGTTAAAATTGGTGTACAACATGCCAGTGAACATATGGTGAATTCAGGTACGGAATTCGTTGAACACATGAAAAACAGTCAAAAAAAGCAATAAGGAGAGAAATTAACATCCATCATTTTAATACAATTAAATAAAAAGGTTTTCTGTTTCATGTTTTCTCCTCTTGGTTGATGAACTTACGTTATTGACCAGAGGTTTTTTTGAGTTGGGCGCGCATTTGCGCTGTTGAGTACAGTTTGAATGATTGAAAAAACGGAGGACCACTCCCTTTAACAAAATAAGGAAGGAGTCCCTTTTTCATTTTATTTATAACTCTTTTATTATTCCTTGTCTTTTTCTTTTGCTTTTGCTTTCTGTTCTTTTTCTTGCTGTTTTTCAAGCTCTTTTTGTTCTTTTTCTTGCTGTTCCTTAAGCTCTTTTTGTTCTTTTGCTTTCTCTTCCGCTTGCTCTTTTTCTTTTTTCTTTGCTAGTTCCTCAAGTTCCTTCTTTTCTTTCCGTTTCTCTTTTTCTACTTTTTTCGCTTGTTTCTCAAGTCTAGCTTGCTCTTTCGCTTGTTCCTTTACCTCTTTTTTACTTGGTTTATGCTCTTTCATTTCTTCACTCATCTTTTATCCCTCCATTTTGGAATTGGTTAACCTTGTTTAAACGGTATCTGACAACTTCTGGATTAAAATATTCAAGCATATGAATTCCTGGCACTGACTGAAAAAAAATATCGTATCTCTTGTAAGGAATTTTACTGTGCCGTTCAGGGATACGAAGATTGATTGGCTTTTGGAACAGATCAACAGCCTCTTCTTGACCCTTAAGCCCAGAGTCAACCACTTTTCTGTAGGATTGTAACCCCATCGAGCTGATTGATTTGCCAATTCCCTCTTGTTTGTGAGCAATTTTCTCAAATAAAGATTCTGGTACGTACTTTGAGTTCACAATGGCAATATTGTGAGAAACGATAAAATCACTTTTGTCGCTTATCAAAATCGATTCTCTCACATATAAAGGAGCGCCGGAGGACTCCGCTTGATGATCCGCATGTTCTTCTTTCAATTGCTCTTGCCGAATGACCGTTACACACATCTTTTCGTTCAACAAGGTTTCTAGCAAATCTGTCGTCCTTCCGTCTGTCACTAGCAACAAATCGAATATTAGTTTCTGCAAAAAGTCCAATGCCTCTCCCGCATGCCGCGAGCCCTTGCCATTGGTATCTGTCATACAGTTTCCTCCATTAGCCGTATGTCAGCTCGTGTTGAATTATAACCTGTGTACAGGAACTTCTGTTATGATAACCTGCTGTTAACGATAGAGACCGGAATCGCGGATCCCCTGCAAAAATTTGTGAAATTCATCAATATTCAACTGCTGCTTCGCATCAGAAAGTGCAACCCGCGGATTCGGATGCACCTCGACCATAATACCGTCTGCGCCAGCCGCTAGTGCTGCTTTCGCACATGGAAGCATAATGTCCTTTCGACCAGTGGCATGGGTAACATCTACGAGAACCGGAAGATGAGTTTCTTGTTTCAATATCGGAACAGCAGAAATATCGAGTGTATTGCGCGTCCATCTTTCATAGGTGCGAATTCCGCGCTCGATTAACATGACTTGGTTATTCCCGCTGGATAGCAAATATTCAGCCGCAAACACAAATTCCTCGAGTGTAGCGGAAAGGCCTCGTTTCAGCAGGACAGGCTTCTGGGTTTGGCCAACGGCTTTCAACAGATCGAAGTTATGCATGTTGCGGGCACCAATCTGAAAGATGTCAATGTAACGAGCTGCCATGTCGATATGCATAGGGCTCATGATTTCACTTATCGTCACCATCCCCGTTTCAGCAGCCACTTCCTTCATGATTTTCAACCCTGCTTCGCCAAGGCCTTGAAAATCATACGGTGATGTTCTCGGTTTGTACGCGCCTCCTCGTAAGACGGTAATGCCGGCATTCCTCATCGCAGTAGCAACCGTTAGCAGTTGATCTCTGCTTTCAATTGAGCAGGGTCCAGCGACGATGACAGGCGAAGAACCGCCGATTTCGGCATGCTTGACTTGAATAATCGTATCCTCGCTCTTATGCCGGCGGCTAACAAGAAGCTTGCGCTCGGCTGGAGCCTCTTTTTTTATTTCGGACGCAAAAGTAAGGGTAGCAAGCTCATTCAGTAGTTGTTGGTTGCCAACTGGCTCCGCTTGTGAAATACCCTGCTTATTCTTTTCTTGAACGATTTCCGCAGCCATTCGTGCACGTTCGTTCATCAGATCGAGCAATTGTTGGTTAATTCCATCCCATTGCGTGATTAATTGTTTCCATCTGTCGCTCACAACGAGCACACCCCTCTTTTTCACAATTGACTGCAGCCTTTCCTTCACCAGACTTACACTTTATTTCGCTTCTGGATATATACCGGTTTGGTCGATGGCACGTTATTCACGAGCTCCACTCGATCAAGAAGCGTTGCGTCGGTAATGATTTGAAGGGTGACAGGCAAATGAAGCTTTTCAGATAATTGAGTTTGGATGTCCTCCCTACTCCATTGTCCAGCATCGTGCGAATCAAGAAGAACATACAAACCATCTTCTTGCTCCAATACCTTCCATGCATCTGGGGCAGGTGTCAACGAATAGACGGCCTCTTGGATATCATAAGCATCTAGAATGGTATCACCGATCACGATTCGATCCTTACTTCTGCCGTAATGCACCAACTTGCCCGTTACTCGCCCACAAGCACACCTGGAAGGTTCAAGGGAGATAATATCGTCATTAAAGTAACGCAACAACGGAGAAGCTTGATGAGAGAGTGTTGTGATTGCCGCAAACCCTCTTTCTCCTTGAGTAACAGGGCCCGAACCGTCTTCATGCAGCACTTCTACGTAAAAATCCCGTTCCACGATATGCATCGAGCCATACTCACACATGGTTGCAATATTCGCAGTTTCCGTCGAACCATACATATTAAAAACAGGTACACCCCACAGCCTTTCGATATGCTCTTTGCGTTTATCGCTCAATAACTCACCGGCAACGCAAATGGCCCTCAGCGCTGGAAAATCCTCGTTCACATCCAAACCAATGAGACGCGCCGCCTCGGCCAGAAGCTCCATCTCGCGCGGAAGTCCTGCCAATACTGTGACTTGCAGGCGCTTCATTAGACTTAATACTTTCGGGTATGGCGTAACTACCGTACGTCCGCTTGCAGGTACAACCCCCGCTCCTGTGTGCCAGGCAGCTTGCTGCATTAAGAAGGCGGGCAGCGCCAAGGCATACGGGAATCGAATCAATACAAGATCATCCGCTGTCAATCGGACTCCACACTCCTGCAGCTGTCTTCCGCCAACTCGGATGTCTTCTTGCGTGAACCAAGAAGCGGAAGGTTCTCCGGTTGTACCCGTAGATTCGTGGTATTGGGCAATCTTACTTATTTCGACAGCTAGGTGTCCGAAAGTGCCGGCATTTCGGAGATCTTCTTTCGTTGTCAATGGCAGTGTTTGAATGTGTTTCATTCCCATATTATCGATGTTATATTTCGCTAATCGATCCTTATATAGAGGGGATTTCGTTAGGCGTAGTAATAAATTCTTGAACTTCTCCTCCCGCTCCCTCTGAATATCGGTCATCAGGGCACCTCCTTTCAGCGTTACACGGCGCTTTGGGATGGCTAATGCAAATCCTTGGCCCCATGCTCCTAGCCGCCTTACGTGATGATTCGCGTTGCTTTGCCAAAAGTACGAGGAATATCGTGTTTGATTTCCACTTCGCAATCAATCCCGATCCGATCTGCCATATGCTTTCGAATTTTCGTTGCCAATTGCTCGTCTGTTAATTCCGTCCGGAACGGTTCGGCTTCAATTTTGAAAGATCCCTGATTCAATTTGAAGTGATACCACATACCCACATCTGGAATTTCCATCAAAAATTGTTCTAGTATGAACGGTGAGTAGTCTTCATCCCCTAATCGAATCATGTTCTCCATTCTTCCTCTCAAATGAAGAACGTCCATTGTGAGACCACAATCACATTTGGATTTCTGTAAATACCCGATATCCCCACTGCGGTAACGCACCATTGGCATGGCCTCGCGCAACAACGTCGTGACAACGATTTCTCCCGTCTTGCCGTAAGGGAGCTTTTCCAGCGTAATTGGATTAATAATTTCTACTTTTACATGTCCCTCCATCACGTGATAACCTTTGTGCTCACTGCATTCAACCGCAACGACGCCGCATTCGGTCGATCCGTAGAAGAAGGACACTTCACATCCCCACCATTTTTCCAAACGCTCACGGAATTTATAGGAGCAGCCTTCACCTGTAAGCACTATTTTTTTCAACCGTATATCTTCACCTATTTTGATGCCGAACCGCTCGCTTTCTTCGGCCAAAAGCGCCGCATAGGAGGGGGTCGTAGTCAGAACTGTAGCTTGGAACTCCTTCATCAACTCTAATGACTTATCGACGGGAGCCATGTAACCGCCTTTGCCAAGTGACAGCACCGCTGTTCCAAAAGCAAATTGAAACAACCGCTGAAATCCAAGTCCAGGCAAAGCAAATTCATAAGGCAAGGCGACAGCCACCACATCAACATCCGTTTCCTTAAACAATTCCAAATATTTAGGCAGCAAATCATAGACATACTGATCAGCTAAGGAGTACGAGGTATAAATAGGTTTGCCCGAAGTACCGCTCGTGAGGTGAACCTGACCGATTTCCTTTGGATCCAAGCATAAGATTTTCTGCTTATCGCCTCGGATGACGTCTTTATTCAAAAACGGTACCTTTGTTAATTGCTCCAGACTTTCAATTTCTGGCACTGTAAAGCCTGCCTCTTCCAGCTTTGAACGATAATATTCATTGCGGTTCCAAATATGAGTAAGTGTTGCGTTAATCGCTTTTAACTGATAATCTTCAATTTTTTGCCGAGGCAGCTTCTCAATGGTGATTCCATTCTCATCCAATTGTTCAAAAAAAGCTTTGAATTGTTCTAAATGGGATGTATGTTCGTCCACGGATACCTTCATTTTATGGGTTTGCGCTTTCATAAAGATCCTCCTAACCATTTTCAATCCAATCCTTCGGCATGTCATTCATCTAGCGTTCTCTCATGATTATTTGTAAGTAGTTGATCTGCTCGCCCTCCTAGTCACCCTAATATGAAATGCAAGCAAAGTCAGCCTTGACTCGGACAGCCGTATATCTTCTGAAAAGTGATTTTTTCATCCAATCATTGCAGTAGGGATTCACATATCGTAACAAGTATATAGCCCTTGAAATCATGAGAAGTTGACGTAGAGAAACTCGGCTTTCAAATAACGGCGAAGCAAATTGGAGGTGAGGTAAACTTGTCATCTGACAGCAATCCTGATAAACAATTCAAGATCGCAAAAAAACTCCTTCAAGATGGGGTTGAAGGAGACAAAAAGGCAGCGAAAAGAGCGAATGAGAAGCTTGTAAAACTACGTGAGACCCAGCCTCATAATGCGCTTATTGAAGCCTATTACGGTAGCTCATTAGCCCTCTTATCACGTGATGCCGTTAACCTTGTTGAGAAAGAAGAAAAAGCACTAGAGAGTTTGGAGGCATTGAATCAAGCAGTTATATGGGATCCAAATGAAAAAGAAATTCGCTTTTTACGCGGAAGCGTCTGCCTGCATCTGCCGGAGTCTTATTTCTATTGTTCGAAAATAGCGATCGAGGACTTCACGTTCCTCCTTGACCGTTATCAACAAGGTTCAAATTACCTAACCCAAAAACAAGTCAGAGAAGTACTTCGAAAGCTGAGTAAAGCCTACCTAAATATCGGAAATCAGGTCAAATCGAATGAAATCTTACAGCTTCTTGCCTCCATGCATCCGAAGAAAAAAGATGATTAGAACCATGCAAGCGATCGAT
Organism: Paenibacillus sp. B1-35; assembly: GCF_050474385.1. NCBI lineage: Bacteria > Bacillati > Bacillota > Bacilli > Caryophanales > Paenibacillaceae > Paenibacillus > Paenibacillus sp. B1-35. The sequence continues at coordinate 146,045 of NZ_JBCHVJ010000009.1, forward strand.
GTGATCATGCATGAATACAGAGAGGATGAATTTAGTGACAAACCTTAACCCCAGTGATATGGAAGGATCAAATTTGATTGAAACTTCTATATCAAGCGATGATCATCCGAATTCATTGACCGAAAGCAACCTAAATTCCGTGTCAGTTCCGGTGTCTACTCCACCTGACCCCTTTAATGAGAGATTCACCCTAGCTGTCCAACTTCATAAGGATGGCATAGCTGGCAATGCAGCGGCTGTTCAAGAAGCACATCAGATTTTAGAACAACTGCGTGTTGATTATCCAGATAATCCTCTTGTTGATGCTTACTATGGCAGCACAATGATATTGATTGCAAGGGATAAAACAGAGGCTTCTGATAAATTGAAATGGTCAAATCAAGGATTGAAAATACTCGATGATGCGGTAGCCGCCGACCCACACGACAGTACGATTCGACTGCTTCGCGGCAAGTCCTCTTACAATCTCCCAGAGAAATATTTTCATCGGACGAAGACGGTGATTGAAGACTTCACCCTCCTCCTCAATACACAATCTGATACGCTTGATACTGATACACAATTAGAACTCATCTATGAACTGGGTGAGGCTTGCACCAGGATAGGTCGAAACCAAGATGCGGCTGCGCACTTTAGAAGATTGCAGAGTCAAACACAAAATTCGGCATGGCAGCAGCTATCCAAGCAAAAACTGCAAGCGCTAGAAGGAAAACCGGCTTTTGAAAAAATACCAAACAACATTCCCACTACCCTATTGATTGAAGCTACTCGGACTGTAGGGAATGCCCTCCTTATCTGGATTAATAATGAAAAGAAGAAACAGATAGCCCAACAAAAAGCAAAAGAACGGGCTAAAAAACGGGCTTTACAAAAAGCGAAAGAAGAAGCGATTGAAAAAGCGAAAGAACGTGCGAAGAAAAAGGCTGAGGAAATGGCCTTAGAAAAAGAAAGAGAATTGATTTTAGAGAAAGAAAGACAAATGGCACTAGAGAAAGAAAGAGAAATGGCTTTAGAGAAAGAAAGACAAGTGGCAATAGAGGAACTAAGGAAAATGGCCTTAAAGAAATCAAAAGAAAAAGCTAAACCAAAAACTAAACTGATCACAAAGCGAAAAGGTAAACCGCTTGCTAAGCCAAAACCTAAAGCTAAAGAAGTAGTAAAACCAAAATCAAGACGAAATCAAAAAAACAAAGCCTACCGTACAGCCATTAGATAAGAAACATGTTCTCCTTCTAACCCCCCTTGATGTTAGTTGGTCAGTGCTAGCGATAAGTCGAATTCATATTAGACTTTACTTCAAGGGGGGATTAGCGTACTTTCGGAAGGAGGTGAGATACATGTCTGACAAACACAGCGAATTTTTCAAGAGTTTCCTTGAAACAGCTTTAAAAAGCGGCGCTAACAATTTCGGCAGACAACTTCTAAATGCAGTAAATGATGAAAACCAACCCGCTGAAATTATTTTAGGGAGAATCGCAACTGCCCTTAAGAGTGGTGCCGTAGCAACTGGCCAAGAAGTATTGCGAGCTCAACTTGATCAGCTTAAGAATTAACTTGAAACATATGGGATTCCCCCTATATTTCACACAAATAGACAGAGGTATTTGATAGGAGTTTCACGCAAATAGCCCCAAGTCTTGGAGGAGTTGTTGACAATGGGTTGAGGATTTAGTCCCCAGCCCAGCGAAGTCTTTGCAAAAACCTTATGTTTGTCAACAGCCCCAGAAGGCTTAGGGCTTTTTCATATTCTTACGGTTAACTCCATTTACCAAGATAAAAAATCAACAATTAGTTATGCCTGTCAGCTTGCACTCATATTCTAATCCTTTTATAAAAATTAAGGGAAATGAAGTGCCCGGGCCATCGCCTCCATATAGCTCTGAGCGGCGCGTTGACTTACCTCCTCTTCTGGAACAAAAAATTCGAAAAGGTGGAAGCATCCGGGATATAAGTGAAATTCGACATTTACACCTGCTTGTGCAAGTCTTGTTACATATTCGATCGTTTCATCTCGGAACAGATCGAGCTGACCTACACATGTATAGGTTGGCGGCAGCCCTGCCAAGTTCTCCGCTATCGTCGGTATTGCATAGGGTGATATCCCGCTGGAATGGTTCTCCACGACAACACATCGAGCCGTCTGAACGAAGCGTTCATACAACTCGTCGTCCATATCAGGATGTCCCAGCACATATCCACCCCCGTGAATCCACAACATGGCTGGAAGCTTGTCATCATTTCTCCTGCCAGGTTCATAAATTTTTACCAGTCTCTCCTGCAGCACCTCAAATTTTTCGACTGGTCGTGTTTACTTGCTCTGACCTTCTTACAGGAGGAACCGACACTAAATTTCTGCTCCACTCTAAATTTTCTTCCAATTGAAACCCTGGAAATTGTGATAACATTTCTGAACCGATCATTCCAGATAAATAAGTACAGAAATTTCCCATTCTTGATTGATCTTGCTGTCGAAGCTCGTTCGACGATGACTACCTTACTAGTTGAATGAGATGCCGTGCTCTCTCGCCTTTGGCTCCCTGCGCGCGGGCGAACCCGGGTTCGCTCCCCCCTGTTATACTCCATCAATGCAAAAAACACGACCCATAGGATCGTGTACGTTTGTTGATTTTGGTGGAGCCAAGGGGGATCGAACCCCTGACCTCTTCGCTGCCAGCGAAGCGCTCTCCCAGCTGAGCTATGGCCCCATATTTTTGTATGCCAAATTATTATACTACTTCAACTCATTTTCCTGCAAATTGCTACAATCGACCACAACGGCCTATATTTTAACAATTTTCAATCATTAGCGGGTAGTTAGTCATTATTTCTCACATTTTCTCCATATAACTTTCCATTTCATATGTAATGCAAATTCCACACGATTTATAGATACGTAAAGTACATTCCACTTCACGCAGCCTATTGTAGGCTGCGTTTTTGATTGAGCAAATACTCTGAATCCGTCCACAGACCGATCGATATACCATTCTTCGGAAGGTTTAATGAATTGAAAAACATTTTTACAATACAAATAGACAAAAACGAATTCAAATTCAACTCATCTAATCTTCAAATAAGGAGCATTGGAAATGAACAACAAATACAAAACAGCAGGTTCGAGCGCCAACGAATGGGCCGTTGAAGCCCTCGGGCTTATTAAAACGTTCGGAGACAATCGAGCTGTCGATGGCGTAGATCTGAACGTTCGTGCTGGCTCCATTTACGGCGTGCTTGGTCCGAATGGAGCAGGTAAAACGACGACGATTCGCATGCTTGCCACATTGCTGCGTCAGGATGCTGGAGAGGCACGAATATTTGGCCATGATGTAGTGAAAGAGTCTCACATTGTGCGTCAATTAATCGGCGTAACAGGACAATACGCATCGGTTGATGAATCGCTGAGTGCTACGGAAAACCTCATTATCTTCTCAAGGCTGCTCGGGCTAGGACGTGCAGAGGCGCGACGCAAGGCGGCTGACTTGTTAGAGGAATTCGGCCTGACGGAAGCTGCAAAACGGCCGTTGAAGCATTTCTCAGGAGGCATGCGCCGCCGGCTTGATTTGGCCGCCAGCCTAATTGCGCAGCCACCGCTCATTTTTCTGGATGAACCAACAACAGGTCTTGATCCGCGAACGCGATCGCAAATGTGGGATACGATTCGCCGCTTAGTAGACACGGGGTCAACGGTGCTTCTCACGACGCAGTACCTTGATGAGGCGGATCAATTGGCGGATCGAATCGCGGTTATCGACCACGGCAAGGTTGTCGCTGAAGGAACGGTCGATGAACTAAAATCCTCGGTCGGCACCTCGTCCTTGCATTTGAGAGTCCAAGAAGAAAAAGACATCGCAGAGGTCCGCCATATCGTGGAACAAGTGCTCAAAGTCCGTTCCAATGTAAATGCCGAGGCCGGAAAAGTTACAGCACCTATGACGGATGCGGATCAGGTGACCGATCTGTTGATCGCACTTCGTGCGAGGGGGATTCATCTGTCCGAGCTCAGTGTACAGAAGCCTACCCTTGACGAAGTATTCCTAACGATCACAGGACATAGCGCAGAAGACAGCGCAAGAGAAAATCATGTGCAAATGGACAGCGCAATCAAGGAGGAAAGAGCATGAACCAGGTATCTGTAAGCGTAAAAAAAGGACGCCCTTTAAAAAACTACACTGGCTTCTGCCAGGCACTTCGCAATTCGTTAACGATGGCCTATCGCGGGTTGCTCAAAATAAAGCGTACTCCCGAGCAATTGTTTGATGTAACCATTCAGCCCATTTTATTTACCATCATGTTTACGTATATATTTGGCGGCGCAATTTCAGGTAATGTACACGACTACTTACCGATCATTATCCCCGGCATTCTTGTTCAGACGGTCATCACGAGTGCTGTCGCCACTGGTGTCCAATTGCGCGAAGATATGGATAAGGGTGTATTCGACCGCTTTAAGTCACTTCCGATCGCGCGTATTGCGCCTTTGGCGGGAGCCCTTCTGGCGGATACGATCCGTTTCGCTATTGCGACCGTACTCACCTTTGTCATGGGCTACTTAATGGGCTATCACCCAGTCGGAGGCTTGGGTTATGTCGCAATCGCCGGCTTGCTTGTCATTGCGTGCTCCTGGGCAGTCAGTTGGATTTTTGCCTTTTTCGGCGTCATTGCTCGTACAGCCGCAAGCGTACAAGGAATTGCCATGATGGTGCTATTCCCACTCACCTTTCTCTCCAATGCATACGTACCGGTTAATACAATGCCAGATTGGCTTCAATGGTTTGCTAACATTAACCCAATCACCCATTTAGTAAGTGCTGTACGAGAGCTCGCCAATCAAGGTACGATCGGCATTGAATTTGGCCTCACTCTCCTTTGCGCTATGGTCATCGTAGCTATCTTCGCCCCACTCACCGTTCGCGCTTATATGCGCCGCACCTAAGTCACATGTGCAGTCAACATCAAATACATCTACTCAGCAAGCATATCATTCGATTGTGCATGTTCATGATTTAGCTAAGATCGTGCGGATATCTGTATAAAGTAAGGAGTGGGGACACCTGCTCCTTATTGAATGACTGGGGAAAATGCAGCATTCTTTACAGATCCCCATTGTCTTGTCAGGAGAAAAGGCGTTATCAGCAAATACCAACAAATACAACCCTTATTCCGATTTTACGAATCGCCTGTAGAGGGCTATACTTAAGGGGTGTTAAGGAACAAGGTACTTCTCAATAGCTTCGTTCAATCGGGATGCTTCAATCCCCCTTGAACCCAGTTCTCATATGGGTTCTTAGCTCAGTTGGTAGAGCAGTTGACTCTTAATCATCAGGTCGAGGGTTCGAACCCCTCAGAACCCACCAATTATGTGATCAAAACGGCAGAAATGCCGTTTTTTTGTTGCATTCTTTTCATTTTCCGCTTACCAAACATTGATTCTCCTAATGGAATCTTGCATCCCATGTCCCCTCCCCCTAAGATTCTGCTGTTCATCGGAAATTTCACATTACATTAAGGTTACATAGAATCTGGATTAAGTTTGCTCATATATTCTGATGATGCACGAAAATGATACAGAGGAGAGAGCAAACAATGAATATGTTTTCCAAGCGCGTGACGACCATTGCACTGACCATCATCGTAGTAACCGGCTTGCTTAGCGGTACGGGTACATTATCGAAAGTATCGGCGGCAGCATCCGTAAACATAGGCCCACAAGACCCCAAAGAAGTTGAGCAATTTGCCGATGAATTTTTTAGCCGTCCAGAAATTAAGGACAGTATGGCAGGAGCTGCGTTTGTCGTCGTCAAGGGTGACAAGGTGCTGTTGAAGAAAGGTTACGGCTATGCAGATGTGGGTAAAAAGCTGCCGGTCGATCCGGATCGAACCGTATTCCGCGTAGCTTCGATTTCCAAGGTGATCACCGCTACAGCCGTGATGCAATTGGCAGAGCAGGGTAAAATTGATTTGAACAAAGAGTTGTCTGCATACCTAGGAGATATTAAAATCCCTAATAAGACTGGATATCCCCTAACTACGAAGCATTTACTAACGAATTCGACCGGATTCGAATTCGGAGACGGCTCAGAATTATCAACCGACGATTTAACGCGAGAAGTATCTATCAAGCAATATGTGTCGGACAATACGCCTACGGTGATCCGCAAGCCTGGCGAGCACTACCGCTATGACAATCTAGGCTTTACCATTCAAGGTTACATCGTAGAGCAAGTGAGCAAACAGCCATTTGGCACATACGTGCAGGAGCATATTTTTAAACCGCTAGGTATGACAAACAGCGAATTCCGCTTAACCTCGGACATCACGAAACACCTGGCCGTTCCATATAACGTAATGGGAGATGCAATTCCCACCTACGCAACGGTTCCGACGGAGCTTCCAAGCGGCGGCATGCTCTCTACTGGCGCTGATATGGCCAACTTTATGCTCGCCCATCTAAACGGCGGCAAGCTGGGAGATGCAACGATTCTTAAAAAAGAAACGGCAGCGGAAATGCATAAGCCTCAGCTAGCCATACATGAGAAGCTGCCGAACATGGCATACGGCTACGAATACGCCAATCGGCAGCATAACAACGGACATTATATGATTGAGAAAGCCGGGGACATGGCTGGGTATCACAGCAATATGTGGTTGATTCCTAATGAAAAGGTCGGTTTTTTCGTCACGGTAAATAAGGATGTTGAGTTCCGCAAGGAATTGTTGGAAGCACTCATGGATCATTATTACCCGAAGAAAGATGGCGCCCAGGCTCCTCATGAGCAAGCGAAACAATCGTTGGCAGCTTTCGAGGGCATGTACAGCGACTTACGAAATCGGATGTGGACCTCGCGTGTTCGTACTGAGAACGGCAAGCTTATCGTGAAAGATCCGCTTGGAGAGCATGTGCTCCATGAAATCGAGCCCCTGCTTTTCCAAGATGAACAAGGCGTAAAAGCTGCATTCAAGTTAAATGACAATGGCGAAGTACAGGCATTTTATTACGACCTGAAATCAGATAGTTGGGCCGAAAAATTAGCAGCACCGCAGCATTATCAGGATATCAGTGACGACCATCCGTATGCTCGGTATATCTATCACTTGCGCCAATTGAAAGTCATTGATGACAATAGCGGCGACAATCGCTTTCAGCCTGAGCAAGCAATTACCCGGGAACAGTTTATCGGTTGGTTTATCCGATGGCTTGGAGTGTCTCCATCCAAAAGCAAGCCTGCTTTCATAGATATATCCGATAGTGCGTTTGCTAAAGAAATACAAGCTGCGTATGAGTTTGGCGTCATTCAAATGCCTGAAAGCGGCAAATTTCAGCCGCGGGAATTGTTGACGCGCCAGGAAGCTGCAACTATTATATGGCGTATGGCATTCAACCACGTGGGTACCGGACCGAAAAAAGCACGGCTCGGCGGCTCCACCGATTCTTGGGCGCGGGAAGGCGTTCAGTTCGTCATCGCCAAACAATTATTTGGTCCTGAAGTTGTCCAAAGGAAAGACGGGACGTTCGACTATCGATCCAAGCAGCCGATGCTGAAGCAAGAAGCGGCAGGATTGCTATCTACATTCGCCGACAATCTATTCTAATTCAGCACAACTCCCGATCAATCTGCGTTAAGCCGCATGTTGATCGGGAGTTATTGTTGCATACATAGAGGTGGACAAAAAATGAAAATCATACTCATCATAGACGACGAAGCCGAAATTCGGGAATTGCTGACCATCTATTTGACCAACCACGGCTATGCTACGATTACAGCCGGGAACGGTGTCGAAGCTATGACTATCTTGCAGGAGCAGCCCGTCGATTTGGTCATAGCCGATATTATGATGCCGCAAATGGATGGCTTGGAATTACTTAAAAAAACGCGGCAGAATTCGCAAATTCCGTTTCTCTTTATTTCTGCCAAATCCGACGATATGGACAAAATTTATGGCTTGCAGCTCGGGGCGGACGATTACGTGGGCAAGCCCTTCAACCCACTCGAAGTCGTCAGCCGCGTTCAAGCGCTGTTCAGGAGAATTGATTCCCATTCGAAGCCTGATAAACAGGAACAAGAATGTATCGAAATTGGAGATGTGAGGCTGAATATAAGAAGCTGCCAACTGTTCAAGTCCGGTATCCAAAAGGAATTGACATCATACGAGTTCAAGATTTTGGAGCTCCTTATGAGAGAGGCTGGCAGAGTGTTGACCAAAGCGCATATTTATGAGCAGGTGTGGGGCGAGGAATACATCGGAGACGAAAATTTAATTATGGTGTACATAAGCAAAATTCGCGAGAAAATTGAAGATAATCCGAGAAAGCCTATCTATCTCATTACAATTAGGGGGTTAGGCTACCGTTTTGAAAAAAGCAAATAATCTCTCCGGTCGACGTCCCTTGAAACGGGTGTTTTTTCGAAATTATGCAGTGATCTGCGTCCTGATGATAGCAGCGATCATTGTATCTCTCCTTAGCACGAACCTTTTTATGAGGCGGTATATAGATGAATTGGTCGTTGCTAAAATTAATGGAACGGATATTTATCGATACCCTTTCCATAACATCAGCGATCATTTACTGGACAAGTACGGCGGCTGGTTCGAAATTGTGAATGAGTCAGGCGAGATCATTTTTGTCAAAGGAAACAAAGAGGACGACATCATGCATTACGAAGACGGCCAAATGTATGCCAAAATGGATGCGGAGCGCAACGATGATTCAATCTTCTATCATGCTTACCAAGCAAAAGGACCGGACGGCGAATCTTATGTATTGCTGTGGAAAATTCCTGAGCGATTATTGAAATTATCAACTGCGACAACGATCTTTGCTGCAATATTAGCTATTTTATTATTTATCCTGCTTTACTTTTACGCCCGCTATTCGGTTAGACAAGTGAAAAAGCCGCTACGGCAAATCGTAGAAGGCATCAAGGAGATGGAACGCTTCAATTACACGAAACGGCTCCATTATTCAGCAGAACAGGAATTCGCGGAAATACAAGATGCGTTTAACGGCATGGCTGAACGTTTGCAGCTTACTTCTGCCGAGAAGGAAACCGCCGAGAACAATAAGCGGAACATGCTGCTGCATCTGTCGCATGACTTGAAGACGCCGATTACTTCGATTTACGGTTATTCGCAGCTTCTGTTGGACAATCAGGCATTGGAAGATAAAGATACCCGCAAGTATATTCAATACATTTACGATAAGTCAGCTTATATGGCCAATTTGATTAAAGACTTATTTGAACTGGCGAAGCTGGATGACAAGCATACGGAATTGATCAAGGAGGAAGTAAACATCACGAAATGGTTCCAGCAGCTCGTGGTGGAATTTTATCCAGAAATAGAAGAGAAGGGATTTGAGCTTGAAGCACGTATCCAGGAGGAACCGCTCTATGTCAAGATAGATAAGATTCATATGAGCCGCGTCATCACCAACTTAATTAGCAATGCACTGCGATATAATCCAACGGGAACGGTGCTTTATGTGTCATGCGAACGACTGGATAGACATGTTATTTTGCGGATCGGAGATGACGGCATTGGCGTTCAGGAGCCGATCAAGGAGCATATTTTCGAAGAATTCATTCGCGGTGATGGCCCGATTAAAGACAGTACAGGCTTAGGTCTCGCCATTTGCAAAAAAATTATAACGCTCCATGAAGGCACGATTGAACTAACGCAGGATCAGCGGTATTCTACCTTGTTCCAAATCACGCTGACCATTATGGAGGACTAGCTGCGTGCAAAACGCCGCTGCCCTTTTGCAGCAAACCCGGCATTTCATTCTTATGAGCATCTATTCCCCACTATATCACTCTTAGATTTCCGCAACGCTCACATCATCGACTGCAGATAGAACGGCGAGTAATAATCACCTTGCCTCCATGATCCTCTTTACAAACCGATCATCCAGTGTATAATGTAAGCAGTCAAGCATATGAACAACGGAACAACTGCATAGTGATATCGAACACTAGGGGTGCTGTAACAAGCTGAGAGACAGCGGCAACGCTGTTAACCCTTATAACCCGAACTAGATAATACTAGCGTGGGGAAGTGTAGTCGACTGATTGATATAAGCGGTGGCTTCACCATGCACGTCTTTGCATGAAGCTACGCCGTAATCTTGTATCCTCAAGCGCAACTGCACCGACTCACGGTGCAGTTTTTTTGTTGTCTGCTGGCCCATATATTAATTTGCCAAGGAGGATATAAGTCATGAATCATTTATCTTGCGGTACGAGCCGCATCGTTGGTTGCCGCTTTTCCATTTATCCGATGAGCGATCGCTTTGTCGACATTATTTTGGGAGCGCTGCGAAATACGGACTTGTCCAAGGTATGGTCCCATACCGACGATGTCAGCACTTGGGTGCGTGGACGGAGCGAGCATGTATTCGATGTCGTACAGTCCATTTTCTTGCATAGTGCTGCTGGCGGTGAACATGCCGTGCTGAATGCAACCTTCTCCATTGGTTGTCCGGGAGACACGCAGGGAGACGCCTTCATAAGTACGGACGATATGCGAATGAATGCTGAACGCAATCAAGCGATTCCACTCCAGGTCGCTGCCCATTTTGCACTTTACCCGCTCGGGACGCCCGATTATATGGATACCATTTATGAAATTATCGGTCTAGCGAAGGAAGAAGGAACATTCGATGAGAGTGCACACTATGCAAGCCGCCTGGAAGGAGAAGCACAGCGAGTATTCGCCACACTCGAACATGCCTTCAATCGCGCACAAAAAACAGATAAGTCCCATGTCGTAATGACAACCACCATTTCTGCCAATAGTCCTTCAACAAAGTAACTGCTGCAGAGGAATTTTGAAACCTGCAATCTCAACGGACTCATCTGATCATCATACAAAGAAAAGAGGAATGTTCATGAATATGCGAAACAGCCAATGGAAATTGCGGGATATTGTCGTTCTCAGCTCACTGTCTGTCGTGTTTGCCGTCATTTATCTGCTCTTCTTGCAAATCGGCAATGTGCTTGTGGGCTTTATGGGGCCGATGGGCTATGAAGTGATTTTCGGCATTTGGTTCATCGTATCGATCATTGCCACCTATATTATTCGCAAGCCAGGGGCTGCTGTCATTTCGGAAACGGTCGCTGGATTGGTTGAGGTGCTCATCGGGAATGCGGTAGGCCCTATTTTAATCGTCTCTGCCTTGATTCAAGGGTTGGGAGCAGAAGCCGTATTTGCCGCAACAAGATACCGTAATTTTTCGACCAAGGTACTCATGCTTGCCGGTGTTGGTTCTGCTGTGTTCAGTTTCGCTTGGGGCTATTTCCGAAGCGGGTACGCAGCTTTTTCGCTGGGACTAATCCTTGCGATGCTCTTGGTTCGCTGCATAAGCGGTGCAGTCATTTCCGGTCTCTTAGGAAAATCGATTGGTGATGCATTAGCCAATACAGGCGTACTCCGGAGCTTCCCAATTGCAAAGGGGCAGCGATAACATGACGAGCACATTGCTTCTACCTAATGAGCAAGCATCTCCAGCAACGAGGGAAGATGATATAGAACCGCACCCTAATATAGCGATTGCCGCCTTGAATGTGTCCCTCGCCTTCGAGCATGAAAGCGAGCCGATCTTATCAGGAATTGAATGCTCTATTATGGATGGAGAGACCGTACTGCTGCTCGGGCCAAGCGGATGTGGAAAAAGCTCGCTGGCTTTCTGTCTTGCCGGACTGTATCCCTATGCTATCGACAGCTTTGTGGAAGGCTCTATACAAGTATACGGCAAGCCAATTGAGCAATATGGTTCAGGCGAGGTTGCCCAGATCATCGGCATCGTATTTCAAGATTTCGAAAGCCAGTTCTGTATGCTGCGAGTGGAAGAAGAGGTTGCTTTCTGTCTCGAAAATCGCAATTGTCCTCGTACGGATATGGAGCCAATCATTTACGAGGTGCTGGAGAAGGTTGGCCTGCTCGGATGGCGCCAAGCTTACATTCATGAGCTGTCCGGTGGTATGAAGCAGAAGCTTGCGCTCGCCTGTGCCCTCGCACTTCGTGTGAAAATGCTTGTTCTGGACGAGCCGACCTCGAACCTTGATCCGTATACAAGGCGTCAGTTCGCCGCACTTATCGCTGAGTTGGCGCAGAAGGAAGGGGTTTCCTTGCTGATTATTGAACATCAGTTGGATGACTGGATCGGGTTTGCGGATCGCTTGCTTGTCATGAATGAACGAGGAGAGCTCGCATTCGATGGGTTGCCTGCTGCCTATTTTGAGCAGCACGCCGCTGAGGCCAAATCACATGGCATCTGGCTTCCCCAAGCCTTCGAGCTGCAACGTACCCTTCAACAGACCGTATCCTCCTACTGCTCAGCTTCGGGGCTGACTCATTATCCTGCATTAACCGACGATGAGCTGCTGAATATGTTATTGCCTCTTTCTGCAGAGATCCAGAAGGCAGCGGTGCGTATATTGACACCAGCAAAGCCGAAGCCTTCTCAGCAGCAGCGCCGGACAGTTCTGAAAGCGGAGGGGCTTGCCTATCAGCGCCAAGGGAGATCGATTATTCATAACGCGTCGCTTACCCTGTACGAGGGGGAGTGGGCAGCGCTTGTTGGCCCGAATGGAGCCGGCAAGTCTACCCTTGCCTCCCTTCTGTCCGGATTGACTCAGCCGAGTGATGGACATATTCTGCTGCAAGATCTGCCTCTTCATCGTTATGCTGAAAGAGAGCTGCGGGCGCACATTGGCTATATATTTCAAAATCCAGAGCATCAGTTCATAACAGATACCGTATTCGATGAGATTGCATTTGGAATGCGGATGCAGCATGTAGAGGAAGAAGAAGTGAACACCAGAGTCGCGGAAGCATTGGCACGGTTCCGTTTAAGCAAGGTTGCGAAGGCGAACCCATTCTCCATCAGCCAAGGCCAGAAGCGCAGACTCAGCGTAGCTTCCGTCCTTACGGACAGCCAGCAGCTCTTGCTATGCGATGAGCCCACATATGGACAAGATGCTTATACATCCAAGCAGTTGATGGATATGCTGCAAATGCGTGTGCAAGCCGGGGCAACCGTCCTAATGATTACACATGATATGGAATGGGTTCAAGCGTATGCAGACCGTGTTATCGTTCTGGATCAAGGACACATTCGCTATGACGGCTGCCCTTCCGAATTGTGGACGAAACACCCGGAGCTTGTGGAAGCCTGTCATTTGCGAATGCCTATAAATTTCGCGATAGCGGAACAGTTGCAGGCGCTAATTTTTGCTAGGAAGGAAGTGGAGGGGCAGTGATTCTACGAGAATGGAATCCCAGCATCAAGGGATTGGCCATCATTGTGGCAGTTATTATGCTGTCGCTAACATTCGATCCGGTTACACCGCTCGCAGCACTTGGCTATATTATTCTTTTTACCTTCACATTAGGACGAATATCTTTGCGCAAATGGCTGCTCAGCTTCTCTCCCTTTCTCATTATGGGGATTGGCTACGTCTGGACAGCCCTCGTCTTCCCGCGCGCAGCCGATCCAGCTTCGAGCACGATCCTCTGGCATTGGGGCTCGCTCATCATTACCGCAGCGACGTTCCAGCAAGCTGTATCACTTGGTTTACGAGTGCTTATTTTCTCAGCCTTGTCGCTTATATTCATTTTGACGACTGATCCGGTGCGCTTCATGCTCAGCCTAATGCAGCAGTGCAAGCTTCCCCCGAAATGGGCTTATGGCATATTGGCAGGCTATCGCTTCCTCCCCTTCTTCAAGGAAGAGCTGCGCATCCTTCAGCACGCTCACCGAATGCGAGGCATTGAACGGGCTCAAGGCTGGAAAAATAAGCTGCGCGCCTGGAAGCGTTACGCCATTCCTCTGCTTGCTTCTGCCATACGCAAGTCAGAGCGCGTAGCAGCCGCAATGATATCCAAGGGCTTTACGGGAAGGCGCGATCGAACGTATTATACCCAGCTTCGCGTTACTTGGAAGGATTGGCTATTATTTGGCTTACTGCTGAGCGGGATCGCTCTTTGCTACCTGTTATCTTGGAAGCTTGGGTTTGTACAATGGTATCAAGGACAGTTGTGACACAGTTTGACACCCTTTTCTCGTATCGCGCATAACATAATGAAGCACACTTTGTGTTTCCTTTATCTAGCGAAAAGGAGGTCGTTCTATGCCTAAAAAGATTACGCCGAAAAAAACCGTTCCGAAGAAGATATCCTCCCATTACACAAAAAGCGTAAAATACTTAAAAAAATTCGTGAAAATCAAGGATAAAAAGGGGAATATCTATACGGGCACCATCGTAAAGGTAGATAAAAAAAGAGTGTATTTGAAAGTCAATTCCGTCAAGCATGCCGGTAAAGTACACACCTCATTTATCCCGTTTATTTTGCCGCTGGTACTGTTTGACCTGTTAGCCATTGTGCTGCTTGATACGCGTCGAGGATGGCTGTTTTAAAAGCTTTCTACCCCCTTAACGATCCTTAAAAATAATCATATCTTATCATTTCGAGTATTTCGTTTGGACATACACGAATTTTTATCCTATGTGTGTCACGTGCAGGGAAAAAATGAACAAGCATGGCGTCTCCATACTCCCTTGAGCAATTGAGGGAGTATGGTTCATGTGATAAACATAACCCCCTCCAGCGTTATCTGCTTGAGGGGGGCATATAGTAAAAAACTATTTGTCAGGGTGTTCGCCTAATGCATTCTTCGATAGAAGGTGGTTCAGTTCCTTCATAAACATACTGATATCCTTGAACTGACGATAGACCGATGCGAAGCGCACGTAAGCCACTTCATCAACCGGATAGAGCTGTTCCATGACGAAATCGCCGATGACACGGCTGTCCACTTCCGCATGTGCCGTATCGCGCAACTGCTTCTCAACCTCAGAAGCAATCATCTCTAGCCTCTCCACAGAGACCGGCCGCTTCTCGCAGGCCCGAATGAGTCCGCGCAGCATCTTGTCTCTGCTGAATTCCTCTCTGCTTCCGTCCTTCTTTATTACGATTAATGGAGTCTCCTCCACCATCTCAAATGTAGTAAAGCGTCTGCTACACAGCTCGCATTCCCGCCTGCGGCGAATGGACTTATTGTCGTTCGCTGGACGAGAATCAAGAACCTTTGTACCTAAGTGGTCGCAATAAGGACACTTCATTACCTTACCTCCGTCCTATTCTTGATGTTATTGATGTTATCATTTTTCACTAATAAAAAAATACCAGTGGTTACCTGTAATGATCTTTGAAAGAATGCACACAATACAATTACCAACCGCAAGGAGGTGAATCAAATGAGCCAAAACAATCGTTCCAGCAACAACTTAGTCGTACCTCAAGCGACAGCAGCTCTTGAGCAAATGAAGTTCGAGATCGCACAAGAGTTGGGCATTGCCATCCCATCTGACGGATACTATGGCAACATGGCAACTCGTGACACCGGTTCTATCGGTGGTTACATCACGAAGCGTCTTGTCCAAATGGCTGAACAACAACTTGCAGGTCAATACAAATAATGATGGGAAGAAGCGTCGGAGATAAAGCGCGATAACGGTATCGGCTTGTCCGATGCTTCTTCTTCGTTATTCATTTACTTCGAATAGATGCCTTTATATTTATCATAATAATGGATAACGCGCTGTACGTACAACTTTGTTTCCCCGTAAGGGATTCGCTGCTTGGCAGTTTCATAGCGGCCGTCCCATATTTTCGTACGAATCCATTTGCTCACATTTCCAGGGCCGGCATTATAAGCAGCGATCGCAGCGATCCAGTTCTCATTGAATTGCTTATGCAAAGACTTCAAATACCATGTTCCAATGAGGATGTTCGGATCGGCTGTATTTTTCAATTCATCCAATGACCAGCGCTCTTTCATCTTCAACTGTTCCATGGCCCATGTCGCCGTCTCCGGCATAAGCTGCATCACCCCGATAGCGCCCTTGCGAGATTCTCGACCTGCCTGAAAGTTCGTTTCTACTCGAATTATGGCTGCTACGAGCAGGGGGTCAATATCGTATTTGGCCGCATGCTTGCGAATCTCCTCTTCATACGCAATTGGATACATCCATTTTCCCAGCCACTGCGACTGCACGAACAGCAAAAACAGCATGCCTAAAAACAACAGCAATAGCACTCTCTTTTTGCGAAGCATCTTCATCATACGAATCATAGCAAGCCTTTCTCCGACCAAAATCGGTCGACCTGCATGATCGTATCTTGCAGCGAACCACTATTGTCGATCACAATGTCCGCCAGATCCCGTTTTTTCTCCATGCTCCATTGCGCATTCAGCCTTTGCTCCGCTTCCTTCTCGTTCCAACCGTCCCGTTCCATTAGACGCTGTAATTGAACACTTCTTGGTACATACACGACTACTATCGAATCGAACAGCTCAGCGAGGCCTGACTCATACAAGAGTGGAATATCTACAACAACAAGACGCTCTGGATGCTCCTGTTCGTACTGTCGCGTTTGACGTTGTATTTCCTGACGGATAGCTGGGTGCGTAATGCTTTCCAACTGTTTGCGACTTGTTTCACTTGCGAAGACAAGCTCTCCTAATCGCTTACGATTCAATGATCCGTCTTCCAACAGCATGTCCGATCCGAAATGCATCGCAATTTGTTCCAACACGGGACTGCCAGGGAGAACGACTTCCCTGGCAATCTTATCAGCATCAACTAATAGAGCACCCCGCTCCACTAGTAATCGGGAGACGGTGCTTTTGCCGGATGCGATGCCTCCGGTTAACCCGATGTTCATGCCTTCACCTCATTCTAT
Organism: Paenibacillus sp. B1-35; assembly: GCF_050474385.1. Classification (NCBI taxonomy): domain Bacteria; kingdom Bacillati; phylum Bacillota; class Bacilli; order Caryophanales; family Paenibacillaceae; genus Paenibacillus; species Paenibacillus sp. B1-35. The sequence continues at coordinate 162,791 of NZ_JBCHVJ010000009.1, forward strand.
AATAATGCCGCCTACGTCAGCAGCTTAATAATCCCCATAATAATCAACATGAACCCTGGAACAAATGACAGCTTGCCGATCCACCGCGCGCCTGCAAATGAAATCCCGACGTGAATGCCAAAGCGCAGGAAAATACCGCTGAATAAGGCGATCGTGAATGCGGTCATGAACGAAGGATATCCCAGCAAAGCCGCTCCTATACCCGCGCCAAAAGCATCGAGTGACAGTGCAACACCTAGCCAAGCAGCTTCTACAGCACTAATTGTTCCAGAGCGATCCATATCGGCAGCGCTCGGGGTCTTCAAGATTTGAATGACGACACCTAAGCTCTTTAATTGAATGCGTACGACTTGACGCGGCTCAGCCTCCAGCTCTGTTGTGTGCAGAAGAGGCTCAACGAGATGAGAATCTTTTGCCGCATTTGGATCCCCTTGCTCAAACCGTTCCAAATGTTCGCCTTCTTCATGCGAGGAACGAAGTAGCTGCAGAATGGCCCAACAGCCGATTGCCACGAGAATTAGTGAACCAATCCACTGTGCTACAGCAGGAGATACATATTGAATAAGCACATTGCCTACCTGCATCGACAGTAGAATGACAAGTCCCGAGCAGCATGAAATCACTACGATCGATGTCCAAGGGATGCGGAGCCGACGCAATCCATAGGTCATTCCTACTCCGAAGCTATCCAGGCTTAGGGCAAAAGCCAGGATGAGCAAAGACACGGTATGAATAAGCAACAACAGTCCCTCCCGCTAAGTCGTTCCCGAGCATCTGACTGCGTGCGGCTCAGGAATACCGATTTACCATATCATATGGGCATGAGCGGATAAGGGTGCTTATTCAACGATTAGCCTTACCTAAAAGCCTAAGAAAGCTGCTGGCATTTCGGACAATAATGTGTGCCTCGACCGCCAACAACTGATTTTTCAATGATACTGCCGCAGCGAACACAAGGCTCACCTTGCCGCCCGTACATTTGCAATTGATGCTGGAACATCCCCATTTCGCCTTGTCCATTGACATAAGACTTAATGGAAGAACCTCCAGCCTCAACAGCCTCCTGAAGGGTATCAATAATAGAGCGATGCAGGAGCGCATACTCCTCATCTGTTAATTCATCTGCCGCGCGGTTCGGGTGAATGCCGGCTCTGAACAAGGCCTCATCCACATAGATATTCCCGATTCCGACGACGATATGCTGGTTAAGCAGTACGGGCTTAATAAAGCTGCGCCGTCTTCGCATCGCTTCTGCGAATCGTTCCACAGTAAATTCTGCGGACAACGGCTCTACCCCCAGCTTATGTAGCGGCGGCAATTCCCATTCTTCCCCGGCCGCGAACAGATGCATCGTACCAAATTGACGCACATCCTTGTAACGCAGTTCGGTACCGTCATCAAAATGAAAAATGACATGCGTATGCTTCTCCACTGGCTCGTCAGCTTTATATACGCCATAGCGTCCTTCCATGCGCAGATGGGAGACAAGGACGAGTCCGTCCAGAAGGATTCGCAGAAACTTGCCTCTCCGTTCAACCCGCTCAATGGTATGACCCTGCAATGCATCACAAAACTGCTCTATCTCTAACGGCCGCTGGATGATGCGGGGCAGCGTTACTGTAACGCGCTCTATCCGCTTCCCAGCTACCAATGTGTTCAATGTTTGTTTGACTGTTTCTACTTCCGGCAATTCCGGCATGTCCATCACCTCTCACTATCCATTATACCGAAAAAGCCATGAATATGTAGGCTTAGCGGATCTTGTCATTCTCTTTAACTATGCCTAAAGATCTATTCCTACTTCGCCTCATACCAATTCTCGCCGCTGTTCACATCCGCCCGCAATGGCACATCAAGTGATATAGCAGATTCCATCACCTCGGGAACGAGCTTCAACATCGTCTCCATTTCCTCATCTGGAACCTCAAATACCAATTCATCGTGTACTTGAAGCAGCATGCGGCTCTTCAATCCCGCTTCACGCATACGTATATCCATTTGCACCATCGCCAGCTTAATAATATCCGCTGCTGTACCTTGGATCGGTGTGTTCATTGCTGTCCGCTCCGCAAATGAGCGCAGGTTGAAGTTGGATGCATGAATATCCTTCAAGTAGCGTCTCCGTTCGAGCATCGTCTTCACATAGCCGTCTTGGCGGGCAAGCTTCACGATGTCTTCCATATACTGCTTTACGCCTTGGAATACGGCAAAATATTGTTCAATAAATTGGCCTGCTTCCTTGCGCGTAATATTCAAGTTCTGAGACAGTCCGTAATCACTGATACCGTATACGATACCGAAGTTAACCGCCTTTGCCGAACGGCGCATATTGGCATCGACCTGTTCAGAGGAGACCCCGAATACATCCATCGCCGTCTTCGTATGAATGTCCATATCGTGGACGAACGCTTCCTTCAGCTTCGCATCTCCCGAAATATGAGCCAATACACGCAGCTCAATTTGAGAGTAGTCGGCAGCAACAATATGCCATCCCTTCTCCGAAGGAACGAACGCTTGGCGTATCTTGCGCCCTTCTTCCAGCCGAACCGGTATGTTCTGCAAGTTCGGATATTGGCTGCTCAACCGTCCTGTTGCAGTAATCGTCTGACGGAAGTACGTATGCACATTGCCCGTCTCCTTGCGAACTTCCTTCAGCAATCCTTCAATATAAGTCGATTGCAGCTTCGTCATTTGCCGGTAATGCAAAATGAGCGGGATAATTTCATGGTAAGGCTCCAGCTTCTCCAATACTTCCGCATCGGTGGAGTATCCCGTCTTCGTCTTCTTAATCACAGGCAATCCGAGCTTGTCAAATAAAATCTCACCGAGTTGCTTCGGTGAACCAACGTTAAACGCTGTACCCGCCAACTCATAAATACGCTTCATTGTCGTTTCGATCTGTTCGGTGAACTGAGCACCCAAGCTGTTCAGCGCATCCGTATCGACTTGAATGCCCGTTTTCTCCATCTGTGCGAGCACTCGCGATAAGGGAAGCTCCAGCTCAAAGTACAGCCGGTTCATCTCCTGCTCTTCAAGCATCTTCTCCATAACTGGCTTCAACTGGCGAACGAGTTTCCCCTTGCGCGCAGCATGCAGCGCCACCGTCTCCAGTGCCGGAACCTTGAACTTGGCCCCTTTTCCATACACGTCATCATCTGTCGGGGTCGCTGCCAAGCCATACTTCTCTGCAGTTGCTTGGAGCGTTAGCGTCGCATCATCCGGGTTGAGCACATAAGACGCAAGCTGCGCATCGAATGCAGAGCCGTCATAAGGAACTCCCGCCCAATGAAGAACCAGTTCCGCATAATGCATGTCATAGCCGTTCTTCGGCTTGCCTTGATCCGCAATCCATTCCCGTACGAACTGCGCCTCGTCAGACAATAGCTGCTCCTTCGTCAAGAACCAGTTGGATTCCTCTTCTGCGATAAGCACACCGATTAGCTCGGCCTGATGAGGATTGTCTCCATGAGCTTCCACAATGATCGTATCTGCAGAAGCGATCATTTGCTTCATGCCGCTGTAATCCCCGTCCACAAGCTGTACATCCAGCTTTTCTTCAGACAGTTCATCATCGGCTGGTTCAGCGGATACAGGAGTGCCTCCCTCGATCAGCCCTATTTTCTCCATGCGTTCAATGATCGACTTGAACTCAAGCTTCTGCAGCATAGGAATGGCAGTGTCCGCCTTAATGCCATGGTACGCCATCTCCTCGCGGCCCTTCTCCAGCGGAACCTCACGGAAGATCGTTGCGAGCTTCTTGCTCATGCGTGCGTCTTCAGCGTGATTGATGAGGTTCTCCTTCATCTTGCCTTTCAGCTCGTTTACATTCTCCAGTACATTCTCAACGCTGCCGAATTGATGCAGAAGCTTCAGTGCCGTCTTCTCTCCAATTCCAGGAACGCCCGGAATATTATCCGAGGAATCGCCCATTAAACCCTTCATATCTATGATTTGCAGCGGTTCAATTCCGTATTTCTCCTGCAGCGCCGCAGGCGTGTACTTCTCAATCTCGGTTACACCCTTGCGAGTAAGCAAAATCGTGACTTGGTCGGAAACTAGCTGCAGCATATCCTTATCACCGCTCACAACCGCCATTTCGATTCCTTGTTCATTTGCCTCACGGGTCAAAGTACCGATAATATCATCCGCTTCATATCCGCTCATCTCGAAGTGCGGAACGCCAAGCGCATCAAGCAGTTGCTTCAAAATCGGGAACTGCTCTGACAATTCAGAAGGCGTCTTCTCCCGTCCTCCCTTATAATCCTTGTAATCACCATGACGGAATGTCTCCTTGCCGGCATCAAATGCAACGAGCAGATGGGTCGGTTTCTCCTCTTCGAGGACACGAAGCAGCATAGTCGTAAATCCGTACACAGCATTTGTATGTAATCCTTGAGCATTCGTCAAAGGAGGCATTGCAAAAAAAGCGCGGTAAATTATATTGTTGCCGTCAATAATGATCCATTTATCCATAGTTTCATGCACCTCAATCCATTCTCTACCTTCATGATAGCATAGCCAGTACCAGAAAAGAAAATGATGATCTTATGGGAAAAAAATAACCGACCGGGTATGTCGCGGTCGGCGAAAAGATGAAGAATGAAAATCACATATTCATCAATAATTCCGTATGATTAATTATTCAAGTCGGGACGCTGGTTCGTCACGAGATAGACGACCGCCTCGCCGATATTCGTCGCGTGATCGGCAATTCGTTCAATATAGCGTCCTACAAAGGTAAGCAGCATGGCTTGAGATGCATTCTGTGGATTTTCCACGACGTACGTCAACAGCTCACGGAAGATTTGGCTGTATAGCTGATCGACCATATCATCGTCCTTCGCCATTTTATAAGCAAGATTCACATCTTCCTTAATATAGGCTTGAATGGATTCCTTAATCATAATCTGCACCGTTTCCGCCATTCGCGGCAGGTCAATTAACGGCTTTATGAGCGTCTGTCCTTCCATGCGCAGCACAACCTTCGCTACGTCAATCGACAAATCGCCCATCCGTTCTAAATCATTGGAAATCCGGAAGGCTACAAGAATACGGCGCAAGTCTTTGGCAACAGGCTGCTGGGTCAGAATCAGCTTCGATCCCAAGTCGATGATCTTTTCTTCAATTCGATTAAGCTCTGCATCTTCGGAAATAATCCGCTTGGCGCGCTCGACATCCGTATTCTTCAATGATTCGATTGATTCGGACAGTGCACGTTCTACTCGCGCCCCCATCTCTTCAAGCAATTTGCTTAGTTCTTCCAAGGCCAAGTCGAACTCTCTCCGTTTGATCATTTGCAGCTACACTCCTTATCCTACTTATCAATTTCCGTTCTTTTGCAGCATCTTGCTGTAATTGAGCGATCCTGTGCTCCACACCGTGATTATGCTGGGCGCCAGATAACATGCCCTATGGCGAAGCCAGACACCGGAGGAGTCCATCATGGCATTAGCCGAAGCGACCAGTAATATAGTCCTCTGTCCGCTTATCGGATGGATTGGAGAACAGCGTTTCCGTATTGTCGAATTCGACTACTTCCCCGTTCAGGAAGAACACCGTCTGATCCGATACACGGGCAGCTTGATGCATATTGTGTGTAACCATAACAATCGTGTACTTATGCTTCAATTCTTGAACAAGCTCCTCAATCTTCAGCGTAGAAATCGGATCCAAGGCCGAGGTCGCTTCGTCCATCAGCAAAATATCCGGGTTGACTGCCAATGCGCGCGCAATACAGAGACGCTGCTGCTGACCGCCGGACAAGCCGAAGGCAGAGCGCTTCAAGTAGTCCTTCACTTCATCCCACAGTACCGCTTGCTTCAAGCTTTGCTCGACAATCTCATCGAGTTTTGCTTTACTGCGTATCCCATGAAGTCGCGGGCCGTAAGCGATATTGTCATAAATCGATTTTGGAAAAGGGTTCGGCTGCTGGAATACCATTCCTACCTTTTTGCGAAGTGTCTCTACATCGACTTCATTGCTGTAGATATCTGTACCGCCAATCGCAACTGTCCCTTCAATTCGCGTCCCCGTGATCATGTCGTTCATCCGATTCAATGTACGAAGCAATGTAGATTTCCCGCAGCCGGATGGTCCGATGAACGCTGTGACTGCCTTCTCCGGAATCGTCATAGTGACATTTTTCAGCGCATGATACGTGCCATAGTATAAGTTCAAATTTTTAATGTCGATTAACGTCTGTAAGGCAGTCGCTGTGCTCATGCTATCGTCTCCTTAAATATGTTTCTGATATTTATTGCGTAGAATTACTGCTGAAATATTCATAATGATAAGCAGCCCCAGCAGCACGATAATGCCTGCGGCAGCGAGTTCATGGAATGCAAGTTGCGGTCTGGATACCCAGTTAAAGATCTGAATTGGCATCACGGTGAACTGATCCATAATGCTCTCAGGCAGGAACGCCACAAATGTTAATGCCCCAATCATGACGAGCGGGGCGGTCTCCCCAATTGCCCGGGACAATGCCAAGATAACACCTGTCAAAATACTTGATATCGAGGACGGAAGCACCGAACGCGATACCGTTTGCCACTTCGTAGCGCCAAGGGCGAAGGAAGCATCGCGCCGCGCTCTTGGCACGGCTCGAATCGCTTCCTGCGCAGACACGATAATAATCGGCAGCACGAGCAGCGTCATCGTAAGCGCACCGGAGAGCAGACTGCGTTCCAAGGCCAATCCGCGTACGAAGAGCGTCAAGCCTAGTATCCCGTACACGATGGATGGAACTCCGGCCAATGTACTAATATTCAGTTGAATCAACCGTGTCAGCCTATTCTTCTTCGCGTATTCCTCAAGATAGATCGCCGCTCCTACGCCGAGAACGAACGAGATAGGAGCCATGATAAGCACCATGTATATGGAGCCGACGATAGCCGATTTCATACCTGCCTTCGCAGCCATTCGCGAAGGATAATTCGTAAATAAGTCAAGATTCAAACGAGACAATCCGTCCATCATAATTTGAATCAGCAAAGCCATTAGCGCAATAATACCGATCGAAGTTGCCACCAGGAATAAGATATGCAGCACAAGGTCTACCTTCCGGCGGGTACCAATCTGTTTGCGATTCGCATCTTGAAACATACTCATTAGCTTAGTACTCCTCCCTGAAGCGTCGTGCCACCCACAGCGCCAAAATATTGAGCAGGAACGTAATGACGAACAGTGTCATTCCGACAGCAAATATTGTTCCATACTCGATAGAGCCATGCGGTGTATCCCCCATACTAACCTGTACAATATAAGCGGTCATCGTCTGGATGCTCTCCAGCGGATTCCAGGTCAAATGAGGCGTAGCACCCGCTGCAATCGTTACAATCATCGTCTCGCCAATGGCACGCGAGAAAGCGAGCACGGCCGATGATACAATACCGGAGAAGGCGGCCGGAACGACAATTTTCAATGCCACCTCGAATCTGGTTGCTCCAAGCGCATATGCACCATTCCGCAAACTGCGAGGCACAGCCGACATCGCATCCTCTGATAAAGAGGAAACCATCGGAATAATCATAATTCCGACGACAAGGCCTGCACTTAACGCGTTGAACATCCCTGTTGAAGGGAAAATAAACTTTAACAATGGCGTAACAAACGTTAGAGCAAAATAACCGTAAACAATCGTTGGGATACCAGCCAACACCTCAAGAATCGGCTTCACCATTTTGCGAACACGACCGGGTGCATATTCGCTCAAATAGATTGCACTTGCAAGTCCAATCGGTATCGCAACTAGACAAGCAATGACCGTAATCATTAACGTACCGCCCAACAGGGGCAGGATGCCGAATGATTTCGGCGCTATTAACGGGCTCCATTTTGTACCGAATAAAAATTCTGTAATCTTGACTTGCTTCAAGAAAGAGAACGTTTCAGAAAAGAGCGTGTAAACAATCCCGATGGTTGTCACTACGGACAAAGCAGCACATAGAAATAAAAGAATAGGAACAAGCTTATCTGATAGATGCACTTTGCCGTTACTGAATGATATCGTCGTCTCTCGCTGCGGGAGATTACCCTGCATAGCCTTAACCCCTCTTTGCGTTCTTTTACAATTCGTTAACATTGACTTCGTGAAAATGTGATGTCTCCACCATCTGTTTTTGACGAGACATCACATTATACTGCAGGTTGTATGATGCTGATTTCGAAGCCTTTCCTTGTTCTTACTTCAACAGATTCAATTGCTCATCGTATTTTTCTTGCGGCAGAGCTACATAGCCTACTTCCTTCGCGATGCTGCCTACATTTTTGAGGTAGTACTCTACGAATGCCTTCACTTCAGGCTGTTCCAGCTTCTTCTTGTTCACATAGACGAAGAGCGGACGGGACAATGGAGAATAGCTTCCATCTTTAATTGCCTCTTCAGAAGGAGCGATTGCGCCTTTGCCGCTGTCAACGGGAACAAGCTTCAGCTTGTCTTGGTTCTCTTCGAAGTAAGAGAAGCCGAAGTAGCCAAGTGCGTTCTTGTCGCCGGATACTCCTTGCACGATTGCGTTCGTATCCGCACTGAATGTGATTTGCTTGTCATTGCGGCTCTCTTGCGCCTTGCCGTTGATTTCTTCTGTAAAGTAGTCAAATGTGCCATGGTTCGTGTCTGGCGAGTATATTTTAATGTCTTCCGCCGGCCATCCTGCACGAACATCAGCCCATGTTTTTACTTTGGAGTTAGGCTCATAGATTTTTTTCAATTCATCTGTCGTAATGTGGTCAACCCAAGTGTTGTCCTTGTTGACAACGATGGACAGGCCGTCATAGGCAACGGACAATTCCAAGTAGTCGATTCCTTTTTCTTTTGCTGCAGCCGCTTCTTTATCTTTGATAGGTCGGGAAGCGTTGCTGATTGCAGTTTCGCTGTTAATGAAGCGCTTGAAGCCGCCGCCTGTGCCAGCCGTACCTACCGACACGCGAACCTCGCTGTTCTCTTTGCCGAACTCCTCGGCGATTGCTTCCGTAATCGGATATACGGTGCTTGATCCGTCTATATCAATCGTGCCTGTCAGCTTCTCAGGGCTGGTTGTTTCCTTCGCTGCATTATTCGTTTCCGTCGTCGCCGCGTTGTTGTTCGCAGAAGCATCATCCTTCTTGCCGCCACAAGCTGCCAATACTACCGTCAACGCTGCTACGAGCGTAAGCATCATGATTTGTTTTCCCCATCTTTTCAAGTCAATCCACTCCTTTTGATCGTTTCCCGTTTGTTGTTGTATGCATTGTTGTTTGTCTCACATCTAGTATGTTAATGCCTGTTTGTTAAGACTGTTTGGTTTATTTGTTAACGGAATGTAAAAATCATTAATGCTGCGCAGACATTGACTGTAATTGTCGATTCGCCTCGTTCGCTGTCACAGCCATACGCGCCGCATATGCATCGACTTGATCCAAGCGATTGCGATTTTCCGCAATCGCGCGGAACAACTGCTCGAATTTGAACAAGGCAGAATTCAGTCCTTCAAGCGTTGTGTTCACTTCGGAATGGGCTTGATCGCCGGTTGTTATTGTAGCCGTTAATGCTTGCATCATCTGATGGAGCGTCTCATCAATTTGTTCCGTAGCGGCCTTCGTCAAGACAGCCAGCTTGCGCACCTCTGAAGCAACCACTTCAAATCCTCGGCCATGCTCCCCCGCCCGCGCCGCTTCAATGGATGCGTTCAGCGCCAACATATGGCATGAATCAGACCACGAACGAATCACGCTGACGGCATCCGCCACCGCTGCGGTATAATCTTTCAGTTCCTTCGTTTGTCTCGCCTGACTTTCCACTCGAATCGATACCTGCTGAAATGAAGCGGAGACTTGATCAAGCACGGTTTTCCCCATCAATGTCTCGTCGATCATCCGATCTGCATGGGATTTGCCATCTGCCGAGGCTTCGCGGACATGCTCAGTTTCCGTTAAGATACTGCTCAGCGCCCCTAGGGTGGAGCTAATGACTTCCGACTCCTTCTGCTTCGCTTCCATCCGTATTTGATTCGATAACGAAGACAACTGCTTCGATGTGAGAATTCCGGCATATTTGCCTGCACGGGTGACCACAATGCTGTCGTACATTCGTTCCTCCGCGCGCGACGCTGATAAATCCAACAATTCCTCTGTATCGATACCGCACTCTACGATGAGCGTATGCTTGTCCATTAAGCGCACAATCGGCTTTTCATAATATAGAGCCGGTGAGAAACGTTTGCTCATCTGTTCATGAAATCGCTCTCGCATGACAATGCCAAGCGGTTCAGCATGTTCATTCCCTATGACTAAGCAACGCAGCGAACCATCCTCTCGAAATCGATGATCTGCTTCTTCAATGGTTGTACTCGCATGAATGATGGGTGCGAATTGAATCAAATCCTCATATTCTCGCTTCACGGATTGCTTCTTCGCTTCCTCGCGTCTTCCTTCCATCTTCGTCAGCAGCATCGTCATAAGCTCCACTCCTACTCTAGTCCTGTAATCGGTCTTTAGTCCCAATGTAGCATGGGAATGTTAATGCTGCCATATTGCGTGTTTTAAGATTTTGTAAAGGGAACAGCCGAGATCTCTTTTCATTTTTTGTGAATAGAGTCACAACGAAAAAAAGAAGATAAGACTAACTTTCACGATTTCATCATAGACATCGAAAAAACGGGCATCATTTCACTAGGAGTATGGATTGCGGATCACATACTTCGAGGGCGACCTCTATGTATATAAGGAAGGGGAGCAATAATGGAATCTGACAAGAATCATGTTGCAAAAATAAGAAAACAAGAAAAAATACTAATCATTACATGCTTTGTTGTCGGCACTATTATGCTGCTGTCCTTTCTGCGGCGGCTATTCTGAACGTCAGGAATTTTAATTTAGAAGGAGTGTTGACCTTACATGCTCACCTATGATCCAGTTGTCTACAGCCGAATCCTTACCGGGCTAACACTGTTCGTACATATCGTTTATGCCACAATTGGCGTTGGAATGCCGCTTATGATCGCGCTTGCGGAATGGATCGGGATTAAGCGCAACGATTCTTACTATCTGCTCATGGCACGGCGCTGGGCTCGCGGCTTCACCGTTACCGTAGCTGTAGGGGTTGTAACCGGCACTTGTATCGGTCTGCAGTTGAGTTTACTATGGCCGAACTTTATGAGAGTTGCAGGACAGGCTATCGCGCTCCCCTTATTTATGGAGACATTCGCCTTTTTTGTGGAAGCGATATTTCTCGGCATCTATCTGTATACCTGGGATCGCTTCAAAAATCGCATCTATCACTTTCTGCTGCTTATCCCGGTAGCCATAGGGTCTTCCGCTTCCGCCTTCTTCATTACCTCGGTAAATGGCTTTATGAACGCGCCGCGCGGATTCGATCTGGTCAACGGCAAAATGACAAATATCGAACCCATCGTAGCGATGTTCAATCCGGCAATGCCTACTAAAGTTGGACATGTTCTGGCTACGGCCTATGTAACCTGCGCCTTTATTACGGCGGCGATTTCTGCGCTGTCTCTGCTTCGCGGCCGTACTCATGCGTATTACAAAAAAGCGCTTCGCATGTCGATGGTAACCGCGCTCCTATTCTCTGTCGCTTCAGCCGTAATTGGCGACTTTTCCGGCAAGTATTTGCATGAGTACCAGCCCGAGAAGCTCGCGGCTGCGGAATGGCATTTTGAGACGAAGCCCCATGCCGAGCTCGTCTTCGGCGGCATCCTTACGGAAAAGAATGAGGTGAAATACGGATTCCGCATCCCTTATGCACTGAGTATTTTGGCGGGCGGCACGCCCGATACCGTCGTCAAAGGCCTAAATGATGTTCCCGTCGAGGAAAGGCCCCCGCTGAAGGCGTCCCATTATTTCTTCGATTCCATGGTATTCATCGGCATGTATTTGACAGTCGTGTCCCTATGGTATGTCATCTGGTTCATGCGCAATCGCAGGCAAAGCTTGAAAAAACCGCATAATCGGCTGTTGTTAAGAGCAGTAGTGCTCGGAGCTCCACTAGCGGTATTGGCGATTGAGTTCGGATGGATGTTCGCAGAGATTGGCCGCCAGCCATGGATTCTATGGAAGGTGATGACCGTAGCCGAAGGCGCGACGACCTCGACGCACGTGGATACGATGCTGTGGCTGTTCACCCTGCTGTACCTCTTGATTACCATTACTGCGATTCGTGTGATCATCCGCATGTTCAAGAGCAATCCTGCAGAGGACGAAATTAAAGCACTTGGCTGGGAAGGAGGGGGGAAGAAATGAGTTACGAATTAGTCGGCATTACCGTTCTATGGATATTCCTGTTCGGCTATTTGCTTGTCGCCTCCATCGACTTCGGAGCAGGCTTCTTCAGCTATGTCAGCACCGTGACCGGCAAGCGCCATATCATTCATAATGTGATCGAGCGCTATTTGTCTCCTGTATGGGAAGTGACAAATGTATTCTTAGTCTTCTTCTACATCGGGTTGGTCGGGTTCTTCCCGGATACGGCTTATTATTACGGAACAGCATTGCTCGTGCCAGGCAGTCTGGCGCTTATCCTGCTTGCATTGCGCGGCTCCTACTATGCCTTTAGCACATACGGGATGAAGAGCAATCGCATCTATGTGTTCCTGTACGGCGTAAGCGGATGGCTCATTCCCGCAGCGTTGTCCACTGTGCTCGCGATATCGGAAGGCGGGTACATTACGGAGGAGGCGGACGGCAGCATCTCCTTCCAGTTCCTGAGCCTATTTACGAACATCTATCCATATTCGGTTATCGTGCTTGCTCTTGTCAGCGTACTGTATATTTCCGCCATGTTCCTGACCTACTATGCTTCCAAGGCCGAGGATGAAGCAGCGCTCAACATTGTACGCAAATATGCCTTACTGTGGTCCGCTCCCACCATATTAGCCAGTTTGTTCGTATTTTACGCCATTCAGGGGCATAACGCGGAACACTTCAACAATATGATCGATCGTGCATGGATGTTCGTCGTGTCCTTCCTGTTCTTCGTCATCGCCGTCTATTACGTATGGAGAAGACGACATTACGGCCTTGCCTTTCTGTGCGTCATCTTCCAGTTCGGATTCGCATGGTTCGGCTATGGTTCGGCGCATTTGCCTTATGTGCTCTACCCGTATATCAATGTGTACGAGCACGTCACGAATCAGGCTATGGCTTACGCGCTAATCGTTGTATTCATCCTTGGGCTGCTCATTCTGCTGCCATCTCTGTTCCTGCTCCTGCGTTTGTTCCTGTTCGATGCGAACTATGTGAAAGGGATCAAAAATGGGAAAGGCGGACGTTCCGGCAAGAAGCACATCTAAGAGGATGAAGAAGCGAATATGTAATTCATACGAAGCTATGTAACGGATGAAGCGGCAGGTATGTATGTCGTGCAGTGCCATGTTGAATAAAAAGGAGCACCGAACAGATGAATCAATTTTTAATCTTTTATGCCCCGTTCATTATTGTCATTGCTTTCGTGATTGTCCTATTTTATTGGGGTTCGCGGGTAGACATGAATGAGGATGATATTTAGATCGCTGTCTTTAGGCAGCGTGTTCCAAAGGACCTTGCTGCCGTTCAAGCAAGGTCCTGTTAGTAAAGTCATGCTATCATGAGCATAATGGCATTAAAAAGATGACTTCTCAGTACATCGGCTACGCAATTGTAAGACAGTCCAGAAAGGTGAACAGACACAGCCTTGCATAACAAAGACTCCTCAAAAGATAAACTGTCCCTCATGTAAAAGACATTTTCAAAAAAGTCTAGGCAGATGGAAGAAGATGATCTCTGTATTCAACAGGGGTCATCTTTTTAAATTCCATTGATACCTGTAGTGGTTGTTTTTGTATAATTGTATACGCAAACCGTCCGTTACCAGTTGATCCAATATCCGTAACTTTTTAATTTTTCGCCAAATTTCAAGATCCTTTTATACCAAAAATAGGTTATATTTAGAATGCTGGATTACAATTTTATACAGAGGTGATGGTATTGGTGAAACCTAGTAAAGTTAGACAATTATTACTTATGACCTTGTTGTCAGTAACCTTGCTTCCCGTAACAAGTTATTCGTTGGCGGAAAATCAGGCAGCCGGTGACCCGCCCACAGTAACAGACGCCGTTTATAACGTTGCGCCTGAATCGGAGGTATTATCGAGTCTAGCATCGAGGGTAGTAAAAGTGTCGAACTCTTCACAGCTAGAGAAAGCAATTGCCCAGGCCACTCCAGGGACAACCATCGTATTGGCAAATGGTACATACACAGGAAGCAAAGCGCTGCAAATCAGTGGTAAACATGGGACGAGTAATAGTCCGATTACGATTAAAGCCGCAAACCGTGGGCGAGCGATTATTGCGGGTGCTGACGTGTTACACATTGTCCGTTCATCGTATATTGTCGTTGAAGGTCTGAAAATTACGAACACCGGAACTGCCGACCGCAGTGTAGCGGTTCAGCTTGACGGCTCGAACCATATTCGACTGACACGCAATACGTTTGCCGTTCCTGCAACTGGAAACAAGACGATCTGGCTAGAGATCAAAGGTGAGAATAGCTCTGACAACCAGATTGATCGCAACGATTTTAACGGAAAAAGCGATCCTGGACCAGTAATTGCTTTTAGTGGATTTATTAAGGGAACTAATAAACAAATCTCTCAGCGTGACGTGATTGAATACAACCATTTCCGTAACGTTACGTATTCTGAAGCAAACGGCAATGAAACGATTCGTCTTGGAATATCGAAGATTTCCTTATCCAAGGGTGAAAACAAAGTCCAATACAATCTATTCGAAAATTGTGACGGCGATCTAGAGGTGGTGTCGGTAAAATCAGGCGGCAATGAGGTCAGATATAACACTTTCATAAATAACCGTGGCGGATTGACATCCAGACATGGCCACAATAACAAGTTTTACGGCAACTTCTTTTTTGGAGATGGCGTGAAGGAGAAGGTGCTGGGCATTCGGGTATATGGAAATGATCATGAAATTTATAACAATTATATGGAAGGCATAACAGGTGATGCGATATTTCTGGACAGCGGCAAGTATGACGGTGGAACAGATGGGAAACCAAAGAATCCTACAGATGAAGATTTGAGTTCCCAATGGCGAGTGTATCGTGCAACAGTCGTAAATAACACCATTGTTAATAGTAAAGCCGGGATTACGGTCGGTTCAACGAATACGACTAAAAAATACGCCCCGACTGGAAGCTGGGTAGCCAACAATATCGTCGCGAACAAGACGGGCATCTTATATCACGAGCCTATCAGCACCGACACTGTCTATAAGGGTAATATCGGCTATGGAAGCACATTGAACAATGCGTCACGCGGCCCTTCTGAAATATTAGCCAAAGACCCAGATTTTATCATTTCGGAAGGCTTGCATAAACTATCTGCCAAGAGCCCTGCGATAAATAAAGCAGTCAGTGACAAGCAGCTTGAAAAGCGAGTAAAAGTGACAGATGATATGGATGGTCAACCACGCTCGAAAACCGATGTAGGAGCGGATGAATTTTCGGATGCGGCTAGTAGTCGCAAACCGCTTAAAGCATCTGATGTGGGTCCAAACGCACCGGAATAAACGGGATATAGGAATGGACTTACTTTTTGATTGTGTCGCAACGAACCGTTTCCCAAGTAAACTGTCCCCCATGTAAAGGACATTTAAAAAAAGTCTAGGCAGATTAAATAAGATGATCTCTGTATTCAACAGGGGTCATCTTTTTTAAATTCCATTGATACCTGTAGTATCCGCTTTTAAAACACACTTTTATTAATAGGAAAATAACAACAATAATTACTTTGAATAATGATTATATATTCCCAAACGATGTTGACATAATATATTATTATAGGTAATATAAGGATAGTTCATCATCCATACGCAGAGTTATTCTACTAAAAAATGGTGAATTAAACATATCATTTTTTGGGAGGTAATACTATGTTGAAAGGGCTTTCTGTTTCAATCCTTGCAGCAACTACATTGTTCTCTGCTGGTTCTGGTGCAGTTCTTGCGGAGCCGCTTCAAGCCTCTACTGTTGAGGCAAAAGCAGTGAGTCAAGCCTCAAGTTATGTAAGCACCAGAATTCTTTGGGGACCAGTAGCCGGTGCTTCTTATTATCGGGTTGCCATCAGGGATTTGAATTCCAACCAACGAATTGTTGTCGATCACCAATATAAAACTTATTATGATGCAACTAACCTGACACGGGGTAATCAATACAGATTTTGGTTTGGTGCATATGATAATGATGGTAGATTGATAGCTCAAGGTGAAACAATCGAAACAGTGTATGGAAATAAGTATTTCACTATTCCCCGTAAATAATAAGGATTTGAACCTTGTTGGCCTCAAGTCTCTCAAGATTTGGTTATATTAATTATCTTTTTCAAGGTAAGAGCTGTGGAAGTACTTCCACAGCTCAAATTGTTGAGACATCGTTTCGCGATGTCTTTTTTAAGTACATGGAGTTGATTATTTCTCTTTATCTTAATACTACCTCCCTGATATGTGAACTTCCCCCAAATAATTTCCCGAAAAGCATTTTTCCATTTCCAAATGTCCGCAACTTACCTATGATTTTTCACCCCAAACATTCCCATTCGACAAAAACCATGGTAAAATATAGGAAATTTCGATTGAGAATGAGAGAAGGTGCATACAGGATGGCACAGATATTGTCCATCGGTGAATTAATACATCGTTATAGGCGCAATAGCGGAATGACTTTAGCGCAATTAGCGGAATCATCCGGCGTTCATAAAGGCACAATATCCAAAATCGAAAATGAAGACGTCAAAAGACCGGAATATAAGACGCTCCGTCCGATTGCCGAAGCCTTACATATACCGCTGGAAACGGTAGTAGAAATGTACATAAGCGCTGACAAAAGAGCTGATACTCTGCTGTATGTGCTGCAGGATGCAATCCAGCATTCAGGCTCTACCGATCTGCTGCGAAAAGTAGGCACAAAATTTCTGGAATCCCCGAGCGACGACAGCCACTCCTTAGTCGAACGTCTATATGACTTTACAGCTACCGTGGAACGCAAGGAAATTCGATTGGCCTTGTACCAATTGATCGTTGACTACGCACGCGATCACGGCATTATGCCTTTTTTGGCAAAAGGCTTACTCCAGGTGTACCTCATCGAACGGGATGATTTTACTCGAATGCGGGCAGTGTACGAAAGTGGAAATCATGTCATAATGTACGCTCATTTTTTGAGCGTAGAAGACCGCATCATGTTCTATTACAAGCTAGGTATTCATGCTTATAATTTATTTTTATATCCAGAGAGTATCGAGCTTGCCCTTCATGTGGTTCAGGAAGCAGAACCTGACAATGGGTTCTACGTTCACGCTCTAGGTATATTGCGGGGAGCATATTATCAAATCGGGGATTATGACAAGTCTGAATATTACACCCACCTTTACTCACAGTATGATGGCCCTTACATTAAAGAAAATACTATGTTGATCAAAGCACAGCTCCATGCCAAAAGGGGAAATACAGATTTGGCGATAGCTCAATTTACTTCTTTGTTGGAAACAAATGACCAGCATGCAGCTTTACCAGCTTTGAATCAATTAATGGATATCTACTTACAGGAACATCGATTGTCCGAAGCTGAGAAAGTACTTACTTATCCGATTAACCCTGAACAAATCAATGATAACAATCCCAACATGATTTCACAATTAGCCGAATATTATTACCATAGAGCAAAGTATTTCATTGCCGTAGGTGAATTCGAGAGAGGTGTAACCGAGTCACTCGAAGGCGCGTTTCATTTTTCTAGGGTTGACGATGTACGTCAAGAAAAACGGTGCATTCACCTTATCATGCAAAGTCATTTGACTATGGAAATAACGATGACCATATCAACGATAAAAAAATTGACGGAATACTACCAACAAACCCATAGGGAGGGATTACGGTGAAGCGTTTCGTGCCCAAAGTATATATTGCTCTTCTGAGTGCTGTCATTATCGGGGAAGCTGCGATGGCCGCAATGTTTGGTAATTCGGACAATTTGCCTTGGTAACTACGAGGGGATTCCATAGCCGTTATTGAATTTTTCTCTATTATTGGAGTAACAACATTTTTGGCGACATTGGGAAATGATAACGGACATCACCCATGGTAAGAGTACCAGCTTGGTACTCTTTTTTGTTTTTAAAAAAGTTTCCCTATAATCCCTTTTATTAGAATTCGATAGACACATTGTATACTAATAGTAAAGAAAGGGCGGCGCCCCATTATTCCCCCTAATCCGAGGTGACGGACTATTATATACTGTGATGATCTATTACATAAAATTGATGGACTCAGGCAAGAACTAACCTGCCTCGTGAACCAGAAGAATAATCTTATCGATGACGAAGTGATCCAAATTAGCCAGCTTCTAGACATTTACATACTGGAACATCAGAAGAGATGCATGAAAAGAACAAAGCAGAGATAAGATTCTTATTTTCCACACAGCATTTTACAGGTAGACAAGCTCCTCTTCAATCAACGAGAAATATTTAGAATCCGAACCCATTTGAAAAAATTTAATAAGTATGAGGACATCTTTACACATCTATATGTGACAGATTTGTTAATAAAAAGAAATAACAAAGGATACGACGTTTTTATATAGAAATATATTCCTGTACCAAAATATAGAAGGGAGATTGCAATCATGATCACAAAAAAGAATTTGGTAGTTGCAGTACTCACTCTCTCATTAGGTCTAGGGTTTGCGGCAGGAGCTACACCTGCGCTTGCCCATGCGGATTCATCCGCATCGAACAGCACTTCGGTCTCGACCCTGGACAAACAGGATCAATCCACTTTCACCGGATTTGTTAGTTCCATTAGCGACACGTACATGACCATTGTAAATGCGCCCACAAAAGAGCAAGCCTTGCAAGGAGAGTGGTGGGAACTCGTTAATCAAGGGAAAATATTATTAGTTCCGGTTCCAGAAAATGAAATCTATGCAGTAGGCGACCAGTTAAATGTGTATTACAAAGCGATGACGATGTCGCTTCCGCCAATTGCGATTATGCCTGTCCTTGAAAAAATCACAGAGTAGTCGAAAAATAGCATAATGCTAACCCGGCATCATTCAGATGCCGGGTTTTACGTATTTTCACAATACTTTTGTCTGGTTCTGCCACAGCTTACGAACAAAAAGAGCATTCGCTGCGATTACCGCTTATAAAAAGGAAGCATTTTCACCTAAAAAGTTTGACTGCCAATCTGTAGATTGATTTCCTCGTAAGTAATTTTCTTAGTCTCGTTATCTCCAAACTTACGAACAACAGGTGTAGGATTTTGATTAAAATTCATACTTAAGCTTTGGTTAGAATAGTGACCGGCAGGATCGATGTAATATTTATAATCAATTATTTTTTCTATATCTATTTCAGCATAAGCAATTCCTTCCGTTTCTGCAGGAATCATATCGCTAATTGGTTCTCCATCAGGTCCATAAATACAAGTATGTCCACTCTTAAATGTATCGAAGTATTCTTTTTGTTCAGGTGTTAAACAAATCATGCTTTTCATTTTTTCCGAATATATAGAGGATGTCATTAAAACAAAGGTTTGAGTTGAAATAGCATAATATCGACTTGAGATTTCATCATCAAAGTATCCTGGCCAGGAGGCTACGTGTACTTGTTCATTTTGTGAATTCATTGCAAGCAGATTTAAAGGAACCTGGTGTTCCCAACACATCAGTCCGCCCAAATTACCAAGCTCTGTTTTAAATACTGGCATCAAGCCTCCACTTCCGTCCCCCCATATAAGTCTTTCAGCAACAGATGCTCTCATCTTTCGATGTTTTCCAATTAAATCCCCCTTGGGATTAAACCAAAGTTGAGTTAAATATAAAGATCCACCATCTTTTTCACTACAAGAAATACATACGTAAGTTTCGTGTTTCCTAGCTGCTTCACTTATTTTTTGAATAGCCAAGCTTGGAATTTCAACTGCATTTTTGTAGAGGTCCTTATAGAATTTTTTTGTATATTCTGGATGACCAATAAACGCAAACCAAGGATAACCAGGAAGAAAAGCTTCGGGAAAAGCAACTAATTTTGCATCATTTGATGCTGCTTCAGCAATCAATTTGCAAGATTTCTCAACTGTTGCATCTAAATCCAAGTATACAGGTGCAGCCTGGACGGCTGCTGCGCGATATTTAGGATAATTTCCCACAATAAATTTCTCCTTTTGTAATTATTTATAATTATTTAAGTACAAATAATTATTTAATTACAAATTAACATGTAAGAATTCGTTTGTAACCATCCACTTTCCACTTTTTTACTCATCCACTTTCCATTTTTATTAATTTGATCAAAGAGAAATATAAACCTCAATCGATGAAACGTTGACTGCTTTTCAAATCGGTCGCTCTCTAAGGTTTTCGTTACGATAACGCCGTTGCTGAAGCCACATTTAGGAGTTCATTAGCAAATGAACTTTCATAGCTAGAAGATCATTAGTTCAATTTACACGGTATCTTTCTAAAAATTAGCAACGTATTTATTCGGAATAATATCAAAATCCTCCTCAAGAATCTGACAAAACTCTTCTTCGTTTATCGTTCGTTTTCTTTTTTTACCGTTTTTGGTTTGTGTAAAACTTCGTTTCGTTAGTGAAATATGCCCGCCTTCAATTAATTTACAGACAATATGTCTTTTGTTAAAGGGGGATTCTGGGTGCTCAACAATCGTATTTTGTACCAGATTTACTTTATCAGTATCTATTTCATCTAATGTAAATGCATACCCAACACACCATGTATTTGTAGGTTCAGAATCAAGGAAATGAGCACTCTCCCCATTCTCCCCTTTTTTCATTTCTAGCAGATAGGTTCCTTTCTCAGTATTTTGTTTACGGATACGGTATTTTCCGGTTTGGGATGAGATGACTTCACCGCTGAATGGGACTGGATATAAGGGAAGATGTGAGGCAAATCCCCCGTCTATAATATATTTCTGATCATTATGATTTAAAATAATAATGACATGCCCATCATCAGGCTTCCAATTATTAGTCCCCAAATCATAGACCGTACCAACTACTCGATAGACATCAAACCCACAATCAACCAAAAAATAGTATAATAAGGAATTGAGTTCGTAACAGAGTCCTCCGCGATGGGTTAACAGCAATTTTTCTTGAACACTCGCTCTAGAAATGTTGCGGACATTCTTATCCATGACGTCTAAATTTTCATAGGGCAATACATATCCCATTTGCAGTAAGATTCCATGTAAATCCTCAAAGGTTACATCTTCTTTTGGAGATATCTGCAACCGAGAGAAAAAATCTTTTTGTAATTCAGTTAACACTTTACAATCACTCCCATTTATACATATTTAATCCATTTGTTTTAATGTTACGCCAATTAAAATATATAATCAAGTCTAAAAGTATTCTGGAACGGCCAGCTTCCTGTAAATCCACCGACGCGGTATGCGCCCGGCTCAATTTAATGTTCTTTTTATCAATAAAAAAATTCCCAAAATTCTAAATGTGACAGATTTGTTAATAAAAAGAAATAATAAAGGATACAAAGCTTTTATATAGAAATATATTCCTGTACCAAAATATAGAAGGAGGGTTACAAACATGATTACGAAAAAAAATTTGGTAGTTGCGGTACTCACTCTCTCATTAGGTTTAGGGGTTGCAGCAGGAGCGACACCTGCGCTTGCCCATGCGGATGAATCCGCATCGAACAACATTTCGGTCTCGGCCGTGGATAAACAGGATCAATCCACTTTCACTGGCTTTGTCAGTTCCGTTGGCGACACGTACATGACCATTGTAAATGCGCCCACAAAAGAGCAAGCCTTGCAAGGAGAGTGGTGGGAGCTCGTTAATCAGGGAAAAATATTATTAGTTCCTGTTCCGGAAAATGGGACATATGCAGTAGGCGACCAATTAAATGTGCATTACAAAGCGATGACAAAGTCGCTTCCGCCAATTGCGATCATGCCTGTCCTTGAAAAAATTACAGAGTAATTCCAAAAAATTTCATATAATGTCCACCCGGTGTCGTTCAGATGCCGGGTTTTATATATGTTTACCGTACTTTTCTCGAGGTCTGCCCCTGCATAAACGATACAGTCACACAACAAAACCACAGGAAACAAAGGATCCTGTGGTCTACTTGCATGACGAATATGTTGTTCATTTGAATCGCACAGTGAAGAAACATGCTGTCTACAGTTGAAGCTTTTTTGCTTGTTCCTTAATATAATCTGCGGTTCGCAGCGCGAGCGACATTACGGTGTTTGTTGGATTGCCGCCTCCGGAGGTCACGAATATGCTGGCATCGCAGACGAACAGATTCGGGATATCGTGGCATTGCCCGTACGAATTGACGACCGAAGACTGTGGATTACTGCCCATCCGGCAGCCTCCCATAAGATGAGCAGTATCCGGCACGATATATTTGACCTCTCCGCCCTCCGCTTCCAGAATGGCGCTCATTGTGCCTACGGCATGGTCGATAAGGTTGCGGTCATTCTCTCCATAGCTGAACGTAACCTTGGCTCGCGGCACGCCGTTCTCGTCCTGCTCATCGGTTAGCGTTACGCGGTTGTCCGGATTCGGCAGCACTTCTCCTACCATCGTAATTCTTCCGTAGTAATTATAGTCTAGCAGTTCTTCCTTAAGCCGACTCCCCCAGATCGGGCCTGTACGGGCCTTGCTCAAACCTTGGGCGAATCCGACGGGTCTTGCTCCATGTGCATGGAGGGTGTAGCCTCGCGCAAATCCCCTGCTCTTGTCCGTCTCATAAAAGTCTTGTGTCGTTGCCAATACCGGCGTCCCCTTGTACAGACGAATATCGCGGTCGAACTTCGCGTATACATCCTCGCTGCTATGCGGCATGATCGCTTTGCCGACCCACCCGCTGCTATTGGCAAGCCCGTCCGGAAATTGGCTGTTTGCGGAATGAAGCAATAATCGCGGGGTCTCAACCGCGTAGGCGGACAAAATAACCACCTTTGCCTTCTGCTCATAGGTCACGCCTTCATGCACGAACGTTACGCCAGTTGCCTTGCCGTCGCTTCCCGTCAATACTTGCGTTACCATACAATCGGCAAGTACCTCTGCCCCAGCATTGATCGCCTTCGGGATATGCACAATTAAGGTGCTGAATTTCGAATTCGGCATGCATCCTTGATTGCAGAAGCCTCTATTAATGCACGGCGGACGGCCGTCGAATGGTGCCGATATAATCGCAAGGGGCGGAACGGAAGATCGAATCCCCAGCTTTTCGCAGCCCTTCATGAACACATAAGCATTCGGACTCAGCGGATCCCGTTCCGGATGCGGATAAGGGCCATGATAGCTGCCCCAAGGAAAATGCTTCGGACCGGACACCGCTATTTCTTTCTCAATGCGCGAGTAATACGGCTCCAGATCCTCATACTGTATGGGCCAGTCCTCCCCTACGCCATCCAACGTTCTTGTTCGAAAGTCAGATTCATGGAAACGTAGAAAAACGGCCGTAAAATGTACCGTTCCCCCGCCTACGCCGCGCCCTGAATTGTTATGTCCCATCGTCAGCGGGTCTTTTCCATCTACAATACGAGTATCCTGCCAGCCTAAATTTTTCATCGTAAGCTCATCGCTTGCAAAATCCTGCTGCGGATCGCGGAATGGACCTGCTTCCAGCACAACAACGCGAAATCCAGCCTCGCTCAATTCCTTCGCAAGCACCCCGCCCGCAGCACCGGCGCCTACGATTACGACATCAGCCTCATCGGCAAATTTACGCAGTATCATGCTTCTTCCTTCGCCTCCCATGGATCAAGCCTTCCGATATCGCCGCGAACATAGCCGCGCGGATATGCGGGACCGGCATACCCCATCTCCGACCATACAACTGGATACGAGCAATACGCCTCGACAGTCAGATTCAGCATTTTCACGAACCATTCTCGCTGGAGATCACTTGACCATGTTGCAAAACCCGCTCTTCCTTCGCTAATTTGCTGCAGGACTTCGGTCACCTTCTGCACGTCCCATTTGGTTGCTTTTGTTCCCGTCAGTTGACACATGAGTTGGCCTACATGCTGAATGCCCTCAAGTATGAGCGTTTTCCGTTCCGGTATGCCAGCTTTACGTTCTCCTTCCCCCGTCGTTTCCTTCAATGTCCGGTCGACATGGGCAAGCACGTATCGAATCACTTCCTCGCGCTCGTCATCGACAAGCGCGGAGCATATTTGCCGCAGCAGCAGTTGTTCCTCGCCATCCAACACGACACAAGATTGCGGCTTTAGCACCCTGTTCGTCACGATGGCTTGCGTATGGGTGTCCCATGCTTCACGTTCATCCATCACATTGAAGGAAGGATACCGAGTTCTTTTCACCATCAATAATCACCCCCGTACAGTGTTCTTCATCATTACGTCCGCCAATACAGCGCAATAAGCCCGAGCAAGCTCATCGCCGTAACCATAAGCGGCATGATGACAGGCGGACCGATCAGAAAGTTATGAGATTTATAACCGCCGACCCGCTTGCCTACGCCGCGTACATGAAAATAGAAGCCGATAAGCCCCGCCAAAGCTCCTACCCACATCAGGATTTGGAATGTACCGCGCAGCCAAGCCGCGTGATAACAGACGAGGATCAACCCGAACACGAAAAATAGCGGAGCTGCCAGTACAGGCACCCACATCGCTTTATGGTGAAAATTTTGCCGATAATGAGACATCGTCACTTGTATGCCAATTAAACAAAATGCCAAGCTGACGAACAAAATGAGCATTCGATCGATTGGCCAGCCTTCCCATCCCATCGCCTTCCCTCTTTCTCGTTAAATTTGTTCTAATTTGCTGCGATTGCCGCTTATAAAAGTGTTCCAACATATCCCATACTTAAAACATAGCCCTATCATCATTTCTCTCATGGAGGTTCCTCTTGCTAATTCACAAGATCGACACGTATCCGTTGTTATATCGAATCCCCCGTCCGTACGGCGATGCCAATGGTCTAAAAAAATTCCGTTCCACTTACCTGATCAGAATTACAACGAAATCCGGGCTTACCGGTTGGGGCGAATGCTCGGGATGGCTTCCCTCCTTGAAAGCAGAATTTGAACAGGCCGTCATTCCTTTCCTGCTTGGAAAGGATGCTCGGGAGCGAAATTCAATCATTGCGGCATTGACCAAGCAGAAGCATGATAGACCGGCGGCCGCAGTTAGCATGGCATTGACGGAAATCGTTGCGAATCATGCGAAATTATCGGCATGGGAGCTTTGGGGCGGTGCGGTTAGACGCTCGCTTCCGGTGTACGCATCGTTCCAATCGTACTCAGAAACAATGGATTGGATGAACCATTCGCTGCGCGATATTGAGGGGGCAGTTCTCCAGGGATTTACGAATCTGAAGATAAAGGTAGGGGGAAAAGCACTTAACGATGATATTCGGCATGTCCGCGCCATTCAGGAGCGATATGGGAAGCATGTACGAATTGCATTGGACGCCAATGGCAGCTACGATGCCGCAGCAGCTTGCAACTGGAACTCCCTGCTCGAACAGTATGACAATTGGCTCTGGTTCGAAGAACCGATTCCTCTGCACGCATGGGATCAATATGCGCATTGTCGGCATAAGCTGCAAATTCCGATTGCGGGTGGCGAAAATATCGCGACTCCTGCCATATTCCATCATGCCATAAATCAGCAAGCACTGGATATTGTTCAGCCTGACCCGCTTCATCTTGGCGGAATCGATTCTTATCGCGATGTGCTCAAGCTTGCGCGTACGGCGGCCATCCGTGTATCCCCGCATACCTTCGATGGCGCATTAGCCCGGTGGTACGCAATATTAGCCCACGCATGCTTGCCTCCCTGGAGTAAAATGAACACGGACGAAGCGATTGAACCAATTGAGTGTGATGTGATGGACAATCCGTTTGCAGAATTGGCGCCGATTCGCGTTCATCAAGGAGTCGTAGACATTCCAGATGGAACCGGCATCGGGCTGGCTATCGATGAAGAAATGCTCAGCCATTACCGCTGGGACGGATCGCGGTATTGGTAGCTGCATGTGAGCCTTGTTTGCAAATAAAAAAGGCGAAGCCGGGGCTTCGCCTTTCGTTCAATCTGCTTCTAGTTGGAAATACATCATTACTAAGAGATATGATGGGTACAGCGTCCGCCTGATTTAATGGAATCTGTAATTGCAATCTAATCCCCTACTCATCAAAGAGATTACCAACAATGGGTTCCTCAATCGGCTTTAAATCATCAAAATACTTTAGCTTAAAAAGTTCTTTAATAGTCAAACAAATGTATTCTTTACTGACTTCTTAACCAACAATAAAGCTAGTTCAGTATCTTCAAGAAAGATTACCTTGAAATTTCCCATGTAGTCGTCTCCATTGTTATTTCGCTCTTCCCTTTCCACCAACTTCTCTAGCTTTTCCTATGCCCCCGATTACTGGCCCCAATGAAGCCAAAGCTTCCGCAAAGGAGATTTCCTGATGCCATTTACTGTAATCCTTGGCTAACTCCGCTCTTGCCCAGTCCGCATTTCCTGCACTATTCTTGTATGCACTTGTTTGCGTTAATAAACCAAACAAATAATTAAAACGATTAGTATCATATACTTCTGCATACTCTCGACTTAACAAGTCATAAGCGTATGAATATGCTCTACTTTCGGTAGATGTTATCTTCATGATTGCTGCTGCGAGAAGCATTTTATATGTGCGTACAGGGGTATCAGAGGAATATCATACGGGGGTGATGAGGGTTAGGTTCTTTCGGGGCTTACCGCCCGATTCATTCGGCACTGGGGGGTAAAAGAAAGACCTTGAGGATTGCCGCCCTCAAGGTCTCTGATAATTACTAATTTGAATCTCGATAGTTTCCTGCCATTTTTTTTACTAACTCATGGATTTGGTCAATATGCCAAATATAGTCTGAGTATTTCAAGTGCAGTTGTAGCAGGGTTTCAACCGTTTCATCTACTGAAAGCAAATTACTGTTTTCAAGTTTGGATAAGGTATCCCCCAGTTCAGTAATCATTACCTGGAAATCCTTCAAATTAGTATCTTGCTCATTTAATTCTTCCTGAGTGATTACTTTCACTCGACATGAATCATTTATACGGGAAAGGATGTTATATGTCCTGAATAATTCGTCTTGCATATATTTCCTCCTTTTTAAGGAATTCTTCGCCCTTCTTTTAATGCCGCTTCCGTCTTTTTAGCATTAAACGAGCCATCCAAATTCAACACTGCTTTAACTTTTCCTCGACTATCGAAAACTTCCATGTGGTCACGATGTAATGTATCTAAATAATATTGGTCACCTTTCTTCAAATAATAATTACCTGTTTTCCCAGTAACCTCGTAAACCGATGCACCTTTAACCATATTACTTGTTTTTCGCGAAAGATTCTTTAACGAAGAACCAAAATCAAGTCTAAAGAACTCCGACATATTATTGGCTTTAAGAATCTCACAGTTATGCACCCAAATCCCAAGATTCGATACAAAGTAAGAATGGAAATCGGCTACCTCAAAGTTATAAACTTTTGCTTCACGCGGCTCTTTTTCAATCTTATCTATCGCTAGATTAGTACCGATACTCGAAACAAGCAAGTCGCCAACCTTCAAGTCTTTAACAAACGTCCATCCCTTACCATCCAACCAAAACGGATGCTCACCCGTAACCTCGATGATTTCATCCCCGATGTGGACGTAATAAATTTCGTCAGCTTGTTTTTGGAACAACCCCACGACCTCTTTATACGCCACTTCTCCTGTTTCGTCAGACTTGGCAAGTACTTTATCCCCTACCTCGATTTCCTCGATAGGTTTCTCCCCTTCGTCTGTTAATACCTTTGTCCCTGCTGTAAAACAATTACACTTTGCAAGTGAATTCACTGCTTTACTAACTTTAGATCCAACTTTACCTGCTTTTAATACTTTTCCCCAAGGTAGAAATGATCTACAGTCAGGGCTTTTTCATTCAGAGAGCCATCAGGATTTAAAAGCGTATTTACATCATCAAGTATTAAAAAGTTGGCTCCTTCAACTAACAATGTTTTACCTGCTTCGGCCTGTGCTTTTAGAATCGTTTCGCAATGCCCCGGACTCGCAGCACACGTCATTGCAGGTGTTGGTGCCATCGGTATCCCAATATGTCCACTCGGATCTACGTATTTCAATGGATTATTCTTTACATACGTATACAAATTCAAGCTCAGCGGGTTCTTGATGTCCCCTTCATACGTATCCTAGTTAATAAAGCGTACTTCATTGTTTGTAAGAAGGATTTAATGTAACCTCGTATGCAAGATTAAATCTCTTGAAATTGTTGTTTCAATCAAGGTTTTTGCGGTAAAATGTAATTCATGGATGGAGGTAAAAGAGAAAGACCTTAGCGAACCCTTCACAAGGCTATTTGCCAAATATCTCTTTGATTCTTTCACGGTCAAAATCCAGTATCCAATCATTGTACTGTTCGTAAATCGACATTAGCATTTCCTTATTTACAGCTACAATGTCAAATCCTCTGTCGTCGTAAAGATAAAAAATAATTTTTTTAGTCTTATTAATTAAAAATATATCCCCAATAATACTACTGACTTCATTTCCTATTGTTCGATTAGCAACTGCCCGTATCAGATTATCAATAATCAAATCTTGGACTTTCACCTTAGCACAGTATCGTATGGTTACTGTATCATCATCTTCATCCCTATCTTTGTATCTGTATTCCTGTTCTTTCTTACAAACTTGTTTTACATCTAAACCACTGATAAAAGTTTCGAATACTTTTAAAACATCATTTTCAAAAGAAGCAACTTGCTGTTCATCCCAACAATCCATAAATAGGACAAAATATATATCATCATTGTCCTGATTGACTGCGTCAAAAAGAGTAACAGCCCTATGTTTTACTTGCTGTACTCTTTTTTCAGGAACATCAATATCTCCACCTGCTTCAAATCTAATACCAACTTGAGCATTGTAGAAAAGAGGGCTTTTCAACTCGATTCCTGAAAAATCACTTAAAAGCAATTCATCCAGATAAATATTTTCCATACCATACTCCTTTTGTATAAGCCGCAAAGAAACAAAAATGTTTACTCTACGGCTATACTCAACTTTATATTCTATTTCAGCTTAATGACTGTACCAGTTTGACTCTTATGTTTTCCAATTATAAAATTACCGTATTCATTTGCATCGGCGACCCAGTGTAGTTCATTACCTCTCTTTTCAAAGACTTTAAATGCTGAACCACCATGTCCAGTTGTATCCTTTGCCCAC
The DNA here is from genome assembly GCF_050474385.1 of Paenibacillus sp. B1-35. Classification (NCBI taxonomy): domain Bacteria; kingdom Bacillati; phylum Bacillota; class Bacilli; order Caryophanales; family Paenibacillaceae; genus Paenibacillus; species Paenibacillus sp. B1-35. The sequence goes on from NZ_JBCHVJ010000009.1 coordinate 192,084, forward strand.
CAATAACCTTTCTTCGTATTATCTTGATAAGCTGTGACCTTTTGTCCATTAAAATTATAAGTGACTTTGGCTTTGGCATTTGTTTTTATATCCCATTTCGTTGTTTCATTCGCTCTTCCCTTTCCACCAACTTCTCTAGCTTTTCCTATGCCCCCGATTACTGGCCCCAATGAAGCCAAAGCTTCCGAAAAGGAGATTTCCTGATGCCATTTACTGTAATCCTTGGCTAACTCCGCTCTTGCCCAGTCCGCATTTCCTGCACTATTCTTGTATGCACTTGTTTGCGTTAATAAACCAAACAAATAATTAAAACGATTAGTATCATATACATCTGCATACTCTCGACTTAACAAGTCATAAGCGTATGAATATGCTCTACTTTCGGTGGAAGTTACCTTCATGGTCGCTTTGAGAATGGAATTCATCTCTGAAGGTATATATCTGTTCCCGCTAGAATTGCGGATTTCAGTTTCAATTTAAAGTGTATGGCTCCATTGTAGTACAGGCGATACCTTCTCAGATCAGCATTATAAAAAAGTGGCACCAACTAAAAGTGTAGTGTTGGTGCCAGAGCTATTTTGTTTTTTATACTCTACTTGACAGGCAATGTCATTAAGTTAATAGAGTAATGACCTGCGGATGTAAAATTGGCGAATGACTATAAGCTAAGTCGTCCGCCAATTTTATATTTCTGGCATGACAAATACAGATGCACTACCTGCATCTGTG
>NZ_JBCHVJ010000010.1:0-85491 GCF_050474385.1 Paenibacillus sp. B1-35
CGGGATGGACGCACCGCTGGTGTACCAGTTGTTCCGCCAGGAGCATAGCTGGGTAGCTATGTGCGGAAGGGATAAGCGCTGAAAGCATCTAAGCGTGAAGCCCCCCTCAAGATGAGATTTCCCAATTAGTAAGACCCCTTGAAGACGACGAGGTAGATAGGTTGGAGGTGGAAGCACAGCAATGTGTGGAGCTGACCAATACTAATCGGTCGAGGGCTTATCCTATTTGATTCAAAACACGAACTTTCGCATTCAGTTTTCAAGGTATGACCTTGAACTTTATATTGGCACTAAGCCAATGCTGTTTGGTGGCGATGGCGGAGGGGTTCCACACGTACCCATCCCGAACACGACCGTTAAGCCCTCCAGCGCCGATGGTACTTGGACCGCAGGGTCCTGGGAGAGTAGGACGTCGCCAAGCACACAAAAACCACTGTTGAGATTACTCAACGGTGGTTTTTCGTATATGCATGTCATAACCGTTTAGATAATGAATGGAGATCAGCTAACCATCTCATACTAACGATAAATATCCATGTAAAATGTGCACGTGCAGTGGACATTCATTCGTTTCGAAATGAAATGAAAGCTCCTGAAAAAACGGATTCCAAAACAAGTCGCATATCCTTGACAGCCACATACTGCTTTGCTAAGATTGCAATAATATATTTTTAGAGATGACGTGAATCATAGGACAAGCCTTTTGTAATAAGGGTTTGGATAATGAATGCGCCAATACAATCACAGGGAGGAACTTTCTGGTGTGGGAATCTAAATTTGTTAAGGAAGGTTTGACTTTTGACGATGTGCTGTTAGTACCTCGTAAATCGAGTGTACTGCCACGGGAAACAGACGTATCGACTGTCTTGAGTGATAAGGTGAAGTTGAATATTCCAATGATTAGTGCCGGGATGGATACAGTTACAGAAGCTCCATTGGCAATTGCAATTGCCCGTGAAGGCGGTATCGGTATTATTCATAAAAATATGTCTGCTGAACAACAAGCTGAAGAAGTGGATCGGGTTAAGCGCTCAGAGAGCGGCGTTATCACAAACCCATTCTCTCTTTCCCCGGAACATACTGTTGAAGATGCGGATCGTGTAATGGCAAAATATCGTATTTCCGGTGTTCCAATTGTAGACGGAGAACATAAGCTTGTAGGTATTTTGACAAACCGCGACCTTCGTTTCGTTCATGACTATAGCATTCGAATTAAGGAAGTTATGACTCATGAGAACTTGGTGACTGCTCCAGTAGGAACTACGCTTCAAGAAGCAGAAGTTATTTTGCAGCAGCACAAGATCGAGAAGCTACCTCTGGTTGATGAATCCAACGTCCTGAAGGGGCTTATCACAATCAAGGATATTGAGAAGGCAATTCAATATCCGAAGGCTGCAAAGGACGCTCAAGGACGTCTCCTGTGCGGTGCGGCAATCGGTATCTCTCAAGATTCGTTTGAACGTGCTGAACTGCTTGTGCAAGCTGGTGTTGACCTAATTGTAGTAGACTCGGCTCATGGTCACCATATCAACATCATTGAAGCAGTACGCAAGTTGCGCGGCCTATACCCAGATTTGACAATCATCGCAGGGAACGTAGCTACAGGTGAGGCAACTCGTGACTTGATCGAAGCAGGCGCTTCAGTGGTAAAGGTTGGAATCGGACCAGGTTCTATCTGTACAACTCGCGTTATCGCGGGTATCGGCGTACCGCAAATTACAGCAGTTTATGACTGTGCGAGCGTAGCACGTGAGTATGGTATCCCTGTAATTGCGGATGGTGGTATTAAATATTCTGGTGATATTACAAAAGCCATCGCTGCTGGCGCGAGTGCAGTTATGCTGGGCAGCTTGTTCGCAGGTACGGAAGAGAGCCCTGGTGAATCTGAGATTTACCAAGGACGTCGTTTTAAAGTGTACCGCGGCATGGGCTCCCTTGGCGCCATGAAGCAGGGTAGTAAAGATCGTTATTTCCAAGATAGCAGCAACGAGAAGAAGCTCGTACCAGAAGGCATCGAAGGCCGCGTAGCTTACAAAGGGCCTCTTGCTGACACCATTCACCAACTGCTTGGTGGATTGAGAGCAGGTATGGGGTACTGTGGTACACATAACCTGAAAGAGCTTCAGAACGATACTCATTTCGTGAAAATTTCTGGCGCAGGATTGCGTGAAAGTCATCCGCATGATGTGCAAATTACAAAAGAAGCTCCGAACTATTCCATGTAATTGTGTTGCAAACACGGAAAATGTCGACAAGGAAAGACAGGGTATTACAACCCTGTCTTTTTTTTGCGTGTCCGGCTATGTTAGAATAGCAATGGGACTCAACAGGGAGAGGAGTTGTACGTAGTGTCTAAGCAACATACAACAGTAAAACAAAACAAATGGAAACGAGCGGTCGCTTTGGTTACCGCATGTCAAATATTGAGCTTTGCCTTATTGCCATCTGCAGGAATGGTGGCTGCTGAGGCGGCTGCACAAACACAAACAAAGCAAGTAGCTACAACAAATGGAAATGCGGGTCAAGTCATTACAGATAAGAAGAAGCTTGACTTGCAGCTTCGCTCAGCGGTACTCATGGAGGCCTCTACCGGAAAAGTATTAGTCGATGTTGACTCGGAAATTGCGTATCCTCCAGCCAGTATGACGAAGATGATGACAGAATATATTGTCATGGAAAAAGTAAAGAACAAAGAGTTGAGCTTTGATGATGAGGTTGTTACAAAGAAAAATGCTTCAGTAACGGAAGGGTCGCGCATCTTCTTAGCAGAAGGGGACAAGCATAAAGTTCGGGATTTGTATATTGCGATGGCAATCGGATCCGCCAATGATGCGACAGTTGCTCTAGCTGAACATATTGCTGGCAGTGAAGCAGAATTCGTAAAAATTATGAACGAGACGGCAAAACGTCTTGGGATGACGAAGACACATTACATCAACTCTACTGGATTAGATTGGGCTAGTATGCCAAAAGACTTCCGTCCCGCTGAAAAAGCAGAGACTATGATGTCTGCTATGGATGTTGCAAAGCTAGTTCGTGCAATCGTTAACGATCATCCAGAATTCAGCGAGTTTACAAAAATTCAATCCTATAAATTTAGAGAACGTGATAAAACGCCAATTTCCAACTTAAACTGGATGCTTGAAGCGAATAAGGATGTTGTGAACTTCAAGCGTTATGCATATCAAGGTTTGGATGGAATGAAAACCGGATTTACTGATATAGCGCAATATTGTTTTGCAGGTACGGCTGTACGTGATAATATGCGTCTGATCTCGGTTGTTATGGGGGCAGCAAATAAAGGGGCTCGTTTCGAAGAAACAGCTAAATTGCTAAACCATGGCTTTGAGCATTTTGAAGTAAAGAACGAAATTGCACCGAAAAAGACAGTAGTAGGAGTAGAGACAGCTCCGATCAAAAAAGGTGTCGAGACAGAAGTGCCGATTGTTGCTGAGTCTGGTGCGTCATTTGTGATTCCGAAGGGTGCAAGTACCGAAGGTAAAGTAACAACAGAAGTAAATTTGAAGCCGGCAAGCGAGCTTATTGCGCCAATTAAGAAGGGTCAGCAAGTGGGAACCGTTACGTTTACCTACAAGGACAATGGAGCCGAGCAGAAGAAAACGGTGAATATGATTGCCACAGAAGATGTGGAAAAGGGCAGTTGGTGGCGTCTATTCTTCCGTGCAATTGGAGAGTTCTTTGCTGATTTGTTCAAATCTATCAAAAATTTGTTCTAGTTTCGAAGTATTGATCTATGAAATGGTCTACGTCTATGACAAAATCAATTGTCTATTCGATTGACCATCATGTAAAATAGAGGAATGAAACTGTAGCAATAGGAAATGACTGATTAGTGGCGGGGGGCAAACAAAATGGAAACAGGTACAGCTCGAGTAAAACGTGGTATGGCAGAAATGCAAAAGGGCGGCGTCATCATGGACGTCATGAATGCGGAGCAAGCGAAAATTGCTGAAGCAGCAGGCGCTACAGCGGTTATGGCGCTTGAACGTGTCCCATCTGACATTCGTGCAGCTGGTGGCGTAGCTCGTATGGCAGATCCGACAATCGTAGAAGAGGTTATGAAGGTTGTATCGATTCCAGTTATGGCAAAGGCACGTATTGGTCATTATGTAGAAGCCAAAGTATTGGAATCCCTTGGCGTTGATTACATTGATGAATCTGAAGTGCTGACTCCAGCAGATGAAGTATTCCATATTGATAAAAATACATTCACTGTGCCATTCGTATGCGGCGCTAAGGACTTGGGCGAAGCGCTCCGTCGCATTAGCGAAGGTGCGGCTATGATCCGTACGAAGGGTGAGCCGGGAACAGGCAATATTGTTGAGGCTGTTCGCCACATGCGTCTAATTACTAGCCAAGTGCGCAAAGTACAAAGCTTGTCCAAAGATGAGCTGTATGCAGAAGCGAAAAACTTGGGCGTAGCGTATGACTTGCTTCTTGAAGTACATGAGAGAGGCAAGCTCCCAGTTGTCAACTTCGCAGCAGGCGGTGTTGCAACCCCTGCAGATGCAGCGTTGATGATGCATTTGGGTGCAGACGGCGTATTTGTAGGCTCTGGTATTTTCAAATCTGACAGTCCTGAGAAGTTCGCTCGTGCAATCGTAGAGGCGACAACTCATTATGAAGATTATGCGTTGATTGCAAATGTGTCCAAGAACCTTGGTACACCAATGAAGGGTATTGAGATTTCCAAGCTTGCGCCGTCTGAGCGTATGCAGGATCGCGGCTGGTAAGATCAATAACATGGCAGGCTGTAGGAAGCATCAATATGGTGCTTCCTAGTCTGCGTTAGAACCCAATCACCAAATGGTGTAAAAAGTACAAACCTCAGGGGAAAGAAGGGACTTCACGGATGAACATCGGAGTATTGGCGCTGCAAGGCGCGGTAGCGGAACATATGCGCAGCTTGGAGGCAGCGGGAGCTCATGCGGTAGCCGTGAAGCGGCCAGAACAGCTGGATGAGCTGCAAGGGCTTATCATTCCTGGTGGAGAGAGTACTACCATTGGCAAGCTCATGCGTAAGTACGGTTTTATCGAAGCGCTTCGTGCATTTGCGGCTGCGGGAAAGCCGATATTCGGTACATGTGCGGGACTTATTTGTCTGGCAGAGCGAGTAGAAGGTCAGCAAGGACTAGAGGAACCGCATCTGCGGCTTATGGATATGACGGTATTGCGCAACGCATTTGGACGGCAACGTGAGAGTTTTGAAGCAGATTTGAATGTGAAGGGCATTGAGCAACCTGTACGAGCTGTGTTTATTCGTGCCCCGCTTATTCAATCAGTTGGTGAACGCGTGGATGTGCTGTGCGAAGTCAATGGTGAGATTGTGACAGCGAGACAAGATTCGCTGTTAGCTTGCTCGTTCCATCCAGAGCTGACATCCGACGTAAGTCTGCATCGATATTTCGTCGATATGGTTAAACAAGCTGAAAATGTAGCAGGCTAAAGGAAAGCGAACACTTTGACTCTTCCTCGAGATAAGGAGAGTTAAGGTGTTTTTATCAGATATACGGTATAATAGTGATATAGAATGATACGGATAGAAACGGTGTAATCCTTGGCTATGGCAATAGAGTTGAGTCGTGTATCCGTTTCTGGCAGGAGGGTCAATCGGTGCTAGATATCAAATTGTTAAGAAATGAGTATGGACGCGTAGCTACTGCGCTCCAACATCGAGGTAAAACGGAGGATATGATCGCGGACTTCCCGGAGCTTGACGCACGTCGCCGCGAAATGCTGCAAGAGACTGAACAGTTGAAAAATCAACGTAATGTTGTGTCTCAAGAAGTAGCGAAAAAGAAAAAGGCAGGCGAGTCAGCCGACGAACTGATTGCGCAAATGCGTGAAGTAGGCGATCGGATTAAAGAGCTCGATGAAGAGATTCGTCAAATTGAAATGCAAATGGAACAGATAACGCTGTCCATTCCAAATGTACCGCATGAAAGTACGCCAGTAGGGAAATCGGAAGATGACAATGTTGAAGTTCGCCGTTGGAGCGAGCCTACTTCATTTTCCTTTGAAACGAAAGCTCATTGGGATTTGGCTCAGGATCTTGGCATTCTGGACTTCGAATCGGCCGCTAAGGTCACAGGCTCTCGCTTCGTGTTCTACAAAGGTGCTGGAGCACGCTTAGAGCGTGCACTCATCAGCTTCATGCTCGACGTGCACACGACACAGCATGGATATGAAGAAGTGCTCCCTCCGCTCATCGTAAACCGCGACAGCCTGATCGGTACAGGTCAGCTGCCGAAGTTCGAAGAGGATTTATTCAAGATTGAAGGGACAGAGTATTATCTGATCCCGACAGCAGAGGTTCCTGTAACGAACCTCCACCGGGACGAAATCTTAACAGATGATCAAGTGCCTCGTTACTATACGGCGTACAGCTCTTGCTTCCGCTCTGAGGCAGGTGCAGCTGGACGCGATACACGTGGTTTGATTCGTCAGCATCAATTCAATAAGGTTGAACTTGTGAAGCTGGTCAAGCCTGAGGATTCTTATACAGAACTGGAGTCCCTTACGAACAATGCAGAGAAGATTTTGCAGCTCCTCGGCCTGCCATATCGCGTTATGGCGTTGTGCACGGGAGATCTGGGGTTCAGCTCTGCGAAGACGTATGACTTGGAAGTATGGTTGCCAAGCAGTGGTTCGTACCGTGAAATATCTTCTTGCTCAAACTTTGAAGATTTCCAGGCGCGCCGTGCGAATATTCGCTTCCGTCGCGATACGAAGTCTAAGCCTGAGTTCGTTCATACATTAAATGGTTCCGGCCTTGCAATTGGCCGTACAGTCGCTGCGATTATGGAAAATTACCAGCAGGAAGACGGTTCGATTGTCATTCCAGAAGTACTCCGTCCATATATGGGTGGAATGGAAGCCATTCGCAAATAATTGAAAGAACACTATTGCAATGTAACAATGCATATGATAAAATAAAGACTGTCCGACTCGATTCGGGCAGTCAAATATGGAGAGGTACCGAAGTGGTCATAACGGGGCGGTCTTGAAAACCGTTAGGGTGCAAGCTCACGTGGGTTCGAATCCCACCCTCTCCGCCATAACATTCAAATGTAGAACCCACATCCTTAGAGATGTGGGTTTTTTGCTGTATAAAATGGCTCCGCTGACCGCAAACTGTAATTGAACAGTGGAGGTGTTGCTCTTATGAATCAGGAAGAAAAGCTGCAAGTTGATCAGTCGACACTTGTGAGTGCTTGGCAGCAGACGCTGCCTACAAGGCTGAACCCTGGCGATCAAGCCAAAGTATTGCCTGACGGTGCGAATCCACAGGCACTCGTTATTCATATCGATACAGCCGGCCGTCAAATGTACTCATTCGATTTCCATTGCGCTTATGTGGATACGCGCGAGGTCAAGCTCAATCTAATTGATGTCGAGAAGAGCGGGGTTCATATCGATGAGCGGACAGAGGTTGTGCAGGAGCTCGTACAAAATTATATGCGTCACATACATGAGTGTGCGCAAGCACTGCATGATGTAACCAATCACGGCCAAGTACACTAGGAGGAATGAAGATGACGAAAGCGAAGGATGGTCTGGACAAAAATTTGAGCAATGTCATCAAGGACTTGGAGCAGGCACCTGTTACTAGTCATCATGCCCAGCAATTGCAGCAGGATCATAACGATCGGCGTCATCAGGATGCATTGAATCATGATAAGCCAACGGATTTGGAACATTTATAATGACAGAGGAGCGTACGCAATGAGCAAGCCAAGAGCAGTGCCTGTACCTGACAAGGAACAATCCAGCCGGCATCAAGCAGGCAATGAACGGAATGCGATGCAAGAGCCATTGTCAGGGTCTAAGAAGACGAAGAATGCGAATCATGTGAGTCACAACAATCCTGAGGGATAAGTCAAAGTGGAAACAATCAACACGGATTTTCCTTGTTATGCGCAAGGGAGATCTGTGTTTTTTTGTGCCATGATAAAGAGTTATTGTTGTCATTCACTAGTGCTTTCCTTATTAATATTTCCCAGTAGGGTCCAACATAGAAAGGAATTCCGATATAATAAAGAGTGTAGTGTATTTTGAGGCTTGTATAGAGAGGTGAAAGCGATGGAGCATCTGACGACGAACACCAATACTGACAACAGTAGTTCTAAGGAGAATCAAGCATCGGCTTCGCAAGAACCGGATCATTTTGAAGCATTCGCCCAACTGAATGCCATGGACGGTGCAGCGGTTGCTAATGTACGACAGTATCAGCACACGAAGATTGGCCTGATTAAGCTTCTCAAGCGAATTATCTTTATTGTCGTTGGATCTGTCCTGATGGGGGTCGGACTTGAATTATTCCTCGTCCCGAATCAAATAACGGACGGCGGTGTAACCGGTATTTCGATTATTTTGTCTTATGTAACCTCGATACCACTAGGCGTTTTTCTATTTCTTCTTAACTTGCCCTTCCTAATTGTCGGCTACAAGCAAATTGGCAAAACATTTGCCCTTTCCACATTGCTCGGCGTCCTTGTCATGTCGCTCAGTACGATGCTGCTGCATGATGTAAGCGCCTTTACGGAAAATACGTTCCTAGCTGCTGTATTTGGCGGGATTATTCTTGGGATCGGCGTTGGGCTAGTCATTCGATACGGCGGATCGTTGGATGGCACAGAAATAGTAGCGATTTTACTCAATAAGCGATCTCCTTTCTCCGTAGGCGAAATTATTATGTTTTTCAACCTGTTCATACTCACGAGTGCTGGCTTCGTATTTGGCTGGGATCGTGCAATGTATTCCCTTATCGCGTATTACATTGCGTTCAAAATGATTGATATTACGGTTGAGGGATTGAACGATTCGAAGGCAGTATGGATTATAAGTGACAATCACAAGGAAATTGGAGATGCGCTGCTTAGCCGTCTTGGCCGAGGAGTAACCTATATGAAGGGTGAAGGTGGGTTCTCCGGGGATGAGAAAAAAGTGATTTTCACCGTCATTACTCGATTGGAGGAAGCGAAGCTCAAAGGGATCGTAGAAGAGCTTGACGAGCAAGCGTTTCTTGCAATCGGCAACATTCATGACGTCAAGGGTGGAAGATTCAAGAAGAAAGACATCCATTAAGAAAGATACGATAGGACGAAGTTCACATGTTTAAAAATAGAGTCATGAAATATATTTCAAAGGAACTATTTTCAATGCCATACGTATAGGTTAATATATACTGGGTATTTTTAGACATACTTATTATGAGGAATAGGGGTTGAACAAGTTGAAAAGAGGTTTGAAGAGCGCATTAGCACTAATATTTGCTCTAGCTTTAATTATTACGGGGTGTGGAGCGAAGTCTAGTCCGAAGGAATTAATCGAGGGTTCTTTAGGTAAGTCCCTCGATATGAAATCTTATGCATTTAATACATCGATTAAGTTAGAAGATCTTCAAGTGGATAATGGTTCCGCAGCACTTGATCCAAATGCAAAAATGGTTCTCAATATGCTGAAAAATGCTGAGCTTAGCGTAAATGGCGTTGTACAACAAGAGCCAATCAAGATGGAAGCGAATGTTGAAATTAGCCTTAAAGGCGACATGGAAATGAAGTTCTCTCTTCCATTCTCCATGGATGAAAATAAAATGTGGGTAAAGATTCCGAATATTCCGATGTTGGCTGGTCAAATTCCTGATGAATTGGTTGGGAAGACAGTTGAACTGGACTTGAAGAAACTTGCTGAAGATTCAGGTCAAGAGATGCCATCCGCAAAGGATTTGAAGGCAATGCAAAACCTGAGCAACGATTTGTTCAAAGCACTTCTTGGCAAGTTCGATGAGAAAACATATTTCTCCATAGTTGAGAAAAAAGACGCTGGTCTTCCTGAAAGTGTAGATGCGAAGCAAATTGTGAAGTTCAATGTTACAAATGAGAACTTGGAGCAATTCGTTACAACATTCGTTAAGGATGCGTTGCCTGCAATCGCTGATGTATTAGGCAAGGAAGAGTACAGCAAGCTGCTTAAAGTGGAAAAAGACCAAGTTGAGAAAATGAAGCAAGAAATGAAAACAGATGACAGTGAACTGAAAAAGGGCATCGAAGAAATGAAGAAGTCGTTGAAGATTAACGAGCTGAGCGTGACTACAGCAGTTAACAAGGATCAATACCCTGCATACCAAGTTGTTGTAGCAAACTTGGATGTAACTGGCGACGATGGTGTGAAATCGAAGATTGCCGCTCGTTTGACAAGTGAATTGAGCAAGATCAACGAGAAGGTTGAGTTTAAACCAGTACCATCCGATGTTCTGACGATGGAACAATTGCAGCAAATGTTCGGTGGCTATTAAGATAAAGTCAAAGGAAGGTCGTCGTTCTCTTAGAGAGCGGCGGTATATTAACAAAGGGAGAAGCCGCATGGTTCAACTAGGTTGAGCCTGCGGCTTCTTTCTTGTTGCATATAGATTAAGCTTTGCCGCGCAAACGACGAAAAAATTGCGTTAGCATTGCCGCGCATTCTTCCCGCAGTACGCCTTCAATAACTTCTGCACGATGGTTGAAGCGGGGCTCCTGAAGAAGGTTCATAAGCGTGCCCGCACAACCTGCCTTGGGATCCGTCGTCCCATATACAACGGTAGGTACGCGTGATTGAACGATAGCCCCGGCACACATTGGGCAAGGCTCCAAGGTAACGTATAAAGTGCAATCAAGTAATCGCCATGCCTGCAGGTGCTCACTCGCTTCCCTAATGGCAATCATCTCGGCATGGGCCGTTGAATCCAGCGAAGTCTCTCGTAAATTGTAGCCGCGACCAATAATTTCGTTCTGATGTACGACAACGGCGCCAATAGGCACCTCTCCAATCGCTTCGGCCTTGTGGGCTTCTTCAATAGCCATGCGCATCCAGTATTCGTGCTGAGTTTCTTGTTCAGGTTCAATCGATTGTATTTCCAACTTTAACTTCCTTTCTCTTATCCCTGCCTCTATTGCTGCCAAGTATAATTGCATTAGACGCAAAGATGTGTAAAAGTATAGCCGTTATTCATCGAACAAATATTCGTTGTTAACAGTGTGTGTATAATCCTGTGGATAACTAATAATTGTGCACAGGATTATACACATCTTATCCATAACTGTTCACATTATGTGTATAAGTTGTTGATAACTATGTGTTATTCATATCGGCAGGGTCGGAACTTGTCGATATTATTATACCTTCTTCCTACAATAATCGCCAAAACCATGGACAAATCGCCCTATATTACGATATGATTCGAAGAGATACTCCAACGAAATCCAACATTTGTCAGGATATCCGACATTATCTCCATTGACCTAGATTCTGATGGATAGGCCTGATAGAGGTGAAGCATGAGACTTTCCATCAAAGCGAAATTATCAATTTCCATAGCTTGTATCGTGTTTGTCGTCCTTTTGCTTCATATGATCCTCACCTACAACATTACCAAGGATAAGCTTGTTGAGGAAATTCAGCAGCGAATGAATGCAATTGCTCAGCAGATCAACGTATCCGTTCAGCAATCCCGCATGGCAGCTGCTTCATTTGAGGAGCAATTGGCGGAGAAGCTGCATATTGCATCTATGTATGCTGCGGATAAGCTCCCATCCCGAATTGATAGTATTACGAACGAGCAGCTGCAGCAAATAAGCAAAGATATCGGAATATCCCACATTTCCCTTTTGCATCAGACGGCGAACGGTGATGATATTACAATTGCTCGATCCTCTGATCCGAAGGAAATCGGAATGTCGACTAGACAGTGGGGATACTGGTATACCGCTTTTACTCAATTGCTCGAGGATCAGCAAGTATGGATTACCCAAGGGCAGAAGCGTAAAGATTTTTGGGCAGGCCCCTTCGATGTGTCTTCTTCCAATCCGGAGCATATCGATAAGTGGGGGTATTATTACGACGGTAAGCGGGATTATATTATTAATCCGTTTATTCGTGATGATAAAGTGGAGACCTTCTTTGAACTAACGAAGCCCAATATCTTAATCGAGCAGACGTTAAATGCTCAGTCCAATATTGTGGAGATCGCAGCTCTGAATGCCGACCACTTTAATAATGAGCCTGTATCCAAAGTTCGCAGCGATGGCGTGCAAATTGTAGATGACACAAAAAGCCGTGTCCTGTATGGCGAATATACATTGAAACATGCACGTGATGAAGAATACATTCGGAATGCCTTGGAGCGAAAAAAACCACTATTTTACGAAAGTGAATTCGGCAGCAGAACGATTATTAAGGGATTCATACCGATCATCGGTACAACAGCCTATGTATTGAATATTTCAATGGATGCTAGAACGCTCGTAGAAGCGCTGCATGACCAGTTAATGCGCAATGTCGCCGTAGGCATTGTGTTATTGGAGATTGTCCTTATTGGCAGTTATATGCTGTCTGGCATCCTCATACGCCCTCTGCAATCGATATTGAACAAGATCAATATGATTTCGGTAGGTCATTTCAATACGCAATTGAATATTGATCGCAATGATGAGCTTGGCATACTGGCGCAGCGAATCAATACGATGGCACGCAATTTGGATGCTTCTACAGAACGACTGCGGATGTCCTATTTGGAGAACCGTGCCATGAAAGAGCATTTGGAATCGTTCATTAACCAATCGAATGATGCCATTCATGTGACGGATTTGAAGGGACGAATTGAGCGTGTAAATCAAGCGTTCGTCGATATGTTCGGCTGGACCTCGGAAGAGGTGTTGGGCAAGCCCTTGTGCAATATTCCGGAGGATAAGCTGGAAGAAGAACGGAAAATTCATGAGGCTAAGCGTCATGGCGAATATGTAAGCAACTGGGAGACGACGCGTCTGACGAAGGACGGGCGTGTTCTGGATGTTAGTGTCACCACTTCGCCAATGTACAATGAGGGTGGAGACTGTATCGCTTGGGCCAGCATTACTCGGGATATAACCAGCCGTAAGCGAATGGAGGAATTATTGCGCCGTTCCGAGAAGCTCACGACGGTTGGACAGTTGGCAGCAGGTGTTGCGCATGAGATTCGAAATCCTTTAACGACGCTGAAAGGCTTCCTGCAGCTGCAGCAGCGTACGAGATCATTGAATGATAATCATATGGACATGATGCTGGCGGAGCTGGAGCGCATCAACTTGATTGTTAGTGAATTCCTTGTACTGGCCAAGCCTCAGGCTATTCAATTCCAGCCGAAAGATGTACGCCGCATTGTAACAGATGTTGTCGCTTTACTGGACAGTCAGGCAAACTTGAATAACGTGCACTTCGCCACCCAGTTCGATGAATTTGTACCGTTAGTGAATTGTGAAGAGAACCAACTGAAGCAGGTATTTATCAATGTGATGAAAAATGCGATGGAGGCAATGCCGGAAGGTGGCATGGTCGAAATTGCTGTACAATCACGACATAAGGGTCTAGTTGTGGTGAAAATTCTAGATCATGGTATCGGTATACCGGAAGAGCATTTGTCCCAACTTGGAGATCCATTCTTCACAAGCAAGGAATACGGAACAGGTCTTGGCCTCATGGTAAGTCAGCGAATTATTCATAACCATCGAGGATTGATTGAAATTACTAGTGAGCAGAACATTGGAACTGAGGTAACGATTTCGTTGCCTGCAATTGGCGCAGAAGAGGAGGGCAGTGGTGATCTTACCGTGCCGCAGCCTACGTTAACCGCAATCTCGTCATAAGGATAGTTTAAAACGAAGGGGTGCCTTGATAGAGACGATATTACGACTCTATCAGGGCACCCCTATTTGTTCGTTGTATTATCTGTACGGTAACGACTCAGTTTTGCTCAGTTAATTCATTCGCCGCTTTATTCTTATCCGTGTATTTGCGAAGAACGGATACCTCTACTCGGCGATTCTTCGCTTGACCTTCAGTGCTGCTGTTGTCAGCTACAGGATGATACTCGCCCATCCCAACCGCTTGGAATAGCTTCGGATCAAGTCCGGAGCGTTCCAAGACGACCTTCATGAAGCTAAGCGCCCGTGCAGAGCTCAGATCCCAGTTCGACTCAAATCTGCTGTTGCGGATAGGGCGATTGTCTGTGTGCCCGCTAATGACGACAGAGAAGCCTTGATACTGCTTCAACATGTCGCCGATTGTAGCTGCAAGCTGCTTCGAATCACCCTTCAAGTTGGCCTTACCGGAATCGAAGAGCGCGCTATCTTTAATTGTAATTTTCAACTCAGAGTGATTAAGTTTCGTATTCAACTGATCAGTTAACCCATTGTTGGAAATATACTGATTCATCTTATTCTGAAGCTGCTCAAGCTGCTGCTGTTCTTGCTTGGCATGCAACATATATTGTTCTCGCTCGTGATTGCGCGATTTGGTGAAGTTTTTAGGATTCGCTTCAACCATGCTGGATTTCGATCCGTCTGAGCGAATAATAGCTGATTCATTTAAAATACCAGCCCCTCCACCGCCGGAATCCAACGCTGAACTGAAGGCTTGGCTCATTTGCTCGAATTTTTTCGCATCAACCGCCGACATGGCATAGAGCACGATGAAAAGAGCGAGCAGCAGTGTCAAAATATCGGCATACGGAATGAGCCATGTCTCATCTGTATGTTCTTCCTTCGGGGGTGTTCGTAATTTCTTACTCAACGCTTGCCCCCTCCTTAACACTCATAAGAGCACGCTCTTGTGGAGTCAAGAAGACAGAGAGCTTTTGGTTAATTGCAATGGTAGATACGCCGGATTGAATGGACAACAGTCCCTCGACCATCATGAGTCGAATTTCAATTTCGCTGTGCGACAGGCGCTTCAGCTTATTGGCGATCGGATGCCATAGCACATAACCGGAGAATATCCCCATCAATGTAGCAACGAACGCTGCGGCAATCGCTTTAGCCAGGTGCTCCATTTCCGACATTTGCGATAGGGCGGCAATCAGACCGATTACGGCACCCAATACCCCAAGCGTAGGGGCGTACATGCCCGCTTGCGAGAAAATGAGCGCTCCAGAATGGTGTCTTTCTTCGGTTGCATGAATGTCTTCCATGAGCACGTCACGCACGAAGTCTTGATCATTGCCGTCAATAATCATCCGCATTCCGTTGCGGAGGAATTCGTCTTCAATTTCGTCTATACGTGTTTCCAAAGCAAGCAAGCCTTCACGGCGCGTAATTGACGCCCATTCCATGAAGAGTTGGATCAATTGAACACGGTCAACCAAATCTTGCTTTTTGAAGAGCAGCCCGATAAGCTTAGGAAATTTTTTCAGTTCCTTCATCGGGAAGGCAATGAACAGGGAACCCGCAGTACCAACAAAGATAATCATAATGGCTGCTGGGTTGGCGAGGTTCGAGATAGGCGCCCCCTTAAAGTACATCCCTAGCGTGACGGCAGCAAGGCCGAGCACGAGACCAATGATCGTAGATTTTTCCATAATTCCATACACACCTCATCCATGAGTATAATGGTGCTTCCTGCGAGCGTATTCGACAGCGTTAGCCGAAATACGTAAAAAAAAGATGCAATATTCTTTTTATCGGCAAAACAGCTCTATTTATTTAATGAACATTTTGTTCCCTGGCTCAAAAGTTAGAGGAAAAAATAGGATTGACAAGAAAGAGGCAAGGAGAATAAAATGTCATCTAAATACTTAGTAAGTTAATCGGAATATATGGTGATTCAGTGGGGAGTGTGGTTTCATTCGATGAACAGCTCTGAAGGAAAAAGGCTGGGCTCAAATGATAACGAGATTTTTGCACAAAGTTTTAGGCGGGTTGTTCAAGGAGAAATGACAACGGGGTGAAAGAATTTCATTGTGAAATGGGGGCTTTCAATGTCTAAAGACCAACTATATGCATTGGATAATTTGGTTACTGTTAAGGCGCCATCTGAACATCTTACGAACAGACAACTGCGTGTGCGTGTTGTAATAATTCTCATCTCATGGTTCTGCTTGATGGCGTTATTGGCGGGTTGCGCATCGGTTGGAGCCGGAACGGGCGCCCAAAATGGGGCGGTAGCCGACACCTCCGGTGCAGGCAAGAACGGGTCTCGCAAAGTGATTCGCATCGGCTATCAAAAGGGCAACACTTTAAACATTCTGAAGGTGAATGGCAATTTGGATAAACGCCTGAAGGAAGCGGGATATGAGGTGGAGTGGAAGGTATTTGCCGGGGGGAACTTCTTGCTTGAAGCACTGAGCAGTGGCAGCATCGACTTCGGGCATGCAGCGGATGGATCAGGTGTATTCGCACAAGCAGGCAATAAGCCATTTGTATATGTGGGCAATGATCATCCGAATCCGGAGGGAATGGGAATCGTCACTTATCTGGAATCAGGAGTGCAATCAATTGCCGACTTGAAGGGGAAGAAGCTTGCGGTAGGCAAAGGCGGTAATCATCATTACCTGGCAGTGCTGGCGATAGAGAAAGCAGGTCTGAAGCTTGAAGATGTTCAGTTCGTTTACGTCAAGGATGCGTCGGAAGGGCGAGCGGTGTTTGAAACGAGACAGGTGGATGCGCTAGGCTCCTGGGATCCGTTCTTTGCAGCTATACAGACAGATTTGAAGCCAATGACGTTAACGGATGGTCAAGGATACTCGCCGAATCGTACGTTCTATTATGCCAATGAGCAGTTTGCCAAGGAACACCCAGAACAGATACGGACTATTTTAGAGGAAATTCAAGTGTCGGATGAATGGGCCAACACCCATAAGGATGATGTGATTAAGCTGCTGTCCGAAACACAGGGAATCGAAAAGGCAGCTATCGAGCTTGCAGTGAAGCGTCGCACCTATGGGGTCGAATTGTTCAATTCGGAAATTATCAACGCGCAGCAGCAGCTAGCGGATACGTATTATCGGATTGGTTTAATACCGAACCCTATCAAGGTAGCTGATCGGATGCCGTTGGATGCGCCTTGGGCCGTACAAGGGCCTGTGAGGAGCAAGTGATAAAGGGGGAATCGCAATGCGTACGACAGATGCTGTATCGTCCACGAAGTTGGCAAATCGAGAAGAAGAAGACTCGCGATCCATCTATGCAGGCAGCGGATCAGTGGAGAAGTCAGGCGCGGCACCATCTTCATCTCTTATAGGTCCTAAATCGCTGGGATCACCGGGGAAAAGGGATTCGGCAAATGCAAAACATAAAAATACGGTTCATGCTTATGCTGCTGATTCGCGACGTAAGGATGGCTGGGGGAACAGGATTGCAGCAGTTAGTGCGCCTTGGCTGCTGCCGATTGTTTTTTTAGCGATTTGGCAGTGGGCTTCCTCGTCTGAAGTAGTGTCTGCACAACTGTTGCCAACACCGACCAAGGTACTGCACACATTGTGGGAACTGACCATAAACGGAACGCTCGGCTATCATATTGGTGTCAGTCTTCAGCGCGCCCTCATCGGCTTCGTTATTGGTGGCGGGATTGGTTTCTTATTGGGCGTGCTTAGCGGCCGATACTTGGGGTTTTATCGGCTGTTCGATACATCGATTCAAATGCTGCGCAATATTCCTCATTTAGCTCTTGTCCCACTCGTCATCATTTGGCTGGGCATTGATGAAGGGGCCAAAATTTTCCTTGTCTCCCTTGGCGTCATGTTCCCGATTTATGTAAATACGTATCATGGCATCCGCAGCGTTGATCCAGGTGTTGTGGAGATGGCAAAGGTGTATGGTCTGCGATCCGGGTCATTATTTCGGCACATTATATTGCCGGGGGCACTGCCCTCCATATTTGTTGGCTTGCGATATGCGCTCGGTGTCATGTGGCTGACTCTAATCGTTGCGGAGACAATTGCCACTGATGCTGGAGTCGGTTATTTGGCGCTCAATGCACGTGAGTTTATGCAGACTGACATTATTATATTAAGCATTTTGTTATATGCGGCGTTCGGTAAAGGAGCCGATGTGTTCGCGAAGCTGCTGGAGCGCAAGGCACTGCGCTGGAGTACTGAGCATCGGGTAGGACATTAAGAAGCGGACTACCAAATACTCGGCTTGCTGTAGGCTTAGACGATAGGCAGGTTCAGCTTTTATTGTTGCAGATTGTGTGGATAGCAACATCCATTTCATCCTTGAAGGAGAGAAGGAGGCAGTCGAACTATGGGAGGATATCAGGCCATGCGTCCACTAACGCAGACACGATGGCCGCTTCAATCAAAGGAGGCGGCTGATCAAGCCAATATCGAAGGAGCGGAAGTGAAGATCAGTGGCGTAAGTAAATATTTTGGTGAGCATCAAGTCTTGGATCACATTGATCTGACGATACCAGAGGGGCAGTTCGTCGCCGTCGTGGGACGTAGCGGCTGCGGTAAAAGTACGCTGCTTCGTCTCTTGGCGGGGTTGGAGCAAGCAACGGAGGGCAAGCTGCTTGTAGGAGGTGTACCGGTTGACGGAATTCGGGGAGGAACCACGGTCATGTTCCAGGACAGTAGACTGATTCCATGGAAAACGGTCGTTGATAATGTAGGAATTGGTTTGCAGGGAGATTGGAGGCCAAGAGCAGAACAAGCGCTTCATCAGGTTGGACTCGATAGCCGCCAGCATGATTGGCCGAATACCCTTTCGGGCGGGCAGAAGCAGCGAGTTGCGCTGGCAAGAGCGTTGGTACGCAAGCCAAAGCTGTTGCTGCTGGATGAGCCGCTTAGTGCGCTGGATGCACTGACGAAGCTGGAGATGCAGCAATTGATTGCGTCCTTATGGGGAGATCAGCGGTTTACAATACTGCTCGTCACGCATGATGTGAATGAGGCTGTGCGATTAGCGGATCGCATCGTGCTCATTGATCAGGGTCGAATTGCACTGGATGTTGCCAATCCATGTTCCAGACCGCGTCAGGTAACCGATCAAGAGTTTGGAGCAATGGAGCGGCGGGTGCTGGAGCATATATTTGCAGATCATGCAGTTTAATGAGAGATCGGAGTCTTTAATTTGCATAATTACTGAAATAACATGTGCTGGATATGAAATAGGATAAAGAGGGGGGATGGACGTGACACAAGGTGTAGGGCATTCATTGGAGAGGCTGGACACTGGGCATATTGATGAACTGCCGGCAGAAAGGAAGAAATCACATACGCAGACGGCAGATCCAGAATGTAAAGTGAAGCGGGGCTTAGCGCAGGTAGAGCAAATTGCTAGGCAGATGCGGGAGGATGCAGCAGATTTGGATAGGAAGCATGGTCTGCCTTCGCATCATGTAGAGAAGTTGAAGAAAATTGGCTATCCGTCCTGGAACGTTCCAGAGGAATACGGAGGCCTTGCAATGCCGCTTACTGCATGGTTGAAGGCGCAAGAACTGCTGGCTCAAGCCAATCCGTCTGTGGCACTTGGGATGGGGTGGCATATGAGCATCATCCATGAGTTGGCGGAGCGCCGTACTTGGCCAGAAGGAAGCTTTGCCGAGGTATGTCGCCGCATCGTGCATGAAGGCGGACTGTTAAATCGCGCAGTTATGGAGGTCGGGGGCGGAAGTCCTTCTCGTGGCGGCAAGACACGAACTACAGCCAAACCTATCGAAAGCGGGGGATATGTGGTAAGTGGCCGCAAGACGTTCACAACTTTTGCTCCGCTGTTGGAGTGGTTCATTGTAACAGCTGCGCTTGAGGATAGTGAGGACGTGATTGAGCTGTTGATACCGCATGATGCTGCCGGGGTGTCGATTGAATGGACTTGGAATATGGCTGGGATGCGCGGAACAGCAAGTCATGACCTGGTGCTAGAGCAGGTGAAAGTGACAGAGGACGCACTCCTATATAGGCATAATCAACGTGATCGCTCACTGCCAAATCCGTATCTTCTTCATATCCCAGCGTGTTATTTAGGCATCGCCACAGCTGCCCGCGATGAAGCGATTTCCTTTGCTACCGCATATACGCCCCCATCGTTGTCGGAGCCCATAGCAAGTACGCCGAACGTGGAGCGGCACCTAGGTGAGATTGAACTGGAATGGACAGCGGCACGAAGATTCCTCTATGGTGTGGCAAAGTCCTGGGAAGTGGGAGGCGCCGAGAGAGAAGCACTGCGGGCTGTTGATCTTGCAGCGGCGAAGGTATTCGTCGTGCAGGCGGCGCAGTCAATTGTCGATAAGGCGATGCGTATTGTTGGCGCGTACAGTCTTCGTATGGATCATCCGCTGCAGCGAATGTATCGTGATGTGCGATTCGGGCTGCATAATCCTCCGATGGAGGATATCGCACTAACTCAGCTTGCAAGAGCTTCCGTTCAAGATTGGAAAAGCAGAAATCTCTCTTAGCAGGGTTGAAGATACTTACTTTAAGATTGCTCTTATATTAGAGGGGTGGTTCTTCATATAAAAATCTATAGCATGTTGCCAGGAGCAGAACGATGAGTCTGCTCTTTGTTCTGTTGTGTTGTGATTGTTGTTGTAGGAGGAACAGGAGAATTAGCATGAATCAGTTTTTACGAAGGAAATGTGAAAGCTGAAAAGTGAACTGACTGACAAGAAACAAAAGCGCGGCAGATAGTAAAGATAGGCGCTCTTAATGCAATAGCTGTTCGAGTGAGAAGGCATTCTATGCTACAATACGGAAGACATAGTTGATTCGAGAGGAGCAGCGTAGATGGGCGTTTCATTCGGGAGACCATATCAAGATATTTTGGAAGAATTGACGAACGCAATAGGACTGATTCCGGACGGGTATACCTTTTTCGAAATGACTGAGGAAGACTGGGCTGAGCTCGGACAAGCTGAACGCAAAGAAGTGCTGGAGGCACTCGCAGATGATGTGTTCTACGGTCTAGGGGAGGACCGGCTGCTGTTTATTGGAAGCGGCAGCGTACAGTATGATCCGCAGTTCCACACCATCGAGATTGTGGTAGAGAGCGATACAGTAGCTACGATTTCCCTCATCTAAAACTTTACAAAATACCGAAGAGCTGCCCGTACCGGGCAGCTCTTGTTGTTCCTGAATGAAAGAATTTGTTTTGCAAACCAGCATCATATTGGTGGTTTACTATACCGGAGCAGCTTCGGGCTGATACACCATGCAGTGGAATTCTCCCATTCCTTCTGGTGTAGGCCGTTCGTAAGTATCTGTAATGAAAAATCCGGCCTTTTGATAGGCACGAATTGCACGGTTGTTCCAGGTGAGCACCTCGAGGTCGATTTCATCCTCTGGATGACGTTGCGATGCATCGCCCACAATAGCTTGCACGAACGCAGCACCCATTCCCTTTCCAAGCAGATCGGGCCGCATGCCTAATCCTATGCGAGTAACTCCAACAAGCGGAAAATATTGCGCAAAGCCGATGAGCTCTTCGTTCCGATCCTTAACGGATACATATTGCTTGCGGCGAATATCGGGGTCGCCCATTTCAACGCCAAGCGCCTTCATCTGTTTCCACGGGAGGAATCCATACAATTGATAAGGCGGCTCGTATTTCCATGTGCAAATATCCTGTGCATCCTCCTCAGTCATCGGGTGAATACGAAATAATGGTTCTGGATGTGCAGGATGGTGATGGCCAGACATCGAATGATTATGGTTAGCAGATGCTGATGGATCATGAGGCGAACTCATTAGTCTGTTCTCCTCCTTCGGGCGATACAAGACTTATCGCGTGGATTTTCTCCCATTGTGACATGGGGAGAGGAGTTTGGCAAATGGTTGTCTTATCATCTGAGTGACAATGGTTTTTGTTGCATAGGCAAAAGATATTTTGATTCGGGAGGTAGGAACATGCAGGAGTATACGGTGATTATAACAGTGGAGGAAGCTGTGAAGCTGCTTGAAGAAGGGCAGGCGGCAGTAGCGGACTGCCGTTTTTGGTTAACTGAGCCGGAACGCGGACAGACAGCGTATGAGGAAGGGCATCTACCGGGGGCGTTTTATTTTGATTTGGATCGGGACTTGTCATCACCGCGTGAGGTACATGGCGGGCGTCACCCATTACCGGAAATAGGGGAATTGGCGCAGAAGCTTGGAGCGAGCGGCATTGATCGTTCCACGACCGTGATTGTCTATGATGACCAAGGTGGAGCCATGGCTAGCCGCCTGTGGTGGCTGCTGCAATATATCGGCCATGAAGGCTATGTCTATGTGATGGATGGTGGTTACAGTGCGTGGGTGGAAGCGGGACATCCTGTGTCGACAGAAGTTCCGGAGTCAGCACCGCTCAACTATAAACCGCAGGTTCGTCCGGAGATGGTGCTGCATGTGGACGATATTCGAGAGCGACTGGGACGGCCAGGTGTGGTCATGATTGATTCTCGCGAGCCCGACCGATATGCAGGACGCCTTGAGCCTATTGATGCAAAAGCAGGTCATATCCCGGGCGCAGTGAACCAATTCTGGCGGAATCGTCTTGACGAAGCGGGACACTGGCTGCCTTTAAAGACGCAACGCGAGCAGTGGAGGCCGGTCGTGCAGGGAGCGGAGGAAGTAATCGTCTATTGTGGATCGGGTGTGACAGCCTGCCCGAACTTATTATCCTTGTGGCAGACGGGAGTAAAGGGTGCGAAGCTGTATGCCGGCAGCTGGAGCGATTGGAGTTCCTATGATGATAATCCGATTGCGACGGGGGAAGAGTAAGCATCATTGCACTATTTCTTTATCTCTGGGGCATATGGCGACGGCGAAGTGAGTCAATCACAGGAAGAATAGGAGTAACCGGCATACGAAGCAGCGGTGGAGCAGAGCAGACAGCTCCACCGCTAAACGTATTGTGCCGCGCTGCCGAAGGCAGCTCGCTACGATAGACACGACAATCAGACCTTATGTATAAGACCGTCTCGAACCTTATTCAGGTGTGGGGGAAACGGCCAAATTGTTATATTGGACAGATGTTCGGTAAATAGGATTGCCGGAACGATTAGGCCTTGTTGGATAGCGTAGCGGCAGTATCCGATTCATAATCGCTCCAATTGCTGAGTTATGTCTTCACAGATGCGATGAGTTTGCAGTGACTTCTCTCCGCTGGATAGGAAATCGTTTCCGCTCTGAATACATTCGATGAAATGGTCTATCATGTCAACAAAACCGCGGCGATAGAGAGTTGAGATCCAATCGCCAAAAGTGGAGTGCTGTTCTGAATGATTTACATATGTTGTGGTGTGAACGCAATTCTGGACGACGATCTTCTGCTGACATCCCATGATTTCCAGTCGTTCTTCCGTGATTCCCGTCTGTCGGTTCATCATTCCGAGTCCGGTCGTCTTTTGGCTCATCAAATTGAGTACTAAGTAATGCAATAACCCATCCTCGACCTTGCCGTTAACCATGATCGTCTCTGGTTTGCCTACATAGTACAGCAGCGTGTCTACGACGTGAATGAAATCATCAAAAACCGTCTGTCGTACTAGTGAAACGGGGCCAATCCGATTTTTTTGCATGAAGGCTGTTTCGATTGTCGGAATTGTTTCTTTTGCATTTTTGTACATTGGCATAAACCGGCGGTTAAATCCGACCATAAGCTTCACTTTGTGCTGTTGAGCCAAAGAAACCATTTCCTCTGATTCATGTAACGAATAGGCGATGGGCTTATCTACAAATACATGAATTCCTGCAGCGATAAGTTGACGTAAAATATCGGCATGCGAATCTGTGGAAGTATGCACGAAAGCAGCATCGATGTTAGATGAAATTAATTCCTGTACAGTAGAGAACTGGTTGCGGATCCGGTATTGTCGCCCGACCTCATCCACCACTTCTTGATTGCGGCTGGCAATGGATAGTTCAATATCCGATCGCGTGCCTAGTATAGGCAAATATGCTTTACGTGCTATATCGCCAATACCGATCATGCCGATTTTCATGATAAATCCCCCTTCCCTTTCATAACTTGTGATTCCATATTATAAAATACAACATAGCCTATAGGTTTCAGGCTATATTTTAGTCTAAGCGCGCATGAAGCTACACAATTTTGTTCACGAGGAGTTCTACCTCATCCATCAAATCTGGCACCCACTCGTCTGAACCGGGAATCGTATCCGTTCCGCCATATACGAGCCATTTCAGCGTTTTAACAAGCCAGCATAACCCGCCGATGTTCACTTGCCATTTAAGCTGCTCCATAGAGCAATCCTGCTCCATCGCGCTATGAAAGGCGGACAGCATCTCTTCTCTAGGTACATGACTATATTCGCGTGCTTCATCAATGAGGCAATGCAAGTCGCCTAGATGGGGGCTAAGATACGAAATCGACCAGTCAATCGGCATAATCTGTGTTCCCTGAATGAGCAGGTTTTTCGCATGATAATCATGGTGAACGAGTGTAAGAGGCTGGGTGTGATACAGTCTCTCCAACTGTTGTGGGAATATGTCATGCAGCTTGCTAAGGGCAGAGTGGTCAGCTAGACGAGGTGAGCGAAGAAGATCTTTCGCATGCGTAAGGAAATCGACAGCCGTTTCTGTGTATTGATGAATGTGGCTAATTGGCATATTTTTTTCTATATTCATCGTGGCTGTATCTCGAATTCTTGCTAGTTGTCTTGCGGCTTCCAAAAATAGCTCAGGGCAGGGCTGCTGCTCCAAATTGTACTTCCCCGCGTCTTCCATAATCATAACTGCACTGCGTTCTGACTCATAAAAATCAAAAATGCGCGGGGCTACTATATGCAAAGGATTGACGAGACGACGGTAATTGGCTGCTTCTTGAGCCATTTCCTTGCCGCCCCATTTCAATATGCGAGTTTCCCCTGAACGTAAAGTAATACGGTATACCTCCGAGAGCGCCCACTCTCGTAAAAGAGCCCATTCGGTTACTTCAGCTAATAAAGGTATTTTGGTGCAATAGGCAGATACGCGTTCTGAAATCATATGCTTCCTCCTGAATGATGGGGTACAACCTTACACAGGAGAATTTTACACGAAAACCCAAAAAAATATAGACTTATAATGGCCGGGTTGATATGATGTTGAATAGGGTCTCGATACTTTTCGAGACCCATTTTTTGTTAATTGTGAGTCGGGAGATGAAGAGATGCAGGGCTATAATGTCATCATGGTTTACAATAAAGAACTCGACAAGTTGCTAATGTGCAAACGAGCAAAAGAGCCGTATAAAGGATTAAGCAACCTAGTAGGTGGAAAAATAGAGGCTGGCGAAACGGGAATGGAAAGTGCTTATCGGGAGCTGGCAGAAGAAACAAGTATTTCTCAGAAGGACATCACTCTGCATCATTTGATGGACTTTACGTATCATTATCAAAATTGTTATGTGGAAGTCTATGTAGGCAAGTTGAAGCATGACGTAATGATTCATGGCGATGAGAATGAGCTGTATTGGTCGGAATTAACCCATAATTTCTTCGATATGGCCTTGTATGCAGGAGAGGGCAATATTGGGCATATGATCGAACAGGTAAATATGTATAAGGACGAGGTTCTACGTGATTGATATGTGAAAAGACGAGGGTTTACGCTTTGTTTAGCGTGTTCTCTCGTCTTTTTGCAATCCATGAAGTGGGCTGCACTTATTCCTGCTCTCTATAAAACACTTTAGACTGAAGAATATCTAATGCCCGTTGTATGTCTTTCATGTCTTCTTCAGAAAAATCATCAATTCGCTTAAAAAAACGCTCGCCAATCCGCCAAAAGGCCTCGTCCATCATCTTTTGTCCAGTCTCCGAAAGCCGAATCAACTGCTTGCGTCTGTCATCTGCAGCTTCGAATTTTTCACATAGATGCTTCTCCGTTAATTTCTTGAGCTCACGACTTGTGTTCGGCATAGACATATGCATGCAGTCACTAATTTGGCTCAGGGTAAGGGGTTGGCTAACCGCAATATACTCCAAAATACGATATTGAACGGGCGTAATATCGTCTGGCTTAATGTCCCTCGTTAATTCATGCGTCACTTCGTGCACGGAGGTTGTAAAGCTCACGAACTGATGAAAAAGTTCTTTCTTGTCCACAACATTCACCTCTTACCTGAACACAATAGCAAATTAATTGTCAATACACAATTATCATTTGACAACTAAATTGGCGAGTGTTACTGTTTTGTTATCAAATGATAATTAAACTAAATTGGTGGTGGGAAGATGAATGTATTAATCGTATACACACATCCGAATCATAACAGTCTGAACTACGCCTTTTTACAACAGGTCATACAAGGATGCAAGGAGAACGAGAACATTGAGGAGATTCAAGTTCTCGATTTATATGAGGAGAGCTTCGATCCGGTACTGGTGTTTCACAAAACAAAGCGGAGGAGAGATATGCATCTCGATCCAAGCCTAGAGAAGTATCGGGAGCAAATTCGCAAAGCCGATAAATTGGTATTCGTGTATCCGATTTGGTGGCTGCGTCCCCCCGCAATGCTGCTCGGATACTTTGATCAATTATTTGCTTCCGATTTTGCATACCGAGATCATGGTGGATTGCTGCCGGAAGGTCTGCTGAAAGGGAAATCTGTTGTCTGCATATCCACCATGAAAGGCCCGGCCCTGTATCCGTTTTTCTGGTATCGCAATGTACATAAAGTGTTGATGAAAAGGGCTTTGTTTCAGTATGTAGGCATTAAAGATGTGAAGTTTTTTGAATTTGGAAGTATGGAAAGTTCGAAAGGCAAGCAGGGTAGAAAAATGAATAAGATTTACCATTATTTTAAATTAATGTCTCGATAAGTGGCTGAGTATGGTTCATATTGTTGCGGATAACGAATAAATTAGTAAGTTTTGAATGTCCCTATACAGTGGACTGTAATGTGAAAATTAACCCGCTGTAAATTATAAATGAGGAGGTTCAATTCTTATGAGATCGCTTGAATTGTTGTCAGTCGTGATGAATATTCTATTGCTTGGCTGGCTGATATTTGCAAGGAACAAAACGAATCGGATGCTGTTCATTGGTTTCGACATATCTGCGTTATTGGTGCTCATACATGGGTTCGTCGAAGGAATGCGGTGGCAGATGATTCCGGTCTACGTGATAACGTTTCTTCCGATCTGTATCCTTGCAGCAAGGTATCTGCTCAAGTCTGAGGGGGTTGTAGGAAAGCGGTCCGTAATTAGGCAAATTGTTATGATAACACTGGCAGTGCTATATTCTTATTTCGCAGTGTCTCTTCCCCTTTGGTACCCGGTGTTTACCTTTGAGAAGCCTACAGGCCCGTACAAGATTGGGACAGTGACATATGATTGGAAGGATGACCAGCGAGAGGAAACGATTAAACCCAAATCAGGCGATAAGCGCGAACTGATGGTACAAATTTGGTATCCGGCTAGTTCGACTGCAAAGGGGAAAACAGCTCCCTATGTACCTGCTTCGGATGTTTTCGAAAATGCGTACAGTCAAAACTTTGATATGCATAAAATGTTATTCACAAGTATGAAATACGTTAAAACGCACGCGATCGAAAATGCGGAAATATCCGATAAAGAAGCGACATATCCAGTACTTCTGTTTTCTCACGGCATGGGTGGGCATAAAAGCCATAATACTTTTCAGATTGAACAATTGGTCAGCTATGGGTATATCGTTGTGGGCATCGATCACACGTATAATAGCATTGCATCGGTGTTCGATGACGGCCGCGTTGCGAATTTTATTCCCCAGGATCCGTCAGTTGGGCACTTGGATGAATTGAATAAGGTATGGGTGGATGACGCCAAATTTGTGCTCAATCAAGTGGAGAAGCTGGCGAATGGTGATCCAGACCATCGCTTTACAGGAAGAATGGATATGAAAAATGTCGGTATGTTCGGTCATTCCTATGGTGGAGCAACCAGTGTTCAAATGCTGATGTCTGACGCTAGAATTAAGGCAGCAATTAATTTGGACGGGGGCTTATTTGGTCAGCTTCGGATTCCGGAAGGCGGGGTGAAGAAGCCGTTGTTGATGATGAGTGCGGATAGAACGCTTGCCGGTGCAAACCAAATAGCCGCTGCTGAAGGTACAACGAGAAAAGTTTTAAACAAGTACTTTGGTGACATATTTGAACGTTATAAGCATGTTGCAGAGGGAGGAAACTACTGGATGAAAATAAAAAACATGGATCATTTAGCCTTCTGTGACATGTATTTGATATCGCCTTTACTCGAAAATACAGTAGGGGTTAATCTGCGTCCTGCACATCGTCTCATTAACGAGTATTCGCTCGATTTTTTTAACCATTACTTAAAGGGACGACCATTTGAGAAGTTGGAACAGAGTATCGGAGACAATCCGGAGTTTTCATTGGAGAAGGGATAAGACTGATTGAATCAGCACGCATTAAAGACACTACATTTCATTAATTTACCAAATATAAGGTTCATGATATAATCCATGACTAGGAAGGGAATGAGAACCATGTAATCGCTAACAGTAATAGGGTTGATTTATGCTCAAGATCTCCGCCCTCGTATGAGGAAATGAGTGGACAGCATCTAATGAGGAGGAGCGAGTATGGTATATCATATTTGGGAAGGGAAAAGGGTCAGATTGCGATCCATTGTCGCCAGCGATTGGGAGAATTTCCACGCCAATGATTATGATACGGAGATTGCCCGATTATGCGATGAGGTTCATTTTCCCAGATCCGAAGAAGGTGCTCGATTATGGACGGAACAGCGGGCGGCTGCAGCGCCGGAAGGCGATCAGTTTCGGTTTGCCATTGAAACGCTTGCGGGTGAAATGGTGGGCGGAATGAACGCGCATGGCGTGGATAAGCGAAATGGCACATTCAAATATGGCGTGTCGATATTCCGAGAGCATTGGCGCAAGGGTTATGCTTCGGATGCGATTCAGGTATTGCTGCGCTACTATTTCGAAGAACTGCGTTATCACAAGGTGACTGCGCATGTATATGCATATAATGAAGCATCAATTTCAATGCATGAGCGTCTAGGGTTCCGGCAGGAAGGAAGACTGAGAGATATGGTCTTTACGAAGGGGCAATACTACGATGAGCTCATTTTTGGCTTAGTTCGTAGTGAATACGATGCCCTGCAAAAGTGAGTTGATCAATTTGTATGAACGATTCCTTATAAATAGGGAAGCCATAGAGTGTCCGCCTGTTAAAGGCAGAGCTCCATGGCTTTTTTGTGTTTGGAAAGCAATCGCGTATATCTAGGGGCAGCCTATCGGCAAGCTTCCGCAAGAGTACGGGCAATTACTTCGCTGTCTGCCTCTCTGTATACATACACGTGATCATGAGGCTGAGGGATATCAGCCCATCCTTTTTCAATGGCTAGTTTGTAAAAATGGACTGCTCGTTCCTGTTCACCGGTCAGATAGAACATGCAGGCTGCATTCCAATACAATGCCGCATCGCCGCCCCAGTCCCAGCCTTGATCCAACGCTTGCGAATAGCTCCATGCAGAACGGGCATAATCCTTGCTTACGTCATATCGTTCATCGCCGTGCATGTAATGGTTGCCGTTAACGAGGAGATTGTTCAGCGGGAGGTTCCAACCGAACAGAACCGGGAAATCAGCAAGCTGCTTAAATCCGACGGATAAAGCTGTGCGCTGCGACCCGATATTGCTCGACCAGCATTGCCATCCGACGCGGGTAATGCCGCGCTGCTTGGCCAGCAAGAGCGTTCCGGATACCGTCTTGCGCGCCCAGCCTTGATTGCGGTATCCTTCATCCGTTTCGATACCCAACTCGCATTCGTTCCCGACGACCCAATCGGTCAGGCACCAGCTTATTATGGCCGGCCCGTCGCCCGTGTGCTGGACAGCCACGCATCCAAAGCCGTTTCCCTCGAAAGCTTCCAGTGAAGGCCAGACCTCTAAGATTTCATCGATGAGCTCTTCGGCCCCTGTCAGATTCTCCTGCTTGAGTAAACTGAGGGTAAGCGGCATTACGCGATCATCCATAATATGATCCAAGCTGCGTGGATCACACGTGAATGTCATGCGGCCGCTTCGCATAGGCAGGATATCCTTCATAACCAACTCCAGTGCTGCTTGCCATACATCGTCATCGCTAGGATAAAACAATACATAGTCAAGCTCTCCGTCAGAAGCAAGGCTTGGCAGCAGTTCTTTAGCAAGCAATTGATTGATTTCCCACAAAAACGGATGAGCTCCCTCGCACGAGGCTGTAGGATTTCCTCCCAGAAAAATCATCCCCTGCGGACTCGTTAATAACGCCAGTTTACCGTCATGGGCAAGGAATACACGGCCAGCTACAACGCCTGAAAGTACGCCTTTCACCGATAAATGCTGCGGGAATGAGTGAATAAGTTCCGCCGCTTGGCGGAACTCCTCGTTAGCAAGCTCTCTGCCATGAGCCATTTGCTGTGAATATACCATATTGGTTGGCCTCCCATACACATATGAGAGGATTCATAGAATCGATACTAGAAATCCATACCTCTCACATGCGCTTTGATTAGTTTGTTCGTAATCAAACATCATCACTCCTTTAACTTGTAGGATAAGGTTGCACGAAGGTGGTATTCATAGATGTCACGGCTTATTATGGTGCAAACAGGAAAAATATTCAAGGTATTTGTTGTGGCAAGAGGTTGGTAGTTAAAGATGAGTAAGCTGCGATAGGTATAAGGTGGCAGGTAAAAATGGAGAAATGAGATGACTGTAAAATAAGTAAATAGGCTGCAGATCATTGATCTGCAGCCTTGTAGTTCGAATTGTCCTTTGATTGCTCTATAGAACAAGAAAGGAATGATATATTAAATAAATAAATTAATGCCCGATTGATCAGCCTTGCCTAGATAGTAGCCTACACCGCCGATGATAACGCCATCGATTAGCTCCTCATGGGCGATGCCCATGACATCCATCGACATCTGACAGGCAACGATTTCGACACCCTGCTGGATTGCAGATTCAATCAACTCTTCTAGCGAGGATACATTGTTATTGTTCATCACCGAGCGAATCATTTTCGGTCCGATGCCCATCATGTTCATCTTCGACAAGCCCAGCTTCTGGCTCCCTCGCGGCATCATAGCACCGAACATTCTACCGATAAAGCTTTTGTTAACGGGAATCTTGTCCGGCTTGCGCAAAATATTCAGACCCCAAAACGTGAAGAACAATGTCACTTTCTTTCCTGAAGCGGCTGCCCCGTTCGCAATAATGAAGGAGGCGATGGCCTTATCGAGATCGCCGCTGAACACGATCATGGTACTGCGATCTGAGGACACACTGCGTGTGTCTGCCAGTTGCGGCTCCTTTGCAGAGGATGTAGGCGGCAGCTTGCGAATATGGGCTTCAATCGTCCCATCCGTGTGTTTCTGAACATGCAGCAGCTCCTGCTTGCTCATACCTGCCCAAGCTTGGATATCCTCATAGAAGCCGGGATCGGATGCATTTACTTTCAACACTTGACCTTCCTGCATCACATCCATCTGCTGCTTCACTTGCATGAGTGGACCTGGGCAGCATAAACCACATGCGTCCAGGGTGCGATCGAAGGAGTACTGTGCATCTTTCTGTTCATTGCTTTCTTTTACTGGACTCACCGCCGTGTCTTGGTCAGGCCTGGCAGGCGGCGTAATCTGACCGGGGGTATATTGTGTATGCTGATATGTCTTATATCCACCCGTTAAGTTCTTCACTTTGAAGCCATGCTGACTTAGGATACGTGACGCTGTATAACCGCGCAGACCAACTTGGCAGTAGACCCAGATTTCTTTCTCCCGATCGAGCTCGTGCAGACGGCTTCTCAGCTCATCCACGGGAATAGACAGCGAGTCAGGAATATGACCATTCTGATGCTCCATATCCGTACGTACGTCAACAAGCATTGTAGTGTGTGGATTGCGCTGTTCCAGATCGGCAGGCGTAAACACGTCTACAGCGCCTGTCCGTATATTCTCAGCTGTGTACCCGGCCATATTCACGGGATCTTTAGCGGAAGAATACGGTGGTGCATAGGACAATTCGAGCTCCGTAAGATCAGTAACGGTACCGCCTAAGCGTATAACCGTAGCAATGACGTCCATCCGTTTGTCTACGCCGTCATAGCCGACAATTTGGCTTCCGAGCACGATGCCTTTCTCATTAAAAATAAGCTTGATTGTCATTGGCTTGGCACCCGGATAGTACCCGGCATGGGAATTCGGATGTACATAAGTAACCTTGTATGGCAACTCTAATCGTTGCAATGTTTTTTCGTTATTCCCTGTTGCAGCACCGGTTAATCCGAATACCTTCAGGATGGATGTGCCTTGCGAACCTTTATAGGAAGTGCCAAGTCCGCTTACATTGTCTGCTGCGATGCGCCCTTGCTTGTTGGCTGGCCCTGCAAGCGGGATCGCTGTTTTTGTCCCATTTACGAAATCGACAACCTCAACTGCGTCTCCTACGGCATAAACATCTTCTACATTGGTTTGCAAGTGATCATTTACGATAATGTGACCACGTGGCCCCAGCTCAATGCCGCTATTTCGAATAAAGCCCGTGTCCGGTGCTACCCCGATTGCGAGAATGACCATATCGCTTGCGAGCACTTTGCCGCTGGCCAGCTGTGTTTCTATTCCGCCGTTCGTATCACGGAACGATTGCACACGGTCATTTACAATGAGAGATGTACCGTGCTGCTCCATCTCCTTAGATAGAATTCCTGCCATTTCTGCGTCAAATGGAGCAAGAATGGCTGATCCAGCCTCCACTAACGTGACATCCAGCCCAATTTCGCACAAATTCTCGGCCATCTCCACCCCGATGAATCCACCGCCAATGACGACAGCAGAGCGGGTGCCATCTTCCATCACGCGCGTCTTCACGCGATCCGTATCAGGAATATTACGAAGCGTATAAATTCGTTTACTCTCAATACCTGGAAGCGGTGGACGTACCGGCTTCGCACCGGGGGACAGAATCAGGGAATCATACGATTCCTCGTATTCCCCTTTCTCTTTGCTGCGTACCCGTACCTTTTTCGCTTGCGTATCAATGCCGATGACTTCGCTGTGCACGCGCACATCGATATTGAATCGGCGGTGCATAGCTTCTGGTGTCTGCACGAACAGCTTGTTGCGATCTTGAATGGTATCTCCGATATAGTAGGGAAGCCCGCAGTTAGCGAACGATACATAAGCATCCCTTTCAAACATGACGATGTGGGCATCCTCATCCAGTCTGCGCAGACGTGCTGCGGCAGAAGCCCCTCCAGCTACTCCTCCAACGATCAGTACCTTTTTGCTCATGATGTCTCCTCCCCGAAAAATGCTTTAACGAGCTGTTTTACCTTCTCGTTCTCTACCTGATAGTTCACTTCTAGGCCGTTGCGATGTGCGGTTACAATCCCCATGCTGCGCAGCTTCTGCAGGTGTTGGGATACCGTGGATTGCGGCAAGCCAAGGCAGTCCTGCATGAAGGATACATTGCAGCTCCCTTTATCCAGCAGCCCCTTCACGATACAGAGGCGAACAGGATGTGCCAGAGCCTTTAGCAGCTCGGCAGTATCATTAAAACGTTCATAGTCATTATTCATATCATGTCTCCTTTAGCGTTTCTAGGAAAGTGAATAGATAGAATGGCTCATTATCTGCAAGAAGGTGTTGCAGTAAATAAATCGTTATATCGTTATATTACGATATTAATATATAATGAAAATAAAATCAACATAAGGATGAAACTAATAACTGGAATCGGAGGCGCTGAATTCAGCTTTATATTGTGCAGAAGGGGACAGCCTTACCCGATTATGTGTGCTAGAATGGACATAAATCCTAAAATAATGTGGTGATAACGATGCAACTAAGCGATATTGAACATAACATACGAGTGATCCGCGAACGTATCGAGCAGGCTTGTAAGCGCAGTGGGCGCAACCCTGAGGAAGTAAAGCTGATGCTCGTTACGAAGACAGTTCCGGTTGAACGAATTCAGATGGCATTGGACGCAGGGGAGAACTTAATTGGGGAAAATAAAGTTCAGGAAGGACTGCAGAAGCGGGAGCCGCTTACTTCGGCTAATCCGTCGCTAGACTTCCACTTTATCGGCCATTTGCAAACAAACAAGGTGAAGGATGTACTTAAATTTGCAACATGCATTCAATCCGTCGACCGCATGAAGCTGGCTACGGCACTCCATGAGCGGCTGCAAAAGGAAGGCCGTACGATGGATGTCCTTATCCAGGTGAATACATCGTATGAGGAAAGCAAATTCGGCGCTGCCCCAGAGGATGCACTTGCTTTAATTCAGGAGGTAGCCAAGCTGGACACGCTCCGCATTAAGGGGCTAATGACAATCGGGCTGTTCACCGACGATCAAGACAAGGTACGCAAATGCTTCAAGTTGCTCCAGAATATTCGTCGTGAAGCGCAAGAACTTGCATTGCCAAACGTCAGCATGGAAGTTATGTCGATGGGGATGTCTGGAGATTTCGAAACGGCAATTGAGGAAGGATCAACGCTGGTGCGTGTGGGCTCTGCCATTTTCGGCAAGCGCATCTATCCAGACAGCCATTATTGGAATGAAAACTCGAAATCCGAATAAATGGGTGGAATAGGGATGGAAGGAGAGAGCCAAGGGGCTCTCTTCTTTTCTATTTTGAAGGTGTAACGGGAAATGTAACTTCGAGCTCGGGGATATATTTGATGAGTGGCTTTCCATCTGCTCCAAAATTGAATTGGGATTTATCATGCTCATTGATGAGATTTAGATAAGGCTTGATCGTAATGGACGTCGGAATAGGGTCGTATGGCTGGTAAAGTAAATTAAACAAAATCGTTTTCCCGTTGTCCTCATGTAATCCTGAACCGTTTAGCAATTTGACTGTGCGCCCTTTATCATCGTAGATTTCAAATCCAATCGGCAAATCATTGACCGTAATCGAATTGCCATTCGATATTTCTAGCCTTGCGGCGAGACTCGTCGTAATCGGCGTTAATTCCACTTTATTGTATGTGATGGTGAATGGACTGCCAGCTTTCGAAATGTACGGCTTCATGACGACTGAATCCTTTGTTTGCATGGAAATGGGAATCGTCATTTGATAAGGCTCTTGTATGCCTGACACGGTAAGCTTTACCGTTAAATCGAACTTGTCGGGCAAGGATTTTCCTTCTTGATTTCGCATATCGGAGAACATAAGGATCGCCGAATTTTCATTTTCCCCTGGGGAAGTAATGATGCCAACCGAGTGCTGGTTGTATGTATATTCGTCAATCCTTTTTCCATCAATAAGGAGTTGAATATTACTTAAAGATTCCGTTAAGGGTTTGCGGCTACTGCTCTCCTGCAACCCTAATAAGCCCGATCGTTCAATGCCAACTGCCACTCGTACTCCGTCATAGGTTGCTACCGGAATCGAAAGTGTCAGACCATGATGGGTCACACTCTGCCCAGATGAGGTGACAAGTCCTTTTTCGTCAGCTGCCTGCAGACCTAGATCTCCCGCAAGGCGAAAAAGACTGCTCACGCCCGGCACATGTCTCATGGACTCGGCTACCGTGGGAGACAGGAAGGAGACCCCTATTAATAAGACGAATGCAGCGACTGCTGCAGCAATCGATGTGACAATGGAACGGACTGCTGGACTGCGACGTGTTTTACGTGAAGCTTCAACAAATAGTGGCTCGGTATCCAATCGATTCATAATTTGGCCCGTAAAATCGGGATTTGTCGGCGTTTGGCGAATCCATGCCTCTAACTGTTCACTATCTACACCGTTACGATGGCTTGATGACATGCTTATGAAGTCCTCCTTCCTCTGTGGATGGACTGGCTTGATATCGAAGCAGTTTTTTCCGCAAACGTTCATATTTCTTTCGAATCGTCGATGGCTTTAAATCCATAATCTCGCTAATTTCATCGAAGCTATATTCTTCTACGGCCCTTAATAACAAAATATGCCGCTCTTCTGTAGAAAGCTTGTCCAGCAATTGATAAACCAGATCTTCATACTTAATCTCTTGATCATTGATTTGATCGTGTTTCAACAGGGAGAGTATTTTTCGGCGTCTACTTCTGCGGTTCAAAATATCCAAGCAATGATTGTAGGCAATCTTATAGATCCAGGCTGAAAAAGATACCTGAGGCTCGAAAAGGTGGATACGTTGAAATCCTTTAATAAATATGTCCTGAACAGCGTCCTCGGCTTCTTCCTTGCTGCCCAACAAATAGTAGCAGTATAGATAAATTTGTTTCTGAAATCGATGGATGATATGGGTGTATGCTTCTTTATCTCCGCGCTTGACTTGAGCAATGGCATGTTCTAAAGTCTCAACAGTTTGATAATCTAAGCTGGATGGCATAGCCGTATGGATCCTCCTTTCATACAGCCCGGATTAACAATGCCTTGTTATTGTATAGCTTCACTTTTGGGTAATAAGAGCACTGTTTCAGTGCATTATTTTTCAGATATTTTGTTTTTTGTTTTTTGCAGTGCTTCTTGTCCCTTCACTTCCAACACGGCTATCGCTTCCTCAACGGTCTGCCTATCATCGATAATCGCTTGCAATTCCTCTGACAAGACAGGTTGGAATAATTGATTGAACTCTTTATACGCGGCTGTACTGCCTAGAGATTCCTCGAAAGAAGGTGCTTTTTTGGGCGTAAGCAAATAAAAAGGTTCCGGGCTTTTGCCTTCAATATCTTGGAGCAAGCCAGGGCGTGCCGGCAATTTTCCGTTTACCGTCCGCGATGCGGACATAGCCATGTCCGCGCTATTTACGAACTTGACGAACTCCCATGCCGCCTGCTTATTTGACGAGTCTCCGGCTATCGCAAAAATTTCCGGGACATGCACATTTGCCGATTCATCTGGGGAGGAAGAAGCAACAGGCATAGTAACGATATCCCATTCGAACGATTTCGATGCTTTGTCGAAGAGAGCGCGTGCTTTCAATTCTTTCGCAAGCCAAGGTCCATTGAGTGTCATCGCAGCTTGACCTCTAAAAAAGCCTTCGATCATCTCTTCGCTAGTTCGATTTGAAGCCTGCAGATAGATATATTTATCGCGTATGGCGTCTGTTACAAGTTTTATTGCTTCTCTCCAACCGTCCGAGTTGATAAGCAGCTTGTCTGTCTTTGCATCGAGTAATCGTAACTCGGAGGAAGACACGACCTGCTGTAACATGTGCTCCACACCGTAGTCCTGATATAATCCAACTACTGTCTTTTCGCCAGTGCTCGTATTGGTGAATCTTCTCGATAACTCAAACAATTGCTTCCAGGTCATCTTGTTCGTCGGCACATCAATCTGATGC
Organism: Paenibacillus sp. B1-35; assembly: GCF_050474385.1. Lineage (NCBI taxonomy): Bacteria > Bacillati > Bacillota > Bacilli > Caryophanales > Paenibacillaceae > Paenibacillus > Paenibacillus sp. B1-35. Next base: position 37,041 of record NZ_JBCHVJ010000010.1, read on the forward strand.
TGCTTGAACAAATCTCGGTTAAAATACAGGACATCTGTGTAAAAATACGGGGCTAATCCGTATAGCTTGCCGTCTCCTTTCCCCCTAATCATCTCGATAAGTCCGGGAGAAATTGCGTCGATATCGAACTTGTCCTTTGCAATCATAGTTTCGATGTCGTACAGCAGCCCCTGACGCGCATAATCTTCGAACAAATTCTCGTTTAGCAGCAGCACATCAGGCTTATGTGCCTCAATTAATTTCTTTAATTCTACATGGTAGTCCCAAGCGCCGTTTTGCTCGCGATTTACGTGCACGTTATTCATGTTGATGACATCAAATTCGATTTTTGGATACTTCATCTTGAAGAGATTCCCGTAATCGTTATAGAACGACGGTTCATCATAGTACATGACTTTGATTTTTCCACTTTCCAATATCTCATTTTGTTTTTGTTCTCCGTAACAACCGCTTAGTAAAGACATGACAATGATCAGTGCAATTCCACGCTTCCACTTCTTTTTCATGCTATCTCTCCTTTTCTGCTTATACAACGGACAGACATGCTGTTTTGTGACGGGGCTGCCAAAATTAAGGCTTGGGAAAGTCGTTGATTTTAAAAAGTGCCCTTTATATAAAGAAGCGGTCAGCATTCCGAATACTGCCACTTAATTTCTGACATTTGTCATATGCAGTTGATGACATCGTACACTAATTGGTTCAACTACGACTGCCGTACAATACTTACATAAGCAATACGGCAGGTGAACAATCAGCGCTTACAATACAGCAAAAAAGAAAAGTAAAGGATGATCATAGATGACATACGCAATCGAATGTACCAACCTTGTAAAGCAATTTGGCGGCTTTCGCGCTGTAAACAATATCGATCTCCGCTTTGAGCGTGGACAGATTAGTGCACTGCTTGGCCCGAACGGTGCGGGCAAGACAACGACGATTTCCATGATCCTTGGATTGCAAAAGCCGACATCAGGGGAGATCAAGGTGCTTGGCCAACCTGCGGGGACGAAAGAACTTCGGCAGCGGGTAGGTGCCCTCATGCAGGATGTAAAGGCGGCGGACGGCTTGAATGTTGCGGAGGTATTAAATTTGTTCCGGAGTTACTATCGCAACCCGCTTCCGCTATCCAGACTGCTCGACCTATCGGGTCTGCATGCAGAAGCCAAGCGGCGCGCATCCTCGCTATCCGGCGGACAGCGTCGAAGATTGGCCTTCGCACAAAGCCTGGCCGGCAATCCCGAGCTTGTCCTGCTCGACGAACCGACGGTCGGCATGGACGTAGAAGCACGCGATCGCTTCTGGGATACGGTTCGCGCTCTGTCGAACGACGGACGTACCGTTGTGCTTACGACACATGACTTGGAAGAAGCTGATGCAGTATCTGACCATATCGCCATCATTGCAGGAGGGGCGGTAGCGGCCAGCGGAACCTCACAACAGCTCAAGGCGCAAACGACACTGCGGACAGTGTCCTTCAGCTTACAAGTCGAACAGCAGGACGAGGCGCTCATGCAGCTTCCGGGTGTCGTGAAGGTAGAACGTGCATCGGGTAAGATTCGTATCCACGTTCGGAATACAGATGAGGTATTATCCGCGTTGATGCAATCCGGCTGGGGCGTACGTGATATTGATATCCAATCGGCTAAGCTTGAAGATGCCTTCCGTACAATTACAAAATCGCATGAAGCTGCACGTGAAATTATATAACTGCCTACGGTCTACAAATAAACGGATTAGGGAAGAGAGTTTCCCCTCACATATCGAAAAATCGAATCATTTATCAGGAGGAATTATTAATGTTGCAAGCTCAAATCAAAGCAGAGAGTCTGCGAATTATGCGCAGTCCATTCTTCTTACTATTCTCGCTTGGCATGCCAATCGCTTTTTATTTCTTGTTTGCTAGTTTAAATGGTGCATCGAAGTCTATTGAATCAACGACATATGGGGCCTTTTCGTTAATGTCGATGACTGCATTCAGCCTGATCGGCACGGCAATGAGCCAGTTCGGCATTCGCTTAGCATACGAGCGTCGTGACGGATGGACGCGTTTGCTTCGCCTAACACCGCTCTCTCCATCGGTATGGATCGGAGCTAAGATCGTATCGCATATGCTGGTGCATATGCTGGTCATTCTGATTATTTTCCCTGCTGCCTACTTTGCCTATCATATTGAGCTTACTGCTGTACAATGGATGACATGCGGATTGTGGCTGTGGCTTGGAAGCATTCCATTCCTCGCGATCGGCTCGCTTCTTGGAACGATGAAGAGCGCTGACGCATCCATTGCGGTTGCTAATATTTTGCTCATGGGTTTTGCCATCATGGGGGGCTTGTGGATGCCGCTGAAGACATTGCCGGGCTGGATGCAGGCAATTGGGGAATGGCTGCCATCCTACCGTTATGCACATGGTGCATGGAATATGCTTGCTGGCAGTAGTCCTGCACTGCTGGATTGGGCTATTCTACTGGGCTGCGGCATTATCTTCATGGTAATATCGAGTTATATCTTCAACAGACGGGAAGCGATGTAAGTGAACGTAGGTAAGAAGAGATTATTTCCCGAAAAAGAGGGGGTAGAGCCTTATATCTCCCTTGCCAACTTATGTGTGCCTATTTTTTTCCTGCTGCGTGAAACCTCCGCCAAGTTTTGGCTGGGGTTCACGCTGCTTCTGTTTCTCGTGATCGCATTTTGGCTGCAGTACCATTATGAGAAGCAGGTATTGCTATGGTTGACTGTTCAGGTTGTGATTATTCTCATGTTTATCCTATTCTATCACCCTATGTATGCTTATATGGTGTTCATGATCGCGCAGATGATAAGCAAGCAAAAAACAACAGTTATTTTGGGTATAGCTGCTGTCATGACAGTAGGCATTATAATAGGGTTATTTCAACGCTTGGATACCATAACCGTATGGTCTTCCCTGCATACGCTGTTGTTGCCGCCTTTGTTCGGTATCCTATTCATGCCGTTCATCATGCAGGCAGCAGGGCAGTACAAGCAGATGGCGGAACGATTGCAGGCTGCTACGTCACAGCTTGAGCGAATGGCACAGCAGGAAGAGAGACAGCGCATTGCGCGGGAATTGCATGATACACTTGGACATACGTTGTCTTTAATTACGCTGAAGAGTGAAGTGACAGAAAAGCTGATTACACGTAATCCGGAGCGGGCAATTGCAGAAGCGAGGGAAATTCGGGAAACCTCGCGTGCGGCGTTGAAGCAGATGCGTCAGCTCGTAACTGAGATGAAGATCGTTAAGCTTGCAGAGGAATACGAACATGGCAGACAACTTTGTGCAGCTGCAGGAATAGAACTGAGCTTTCAGGAACGTGGAGAGGGTATCGCCCAACCTGCTACAGTCTCAACTATGGTATCCCGATTGCCGCTGTCGGCTCTGCAGGAAACGATTCTAGCCATGTGCTTTCGGGAAACGTTAACGAATGTTGTGAGGCACAGCCAAGCCAAGTGCTGTACTGTATTGCTTGAAGTTGAGGAGTCCTTAGTACGATTGAATATTGCAGATAACGGTGTAGGTATTAATGAGCATCAGCTTAAGCAATCAAGTGGGACGGGCATGGCAGGTCTCAGGCAGCGTCTGCAGCTTGTAGATGGAACACTTGTGGTAGATTCCGCCCCTCACAAAGGGACGGCATTATCGTTAGTTATACCTCGCGTTATTCGTGATGGGAAGGAGAGAGAAGGGCAATGATCCGAGTAATACTTGGAGAAGATCAGCAGATGCTGCGCAGTGCATTAGCCACCTTATTGTCCCTTGAAGGTGATATCGAAGTGGTTGGTCAAGCGGAGAATGGAAAAGTTGCGCTGGAATTAATAGAGGAGCTGCATCCCGATATTGCTGTATTGGATATTGAAATGCCGCTCATGACGGGGCTGGATGTTGCGGATGCGGTCAAGAAAAAAGGATGGGCATGCCGAATCATTATGCTGACAACATTTGCTCGCTCGGGCTATCTCCAGCGTGCAATGGCATCCAGTGTAGGGGGGTATTTACTTAAGGACAGCCCAAGTGATGAATTGTCGGATGCCATTCGCAAAGTATACGCGGGCAAGCGGGTGATGAGTCCCGAATTGACACTAGCGGCTTGGGAGGATCCTTGCCCTTTGTCTCCAAGGGAGAAGGAAGTGCTGAAACTTGCAGAAGAAGGGCAGTCCATGCAGGATATTAGTGCAAAGTTGTTCTTGTCCTACGGAACGGTACGCAATTATATGTCAGATGCGCTCAGTAAAGTCGGAGCGGGCACGCGAATTGAGGCCATTCGAATTGCGCGGGAAAAAGGCTGGCTGGACTAAATAAACAACTGGATGTACAAGATACAGGGCGGCGTGGACGTGAGACGTTTCCTGCAAGTCTTGTCTTATTCAGGTGTGACCCACCATAAACGAATATTTAGCTCATTTTCAGTTTCATTTCAGGATTAACGAACATACTATAGCCATCCCTTACATAAGGAGGTGGAACCAATGAAACGCAATTCAACCGTAGCAGCATGGACATGTCTGATGCTTCTGTTGATGGCATCGCCTGCAGCAGCGCAAAGCAGCAATGGGGAAAATGCTGTGTCAGATAAGGCCAAAGGCCAGACTGCCATAAGTGTAGCCGCAACGAAGGTAGGACAGTCCAATGCGAAGCAGCAGGATTCGGAGACAGACAAGCAGTTAGAGCAGATACAAGCTCAGATGAAAGAGCTCCGTACAGAAATGAAACAGCTTCATGAGAAAAAGGTTCAATTGCTCGCCAAGAAGCATGGCATTTCGACAGAAGGGAAAAGCAGCAAGCAAATTCGTCAGGAACTGCGTGAGAAATTGGGCATAAAAGGACGACTGTTCCACGAGAAACATCACGATAACGGGAAGCCTGTCGAGGATCGTCAAACGCAGCTTCAGCATGAGGAAGAAAAGCATAAGGCAGCAGCAGACGCAGATGGGCTCACACCAGAAGAGATAAAGGCGAAATTCCAAGAATTAAACGGGTCAGCCAAATAAGTGTGCAGCGCCGATACAAGTATGCTGATAACCAGATTTTAAATATTGGGACATGCGCGGCAGCGTATGTCCCTGTGTTATATAGGCTAGGAAATTGTGCAGAAACCAAAAGGTAATGATTTCGTAAATATATATAGAAGCATGAATCATTGGCATGCAGAGCTGCATAGGATAAAGGAGCCGAAATGTTACGGATGCGAGGGGATTAAATGAAACAACCCGACGAAAAGGCGCGCAGCGCTTCTCATCGGGTTATGCAGTCGTTCAATAATATTAAGAGTGCAGGAAACTAGTAAGCTATTTATCGTCTGTAGCAATAGACGAAAAGTCATTCTCGCTCAATACTCGACGAGCACCTACATAGCGCTTCTCGTAGTAGTCCATGCTTAGGCTGTCGATGCGCGTACCCTTGCTAGTCGAAGCGTGTGCGAATTTGTTATCGCCTACGTAAATACCGACATGAGATACACCGTTGCCGCCGCTTGTGTCAAAGAAAACTAGGTCTCCTGGACGAAGCTCGTCTTTGCTTACTTTGTCGCCAGAGTCGAATTGCGACGAAGATGTGCGAGGGAGATCAATTTCGAACTTTTTGAACACGTACTTGGTAAATCCAGAGCAATCAAAGCCACTCGTTGATGTTCCACCATACTTGTACGAAATGCCTAGCAAACCGTCAATCGTGTTGTCCATTTTGGATGCTGCGAATGTGCTTCCCGCTCCGAGCGATGTAAACAAAACGCTCAGCCCGAGTACCGCTGTAACTAGCTTCTTCTTCAAAGGGAAAGCTCCTTCCGTGCCTGCGAGGTTAGCTGGAGGGTTCGGTTGAAGGACCCCTATGATCCCTGTGTTTCAAGATCAATTCACCCGTAAAAACTGGTTCCCCCGCTTTCCGGACTATCCGGAAATTCGGCAATCTGGTTTTGGGATATGTATTGCTGCGTGCGATAGTAACAATTTTGCAAGAGTTAGTGCCGCTTTCATGACAAAGTTGTAATAAATCTAGATTTATTGTAACAGACGATTTTTCCTTTGACAAATATTTTTTGTCCTTGACACGAAAAAAACTTGTCAAATCAGCGTTATTTTTCGCTGATAGACAAGTTTTTTATTTTTCTTATGCTGCTGTGCATCATTTCATCGTAACGCCTTGTAACTTTTGTAATGTTATCACTTCATGATGTCCTTATTTTCATTCCTATCTATTCATTACTTCTTGATCTATTGCTTCATTTATTTTGTTTATTTCATTTGCTGTTCAGCTTCCTGCCATACCGCATGACGAGCAGATAATCCCCACATTTTCAGCATAGTCATAATTGCAGGCAGCGCCTGTTGAATAATGAGTGCGGTAATGCCTGTGAACATTGCGGCAGCGGATGTAGACATAATGCCTATTCCAATTGTAGTTCCGATAAATATTAGAGATAGCCCGAGGATGGGCAGCAGGCGCCGCGTACCAGCCGTCACAGAGCGAATTAATGGTGTATCTGATGCGGCACCAAAGTTCAGGAACAGGAAAAGTTGGTGAACGAGCCAGCCGCCAATAAGCCAAGCGATTGCAAAGGGGGCTATGGCCATAAGCAAGGAAGTAAGAGAATTCGATGTTGACAGTGCATTCGCAGTATAGGGAACGAACCATATGGCAGGGACCGTGATGAGGAGAACTTCTAACAAATATAGGACAAGCATGGGCTTCCATACAAGCTTGATACCTTGAAAGAAGGCCAGCCCCTGCTGCTTGGGACGTGACATAGCATGGAATACGCCCGCATGAATAAAGGGCGTAAGCAGCAAATGGATGGCGATGAAGCCGATAAGGGCCCAAAAGTATGGCATATAGTCATTTGTCTTCATTAGATGGAATTGGCTTTCTGTTAGAAAGAGCTGCTTGCTCATTTCAGTAGGTGCAGGATCTGGGTAGCGGCGCAGGATAGGCGTCACGATTCCATCGACGAAACGGTAGAGGAAGAACCCCCATAACAGTTGGTACAAAAATAGAATAATCCAAATGTAAATATGATCTTTGCACCAATTCCAGCCTGATCGAACATAGGTTTTCACGCGATCACCACCCCAGAATGTTCGTAATTGCTTCGATTACCTTGATAACGGACAAGTTAACCCGCGTACGAATAGGTTCGTCGACATGAGCACGCATGTAATTGTTGATATGCTTGTTTTCGACGACAATAGTGTACAGTGGATCGACCATTACCCAGCTAAGCGGTGTTTTATGGGTTATCGTATACTGAATTCGATCTCCTTCTCCATTCCATGACTTGCGTGTTGTAGTTCCATCGGTAAATCCAAACACGATTGGAATAGAAGGATAATTGGCTCCCAGCTTGCGAATGTGAACAGTCGCTTCATATTTGATAGAGCCATTTGCTTCAATCGTACGAGATTCAATATTTTCTACAGCGAAGTCTGCCATTTGACCGTTGTACACATATTGTTGGAAGAAATCAATCCACTTGCGATTCGTTACCTGTTCAACGACGCGCTGGAAATCGGCTGTTGTTGGATGCTTGAAACGATATTTCTGCGTATAGGTTTTCATGATGCGGTTCATCATCTTTTCTCCAACCTGCTTCTCAATAGCGAGAAGAACCAGCTTGGCACGCATGTACACATTTTCCGCGTAATGATCTTGGTTGTTGTATCGCCAAGCTTCCAGCTTGAGTGGAGCCGGATCTGTAATATAGCTCGCTTGTACCGCATTATTAGGATGTACGCCGAATTCCTGTTCCATCAGCTTATCTTCCGCATAGGAAGTAAAACCTTCATCAAGCCAAGCTTCTTCAAATTCATTAGACGCAAGAATTCCATAGAAATATTGATGCCCAATTTCATGAATGACGGTTCGCTCCAAGTCATAGCCTGGACTTTCATCTTCTGCCCCAAACGCTGTTATCAAGGTTGGATACTCCATACCGCCGGCTCCATTACCTGCCTTAGGTGGAACGACAATGGACAAGGTGGAATAAGGATATTTGCCGTACCATTCGCTGAACTTCGATAATGCGGTCTTGGCAGCGTAGAAATATCGTTCCTTCAAATCCTTATGCTTCGGATCCAAATACAGCTTGATTCGAACTCCTGGAACTTGGCTGGAGGAGAATGGTTCTTCAAAATAAACAAATTTCGGAGAGGCTGACCACGCAAAGTCATGGACGTCATCTGCATAGAATTGATACGATTTTTTCCCGTCCGCAATAACGGGCGTCTTTGTTGGAAATCCAGTTGCAGCAACGATGTAATTGTCAGGCACTTGAATACGCACACTGTAAATGCCGTAATTCGAGTAGAATTCTGAATTGCCATGATATTGGTGAAGATTCCATCCATCGGAGGATCGCCCGCGAACACCTGCTTTTTCAAATGCAGCAATCTTCGGGAACCATTGGCCGGCCATCACAAAATCATCGGCATGACCCATACGTGCAAATACTTTTGGAAGCTTGACTTCGAACTCCATGCGAAGCGTAACTTTTTCCTGACTGCGTACGGGCTTCGTAAGTCGCAGCTTCATGAGTGTTTCGTCCTTCGAATTGCCGTCATCCGGTTGTACGAATTGTGTGCGGTTCATTAAGGACATGCCGTCAACCGTGGATAACGATTTTAACGTCATACCGCCATATCCGTCGGCTGGCAACCTGTCTTCACGCAATCTTCCTCCAGACTCCTTCATGAAGGTCGTGTCCGGCGAACGGAATGCGTTCGGATAAAAGTGGAAGTATAATTCATTTACAGTTGCTTTCCCGGGATTGGTCCAAGTGACTGTTTGCTTGCCGATCAGCGTGTGAGTGGACTCGTCCAGCTTAACTTCAATATGATATTCGGCAATACGTTCACTTAGCACCTCCACACTGGGAGTCTCCACAGCTTGCTGCGTGATTGGTTCCTGAACCGCCTGTTTATTCACCTCGGGTCCAAGTGATGGGACGGATCCAGACGGCCAGAACCAAACGAGGAGGAAGCTGCAGGCGGCTAAGAGCAAGGCAGTGAATAAGAGCCGGCGATATACATTGCTTCGGGTCATACGTTTTTAACCTCCCGTTGACAAGCATCTACAGCATGTATATGTTGGCTTTTTGCAGATTATTAGCTAAAATGAAAATGATTTTGAGTTCGTGGGCAAGGAAGGAGTGTACAGTGGAATGGAATCTTCAGATAAGAAAGTTAAGAAGCCGCTGGCTTTGAATGTCATGAGCAGTGGTAAGCATAAAGGATTTGGTTCGGGCAGTATCGATCTGAACAATGTCTCGCCTGTCATCATCGATGAAGGGAAGGCGTACATTGATTTGGGAGCGATGCACGCGAAGAGTAAGGTGGAGCGTGGCATTAAGTTCTCTACTAATAAGGAAGATGTTCCGAACGGACGGCAATGCTGGATCGTATGGGTTGCTGTTGACCGTTCACCAGAAGGTGCGTTCTATGGCGGCTTGGCGGCTTGTGAAATGCTGATTGATGCGGAGGCTAAGCGCGGCTGGAAGATGCTCGCTGATCATGTTAATCGCATGGATTACGCGATGAAGCGCCGTGTGCTCGTCGATGAGCTGAATGCAGAGGATAAGGCTGCGCTGCGTGAGTTGCTTATGACACACAATGCAGAATGGTGGGAACGTACGCCAGAAGAAGTGAAGGAACAGTTATCTTAGTAATAATGGCTTATAAAAGAAGGCCGCTATGCCGATCTCAGGATCAGTACAGCGGCCTTCTTTTATATAACTGTATATAGTGAGTTATCTATCGATAAAGATAGGGCTACATGCTCTATTTAGCTTTACTTAATCATCTAAGGTGATACCTATTGCTCCAACTAAGGAAAGGTATTAATACGCTTAGACACGGTATATCGGCATCTTGTCCACCCGCGCGGCTCCTGTCTCGATAGCAACCTGTGCAATCGCAGAAGCAACGCTAGGTACAACTCGCTTATCGAGCGGATTCGGAATGATGTAGGTTGGGCTGAGCTCGGCATCCGTTACGATTGCTGCAATGCCGCGGGCTGCCGCCAGCTTCATGTCATCTGTAATGTCGGTAGCGCGAACGTCGAGCGCACCACGGAAGATGCCAGGGAATGCAAGCAGGTTGTTCACTTGGTTCGGGAAGTCGGAACGACCCGTACATACTACCGCTGCTCCAGCCGCGAGCGCTTCGTCCGGGAAGATTTCCGGAGTTGGATTCGCCATGGCAAAAATAATCGGCTTCTCGTTCATGGAACGAACATGTTCCTGTGTAAGCACCTTGGGTGCGGATACACCGATAAATACGTCTGCCCCGCGTACGGCTTCGGTCAGTGTACCGCGAATATGTTCGCGATTCGTTACCATCGCCATGTCTGCTTGCGCAGGATTCATCCATTCCTCTCCCTCACAAACTACGCCCTTTAAATCCACAAGGGACACATGCTGAACACCTGCCTTCAGCAGCAGCTTCGCGATAGCAATACCAGCAGAACCAGCACCGTTAATCACGGCGCGAATGTTCGACATTTGTTTGTGTACGACTTTCAGCGCATTCATCAAAGCAGCAAGCAGTACGATGGCAGTGCCGTGCTGATCATCGTGGAAGATCGGGATATTCGTCTCTTCCTTCAGGCGCCGCTCAATTTCGAAGCAGCGTGGTGCAGAAATATCCTCCAGGTTAATACCGGAGAAAGTCGGCTCCATGTTTTTGACGATATTGACAATTTCGTCTACATTTTGCGTGGAGAGACAAATCGGGAACGCATCGACATTGCCGAACTGCTTGAACAGCATGCATTTGCCTTCCATGACCGGCATAGCCGCATATGGGCCGATATCGCCTAGTCCAAGAACGGCGGAACCGTCTGTAACGACGGCGATCATGTTGCCGCGTAACGTATATTCATTGGCCGCATTCTTATCATTTGCAATAAGTCGGCATGATTCAGCTACGCCTGGTGTATATACAAGGCTCAAATCCTCTGGGGAATTGACCTCAATTTTGCTTGTTACTTCAATTTTGCCGTGCAGCTTCTTATGAAGTTGTAACGATTCCTCTTTGATGTCCAGTGCTACTGGCATACTACAATCAGCTCCCTGTTATTCTCTCCGAGGAGGCTTACCCTTCCGCCAATGGAATTGCAGATAAGCCTCATGCTACATTGTGCTACGTTAACAGAGAAAAGGGAAATACGTTCCGCATATAAGCTAATAAATTTTATTTATGATCAATTTGGTAAATAACTTTTTTGTGATTTTATAATCGTTCTCTGGATCTATTATGCATCTCTACACGCCCTGAAGTGGCATCTCACGCATACATTCAATCATACTGAGGCAGTCCTTCGACAGATGGTGGTCTTCTTTCCAGCACAGTTGAATATAAAAGGGCATCGGCTCTTCCAATGGGACGGTTACTAGGCCAGGCATATTCTGCACCGCCATCGAGACGATCAAGGAAATGCCGGCACCGGAGGCTACCATCGACTTCACGGTTTGGATTTCATCCGACTCAAATACAATTTGCGGCTTGAATCCATAATGGGTGCAGGCCTTCATGAGCTGTTCATGGTGTACATAAGCATTTGTCAGCACGATAAAGTGCTCTTCCTTAAGCTCTGCAATGGATATCGATTTACGCTTCGCTAAAGGGTGATCATCCGGTACACATACAGTCAAGTGATCCTCATAGAGCAGCACGGAATGAAGACCAGCAATTGGCTCTTTATTCTGTTGCCCGATGATGCCGAGATCCAGCTTGCCCTCTCGAAGCAGTTCTGTTGTTACACGGGAGCCGTATTCCGTTACTTTGAATTGCACGTGCGGATACCGCTTTCTTATGTAAGCGAACATGGACGGGAATAAATAGGCCCCAATAATCGGCGGCAGACCGAAATGAATACTGGAGCTGTTATAATTGCGAACTTCCATGATAGCCTCATCAATTTCAGACAAAATGTTATCTACCCGGGCTAGAAATAAAGCTCCTTCCGCTGTGACGCGCACGGCCTTCTCCTTCTTGTTGCGTTCGAGCAATTGTACGCCCAAGAACTCTTCCAGCCGATTAACGGCCGCTGTTACGCAAGGCTGGGACACATAGAGCTGTTCAGCCGCTTTGGTAAAGCTGTGCTGCTCACTAACCGCCTTGAAATATTCCAGTTCCCGCAAATTCATGATGCTTGGTTCCCTCCGATATGATAATCCAATGCGAGTCCTATTCTACAAGAAACGAGAAGGTTCTTCGATGGATAAAGATTACAATTAAATGAATTTATGAATAATTGCTGTATACAGAGATGACTATAATGACATACGAAGGAACGATGAAAGGGGATTCAGAGTTCCCTTTACGGAGCTCATGAATTGAGGTATAATATACCAATATAGTGTTCTTTGAAGAAGAACAGGAACAGGAGGTGAGGTAGGAGATGAACTTTAGTACGTCGAGTATTCGTATTGGCCAATTGCCAGTGGCTATATTTGGCATTATCCATGATGCAGCCCTCAACGGGATACGTATGTCCATTTTTACCTATACGAATACGATAATACGGCGTGAAGACTCTCCTGCCTTAACCTGATCGGATTAGGTTTATGCAAAGGCTGTAGGGAATTTCCCTGCAGCCTTTTTTATGTTCTGGATCGGGAGGCAAGTGTCGTGCACACGCCCCGAGGAGGATAATGAACGTGATACTAAGCCTTTGGCATGTGAAAAAATATTATGGAGCCAATTTGGTGCTCTCGGATGTTTCATTTGAAGTAAAAGAAGGAGAAAAGGTTGGCCTGATTGGCCGCAATGGCTCTGGGAAAACAACAATTTTACAAATGTTGAACGGCGCTTCCATGCCGGATCAAGGGGATATTTTTATACGCAAAGGCGCGGCTGTAGGGCTGCTTGATCAGGTTCCTTCTGCGCCGGAGTCTGCTGCGGTATATGATGTACTGGCAGAAGGATATGCAGAAGTGCGCAGCTGGGAGCAGGAGATGAAGCGAATGGAAGCGGAAATGTCAGATCCTTCAACAGCCGAAGACGAGGGGCAGATGTCTCAATTGCTGCAGCAGTATGGCCAACTGATGGAGCGATTCGAGCAGGCAGGCGGCTATGAAATGGAGGCTTCCATTCGGCGGGTCAGTGCCGGACTTGGAATCACAGAAGAGCAATACAATCGTCCTTTCTCCTCACTTTCCGGGGGAGAGAAGACGAAGGTAGGGCTCGCTGCACTGCTGTTGAAGCAACCGGACATTTTGCTGCTTGATGAGCCTACCAATCATCTGGATATGGCAGCCATCGAATGGCTGGAATCTTTCCTGCTTGCTTATTCAGGAGCCGTGATGATCGTCTCGCATGATCGGTATTTTCTTGATCGTGTGGCCGGTAAAATGGTGGAGATTGAGGACGGAGAGGCATTCATCTATCATACGAACTATTCCGGTTATCAGAAGGAGAAGGAAGAAAGGCTGCTGCAGCAATTTGCCAGCTATCAGGAACAGCAGAAGAAGATTAAGAAGATGCAGGAGACGATTAAGCAACTGATCGAATGGGGAAATCGCTCGAACCCGCCGAATCCGGGCTTCCATCGCCGTGCCGCTTCCATGCAGAAGGCGCTCGACCGGATGGAGAAGCTGAAGCGTCCTGTGCTGGAACGGCGAACCATGGAATTAAAGCTGAAGCAGGAGGATCGCTCTGGCAAGCAGGTGCTCATGCTTGATGGAATCACTAAGGTGTACGGCGGGCGAAAGTTGTTGAACCAAGTGAACGGGCTGTTGTTATACGGTGAACGTACTGCCTTGCTTGGTGGCAATGGGGCAGGGAAAAGTACATTAATGAAAATGCTGCTTGGCCACATTGCTCCAGATGAGGGGGATATTCGCGTCGGTTCGCGTGTGGATGTAGGCTATCTGGCACAGGAAGAAGCACCGCCTGCTGAGGATAAAACGGTGCTCCGATATTTTTGCGAGACAGTCGCGATGGAAGAAGGAGCGGCCAGAGGGGAGCTTGCCAGATTCCTATTCTACGGTGCTGATGTATTCAAGCGAATTGCGAATCTGTCGGGCGGAGAGTGGAGCAGGCTCCGGCTTGCCTTGCTTATGTATCAGAAGCCGAATTTGCTGTTGCTTGATGAACCGACCAATCATCTGGATATCGACTCAAGAGAAGCGTTGGAGGAGGCACTGGAGTCTTTCCCTGGAACGCTGCTGGTTATTTCGCATGATCGGTATTTCATTAATCGAGTTGCGCGTAAGCTGTGGGTGCTGGAACAGACACAGCTCTCTGTTCATATCGGTAACTACGATGAGTGCAAGGAGAAGCTGCAGTCCTGGGTGAGTCGAGCCAGACATCTAGAATCGATGCCAGTGGCTCCGCATGCAGCTACGAATGTGTCGGAGCAGAGTCCGCAAGCGCGTCAATCAAAGTCTGACGGCGACAAGATGAATGCAGGAGGATACCGCAATCAGGCACAAGGAAAACGGAAAGATCAGCCCGTACGACAATGGGAGCAGGAAATAGAAACTGTAGAAGAACAGCTTTGTCAACTGGAAGAGGAAATGGCTGCATTGTCTACAGAAGGAGATAAGGATGTTGATTGGACACAACTGCTTGGAAGACAGCATGTGCTGCGCGAGCAATTAGATGAGCTGTATCGTGGCTGGATGGCCGTAGAGGAGCAGTAAGGCCAAAACAACAATAGCGAATACACAGCCCCTAGACTGCAATGCAGCTAGGGGCTGTGTTATAGATGGATGGCATTACTCACTCCACCAGCGCTTCAAGTGCTGCCACCACGAGCGTTTTTCCAATTCTTTTGTCGGCCGCTTCTCTTCGTTTTTTCGCGGCTCTGCCGGTGATTGAACATGGAGTTCACACCATTCAGTGGGCTCTGTTCCGCTGACGAAGGTCTCCAGACGCTTATTAGGGCAGTTATCGCCTGCTAGTTTACCTGTATCGGTATCAATATAGACGCTGACGACATTGTCTGGAACCGTAAATATTTTAGGTGGTACATTGGACAATGCCTGTTCCGTATATTCAGCGAATATCGGAGCAGCCTTATGGGACTCTGTCACTGAAATCATTCTGCCCTTGTCATATCCGACCCAGACTGCTGTTGAGAGTTCTGGCGTGTACCCGACGATCCAGGCATCCGTATCTGTCGTTCCCGTTTTACCGGCAACAGGGCGCTTCATGCTAGGAGCTACGCGGCTGCCGGTACCGCCGGATTCGAATACACTTTCCATCAGGCTGGTAAGCACGTAAGCATCTGCTGGCTTAACTACTTGCTCCGCTTGAACAGGCGGCGCTTCGTATAAGACATTGCCACTGCTGTCGATAACCTTCAATACGGAACGGGGAATTGCGCGTTTGCCTTCATTGCTGAATACGCCGTATGCGGATGCCATCTCGATCGGGCTAACAGGGAATGTGCCTAGCGCTAGAGAAGGGAGAGGCTTCATGCTGCTGTCAATGCCGAGACGACGCGCAAGGGATATAACCTCTTCAGGCCCGATCTTCATCATTGTGCTTACCGCATAGATATTGTCAGATACCGCCATAGCATGGCGTAAATCAATATTACCGTAATACTTGCCGCCATAGTTGCTTGGCTTATATTGTTGTCTGCCATTGTCATACGTAAATGTAGACGGCTGGCTGACGAAGTGAGTCACTGCTGTGATGGCTCGCTTCTCGAGCGCTGCCAAGTAGACAAATGGCTTGAAGGACGAGCCGGGCTGGCGAGTATTTGCGAACACGCGATTATATTGATTCATGCGATAATTTTTTCCGCCGACCATCGCCTTCATATAGCCGTTACGGGGATCAATAGAGACAAGAGCTGCCTGTAAATCTCCTTCCACGGGAATAAATTTCGATATCGCTTGTTCGGCTGCTGCCTGTGCCCGCTTATCAAGCGTCGTGTATACGCGCAAGCCTCCGGCCTCTATTTGCTGGTCGGGAATGCCGAGCAAATCGAGCTCCTGTCGGACATAATCACGGAAATAAGGAGCTACAAGCAGTTCGCTTCGCTCCTCCTTAGGCCGAATGGCTACCGTTTCATTGTAGGCGTTCTGCGCCTGCTTCTGTGTAATATATCCGGTCTCCACCATACCCTGGAGTACAACTTTTTGTCTGTCCTTAGCATTTTTCATATTGAAATAGGGTGAATAATAGCTTGGTCCGCGTGGAATGCCAGCTAAAATTGCACTCTCTGCCAGCGTTAGGTCACGGGCCTTCTTGCCAAAGTAAAGCTGTGCTGCGGCCTCGATACCGTATGCGCCGTGTCCGTAATATACTTGATTCAGATATTGCTCTAAAATATCGTCTTTGCTGTATTTCATCTCCAGTTGAAGCGCATATTGCGCTTCCTTCACCTTGCGAGCCCATGTCCGTTCGTGGTTGAGATACAGATTGCGGGCAAGCTGCTGCGTCAAGGTGCTGGCTCCCTGTTTTTTAGACATCGATTCAATATTGACGAGCATTGCGCGTGCGATTCCTTTGAAGTCGATGCCGACATGATGGTAGAATTGCCGATCTTCTGTTGCAATGGTTGCATGAATGACGTCTGGAGCGATATCGGACAGTCTGACCGAGTGCTGCTGCTTCTGACCGCTTGCCAATGACGTTAGTTCCGCTCCATGACCGTCGTAGATGATAGAGGGCTGTTGCATATCGGACGCTGGCAGATCCGTTACATACAGATACCCAAGCAGGATGCCGCAAGCACCTAAAAGGAGCGCAACCGAACAACCTGTTATTTTGAGCCAACGGCAAATCCTGAGCCTCCGTTTGTCCTCTGTCTTCTTACCGCTTAACCGCTGCATGGCAGCGCCTCCTGTTCGACCGTCAACGGGCTATTTAGTGGTTACCATTCAGTATGGAAAAAGCGGAGGAAGGTTATTCCTTTTGATTAGTAATTTTTCACATTTTGTGCACTGAAAAAGGGTTGGAAACTATGAAAAGCAGAATATTCAAGAGCATTTTTCACAATTTCAAAAATCCAGTGGTGAAGCGGCTTTCAGAGCTTTGATAGTTCTGAAAATTGTGCAAATATTCAACTTGACTTCGGAAAATGATTGCATTTTGGGGGGGAACCGATATAATACTTTGTGTTTGGTGCAAAATGGAGATGAAGTGTTACGAATGTTACACATAGGAACCATTACGAGCATTTCGGGAACTAAGCCAACGATACCATGATTATGAAAGAAGGTTGATGTTATGGAATTGTGGTTTACAGAGAAGCAAACGCCTACCTTTGGCATTACGGCAAAAATCCGCGAGACATTCGTGGAGGAGCAAACGCCGTTTCAGCATTTAGCGATGCTGGATACCGAAGAATTTGGACGGATGCTCGTACTGGATGGCATGGTTATGACGACGATCAAAGACGAGTTCGTATACCATGAGATGGTGGCACACCCGGCCCTTGTAACTCATCCGAATCCGAAAAAAGTACTTGTCGTCGGCGGCGGCGACGGCGGAGTTATCCGCGAAATCATGAAGCACCCTGGAGTAGAGAAGGCAGTTCTCGTTGAAATCGACGGCAAAGTCATCGAATACTCCAAGCAGTATTTGCCTGAAATTGCAGGCGAGCTGGACAACCCGCGTGTAGAAGTTATCGTGAATGATGGATACATGCATATTTTGAACAGCAAGAATGAATATGACGTCATTATGGTTGACTCCACAGAGCCGGTAGGCCCTGCGGCGCCGTTGTTCGAGCGCGGCTTCTATCAAGGCATCTATGATGCATTGAAGGAAGATGGCTTGTTCGTTGCACAGACGGACAACCCTTGGTTCAAGGCTGACTTAATCCAGCAAGTAAACCGTGACGTGAAGGAAATTTTCCCGATTGTACGCGTATACGGCGCGAACATTCCGACCTATCCAAGCGGTCTCTGGACGTTCACAATGGGCAGCAAGCAGCACGATCCGCTGCAAGTGGACGAAGCGCGGATTCCGGAAATGGAGACGAAGTATTACTCTCCTCGTCTGCACAAAGCAGCCTTCTGTCTGCCTAAATTTGTAGAGGATTTGTGCAAATAAGACAGTGCACGAAGAAGGAGGAGCTTAGACGATGAAATTGGATCAAAAATATTCGGGCAATGTATTCATTTGCAGCTCTGATGATTACGAAGGAGCAAAGGCCGTCATTTATGGCATGCCAATGGATTACACGGTATCCTTCCGCCCAGGTTCACGCTTCGGCCCAGGCCGTATCCGTGAAGCATCGGTAGGCTTGGAAGAATACAGCCCATATCTTGATAGAAGCATTGAGGAATTGAATTACTTCGATGCAGGCGACCTGCTGCTGCCATTTGGCAATGCGGCGAAGAGCCTGGACATCATCGGGGAATTCGTAGGCAAGCTGCTAAGCGATGGGAAGTTCCCAATCGGCCTTGGCGGGGAGCACCTAGTGACATGGCCAGTCCTGCAAGAGGTGTACAAGAAATACCCTGATCTCGCGATAATTCATATTGATGCGCACGCTGACTTGCGGGAGCAGTATGAGGGTGAGCCTTTGTCTCATTCCACACCAATCCGCAAGGCTGCTGAAATGATCGGCGGCAAGAACGTGTACCAGTTCGGTATCCGCTCTGGTTCGCGTGAAGAGTGGACGTACGCTCGCGAGAACATCAATTTCTTCCCGTTCGATGTAGCGGAGCCTCTGAAGAAGGTTCTGCCTGAGCTGGCTGGTCGTCCGGTCTATGTCACGATTGATATTGACGTGCTTGATCCAAGCTGCGCACCGGGAACAGGAACGGCAGAAGCGGGCGGCATTACGTCGAAGGAATTGCTTGAAGCGGTTCATTCGATTGCTCGTTCGGATGCCAATGTTATCGGATGTGACTTGGTGGAAGTGGCGCCAATTTACGATCCAACCGAGCAGACGCCGATTACGGCGAGCAAGATCATTCGTGAGATGCTGCTCGGGTTCGTGAAGTAATGTAGTCTGTAACAAAGCAGCATCGTCCAAGCGCACGGAATCTGCATGCAGCAGAGGAAGTGCGCTTGTTTTTGTAATGAAGCAGCAAAAAGGCAGGGCTTAGACATGCGTTACAGTCCCCTTTAAAATAAAGAGAAAGGGAGGATGAGAATGGGTAAGATGAAGATTTTACTTATTTCGATCGCAACCATATTCATTATTATTATCGTTGCATTAGGATTCATAGGGAATCATTTCTACAACATCGCGCTTAATCCGGAGACGGAGCGTCCGTTCCTTGACAACAATCCGGATCTTAATCGGGCGGTTCCGACGATGCAAGTAGATGAACAGGAGACGCAAGAAAATGAGATGGCAAAAGAATGGATCGAAACGAAGCATCACGACGAGGTCACGTTAGCTTCTTTTGATGGTTTGAAGCTGCAGGGCTATGAGTACCGGCAAGAGCACCCCACGAATAAGTGGGCCATTGTCGTTCATGGCTATACGAGCTCCGGCAAGCAGATGTCGTATGCGGTTAAGAGATTTTATGATAAAGGCTATCATGTACTGCTCGTCGACTTGCGAGGACATGGAAAGAGTGAAGGCTCCTATATTGGGATGGGCTGGCATGATCGATTAGACATGATGGGTTGGATTCGCCAAATCGTTGAAGCTGATCCCGAGTCTCAAGTTGCTCTGTATGGGGTATCTATGGGAGGAGCGACGGTTATGATGACCTCGGGAGAAGAACTTCCTGCGAATGTCAAGGTGATTGTAGAGGACTGTGGATATACGTCAGCCTATGATGAGTTCACTTACCAATTAAAGCGGCTGTTTCATTTGCCTGCCTTCCCAATCATGACGGCTTCCAATGTGGTGTCTAATATAAGAGCCGGCTATGACTTAAAGGACGCCTCTGCTTTGAAGCAGGTAGCTAAGAGCAAGACTCCTATTCTATTCATTCACGGTGATTCCGACACGTTTGTCCCTTATGAAATGGTTCAAGAGTTGTATGATGCGGCAAAGGTCGAGAAAGATCTGTTGGTCATCAAGGATGCAGGACACGGAGGCGCTCACCTTGCTGGAGCGGTGTATTGGAATAAAGTATGGGAGTTCACAGATAAGTTTATGAAGTCCTAACGAAATGAATAAAAAGACTCGCATAAAGAATGGAAAGTCTTGCAAATGAATAGAAGCCCTGCTCCTTTCAAGGCGGCAGG
Source organism: Paenibacillus sp. B1-35 (assembly GCF_050474385.1). Taxonomy (NCBI): domain Bacteria; kingdom Bacillati; phylum Bacillota; class Bacilli; order Caryophanales; family Paenibacillaceae; genus Paenibacillus; species Paenibacillus sp. B1-35. The sequence continues at coordinate 57,166 of NZ_JBCHVJ010000010.1, forward strand.
GCTTGCGTGTGCATTGGTTGTTTAAGATAAAAGGAACTTCCAGGCGATCCAGCATATCCCGACACCGAGCCACGAGATGAATCCAAAGATGACTACGATTTTATTCTCGCTCCAGCCATACTTCAATGAATAATGATAATGGATTGGAGCCATGCGGAACATTCTCAGCTTTGTTTTGCGATAGTACCATACCTGTAGGATCACCGACAGCTGTTCGGCAAAGTAAACGACGAACAGCACGGGAATCAAAATTTCCACCTTTTCTAAAACCGCGAGGAAGGAAAGCGAGCCCCCAATTGCAAGTGAACCCGTATCCCCCATAAATGCTCGGGCTGGATAAATATTATAAATGAACAATCCAAGCAGGCAGGCAATCATGATGAGCGAGAACATCTTCACTTCCATATGATCGGATATGAGGAAGAAGAAGAAATAAGTCGGGATCGACACATTTATAAGCAATCCGTCCAGACCGTCCGTAAAGTTAATTGCATTTGCCGAACCTACCACGAACAGCACCATAATTGGCACATACACAAGAAGAGGAAGATCAAGCGCTAGACCGCCCCCAAGAGCAACGGTTGTACTGACGTTAAAGTGCTGAATGAGCACGTACAGCAGCAAGCCGGTAAAACAGAATTGGAATACAAGCTTCGCCTTGCCGGATATCCCAGATGGATCCTGAAAAACAGCCTTCTTCAAATCATCCATTAAACCAACGGAACCGAATAGCAGAAACGTCGAAGCCAGAAAAATGGTCATTGGCGATGGATGATAGGAGATGGAGGTGATTACACCGATAAAAAGGATAAGGCCAGCCATCAGCGGTGTGCCGCGCTTAGCTTGATGATCGGGCGGCAGCTCAGCTCGAATCGGCTGTGTCAGCTTCAGCGTTCGCAATCCCCATATGAGCAGCGGTGTTAACGCGGCTACCAGCAGGAAGGATACGCTCGAAATGCCTAATAAGGAAGAGTTCACGACATCACCTATCAGTATGTATTTTTATAGATGAGTACATTTTATTATAATTCACATCAATGGACAAATATTCCTGATTCATTGCTGTCGTTGCTTCAGTTATTTCCCCTTGCAGCCTTCCAAAGAGCCTGCGACAATGCTGCCTCGATGAAGTACTGCTTGTCTGTTCGCACGTCTTGCAACAGCCTCAGCTGAGCAGCTTGCATCGACGAGCACTGCATCTGCGGTATCTCCAACCTGAGGCCACTGGCGTATACCGTCCTGACTTAACGGGGTTACACCCCCCGTAATGAATCCGAGCGCCTGAGACAGGGATCGCTCATCAGAGTAACCGTAGACTTCAGCTAACTGTCCTGCCTTCTCAAGCAGATCGCAATTGCCGAACGGCGACCAATGGTCGGTGACACTGTCAGTACCGAGTCCGATGTGTACTCCGCGATTGCGCATTTCCGGCAGTGGCATATTCGTTCGGCCGATAGGCACAGTGGACATAATCGCGATATTAAGCGCTGCAAATCGTTCAATCAGTTCCGTTGTCTCAGGCGTGCGATCAGCGAATGCGAATGCATGGCTGACTGCTACTTTCCCCTGCCAACCGGCCTCTTCCGTTAATTCAGCCAGTCGCTGCAGCGTTGTCCATCCGTCCGGGCCGCGGTCATGCAAATGCATGTCGATCCCAGCCCCTGTTGATACGGCGATATCCATAAGCGTATGAAGTGAACGTTCAATATCCCCGTCGACGCTCGCAGGATCCACAGAGCCAATCCAACCAGCACCGTGTGCTACCGCTTCGCGGACAAGGTGAGATACATTCGAGTGAAGAAGACCATGTTGGGTGAAGGCAACAACCTCATAAGCAAGTTGATCCTTGTACTCTTCCAGCACTTCAATAGAAGCCTGCAAATTGCGCAACTCCATAACAGGGTCAATATTAATATGGGTGCGTACGTGCGTAGAACCGTGCTTAAGGACAAGATCAAGCAATTTGCGGGCACGTTTCTTCAAATAAGGAAATTGGGCAGGGAGCAGGCGGCGTTCCTCTTCCATTCGTTCGAAGATACTGGAGATAGGACGTACCGCTTTCCACGGCCCCCCGTAGTAGGTTTTATCAATATGGATATGCATTTCCCGAAAAGCAGGCAACAGGAGGAGACCGGCTGCATTTACACAAGGAAGAGACTTGAGATCTTCATCCTTCAGGTCACTTGCTGGTACAATTGCATGTATTGTGCCATCGTCGATTTGGATATGGAATAAATCCGTATCCGTAATCGTAATACCTTCTTTGTCTCGATATGCGGTTTCAAGCCGTACATTGATTAGCCAATAAGCGTTAGGCATGCCCGTCACTCCTCTAATGTTGGTAGTAGAATAACTGGATCTATACTGCAGGGTTATTTCTTTATCTACAAGATTAGCATGAAAGAAGATGGGAGAAAAATAAAGATAAAGCATGGAAATTGTTTTTGGATTGGATTTCTACGTGCATACATAAATGAAAGAACAGAGTAGACAAGAACGAGGTGACCTCACATTGGGCAAGGAATGGACATGCTTTCGCAAGCTCAGCTTTGAAGTGAATTTATCTATCAGTTAGATGTAAAAAAGGGAGCTGTCTCTAGGACTGCCCCCGATCTATTTCGTCCCGTCAGACGCCAGTAGCTTCTGTACGTCTGCGATGGTTACGATGTGCGGTTCGCTTCGTATTTCGGATCATCATATAAATACATAATCCAAACAGCGGAGCAATGACAACAATGGCCGTCATGCCGATCGTGAAGAAGCCAGAGCGTTCAATGCGGATGCTGTCGACAAGAACCCATACTGCCGAAGCTAGGTGGAGTACAAGCGTCAACAGGAGCAGCCAGTCGCTATGGTTCGTTAACCAAGTCAAAAGTACTGTCAATTCCACCATATATCGCCCCCGTATTCCTCGTGGTACTGACATAAGCTGAGCAAATATGCAGCAGCGGACATTCGAGGAATCATTTACTACTCTTATTATAATTGAGGGGCAATTCGAATTTCCACGTCTTTCTTGAGGCATAACCTTACAAATTCGTAAGTTATCAGATTGTGTCGTATTTTGTGAATCCCCCACTTCTGCTGAGATTAACTGTACCCTTGGGGACGAAAAGGAAAAGGAGGTTGCAAAAGGCGGGCGTATACCGGATAATTTAGAAATCAGACTTTGGAGATTGGAGCTTGACAATGACGGAGCATCAGAGGGAAGCGGCTGACAGATTGCCGGTTCTTATCACGATTGACAGCCGACAAGATGATGAACGGGTCACACAGCAGGTAGAAGGAGAGCTGTTTCGGAAAGGCTCGAATTTCTACATTCGTTATATAGAGGCTGAGCCTCAACCGGAGCGGGTGAAGCGACGAAGTGATTCTTCTATAGATGCGAGCCGCACACAAGTCACACTCAAGGTGAGTGAAAACCTGATTAAGCTAACTCGCAGAGGACAGGTGGAATCGGAGCAATCGTTTGCTCTTGGAGCGAGGCAGAACGGATATTATCGATCATCTGCGATTCGATTTCCTCTAACTACAGTGACGTCGAAGCTGTCCTGGGACGAGCCTTGGCCGTTCGAAGGGCCGCTGCAATTCGATGAATTGCGCATTGCGTGGTCGTATCAATTATATATAGAAGAGCGTTGTACGGGAAAATTCAATATCCGATTACGTATTATACCCGCCTGAAATAGGCATGAACGATAAGAAGCAGGAGGAACGAGACATATGAGCAGTGTAATGGAACGAGTGAACAATCAAGTTAAGCAGGCAATCGAGGAGGCGATCGTACAAGCAGGTCTTGTAGCGCGTGAAGACATTCCTACGTTTGTTATCGAAGTGCCTAAGGATAAAACCCACGGTGACTTGGCATCCAATGCGGCGATGCAACTGACGCGTTTAGCAAAGCGCAATCCACGCCAAATCGCAGAAGCAATCATTGAAAATTTAAATAAAGATGCGGCTGCAATCGAAAGTGCGGAAATTGCGGGGCCTGGATTTATTAACTTCCGTGTGAATAAGAGTTACTTATATGATATTCTGCGTGAAGTAAATGAAAAAGGAAGCGACTACGGCCGTATTACTGCTGGCAGCGGACAGCGTGTGCAGATGGAGTTCGTATCTGCGAACCCAACAGGAAGCCTCCATCTTGGACATGCGCGTGGTGCAGCTGTCGGTGATGCACTGTGCAATCTGTTGGATTACGCGGGTTATGAAGTAACACGCGAGTATTATATTAACGATGCCGGAAATCAAGTGAACAACCTTGCTAAATCGATTGAATGCCGCTATAAACAAGCACTTGGGCAGGATGCAGAAATGCCTGAGGATGGCTATCATGGCGTAGATATTAAAGGTTTTGCTGAAGAGCTTGTTCAAGCTGAGGGCGATCGTCTATTGTCCTTGCCTGAGGAAGAGCGTGAGCGCTATTTCCGCAACTATGGTCTCGCGAAAGAATTGGACAAAATCAAGCGTGACTTGAACCGCTTCCGTGTTCCATTCGACGTGTGGTTCAGCGAAACCTCGCTCTATGAGAACAACGAAGTGACAAAGGCGCTGGATGCACTACGTGCAAGTGGTCATGTGTTCGAGCATGAGGGCGCGACGTGGCTGCGTACAACGACATTTGGCGATGACAAGGATCGCGTATTGGTGAAGAATGATGGCTCTTACACGTATTTGACTCCTGATATTTCGTATCATATGGACAAATATAGCCGTGGCTTTGACAAAATGATTAACATTTGGGGTGCTGACCACCACGGGTACATCCCGCGTATGAAGGCGGCGATGGAAGCGCTCGGTAATGATCCGGACAAGTTGGTCGTACTGATCGCACAAATGGTTAGCTTGTTCCAAGATGGCGAGAAAGTGAAAATGTCCAAGCGTACAGGGAAAGCCGTAACAATGGAAGATTTGATGGATGAAGTGGGTGTTGATGCGATCCGCTACTTCTTCACGATGCGTTCAATGGATTCCCACCTTGACTTTGATATGGACTTGGCGATTTCAACATCCAATGAAAACCCTGTCTATTATGTACAATATGCACATGCGCGTATTTGCAGCATTTACCGTCAGGCAGAAGAGCAAGGTATTGCATTGCAGCCATTGAATGAGCTGAACTTAGCGAAACTGACGGCTGAGCATGAATTTGACCTGCTTCGTAAGCTGGGTGAGCTTCCTGAAGAAATTGCGGTTGCTGCCCGTGATTACGCGCCGCATCGTTTAATTCGTTATGTGTATGAGCTTGCATCGCTCTTCCACAGCTATTATAGAGCAGAGCGTGTCATTACAGAGGATGCAGAGCAGACACAAGCCCGTCTTGCATTGCTCGGTGCTGTTCGTACGGCAATAGCGAACGTGCTTCGCCTGGTCGGCGTATCCGCTCCAGAACAGATGTAAGGGCAGCGTCTAACGAAATAAAGATGTTTATCGCCTAATATAGAGCGTCCTGTAAGCTAGAATTAGCTTCAGGGCGCTTTTCTTGTTCGTCCTATATTTGTTCGGTAGAATAAAATCAACGAAGTGAATACGTAGGATAGAGAGTAGGTGACGAGATGCTGTATTTGCTCCCGCTTATGATTGAGCGCGTTGGCGTGCTGCTGATCATTGCATTTGTGCTGTCGCGCATGAAGTCATTTCGCCACATTGTCCATAATGAGCATGGTACTGCTGAGAAATTGCTGCTTATCGTCGTGTTCGGCGCATTCGGGGTTATTAGCAACTATACCGGCGTGCAGATTCATAACAGCTCCGTATTTTCACAGGCTTGGCATGCGGACGTAGAGACGGGCAGCGCCATTGCGAACACGCGAATAATGGGCGTTGTCATCGGTGGACTGCTTGGCGGTCCATTTGTCGGGACAGGCGTCGGATTAATAGCAGGCCTGCATCGACTATCGCTCGGCGGATACACTGCGGCAGCTTGTGGAGTGTCGACGGTATTGGCCGGCATTATTACAGGCCTCATCGGGAAGCGGTTCCGCATGATTCAAGGCAAGCATGCAGCATGGCAAGCGGCACTGGTCGGCATTGGGATGGAGTGCGGGCAGATGGGCATTATTTTGCTCGTAGCCGAGCCATGGAGCTCTGCATGGGAGCTCGTCAAGCTGATCAGTGTGCCGATGGTTGTGGTTAATGGATTCGGGATATTGCTGTTCATGCTAATCATTCAATCCATCTATGAGGAAGAGGAACGTTCCCGAGCGCTGCTAACGCATAACGCACTTCATATTGCCGATCAGACACTCCCTTATTTCCGTCAAGGATTGAATAGCGATTCATGCCGGGCAGCGGCCATGATTATATGGAAAGGGACGAGTGCCGACGCGATTTCCATCACAGATGAGCACCAAATTTTAGCTCATGTAGGCGCAGGAGCCGATCATCATGTACCGTTGAACGGTATATCTACTCAGTTGACGAAGCAGGTGCTTGAGGAAGGAACTGTTCACAAGGCCTCCTCAAGAGAGGAGATTCATTGCTTCGATCCGCACTGTCCATTGCAGGCCGCGTATGTGCTGCCGCTGAAGGTGCATGAGCGTACGGTCGGCACATTGAAGTTATATTTCAAGCAGTCATCACGTCTGGATCAGGTGGAGCAGGAGCTTGCTGAAGGCCTTGGCAAGCTGTTCTCTAATCAGTTGGAATTAGCGGAAGCGGAACGGCAAAGCCGGCTGCTGAAGGATGCGGAAATTAAGGCACTGCAAGCACAGGTTCACCCGCACTTCTTATTCAATGCCTTTAATACAATATCGGTGCTCTGCCGCACTGATTCGGAGAAGGCGCGCAAGCTGCTGCAGCAGCTAAGCATATTTTTCCGCAGCAACCTGCAAGGGGCGCGGAAGATGCTCATTCCGTTACACAAGGAATTGGAGCATGTAGAAGCGTACTTATCATTGGAGCAGGCTAGATTCCCTGGAAAATATATGGTGGAAACGGATATTGATGCTTCCCTTATGGATGTGCTCGTGCCCCCATTTACACTTCAGCCATTGGTGGAAAATGCAATCCGGCATGCGTTCTCCAAAGGCTTTGCAAGGCCGCAAGGGGTTGTGTCCATTTGTGCGAAGGTGAATGAAAAGAATGTGCTCATTACGACAAAAGACAATGGGAAGGGAATTGCGCTGGAATCTATGGCTGTGCTTGGCAATGAAGCCGTTCCATCTGTCGAAGGAACAGGGACAGCGCTTTGTAATATTACAAAGCGGATAGAGGAGCTGTATGGAAGTAGGGGCTCGATTCATATCGATAGTACGCTTGGTCAAGGGACATCGGTAACGATTACCTTGCCGATTCATTACGGCGATCGGGGGGGCATCAATGTTGAAAGCATTTATCGTGGATGATGAGCCGCTGGCGCGCGATGAGCTGTGTTATTTGCTGCGTCGTACGAAGCGGGTTGAAATTGTAGGCGAGGCTGAATCGATGGAAGAGGCACTGGAACGTATAGGTGCTCTACGCCCGGACGTGGTTTTTCTCGATATTCAGCTTGCAGAAGCAAGTGGATTGGAAGCCGCCGAACGGATAAGTGCAATGGAGGAACCTCCATCAATCGTGTTTGCAACTGCATATGATGAGTACGCACTGCGTGCATTCGAGCTGAGTGCATCCGACTATATATTGAAGCCGTTCGATGAACAACGCATTCAGCTGACTGTAGAGAAGCTGGAGAAGCAGAGATCGCGTCTTGCTCCAATAATCCAGAACGATCCCGTGGCGGAATCTCGCTCTGCTCCAATTGAGCGGGTAGAGCGGCTTGCCATCACAACAGTGGATGAACGGATCGTCGTACTGCATGTGGATCGAATCGTATATATCGGATTTGAGGAGGGGAAGACCGTTGTTGCAACGACAAAGCAACGGTACCGTGTCGGAGAAGCGCTAAGTGTATTGGAACGGAAGCTGAACCATCCATCCATCGTTCGTGTGCATCGAGCGTACTTAGTGAATGTAGATCGCATTGTTGAGATCGAGCCATGGTTCCATTCGACGTTCCAGTTGAAAATGCAGGACGGTGCCAGCATCCCGGTTAGCCGAACCTACATGAAGGAACTGAAGCAACTTCTAAGGTTCTAACGGTAATAGCAGATGAATAGGCAGCTTTTCATGATTGAAGCTATTCTCTACATAAACCAAAAAAGGAATTGAAATCGCTTGCATTCCAATCCCTTTTTTGTGCACTTCATCATAAGCATACCGCATTCTGTTATGAAAACGAGGGATAGCTGTTTTCATAAGGTATGATAACAGCAATAGCTCGAAAGGAGTGGACGATCATGAATGCGGTTTCAATAGTGATTGGTTCGATATGCATCTTGATGATCACCTATCGCCTCTATGGAACATTTATGGCGAACAAGGTGTTAAAGCTAGACGATTCCAAGCCTACTCCGGCGCACGAATTAAATGACGGCAAAGATTATGTGCCGACGAATAAATGGGTGACCTTCGGTCACCATTTTGCAGCCATTGCTGCTGCAGGTCCGTTAGTTGGCCCGATATTAGCAGCCCAGTTCGGGTACTTGCCAGGATTGCTCTGGCTGCTGATCGGTGCGGTTATTGGTGGGGCTGTCCATGATGCTGTTGTATTGTTCGCTTCTATGCGAAAACAGGGCAAGTCACTCTCTGAGGTGGCGAAGGAAGAGCTTGGCCCAATCGCCGGCTTCTGTACAGGACTTGCAATGCTGTTCATTATTACGATTACGATGGCTGGTCTATCGATGGTGGTGCTTCATGCGCTTGAGCACAATCCTTGGGGTACCTTCTCGGTAGGCATTACAATCCCGATTGCCATGATGGTGGGGATTTGGTACAAGAAGACAGGCAACTTGAAGCGTGCTTCTGGCGTTGGATTTATTCTGCTGATGATTGGCGTATTTATGGGTCCTTACATTCAAGGAACCGCACTTGGCGAATGGCTGACTTTTGATATGAAGACGCTCGCAATTATTTTACCAGTATATGCCTTCTTTGCGGCTGCGCTGCCTGTATGGCTGCTGCTTGCACCGCGCGACTATTTGAGCAGCTTTATGAAAATCGGAGTGTTCCTTGCCCTTATCGTTGGTGTGTTCATTATTAATCCGGACATCCCATTCCCAGCCGTGACCGAATTCATTAACGGCGGTGGGCCGATATTGGCAGGACCAGTATGGCCGTTCATCTCGATTACGATAGCCTGCGGAGCAATCTCCGGCTTCCATGCCTTTGTTGGGTCGGGAACAACACCGAAGATGCTGGATCGCTGGAGTGACATTAAGGTTGTTGGCTTTGGGGCGATGCTGGTCGAATGTGTTGTTGGGATTATGGCGCTTATCGCAGCGACTGCCTTGCAGCCTGCTGACTATTTTGCAATCAATTCCACACCGGAAGCATTCAAGACACTTGGCATGAACGTCGTTCATCTGCCAGATCTGGCAAGAGAAATTGGTTTAGATTTGGAAGGGCGAACAGGAGGAGCTGTAACTTTGGCTGTTGGGATGACTTATATTTTTACAAAATTCCCGTGGTTCGAATCACTTTCATCCTATTTCTTTCAATTCGTTATTATGTTCGAAGCGGTATTCGTATTGACAGCGATTGATGCGGGGACGCGTGTAGCACGTTACATTATTCAAGATTTCTTCGGTGAAGTATATAAACCTTTGAAACAAGTGGATTGGGTGCCGGGCTCTATCTTTGCAAGTGCTCTAGCATGCTTCCTGTGGGGGTATCTGCTCTTCTCGGGAGATATCGGTTCTGTATGGGCACTATTTGGAGTATCGAACCAAATGATGGCCTCCATCGGTCTCATAATCGGTGCAACGGTTATTATGAAAATTGCAGATAAGCGCCGGTATGCACTCACATGTCTTGTACCACTTGCGTACTTGTTCGTCACTGTTAACTATGCAGGCATATGGATGATTACGAATGTGTACTTGAATTCATCGGGTAAAGGATACAGCATCCTGAATGCAACGCTGTCGATTATTATGATGGTGCTGGGCGTTATTATCCTCATCTCTGCTATTAAGAAGTGGCTGGAGCTGTGGAATACACCAAGAACAAAGCTGGAGCCTCTATCGGCTTCCTAGTATAACTGTATGAAAGAATAATCAAGGACAGTCGGTCAGTCGGCTGTCCTTGTTTTTGTTCAAACCGCGGACACGCTATCGGCCTGCCTCCTTAAGGAGCCGCATGACATCAATTTCCCCTACGCTTCGCGAAGTGCTGCTTCGGCTTCGCATTGGGGTTGCAGATCGTCTTAGCAAGGACTTGATTTCTGCGGGCTTCAGATCGGGCTTCATGGCAAGCAGCAGTGCAATAGCACCGCTTACGTGTGAGGTGGCCATTGAGGTGCCACTCATTTCGTGGTATTTTCCCTTAATCCACGCAGATACAATTTTATCGCCAGGCGCGTAAATATCGACGAAGCGGCCTCGATTGCTGAAGGGAGCAATTTTCCGGATGCGATCGGTAGCCCCTACCGAGATCGTTTGCAGGTAACGAGCGGGGTAATCAATGGATTTGCGCTTCGCATCATTTCCGGAGGAGGCAACAATGGTAACGCCAGCGTTGTATGCGTTCGTGACAGCGGTGAGGAGCGACTTGCTGCGGGTTTTCATGCCGAAGCTCATATTAATGATATTCATACCATGGCGGACACACCAATCAATGCCTTGAATAATATCGGATACGAAGGCAGCTCCATTCTCATCGAATGCTTTGACTGGATGAATAACGGCGCGAGGGGCCACCCCTATAATGCCGTACATTTGATTGGCGGCAGCTATCGTGCCCGCAATATGTGTGCCGTGACCATTGTCGTCATGCGGAGGAAATCCGCGCTGAATCAGATTAATGCCGCGCGTGAGCGAATGCCTCAGGTCAGGATGGTGAAAATCTGCCCCGGTATCAATGACACCAATATGAACACGGTGACCGGTTGTTGTGCTCCAAGCCTGTGGAGCTTTGATGTGCCGGACTCCCCATGGAATGCCGCGCTCCCAGTTGACTGGCCGCTGGGACACGGCATGCATGGAAAGGTGAATGTCTTCTTCAACGATAACTTGATAAGTGGACAATAAAAGGGTTGAGTCGAAGTCAGCACTGGCTGGATATATCCAAGCATTAATAAGTGGAACCTTGCGTATTACAGTAAGCTCCGGTCTGCTTTCCTCGAGCAAATTCAGTGCCTCGCTGCATTGTTCATACTGTTCGTGGGTGTGGAAGCGGATGAACAGTTGACGCCTGCGCGGCTTATCGGTGCTGAGCCCTTGAAGCAATAACTGGAGTAAGCCCGTAGTATCCAATGTCGAGTCCCTCCCGACAGTTCCTTTGTAACGGTTGTTCAAAAAGTTACATGTGATAATCAAGAGACCAAATATGAATTGGCTGAAACGTCTTTTTTGAACAGACAATTTTACATATCGTATGCGTTAAATTCCTGCGTGGACTGGGGTAGAAGCCTTTTTTGCGAAAGTTAGGCCTTCCACCGTGTCAAATGACTTCCACGGACATAGTATGAAGAAGAGCCGACGAAGGGCTTAGCACACCCGATACGGGGGCGTTAGCCTTCATCGGGTGCGGATACAGTCGAACGCGAAGGGGATTCCCTTCGCGTTTCTATTTTTTGTCCGACTTGTGGCATTTCCTCGTCTATAGGAAGAAAACTTGCATTTTCACTTGAGATCGGTTTTACTTATGTGTGAACATGGATAAGTGAATGCAATTTGAACTTTTTAGAGAGAGAGGATGTGTCTTTATGAGCACACCGCTGGATTTGAAATTGGATCCTGAAAAAGTGCAAGAAATACCGATGGTGGATCTTGCTTTCATGGTACTGAAAACTGCCAACACGCCTTTCTATTACCGCGATCTCATGAATGAAGTCGCTAAGCTGCGGGGGTTGTCCGAAGAGCAAATTAACGATGTCATTGCGCAGTTATATACGGAAATTAACATTGACGGACGATTTGCTTGTGTTGGCCAGAACCTGTGGGGATTGAAACGCTGGTATCCGGTCGACCGTTCTGAAGAGGCAATGGCCGGGGGTACGCCGCGTCCACGCATCATTAACGATGACGACGATGACGATTACAATGATGATGACGACAACTACCACAATGATGAAGAAGAAGACTTCGACTTCGTTGATGAAGATAGCGATGAAGACGAGGAAATCTTCGAGGATGATGATTCTGATGTGGAAGATGATGTGGACATCGAAGAAGAAATCGATGAAGAAGATGCAGATCTGAATGAAGATGAAGATCGCGACGAATTTGAAGATGAGGAAGACAAAGACGGGGATATGTAAGATCCTCTTCTTGATTTGAATCCGCATTTTAGAATGCCGCTTGCTTATATTTCCTGTGCCCCCTAACTGATCTTAGGCGTGTGCAGGAGGGATACGTAAGCGGCATTTTCCATATGAGCTGCCCGTGCGAAAAATCACCTCGATCTCCCTTGACACGGGATTGCCTACAGAGTAAACTAGCATATGGGCTTTGGATTTACACGTAATTAAATAGAGTCATTTTCACATATGAAGAAAGTGCCCCGTGACACTACGGGAGTCACTTTTTTGTTTTTTTAGGATACGAATTGCGGATTTTGCGGCTTTGTTGCTGGTTGCAATTGGTACAATTTGATTCGTATAAAATAGCTCCCGTCCACTACGGAACATGACTTCCGGACAATTTAGACAGGAGCTTTTTTAATGACATTTTGCATCAATGAATATTGCGCAAATGGGTTACGATAACAACATGAGATTATGGGACTCGCGTGTATCGAACCTGTTCTACAGACAAAGCCTCCCGAGAACATGTCTTGAATGCACTTGATCATAGGAGGGTTTCACCAGTGGCAAAATATATTTTTGTAACGGGCGGCGTCGTTTCTTCTCTTGGTAAAGGGATTACGGCAGCATCCCTGGGCAGATTGCTGAAAAATCGAGGGCTTAAAGTAACGATCCAAAAATTTGATCCTTACATTAACGTTGACCCGGGCACAATGAGCCCTTATCAGCATGGCGAAGTTTTTGTAACAGATGACGGAGCAGAGACAGACCTTGACTTAGGTCACTATGAACGCTTCATCGACATCAACCTGTCGAAGAACAGCAATGTGACAACTGGTAAAGTATATTCTACGGTAATTTCGAAGGAGCGCCGCGGTGAATACCTTGGCGGTACTGTACAAGTTATCCCGCATATTACGAATGAAATTAAAGAGCGCGTATTCCGTGCAGGCAAGGAATCCGGTTCTGATGTTGTCATTACCGAAATCGGCGGTACAGTCGGCGATATCGAGAGCTTGCCGTTTTTGGAAGCAATCCGTCAAATTAAAAGTGATGTAGGTCGTGACAACGTGATGTACATTCATGTTACCTTGATTCCTTACATCAAAGCTGCCGGCGAAGTAAAAACGAAGCCTACGCAGCACAGCGTAAAAGAATTGCGCAGTATCGGTATTCAGCCGAACATGCTCGTATGCCGTACAGAGCATGAGCTTGCAGAAGATATGAAGCGCAAGATTTCCTTGTTCTGCGATATTGATGCGAATGCGGTAGTAGAATGCCGGGATGCTTCCACATTGTACGAAGTACCATTGATGCTTCATGAGCAAGGCATGGACGATTTCGTTGTAAATCACTTGAAGCTCCAAACTCCAGAACCAGATATGGTGGAGTGGACGAAGCTTGTAAACCGCGTGAAGCAGCTTGAAGGCCAAGTGGAGATCGCAATCGTTGGTAAATATGTAGCCTTGCATGATGCTTACTTGTCCATCGTAGAAGCGTTGGCGCATGCAGGTATTGATGCCAATACGGAAGTTAATATCCGTTGGGTGAATGCAGAAGAAATTACAGAAGAAAACGTAGATGCAGAATTGTCGGGCGTACATGGTATCTTGGTGCCAGGCGGATTCGGCGATCGTGGTATCGAAGGTAAAGTAACAGCAATCCGCTATGCGCGTGAACAGCAAATTCCGTTCTTCGGTATTTGCCTTGGTATGCAAGTTGCGGTTATTGAATATGCACGTGCTGCGGCAGGCTTGAATGGCGCGAACAGCTCCGAAATCAATCCTGCGACAGAATATCCAGTTATCGATCTGCTTCCTGAGCAGAAGGATATTGAAGATTTGGGCGGTACAATGCGTCTTGGTCTGTACCCTTGCAAACTGCAAGAAGGATCGCTTGCAATGTCCTGCTACAATGATGAGCTGGTGTACGAACGTCACCGCCATCGTTATGAGTTCAACAATGAATATCGTGAAGTAATTGAAGGCGCAGGCTTGAAGATCAGCGGTACGTCCCCAGACGGCCGATTGGTGGAAATTGTAGAGCTTCCAGGTCATCCTTGGTTCTTGGCTGTACAGTTCCACCCAGAGTTCATTTCACGTCCGAACCGTCCACAGCCATTGTTCCGCGAGTTCGTCAAAGCGGCAATGACGCATCGTGGATAAGGAACAATAGTCGCTGGAATCGTTTGAAGCGGGGCTCTCCTATTGGAGAGTCTTCGCTTTTTTTGTTTTTATGTGGGAGTTGCGATGTTTTTCCTAGAAGAAGAAGGATTTTATTGTAAAGAAGCGAATAAGTACTGTACATGTGGAGTGGTAAAATAAGCATGCAGTGTGAGAGATTAACTCATTTGAACAAGAGGATGCTGCACACTCGCTCGTGAGACGCGGTGGGAGGGGTACCAGTTGAATAATAAGAAAGTATTGATTGTCGATGATCAGAATGGTATTCGGGTTCTTCTCATGGAAGTGTTCAGTAGTGAAGGATACACGACTTTTCAAGCGTCCAATGGCAAGATGGCGCTGGAGATCGTAAAAGAAGAGTCGCCGGATATTGTCCTGCTAGACATGAAGATACCGGGCATGGATGGATTAGAAATTTTGAAGCAAATCAAGCTGATGAAGCCACATATGAATGTGATTATGATGACCGCTTATGGCGAATTGGATATGATTAAGGAAGCGACCGATCTCGGTGCATTAATGCACTTTACGAAGCCATTCGATATTGATGAGATGAGAGTTGCGGTCAATATGACATTAGAGCAGGGGCAGTCAAGTAACGAGATGACGATGCCTTCTTAAGAAGTAATGTATGATATAAAACAAGAAGCCTGCTGGGGGTTAAGCTCTAGCCTTCTTCAAAGTATCCGGTCAATGATAGTGGGCGACTTATAGCATTGGCTTGCGATACAGTGAATTGGACATGCCTCTAGTGGAGAGTGCTCGTGGACGAGACCTCCTTAGGGGCCTTCCTCGTTTATTGGGTATTGTGCTCTAAATCGCTGCTATAGGATACGGAAGCGATATAATCTAATGGTCAGTGGCACAATCATGGGATTTTACAGGGGGCGGATAAATGATGATACGAGTGGCTGTTTGCAGTTATTGGCATGTTCATGCGGAAGAATATACGGATTTTATTCTTCATCACCCAGATACAGTGCTGGCAGCAATATGGGATGAAAATGAGACGCGTGGCGAGCGCTATGCAAGCCGCTATCAGGTGCCGTTTTATGCAGATCTAGATCATATGCTGGCACAGGCGGATATCGATGCGGTTGTGGTTGTAGCGCCGACGCGTCTGCATGAGAAAATCATGGTAAAGGCAGCAAAAGCAGGCAAGCACATTTTCACAGAGAAAGTATTAGCCCCAACCTTGGCAGAAGCTGATCGCATCGTAAGGACTGCAGAAGCAAATAATGTTTTGCTGACCGTTGCTCTTCGAAAGCTATATGAGCGAGATATCATAACGCTGCGCAGAATAGTAGGAGAGGGCGCTGTGGGGAATGTATCGCTTGTCCGTGTGCGTATGGCGCACAACGGAGCTCTAGCAGGATGGCTGCCAGATCATTTCTACGATCGAACCGATTGTGGTGGTGGGGTAATGATCGATCTAGGCTGTCATCCAATGTATATTGCCCGTGTGCTGCAAGGGATGCCTCGAGCCGTGACTGCATCATATGGGTATGTTACTGGTAAAGAAGTTGAAGATAATGCAGTCGCGCTGCTCCAATATGATGGTGGTGCTATCGGAATTGCCGAAACAGGATTTGTTACCGGTCAATCCCCGTTCATGGTTGAGATTCATGGCGCAAATGGCAGCATTATGTATGGCATGCCGGACGATCAAATTCGCATACGACTGAATGAAGGAGACGGAGAGTGGAATATAATTCCGTTCGATGAACCGATTCCGAATATGTTCGAGCAGTGGGTAGATTATGTGCTGCGTAGAGAAACCAATCCAGACAACGTTAATATGGCGCTGGATCTGACAAAATTAATAGAAGCGGCCAATCAGTCAGCGGCTTTAGGGAAATCAATTCCTGTAAACGTAATGTAGCTGTTTTGTCAAGAGGTTGTTTACTTTTTCACGCCCAATTGTGATATAATAACACCGTATAAGATGTCGGCTCTAATCAAGATAGACAGACGACGAACAACTTCCTAGGAGGATGGAGACCATGCCATTAGTTTCGATGAACGAGTTCTTGCCTAAAGCAAAAGAGAAAAAATTTGCGGTAGGTCAGTTCAACATCAATAACTTGGAATTCACACAAGCAATTACAGAAGCGGCGATGGAAGAAAACGCGCCAATCATCTTCGGTGTATCCGAAGGCGCTTTGCGTTACATGGGAATGGAGTACACAGTAGCAATGGCTGAGGCGGCTGCTAAGAAATCCGGCTTGCCAATCGCTTTGCACCTTGACCATGGTAGCACATTTGAAGTAGCAATGGCTTGTATTCGTGCCGGATTCTCTTCCGTTATGTTCGATGGTTCCCATCATGCATACGAAGACAACATCCGTTTGACAAAAGAAGTTGTTAAAGCAGCTCACGCTATGGGCGTATCGGTTGAAGGTGAACTGGGTACAATCGGCGGCGTTGAAGACGATCTTCACGTAGACGAAGATGCAGCTCAATTGGCTAACCCAGAAGAAGCAATTCGTTTCTATGAAGAAACAGGTGTAGATGCACTTGCAATTGCTGTTGGTACTGCTCACGGCATGTACAAAGGCGAGCCTAAACTTCATTACGATATCATCGAAGCAGTAGCTTCCAAAATCCCAGTTCCAGTCGTATTGCACGGCGGTTCCGGTGTACCTGACGAGTCCATCCGCAAAGCGATTGCAGCAGGTGCAGGTAAAATCAACGTGAACACTGAAAACCAAGTTGCTTGCACAGCAGCTATCCGTGAAGCACTGGCTAAAGATGCGAACGTTATCGACCCTCGCAAATACTTGACGCCAGCACGCAATGCAATGGTTGAAGTTGTTCGCAACAAAATCCGCTTGTTCGGATCCAATAACCAAGCATAATCGATATTCATATTTATGTTTACGAATGCGGGAAAAGCACCGGTTCGCGCCGGTGTTCTTCCCTTTTTTGCGATTATTCCACGTTTTTGCAAATGAACATGAATCCAATAAAGCATATGGGCGAGCCGGATCTGTAACAGGTGCGGCGTGGGGGGAACTTAGCTTGTGATGGAAAAGTTAATGATTTGCGGTGGGCGACCGCTGCGTGGCGCTGTGCAAATCAGCGGCGCAAAGAACAGTGCAGTCGCACTCATTCCTGCGGCAATATTGGCAGAGAGTGAAGTAGTGCTCGATAACTTGCCGGCATTAAGTGATGTTGCAACCTATACGGAGATTATTAGCGAACTCGGCGGAGAAGTAAGCTGGGAGGGCCCTTCCTTGCGAATTGACCCATCTAGCATGATTTCGATGCCAATGCATAACGGACCTGTGAAGAAATTGCGGGCCTCCTATTATCTAATGGGTGCCTTACTTGGGCGTTTCGGCGAAGCGACTATTGGCATGCCGGGAGGATGCAACTTTGAACCCCGTCCGATTGATCAGCATATTAAAGGATTCGAAGCATTGGGCGCTACGGTAACCAATGATCACGGAGCAATCCATATTTCGGCGCGCGAATTGCGCGGCGCCAAGATCTACCTCGATGTGGTTAGTGTAGGAGCAACCATTAATATTATGCTGGCGGCTTCCCGAGCCAAAGGCATCACCATTATCGAAAATGCGGCCAAAGAGCCTGAAATTATAGATGTAGCCACTTTGCTCAATGCAATGGGGGCTAGAATCAAAGGTGCTGGTACTGAATCCATTCGAATTGAAGGAGTGGGGGGGCTGCATGGGTGCCGACATTCTATCATTCCGGATCGCATTCAAGCAGGAACCTATATGATCGCTGCGGCAGCTACGCGTGGCGATATTCTCATCGACAACATCATCCCTAAGCATTTGGAAGCACTTACGGCGAAGCTGGAGGAAATGGGTGTGCAAGTCATCGAAGGAGACGAGTCTCTTCGTGTGATTGGCCAGCCTGACTATGAGGCTATCGATGTAAAGGCCCTCGTGTATCCAGGATTCGCAACAGATCTTCAATCACCGATGATCAGCTTGCTCACGCAAGCTGCTGGCGTAAGTATGCTGTCCGATCTCGTATATAGCAATCGATTTAAAAATGTGCCAGAACTGCTTCGTATGGGCGCCAAAATCCGTGTGGAAGGACGTTCAGCAGTCATTGAGGGAGCAAAGCTGAATGCAGCAAAGGTGAAAGCCGCTGATTTGCGTGCGGGGGCATCACTCGTGATTGCAGGACTAACTGTAGCAGATGGCATCACAGAAATCTCCGGTGTAGAGTATATTGACCGGGGCTATGATAATCTGGTTACGAATTTGCGCAATTTAGGCGCTGATGTATGGCGTCAGACGGAATAAATTGGCGGTTATAGGGTAAAAATAGGATAATGATCGTTTCGCAATCGTGGGTCAAGGGTGGTAACAACTTTCCGATAAGCTCCGATCAAGTGACCTGCAAGCGCGAAAATTCTAGTACTCGGCGTTTGTTTAGTGATCTGTATCCGAAAGAGAGTGATAGTGGTGCATTCTCTTTCGGATACAGAAGAAAATGCAACCTTTTAGCAAGTTCGAACGTACGAAGAGTATTTCCCTTTCTATTCCTTGAAGACGCTGTAGCGTTTAGCACCATCACTTCCATAAGTGCTTCGCTTCAATGACTTTCTTACCCAGGCCGACAGTTCCCATCTGTTATCTGTCCACTATTCATTGTATCAACCAGCCTTCATTTCTCATACTGACATACCGCTGCGTTTATACGTATCGATATCACAATTGGACTTATTCTTCTGACATCATTTGTATTTATCAACAGAATAGGAGTTGTATTCATGGAGTTACAAATTTCCGATTTGGAAACGAAAAAACTGACCGAGCTATATAAACTAGCAAAACAATTTCAAATTGCAGGCTATGGTCAAATGAAGAAAAAAGAATTAATATTTGCTATCTTGCGCGCGCAGGCGGAACAAGGCGGCTTTATGTTTATGGAGGGAATACTGGACATTCTTCCGGAGGGCTTCGGTTTCTTGCGTCCTATTAACTATTTGCCGAGTTCAGAAGATATTTATATCTCTCAATCTCAAATTCGCAGATTCGACCTTCGTACGGGTGACCTCGTATCAGGGAAGTGCCGTCCTCCAAAAGAGAACGAGCGATACTTCGGATTACTTCAAATCAATGCTGTAAACGGCGAGAACCCAGAAGATGCGGCACAGCGCCTTCACTTCCCTGCCTTGACACCGCTATATCCAGAGAAGAAGCTTGTGCTTGAAATGGCTTCCAACAAAGTGTCTACTCGTATTATGGATATGCTCGCGCCGGTTGGGCTTGGACAACGCGGACTTATCGTAGCACCTCCTAAGGCCGGTAAGACATTACTTCTGAAGGAAATCGCGAACAGCATCTCGACCAACCACCCTGAGATTGAACTATTCGTCCTGCTCATTGACGAGCGTCCTGAGGAAGTAACGGATATGCAGCGTTCTGTAAAAGGAGAGGTTGTTGCATCCACATTTGATGAGGTGCCAGAGAATCATATCAAGGTAACAGAGCTTGTTCTGGAGCGCGCTTTGCGTCTAGTAGAGCATAAGAAGGATGTAGTTATTCTGCTTGATAGTATTACGCGCTTGGCTCGAGCTTACAATCTGGTGGTTCCACCGTCTGGCCGTACATTATCTGGCGGTATCGATCCTGCTTCCTTCCATCGTCCGAAGCGGTTTTTCGGTTCTGCCCGCAATATTGAAGAGGGTGGCAGCCTGACGATATTGGCAACAGCGCTGGTTGAGACAGGCTCGCGTATGGATGACATCATTTATGAAGAATTTAAAGGAACAGGGAATATGGAGCTTCATCTGGATCGTAAGCTGGCTGAACGCCGTATTTTCCCGGCTATCGATATTCGCCGCTCAGGAACGCGCCGCGAAGAAATGCTCTTGTCCAAGGAAGAACTGGATAAGTTGTGGGCAATTCGCAAGAATATGAATGAATCTCCAGAATTCGTGGATCAGTTCTTGAAGAAGCTGCGCGATACAAAGACGAACGAAGAATTTCTGGCATCACTGGATACGAGCGGTACGCCAACACCGCCTCCGCGCAGAACGCGCAGCAGCTCTGTGAGCTCCTAAGCACTCGTTCTTTGGTCATTAAGCGGACAAGAATATGATTATAACATGAGATTGCGAACTTGATGCAAACATGCTATAATCCATTCATGCGTTTTTTATATACTCTGGGCACGCAAAGGGCTCAGGGCGGAAAGAGGTGAATTCGAGTGAAAGAAGCAATTCAACCGAAATACCACATTACGACTGTAACTTGCGCTTGCGGTAACACTTTCGAAACAGGTTCCGTTAAAGAGAACTTGAAGGTAGAGGTTTGCTCCGCTTGCCATCCATTCTTCACAGGTAAGCAGAAGTTCTTGGATGCTGGTGGTCGTGTGGATCGATTCAAAAAGAAATACGGCATGTAATACGTATGTTTATGATATGGACTCCCTTGCTGGCAACAGTCAAGGGAGTTCATTTTTTTTATATGTATAACTGCTCCCTTAGCGGTCTAACAGTTGGAACGGAAAATTCGCACAAAATGTCAAAACGACATTTGTGAAAATTCGCTACAATTAATTGGGACGGGAATTTTATCAAGATAGAAGCCTTCATCATGGGGAGGTCAGGCTATGTGGCGGGAACACGAGCAGTGGATTAAAGATGCTGTATCCTACATAGAACGAAATATAAAAGAAAACGTTGATGCGGTGGCCGTTGCGGAACATTGCTCGGTATCCCGTTTTCACTTTAACCGGGTGTTTCAACGGCATGTCGGAGTAAGTGCAGCAACTTTATTGCGAGAACGCAGACTGGCAGGGGCTGCGGCGGATCTGCTTTCCACAGATAAACGAATCCTGGATATTGCGCTAGAATACAGATTTTCTGGTCAAGACAGCTTTACACGTGCCTTCAAGCAGATGTACGGTATGACACCGAATGAATATCGCAAAGGTTTTCGTTGTTTTCATTGGACAAAGGAGGAGAATAGAATGATTGAAAATCAGGGTTCTATACCTGAACTGCAAGCTGCTCCGCCAGGATGGACAATTACAGGTGTATATCCGAACCAGTATCGGGTAAGCGTTGATCGTGTTCATGTTCATCGGGGAAGGGCATCGGGCACCATTCGAGCTAAAGAGGTTGCGGATCCACGGGGGTTCTGTACGCTGATGCAGATGATCAAGGCTGGAAAGTATGCTGGCCAGCGACTTCGTTTGTCTGGGTTCCTGAAGACGGACGGCGTTAAGGGATGGGCAGGCATGTGGATGCGGGTCGACGCCAAAGATGAAGTGCCTATCAACTTTGATAACATGGATGAACGCCCGATTGTTGGATCAACGGAGTGGAGCTCCTATGAAGTAGTGCTTGATATTGCTCCTTATGCGGAAGTGATTGCATTCGGTGTGCTGCTAAGCGGCTCAGGTCAAGTGTGGATGGATGGGATTCGCCTGGATATAGTTGATGACTCTGTTCCCACGACTGGTGGATTAGCGACGAATAATAAGATGCCTGATGAACCGGTGAATTTGGACTTTGAGATGAACTGTGAATCGTAAGAACGGAGCCTAGGCGGTATGGTTGAAAAATTATTCGAGCTTGGATTAGGATTTATATGGCATATCATTAAGGGAGAACTGCCGTTAACCATCATCGGTAGTACGCTTTTGTTAGGGGTATTGTTTGTATGTGTGGGGGAATGGAGTGAGCGCCGCAAGCAGGAGCGGTTGGTTCAGACCGAGCCTAAACCGCTTAGAAGCAAGCGCACTTTTATTAAGGACGCCATCATTGTGATGGCTGCCACCTTTGTCGTGGTCGGCAGTGCATATGGTATTTTTCGTTTGATTGCACGGGCTCTTCCTCATTGGGGATGGCCTGTTCTTCCGGATGGGAATGTCACACTTGCATGGATAAGTCTCATTGTGGTGATGCTATCTCTAGCAGGAATCCTTATCCTGGAGTTATTTTGGGGAGATAAGCCTGTGACTCTCGCACCATTTTGGATTGCATTTGGATTTGTGTGGGCTGCATTATCTACTTGTGTGCTGCAATGGGTGTATCCGATAGCGAGCGCTAAGCCTTGGGTTTATTTTATCTCAGGCTTGATTAGTGCGTTGCTATGTGTACTGCTGAGGTATCTTCAGCAAATGGACGAAGAACCGGGTAAAAACAAGGAAGAAGGCAGTTCCATAACTGTTAACAAATGACGTTGGTTGCACTTTTGTTGCAAATCGTCTATACTAAGTTATGCCGTGCTAGACGGGGAGGTAGCGGTGCCCTGTAACTCGCAATCCGCTGTAGCGAGGTTGAATTCCTGTTAGAGGTTTTGTCGATGTGGGGTTTGGCGTCTACACTCGGTGTTGACGGCTGGGTCCTCCGCAATGGGTGCCTATGAACTTGGTCAGGTCCGGAAGGAAGCAGCCATAAGTAGGAGAGCTCATGTGCCGGAGGGAAGCCTGGCCTGAGTCGTAGTGTGGAAGTGCCGCTCGGATCGCAATTATCAATAACAGGTGCACGGTTCATATAGTGCATACGAGGACACCGGGATAACCGGTGTTTTTTTGTTTAAACAAATATGAATACATGTTCATATTATATATATGGCAGGAAAAATACCGCCTTTTGGCGAATTGTACAACGAACAACAAGTGAGCGGATAATCTCATTTTCGTTTCTGCAAAAAGAGGTGAGTGTATGAACGAATCAAGCATACCGATACATGGCGCTCTGTCGCAACAGTCCCTACCTTCCTCCTGCAATGAAGGGGCAAATGTGAAGGCGTTGCACATGGAACTAACACTGCTACAGCAATTTGCCGGTGCTTTTATACAGGATGTAAATTTAGGGATTATGCTGTTGGATATTCAGTTTACCCTGGTGGACATCAGTGATATGGCCTGCAAAGTGTTAGGCTGGGAGAGGGAGAAGGTGCTCGGAAGACGTGTTAATGAGTTGTTTGGCGACATGCCTACAGAGCATCATCTCGTACAGCGATCATTGCTTGAAGGTGTGAGTGTTCGGAATCATGCTGTCTCTTGGCGAAATGGTGTTGAACGATATGAGCTTCTTATGGATTCCAATGTCATGCGCGATGAACAGCGCCGCATTGTAGGTGCGTATGTGCTGTTCAAGGATGTATCCAATTTGCGCTCGTTGGAGGAACAGGTGCAGCGAAGTGATCGGTTGGCAATGATTGGGCAAATTGCAGCAGGGACGGCCCACGAAATTCGTAATCCCTTAACCTCTATAAAGGGTTTTCTGCAGATGTTCAAGAAGACACTGCGTGACAAGGGGATGGCGAAGGAAGTCCATTATACCGAAATCATGCTAACGGAAATCAACCGGATTAATGAACTGGTCGGTGAGTTTCTGCTTTTAAGCAAACCGAAACATGTCACAATTGAGCGTGTTAATGTACATCAGGTAATGAACGATATTTTACCGATTATTCGCAGCGAGGCAGTACTGCACGGTGTACATGTTCGATACGAGGCAGGGGAGTCTGTACCGAATGTGGTGGCGGATCGCGAGCTGCTGAAGCAGGTGTTTATCAATATCGCCAAGAATGGAATAGAGGCGATGGTGGAAGGCGGCACGCTGACGGTGAGCGTGAAGCGGGATAGTGCAGAGCAGCGTGTGCTGATCGATATCCATGATACGGGTCCGGGGATTCCGGCATTTCTCGTTGATAAGATATTCGATCCCTTTTTTACGACAAAACAGAATGGAACGGGACTGGGGCTCTCGGTATGCCAACGAATTATTCATGATTTAGGGGGGACGATACGCGTTTCCTCTAAGGGGTTTGGCACGACATTTACGCTCGCAGTCCCTTATCAGAGCTCATAGAGATGTAGTAAGCGCCTCTCTTTTCCAAAGAGAGGGAATGGCTGTTTTTTTAGAGGTTATGATATAGTATAATAAGTAAAAACGTTTTCGAGGTTGCATCATGGGGCATATCGCATTGTATCGCGCATGGAGACCACAGTCATTTCAAGACATGGTCGGACAACAGCATATTATTCAAACGCTGCAAAATTCGCTGCGGGAGCGGCGTTTTTCGCATGCATATTTGTTTAGCGGCCCGAGAGGAACCGGGAAGACGAGTGCAGCGAAAATACTGGCGAAGGCTGTCAACTGCGAACAAGGGCCGAGCCCGGAGCCTTGCAACGCTTGTGAAGCGTGTCAGCGCATCACTGCCGGAGCTGTGATGGATGTAGTGGAAATCGATGCTGCATCGAATCGCGGTGTAGAGGAAATTCGCGATCTTCGTGAAAAAGTGAAATATGCGCCAACAGAAGTTCGCTACAAGGTGTACATTATTGATGAAGTTCACATGTTGACGACGGAAGCTTTTAACGCCTTGCTGAAGACGTTAGAAGAACCGCCTTCGCATGTGATGTTCATATTGGCGACGACAGAGCCGCATAGGCTTCCAGCTACGATTATTTCGCGTTGCCAGCGTTTTGACTTTCGTCGAGTCTCGCTTGCTGAGCAAGTACAGCGCTTGGCTCAGGTGTGCAAGGAAGAGAATATTCAAGCTGATCATGACAGTTTGACCTATATTGCAAAGCTGTCTGACGGCGGGATGCGCGATGCGATCAGCTTGCTGGATCAAGCAGCCTCCTTTACTGACGGAGCCATTACCTATCAACAGGTATTGGACATTACTGGGGGTATGCCCGAAGAGAGATTCGCTGAACTTGCCCGAGCGGTACAAGCGGGTGATGTTGGATCGGTGCTTTCGGTGGTTGAGCAACTGATGCAGGAGGGCAAGAGCGCAGACAAGTGCATGGAAAGCCTGTTGTACTTTTTCCGAGATCTGCTTATGATGAAGATGGTGCCGAGCGGAGATACACTAACGGATCGGTTGACTCGCGTGGAGTCTTTCCGTGATTTGGCTGAAGGGTTCACAGAGAGTCGTTTGTTTCACATCATCGATACGCTGAATCGATACCAGACGGATATGAAGTTCGCTGTGCAGCCGCAGACTTTGTTCGAGGTCGCACTGCTTCAATTGGCAGCTTCGGGTCAGCGTCCCTTGCATCGTGCTGCGGATACTGGCGAGTCCGTTCAAGGGGAGATTCGACAGGATGGAATGGAACATTCCTCCTCCCTGCAACATTTGCGTCAACAGATTACGTCTTTAGAGGCGAAGGTTGAACAGTTAATGAAATCAGGGGGGGCAGGTGCAGGCCGTCAGGAACAAGTAACGAATGAACGTACACCTGCTGCAACACGCCCATCTGGACGCGTATCCAAGTTCTCTAAGCAGCCGCCGCAGTTTGAGCGATACCTTGCGAATCATAACAGCGCCGAATTCAATCGCATTCGAGGTACTTGGGGACAAGTGCTGCAGCGAGTGAAGGAAGCGGGTGTCACCATTCATGCTTGGCTGGTTAACGGTGAACCTGTGTCATGTCTGGAGGATCGGATTCTGATTGGTTTCAAAAATTCGATTCACCGAGATACGACAGAGAAGCCGACTAATAAGCAGGTGATCGAGCAAGTGCTGTCCGAAACCTTTGGCAAGCCGTACCAGATGGATACCATGATGCTCAAGGATTGGGAGGCTGCAGCAGCCCGAACCGAAGACAAGGAAGAGCAGGAATTCCAATTGGAGCCAGAGGGCCAAGAAGGCCGCAATCATTCTCAAGAACCATGGATTGACGAGGCAATCCAGTTATTTGGAGAAGATCTCGTTGTCATAAAAGAGTAATTTATATTAAATGGAGAAAAAAGGAGATTCACGGCGATGAACAATATGAATCAAATGATGAAGCAAGTTAAAAAAATGCAAGAACAAATGTTGAGAGCTCAAGAAGAATTGGCTGATAAAAAAGCAACTGGCACTTCTGGCGGCGGAGCTGTAACTGTAGAAGTTAACGGCCACAAAAAAGTGCTTAGCATTGCTATTAAACCAGAAGTAGTGGATGTAGAAGATATCGAAATGCTTCAAGACCTTGTTATGACCGCTGTTAATGATGCGTTGACAAAAGCAGAAGACATGGCAAATGACGACATGTCCAAATTCACAGGCGGAATGAAAATTCCTGGCTTGTTCTAAATCTAGACACATGAATGTGAGGCATATACCGATTCCGGTATATGCCGTTTCTACCATTAGGGGAAGTTTTTTGGGTGTAAGGACGAGGTTGCAATCGTCGATTAAGCTATCGTAAAGGAGAGCCCGCATTGTATTATCCAGAACCGATCGCCAAGTTGATCGAGGCATTTACACATTTGCCCGGAATCGGGCCGAAGACGGCGGCTCGTCTTGCGTTTCATGTACTCCGTATGCAGGAGGACGATGTTATTGATTTTGCGAAGGCGCTTGTTAACGTAAAGAGAAACCTGCATTACTGCTCTGTGTGCTGCAATATTACAGATATTGATCCTTGCCGTATTTGCTCAGATAAGACGCGTGATGCCTCTGTCATGTGCGTTGTACAAGAAACCAAGGATTTGGTTGCGATGGAGCGTACGAAGGAGTTCATGGGGTATTATCATGTGCTTCAAGGTGCAATATCCCCAATGGAAGGAGTAGGCCCGGAGGATATTCGTCTTGCTGAGTTGCTCAAGCGGCTTAGTGATGAGCGGGTTAAAGAATTAATCTTGGCCACCAATCCGAATATTGAAGGGGAAGCAACAGCAATGTATATCTCAAGGCTTGTGAAGCCGTTTGGCATACGTGTTACGAGAATTGCCCATGGTCTGCCTGTGGGCGGTGACTTGGAATATGCGGATGAGGTGACCTTATCTAAGGCGCTAGAAGGCCGACGCGATATTCAATGAGGTAATTAGAGTGGTTCAGCACAGGAGTGTATAATTGCTGTTATTTGATATAGGGGCTCTCGACCATCGAGGGCTTTTTTTTGTTGTCTGCAAGGAGATCTGTAGTGTTGAATGGATATGAAACGCTAAGACCTAAGCAGGAGCCTGACAAAGATGTTCTAGCCTTGTCCCTTCTTTCATATGAATGAACCAGTAAGGGATAAGGGAGGGAGCTAAATGTGGGAAAAGATCCAAAAATGGTTCATGCGAAATCGGGACAAGCGTGAATATGGTTTGACTTTGTCTGAGCAGCAATTGTTGATGAGAGATATTCGAACAGCATTATCAGAGTGGGAGATGGCCGGTATTCGTTTTGACCATGCGTTGGGGTCAGATGAAATAGACTACGCAATTTCTACATTAGAGGCGGCTGAGAAACGGATTGCCATGCTAATGAAACGGGCGAAGCGGGTGAACCTGCATGCATTGCGTTTAGGGGAGGTATTATAAAGATGAAGATACTTTTGCTTGTATTGCTCATTGCATCCATAGCTGGGCTGCTCCTTGTCCTCGTCCGTCAGCGGTTGGCATGGCGTGGGATCTTGACCTTTCTGCTGCATGGAGTTAGCGCATTTGCGCTATTGTACCTTGTGAATACGACTGGGTGGGTTGCAGGAGTTCAAGTCCCGATTAATCCAGTTACCTTAACGGGAGTCGGATTGCTTGGAATACCAGGACTTGCTCTCGTTATTTCCCTTAAAATGGTAGGTATTTAGTGGTTGACGCAACCCTTGCCTTTATGATAAATTAATCAATGTCGCTTCGGACATGAGTTAACAAACTTAAAACAAAACAATCTCGAAAGAGATTAAAAAAAGTTTTAAAAAAGTGTTGACACGAAATGAACGAAATGATAAGATATAAAAGTCGCCGCTGACAAAGCGGTGAGAAAAAGAAAGTAACTAAGAGATTGGTTACTGACTGAGATTGTTCTTTGAAAACTGAACAACGAGCAACGTTTGTGAATGAGGTAGCAATACCTCGTCAAAAGATATGAGCAGTTCAAACTTAACTTTAACGGAGAGTTTGATCCTGGCTCAGGACGAACGCTGGCGGCGTGC
>NZ_JBCHVJ010000011.1:0-71707 GCF_050474385.1 Paenibacillus sp. B1-35
GCACGCCGCCAGCGTTCGTCCTGAGCCAGGATCAAACTCTCCGTTAAAGTTAAGTTTGAACTGCTCATATCTTTTGACGAGGTATTGCTACCTCATTCACAAACGTTGCTCGTTGTTCAGTTTTCAAAGAACAATCTCAGTCAGTAACCAATCTCTTAGTTACTTTCTTTTCCTCACCGCTTTGTCAGCGGCGACTTTTATATCTTATCATTTCGTTCAGTTGATGTCAACACTTTTTTTCAAATGTTTTTTTCAACCGTTCTTTATGATGTTATTCCCACTCGCTTCATGTCGAAGTCGTTCAGAAGGGAACGAAAAATAATTTATCATATATTCGTAAACACGTCAACACTTTTTTAAAACTTTTTTATTACATAGTAACATTGCGATGATTCCTTGCATACTTAGACAGTTCTTTAGGTGAAGCTATCCGTGCATACATGCGGAATACCGTGCGATATCGCTTGGATATGGCATCCCGAATTTCTACTTCTAAACGTTTATCGCTTAAGTCGAACAGCATCTCATCTAATTCTTTACGAAGCATATAACTTAACTCTTTACATTCTCTCTCATTGAACAGAAATCCTAGCATAACTGACCGCATCCTCCCTTGAGACAATACCCCATTGAACATAATGTCTTGCTTCCATAAAACGCTTTACAGCCATAAGGCGAGCTTCAGGCTGACAGCTTACACCCGCTTCTGTGATTTTACAGAAAGAATGGTGCCGCTTTACTGTTATGCTCATTTTTAAGACGTTTTATCACAGGGAGGTGCGTATTCTTCATCTAGTTAACTATGCATGAGCCAAAATGTGACTGTACTCTCAATAATAGCAGCTACTAGCAGCATTGCGGTTATCCATACAGCCCCTACTCCGGTATGCTTCACCCATTCTATAATTGTAGGCACTTCGGTTCGTTTCCGTTTGCTAAAGCATCGCTGCAAAATAAGCATTCCAAATCTCATACCGTAGGCTCCTGCGATAAGAATGGCCGGAATTTCAAGTATCCCGTGCGGCAGTAAGCCCTTGACGATTGTACTTGCTAAATCAATGCCTTGTGACTCCATCATCCGAAGCAGCAGCCCGATCACCATGCCATTGATAACAAGGAATGCTGCTGGAACAATTCCTAATACGATCCCAGCAAACATAATTAAAACGGCTTTAATCGCATTGTTATAGAAAATGAACACAAAGAACGACAACTCTTGATTTTCGGATTGCATCAACTGATCCCGAATGCCCTGAATCCCTTTGAGCTGCTCCATAATAAACCCTTCAAACCCGCTCCACTGGTTCCCTAGTATGTAACCTCCAGCAAAAAGCACGACAGCGGCTAGGAGATACAAGCGAATCTGCTTTAACGTATTCCACCATGATGGAAATCGAAGCATATGAACCCTCCTTTCAGACTGACCTGCAGACATAATTCTATATACTCAGCATACAGTGTAGTAAACAAGCATGACAAGCTGCAGCTTGTCGACGGGCAGCAATATATTGGATTACTTCCTGTTAAGAAGCCCCATTCCAACGGTACGAGAGGAGCAGCCCTGCTATGAATTACTTTTATGTATTTAGCGGCAAAAAAATAAAACGCGTATTCTTCCTCGCTATTGCGATGTTATTCGCCGCTGGTGTCGTTTACGTGGAGAGCGACAACATCACTGTATTTTCAGAAGGCAGCAGTCCTTCTGCGATTTACAGCGTTCCTACTGACAAAAAAATGCTCGCACTAACGTTCGATATCAGTTGGGGCGATAGCCGCATCGAGCCTATTTTACAGGTTTTGCAGGAGAAGGGTGTCAAGAAAGCAACGTTTTTTCTCTCCTCTCCTTGGAGCAAAACGCACAGTGATCTAGTGAAAAAGATCGTAAGCGCAGGCTATGAAATTGGAAGCCATGGTCACAAGCATGACAATTACAGCAGTATGAGTGATGAGGATATTCGCAAGCAAATACAAGCAGCCCATCATATTTTGACCGAAGTTACGGGGAAATCTCCGAATTTAATCCGCATGCCCAATGGGGATTTTGACAAACGTGTTCTCCAAATCGCGAATAGCCTAAATTATAAAGTTATTCAATGGGATACGGATTCATTGGATTGGAAAAATCCCGGGGTCGATACGATTGTAAACCGTGTTGTTAGCAAAGCACATCCTGGGGACATTATTCTCATGCACGCCAGTGATTCATGCAAGCAAACCCACCTCGCTCTGCCGACCATTCTGGATCAGCTGTCTGCCAAGGGATTTGAGTTCGTCACGGTCTCGGAACTAATACAACAAACAGAAATGAAGAGCAAAGCAATTCAAGATCAAGCGACCATGATGGAGCATTTGCAAAATGCAGTTGGCATGTAAGGAGATAAACAAGAAAGCTGACGGATTTCCGTCAGCTTTTTGCTGTGCCCAGCAGTCGATGCAGCATCAAAATTTGATATGCATTGCAGATTGCGAGCGGTATGTATACGAACCAAGTAGCCATATTTCCAATATTAAGTGCTGACAATGTTTCAACTGTGGTGATGGCAATCATAAAGAATAAGGTTGGAATGAGAGCTGTTGCATTTGTCGCTTTGACTTTCCAATAGGAAACAACGACAGCGAATACAAGGACGACTACGCCTAATAAGATATCCTCATATCCTCCTCTTGCTGCACCTTCTGGCCTGTCAACTAACAACATCCGTAAAAACATTAGATCCAGCAGAGCAATTACAGTCAATACGACCTGAACATACGGCCATCCTTTCTTAAACAGACCTATGGCAATATAATTCAATGTCAAGTATGCGAAAAAGCCCATCTGAGAATAGACGCTTATCATACATCCGCTCAAAATCAGTTGAAGCACATTAAGCATAATGTCCACTGGCCCTCTAAAATTGCCCATTTCCCCTTGAAATACTTGTAATGCGAGGCCAATGACGAGACTAATCGCCCCACCAATACATGTAGTCGTCCAAAATAAATAAGACCATTTTTTCAAATTCATGGTGCTCCACCTCCGCAATGTTCATTATTTTACCAATGTTCTCAGCAAAAAACTATCATTGTCAAACATAATTCATAATTTCCTCCACATACTACGCGTGAGGACATGGACAGAAGGGAGCGAAGCTGTTATGAAGGCACCACTGGGCAAGCTTGCGATTGTCAGTCTTATCGTAATCGTGCTGTTGACCTCTTGCGGCATGGAGCAGCCCACACAAAGCAGTAATCTCGATTATAAAGAAGTCAAAACGATGGTTGTCGATATTTTAAAGACTGAGGAAGCTCAAAAGGCGATCCAATCAGGGCCATCAGGCGGTGGCGGCGGCGGTATGCAAGCCCAATCGCTTACCATGCAGCAGCAGGAGCAATTACGTACAGCTGTTAAGGATACACTTGTATCACCTGAATATGAAAAAGTGCTGGATAAGGTGATGAAGGATCCGAAATTTGCCGGGGAATTCGCTAAGGCTGTCAGCAAAGAAAATAAACAGATCCTGAAAGCATTAATGAAGGATCCAGAATATCAGAAGGATTTTGGGGATATTGTAAAATCACCGGATATGATGAAATCCTATTTGGATATGGTGAAAACACCGGAGTATCGCAAACAGCTTCAAACTGTAATGAAAGACGCAATGAATAGCCCTTTATTTAAGCTTGAAGTTATGGACTTATTAGGAAAGGTCGTTAAGGAAGAGCTACAGCCGAAGGAAAAAGGTAAGGAAGGACAGAAAAAAGGCGGAGAAAAGCAAGGCGGCGGCGAGAGTGGAGGATCTGAAGAAGAGGGCGGAAGTAGCGAAGGCTAATAGTTACGCTATCCCCTTTTGAAATCAAAATGGAGAGGAGCTCCTGATTTGGGCCCTCTCCAATCTTGATCTTGTTATATCGAACCGGCTTGTATCTTTGCATCAACAGCCGTTGCCAGTTCATCGAACAGCTTCCCAATTGGGGAATCAGCCTTATATATAGAAGGTGCATAATCTGGCTCAGCAGGATGGTTGTCAGGAGCACCAAGCGGGAGCTGTGCAAGCAAATCAACATGAAGCTCATCTGCAAGCTTCGCACCGCCACCGCGTCCAAATACATACTGCTTCTCGCCACACGAGCCGCATTCCAAGTAGGACATATTTTCAACGATCCCAATAATGTCATGCTTCGTATGAACGGCCATCGTTCCTGCGCGCGCTGCAACGAAAGCAGCTGTCGCATGCGGTGTTGTAACGATGATTTCTTGGCTTTGCGGAATCATCTGATGGATATCGAGAGCGACATCCCCCGTACCCGGCGGCAAGTCGAGAAGCATGTAGTCTAGATCTCCCCATTGTACTTCTTGGAAGAAATTACGCAACATCTTGCCAAGCATCGGACCACGCCATACGACCGGACTATTGTCTTCCACAAAGAATCCCATGGACATTACCTTCACTCCAAAGCGCTCTTGCGGAATGATATAGTTGTCCACCACTACTGGGCGATCTTCTATTCCCATCATATCAGGTACACTAAACCCATAAATATCTGCATCAATAAGACCAACACGCTTACCGAGACGAGCAAGCGCAACCGCAAGATTCACGGTAACCGTTGATTTTCCAACCCCGCCCTTGCCGCTCGCAATTGCAATGAACTTGACTCCAGATTCCGGATCCAAGATAGGATGCTGCTCTAATCCCGTACCATGTCCGCGAGGAGCAGTGCCTCCTTGAGCGTTACGGCTCGCATTCGCTTGCTCCGGAGATTGCCCTTGCATCGCTATCCCTGCAGCATTACATTCAGCTTCAGAAGCAATCCGAGTACGCACATATACATTGTGCTGTCCAATTCTAGCCAAACGTTCCTTAATCTGTTCGGCCAGCGATTCGCGTGCGGCTGCATCTGCTGCCTGCGGCGCTACGATAGCCGTCAGCTTCACTTCATCTTGCTTAATCATCATATCGCGAATCCAATGAAGGCTTGTCATGTCTTGTCCGGACACCGGCTCTTGCAAGCCCTGCAGCGCTTGCAGCACTTCTTCTTTCGTCGTCATGATGGCACCTCGTCTCCTATGAAGTTCATATCGGTCACTATGTAACCGCTTCTATTATAGCATAAGGTCCTCATTTCCCAGTCTTTTCCCCTGCAATATATCGCAAAATTCCCTTGTAAATGGATGCAGCTAACTTACGCTGATATTCTTCATTAGCCAACATTCGCGATTCTTCCGGATTTGATAGGAATCCAGACTCCACCAATACAGAAGGGATTGAGATATGATCCATAAAGTAAAGCTTTCGATCCGTCGGTTTGGCTTCCCGATCGGTATTGCCCAAATTCGTTCGAATTTCAGCTTGAATCCACTTCGCTAAACGCTCATTATCGGGATGGCGATTCGTATAAAAGGCCTGTGCCCCACTCCAGCGCGAAGAAGGAACACTGTTCATATGGAGACTAATGACGACGTCCACTTTCTTTTCCTCGATATAGTCTACACGCTTCTTCAAGTCCTCAGCTTTCCTTCGAGAATAACCTTTCGTATTCTTATCTGCCAAATCATAGTCTCCTTCACGTGTCATGACAACAATAGCACCTGCTTGCTGCAAATAATCCCGTAACAAAAGCGCAATCGTTAAATTGATATCCTTTTCGAGCAGTCCTTCACGACCTACAGCTCCCCCATCCACGCCTCCATGCCCCGCATCGATTGCAATCACTTTGCCTGATAACGGAATCGACCAATACGTCCACGTTTTCGATACCGGCATCTCCATTGTCATTACCGTGATGACGGCAAGCACCAGGCATAGGCTTATCACCCATTGGCGGACATTACGCAACGGTATCCATAAGATTGACGTTTGTCTTCGTTTTTGTTTCATTTGTCCCCATCTCACATTTTTCACAAAAAAGTCCACCTCCGCTCCATAAAGACTCCTAATCATCTATATGGGACGAGGTGGACAAATATACGTTATCTGCCGAAGGTTCCTCTATTCAATTCGTACGAGCAGTTGTGGAATGTGCCATTCCTTCGATTAAGATACGGGCTACCTCCGGTCTCGAGAACTCTGGCGGAGGACATGTTCCCTCACGCAATAAGGCACGTACCTTCGTCCCCGACAAGGTCAAATGATGGGTCGCACTGTGAGGGCAGGTTTTGTTGGAGGCCATACCGCCACATGTCCTGCAATAGAAGCTATGCTCAAAGAACAAAGGCTGTATTCCTAGTTCTCCTGGTTCGAAGGAGCTGAATATATGCTGAGCATCATAGGTGCCGTAATAATCGCCTACTCCTGCATGATCGCGGCCAACAATGAAATGTGTACAGCCGTAGTTTTTCCGTACGATGGCATGGAATATGGCTTCTCTTGGCCCCGCATAACGCATTGCAGCTGGGAATACTCCAAGAAATACTCGATTCTCTGGATAATAATTCGCTAGTAATGCTTCATAACTGCGCATGCGCACATCAGCAGGGACATCATCAGATTTGGTTTCCCCAACGAGCGGATTTAAAAATAATGCATCTACAATTTCCATTGCACTCTTCTGAATATACTCGTGTGCACGATGAACCGGATTTCGCGTTTGGAAGCCTACAATCGTTCTCCAGCCTTTGTCCGCAAATAATCGACGAGTCTCCGCCGGATCAAAATAATATTGGGTAAACTGATCCGGCTGCTTTCGCTCCAATACGGACACCTTGCCTCCTACATATGTAGAAGGTCGCTTCAGAAGCTTCTCGA
The DNA here is from genome assembly GCF_050474385.1 of Paenibacillus sp. B1-35. Lineage (NCBI taxonomy): Bacteria > Bacillati > Bacillota > Bacilli > Caryophanales > Paenibacillaceae > Paenibacillus > Paenibacillus sp. B1-35. The sequence continues at coordinate 6,729 of NZ_JBCHVJ010000011.1, forward strand.
CCCCAGGATGCGCCGTATCCATCGTTCTGTAGACTTGTTCTGCTTCATGCAGTAAGTCCGCCTGATAGATGCTTTCGATGTCAATAGTGCCATACAGTTTTCCATCCTCTTCCCCAACTAATGCTGCCGTTTCTCCAATCGAGAGTTCCTTTGCAACTTCATCAGTCACTGCCAACGTAATAGGCAAGCTCCATATGATGTCATTTGCCAGCCTCATCCAAGCTACTACACTCTTATAATCGTCCTCATTCATAAAGCCTTCTAGTGGAGAAAAAGCCCCTACCCCGATCATTTCTAAATCTGATAATGTCCGACCGTCTATTTGGATATGCGGCAAAGCTGCCGCCTCATTGCGTTTATGTTCCTTATCACCTTCCAGTACTAGTCGATTGACTAGTATCCCCCCGTGAGGTTCGATTGTTGGCATAGTGGTTTCCACCTCTCCTCTCGCAGCAACAATACTCCTATTATTCGATGAAAGATAAGTTCAGATTATGAACTCCACATTTACACTTGTGCAATGCCTTTTAACTTTTAATGGCTATAAAATTACTTATGAAGTCCGCATTCAACTTTCTCTGTGCCTGACCAACGACCAGAACGAGGGTCTTCACCAGCTTGAACAGTTCGTGTGCAATATGAGCAACCTATACTGGGATATCCATGATCGTGAAGCGGGTTATAAATGACACCATTAACACGGATATAATTCCATACATCTTCTGATGTCCATGCAGCTAGTGGATTGAATTTAATAAGGCCAAATTTAGAATCGTATTCAACTTTTCGTGCATTGGCTCTTGTTGGTGCTTGATCTCGGCGAATCCCTGTTATCCAAGCATCATATTTACTAAGAATACGTGTGAGTGGTTCTACCTTCCGCAAATTACAGCATTGATTGGGATCTCGGAGCCATAGTTCATCACCGAACTGTTCAGCTTGCTTCTGAGGGGAGAGTTGTGGGGTGACACGAACAAAATCCAAACCATATTGTTCAGAAATTCGATCTCTCGTGTCATAAGTCTCATTAAAATGGAAATCGGTATCTAAGTAAAATATATCGGTTGAAGGACTGATTCGCTGCAGCATATCTACCAATACAACGTCTTCGGCGCCAAAACTGCAGGCAAATGTAATATTCGGAAAGGTCTCTACCGCCCAGGCAACGACTTCTTCCGGCTTCGAGTGCTCGAATTGCTCAGCCATCTCGTGAATGAGGGCCTCTTTCTCCAACAAATTCATTTTCGCATCCTCCAAATACTCGCCTTATTATTCCTAGTATTTTGATATGTTTTATATAATAAATAATTATAGATCGTTTCCACGCTTTGTCAATTCGAAAATTAGAAATTAAAGAAACACGTACGATAACAGCCTATTCCAGGCGGATGTTTAAGGTGATTGTAAAGTTGGAGAGATTGATGCTTTGCGTTGAGGAGAAATGAATGACATTATTGGACAAACAAAAAAGCCCTTCTTGGCCATAGACCAAGAAAGGGCTGTATGTTCGGTAATCCAATCTTAACGTTTGGAGAACTGAGGTGCGCGACGAGCTGCTTTAAGACCGTATTTCTTACGTTCTTTCATACGAGGGTCGCGAGTCAAGAATCCTGCTTTTTTCAAAGCTGGACGAAGCTCAGGGTCAGCCTTGAGCAATGCACGGGAAATGCCGTGACGAATTGCGCCAGCTTGACCGGAGATGCCGCCACCATGAGCCAATACCAACACATCGTATTTGCCGAGTGTTTCTGTAAGGTTCAATGGTTGCTTCACGATAAGCTTCAAAGTTTCCAAACCAAAGTATTCATTAAGGTCACGTTTGTTGATCACGATGCGGCCTTCGCCTGGTACAAGGCGAACACGCGCTACGGAATGCTTACGACGACCTGTCCCATAGTATTGTACTTGTGCCATGAAACTGTCCTCCCTTTATTTATTATCCGCGAAGTTCGTAAACTTCAGGTTGTTGTGCTTGATGTGGATGCTCAGCGCCTGCATATGCTTTAACGCGAAGCTTCATTTTGTTACCCATGCGAGTCTTAGGCAACATCCCTTGAACAGCAAGTTCGATCATACGCTCTGGCTTGTTGTTCAACATTTCTTGAGCCGATGTCACTTTCAAACCGCCTGGATAGTGGGAGTGACGATAGTATTTCTTGTCAGTCAATTTCTTACCTGTCAACACGATTTTCTCAGCGTTGATGATAACAACGAAATCACCGCCGTCAACATGTGGCGTGAAAGTTGGTTTGTGTTTGCCGCGAATAAGTGCAGCTGCTTCGCTCGCCAAGCGGCCAAGTGTCTTACCTTCAGCGTCGATAATGAACCATTTGCGCTCAACGTCAGCTGGCTTCGCCATGTAAGTGGTACGCATGAAATATCCTCCTTAATAACATTCGTTCCTGTCTAGCTTGTGTATATTCATTCAATCGTTAATTTCCATTCAAGAACTGCAATCTGCAGTGTGATTTCTTTGGGGGGCTGTGGGAAAGCCTAAAGAAACACAAAAGTTATTTTACAACAGATTAGTGCATAATGCAAGGAATTCTTTCGAATCACTCGGATACGTTGTTTATGAGGTCAAGACGCTCTTCGCCGCCATATTCCACGCTCCACAGCATCAGTCCTTGAGGAACAGCCAAGGGACCTGCCACCTGGCGATTCTTCGCTTCAAGAATGCGTGGGATATCATGAGGTGCGAGCTTGCCTTGTCCCACCCGTATCATCGTACCTGCAATGATGCGAACCATATTGTATAAGAAGCCATTGCCTGTCACGACGATATGGATCCTCCCGCGGCCTTCTTCCCCCGTTACGCTTGGTTCATATTCGATGTGGGCATCATAAATGGTGCGAACATTGCTCACCTTCGTCGACTTCGGAGAAGTAAACGAGGTAAAGTCATGCTCCCCTATTATATGTGTAATGGCTTCTTGCATTGCACGGACATTTAGAGGCTTCGGATAAAAGAACTCGGTCAACCTCCGGAATACATCCGGTTTCCGCTCTGCAATGATGGAGTAACGGTATGTCTTCCGCTTCGACGAGTAACGAGAATGGAATGACAATGGCGCCTCCCACGTCTCACGGATGACAATGTCATCTGGCAAACGCGAATTGATCGCAATCGTCCACCGGTCAATCGGAATCGCCGATTCGGTCATGAAGTTGAATACTTGGCCGTAAGCATGCACTCCTGCATCTGTCCGACCTGAAGCATGAATGCTTATAGATTCATTCGTCAGCATTTTAATAGCTTGCTCAATCCGACCCTGTACCGTGTCTTCATTCGGCTGTATCTGAAAACCGCTGTAAGCTGTTCCATCGTAGCTTACAAGCATTCCTATGTTACGCATGAAGACTCCTTTCATTCACTGCTCTGCGTGGCAGGGCAGTCGCTGCCATCTCTATTTGCATAAAGATAGCCGCTGCATTGCGTAAGTTCTTGCATTCATTCACCACATGAGATATAGCATATAAGGTTCATAAGTGAATCATTGCAAGAGTCATGACTGGAGACCAACAGGAGTTGGCTCCAATCCGACACAGTTAAAAAGAAAAGCTCCTCATGGGAGCCTTCTTTCACATCGCTGTTACACGACGTATTGAACGTATTCTGTAACCGCAATTACGCGCGGTCAACCAGTTCCAAATAAACCATAGGCGCGGAGTCGCCACGGCGTGGTCCCAGTTTCATGATACGTGTGTAGCCACCTGGACGCTCTGCGTAACGTGGTGCAAGCTCCGAGAACAGCTTTTGGATTGCATCTTGTTCACCGTTCAACGTTTCGCGACGAACGAATGCTGCCACTTGACGGCGAGCATGCAAGTCACCGCGCTTCGCCAACGTGATCAACTTTTCAGCGATGGAACGAACTTCTTTCGCTTTCGCTTCAGTTGTTTGGATGCGCTCATATAAGAACAAGTCAGTAACCAAGTCGCGGAACAAAGCTTTACGCGCGCTAGAGTCACGACCCAACTTTTGGTATGCCATTGCTATTTCCCCTCCTTCTATGCCAAGTCCCGTTTAGTCTTCCATGCGTAAGCCCAATCCGAGTTCTTCGAGCTTCTCTTGAACTTCTTCCAAAGATTTGCGGCCCAAGTTGCGAACCTTCATCATATCTTCTTCCGTTTTCGTAATCAGCTCTTGAACCGTATTGATGCCGGCACGTTTCAAGCAGTTATAGGAACGAACGGAGAGATCCAGCTCTTCGATAGTCATCTCAAGAACTTTCTCTTTCTTATCTTCCTCTTTTTCAACCATGATTTCTGCGTCTTTCGCTTCATCAGTCAGACCAACGAAGAGCATCAGATGCTCTGTGAGGATCTTCGCGCCGAGGCTAACCGCTTCTTCTGGTCGAATGCTTCCGTCACTCCATACTTCAAGCATCAGCTTGTCGTAGTTGGTTACTTGACCAACACGAGTGTTCTCTACTGTGTAGTTCACACGCGAGATTGGTGTGTAGATCGAATCAACTGGAATGACGCCGATTGGCTGATCTTCCCGTTTGTTGCGATCTGCTTGTACGTAACCACGTCCACGATTCGCATAAATGCGCATATGGAGTCTCGAACCTTGTGATAATGTCGCAATGCGGAGATCCGGGTTCAAAATTTCCACATCACTATCCGCTCGAATATCGCCAGCCGTTACTACCCCTTCGCCTTCCGCATCGATTTCGAGAATTTTCTCTTCATCGGAGTGAATTTTCAGCGATAGGGCCTTCAAGTTCAAGATAATCTCAGTAACGTCTTCATAGACGCCTGGGACTGTCGAGAACTCGTGCAAGACACCGTCGATTTGAACGGACGTCACTGCTGCACCGGGCAACGAGGAGAGGAGAATACGGCGCAGGGAGTTACCCAGCGTCGTACCGTATCCACGCTCTAATGGTTCTACGACAAATTTGCCGTATGTGCCTTCCTCATTGACTTCCACGGTTTCAATCTTCGGCTTTTCGATCTCAATCACTATATAACCCTCCTTAAAACGTCGCTGGCGTTCATTAACGTCAAACACCTACGGTCGGTCGATTCATGCAGTATGCCTAAACAACCATTCTTCCCAACAGGCGCTAGCTTAATACTACACGCATCGGTGTTGCCGTCATTATACGCGACGACGTTTTGGTGGGCGGCAGCCGTTGTGCGGGATTGGCGTTACGTCTTTGATCATGCTAACTTCCAAACCTGCAGCTTGCAGAGAACGGATGGCAGCTTCACGACCTGCGCCTGGGCCTTTAACCATAACTTCTACCGTCTTCATGCCATGTTCCATAGCAGCTTTAGCTGCGGATTCAGCAGCCATTTGAGCCGCGAATGGCGTAGATTTACGGGAGCCTTTATAGCCCAAACCGCCGGAGCTAGCCCAAGAAATTGCGTTGCCGTGTGGATCCGTGATAGTCACGATCGTGTTGTTGAACGTGGAACGGATATGAGCCACACCAGTCTCAATATTTTTACGGTCACGACGTTTTGTACGTACGACTTTTTTTGGTTTTGCCATTGCTACTTATCCCCCCTTATTACTTCTTCTTGTTCGCTACAGTACGACGAGGGCCTTTACGTGTACGAGCATTTGTTTTCGTGCGTTGTCCACGAACAGGCAATCCACGGCGATGACGGATACCACGATAGCATCCGATTTCAACCAAACGCTTCAAGTTCAGAGAAATCTCACGACGAAGGTCACCTTCAACCTTAACCGTTTTGTCAATCAGCTCACGAATTTTGTTTACCTCATCTTCCGTCAAATCGCGAACGCGAGTATCAGGGTTAACGCCAGCCTCAGCAATTACCTTTTTAGAAGTTGTTTTACCAATACCAAAAATGTATGTCAAGGCGATCTCAACGCGTTTATCCCGTGGCAAGTCTACACCAGCTATACGAGCCATTTACGCTACACCCCCTTCTATTATCCTTGTTTTTGTTTGTGTTTCGGATTTTCACAGATTACCATAACGTTGCCTTTGCGACGAATGACTTTGCATTTCTCGCAAATGGGCTTAACAGAAGGTCTTACCTTCATGCTGAATACCTCCCAGTTTCTCAAGTAGCACGTCAAACCGTCTTCCTGACGTGTGAACGGCCTGCAAGTTCATGCAAGCGCGACTCGGAACGATCCGAGCACTACTTCCGATATGTGATGCGACCTTTACTCAAATCGTATGGCGACAGTTGAACGACCACTTTGTCCCCCGTCAGGATACGGATGAAATGCATCCGCAGCTTTCCGGAAACGTGGGCAAGAATTTGGTGACCATTCTCCAGCTCAACACGGAACGTTGCATTCGGCAACGGTTCAATTACAACACCTTCAACTTCAATTACATCTTCTTTGGCCAACGTCATTCTCCTTTCTCATCAGCATGTGCAGCGGCTTGTTGTTCAGCATGCTTCGCTATGACATAACGTAGCTTGCTGTTCGTTACCCGTCCGCTTTCGTGTAAACTATGGACAACTTCATGGCTAATTGCAGGTTGCAATTCGAGATGAAGCAAGTTTTTACGCTTTGGTTGATCAAACTTTCGTTTGTCTCCGTCCGCTATCTTGACGTAGCGCGACTCTTCAATGCCGACAATAACCGCATATTTGCTTTCATCACGACCTTGAAGAACCTTGACGAATTGGCCGAGACGCGGAGTCGAATATTCATTCATGCCTCTCACCTACTCAACCAGCTTCGTCAAAATTTCGCATCCGTCCGGCGTTACAGCTACCGTATGCTCGAAATGAGCACACCATGAACTGTCCACCGTCACGACCGTCCAGTTGTCTGCGAGCGTTTTGACGTGACGCCCACCGGCAATGACCATCGGCTCAATCGCGAGCGCCATGCCCGGCTTTAAGCGTGGTCCGCGGTCCGGAATGCCGTAGTTCGGAATTTGCGGCTCTTCATGAAGCTCCGCACCGATTCCGTGTCCGACATATTCCCGTACAACGGAAAAACCTGCATCCTCGATCACGCGTTGAATCGCGTGCGATATCGTGTACAACCGAACATCCGGCTTAACCAGCGCTAAGCCAGCATAAAGTGATTGTTCCGTTACGTCAAGCAACTGCTGAGCTGCATCCGTAATCTTACCAACACCGTATGTCCAGGCAGAGTCGCCATGATATCCGCGGTATTCCGCACCGATGTCGATGCTGATGATGTCGCCTTCGTTTAACTTGCGCTTTCCGGGAATGCCGTGAACCAGTTCTTCGTTCACTGATGCGCAAATGCTGCCGGAAAAACCGTTGTAGCCCTTGAAAGAAGGTGTTGCTTCTTGGCTGCGAATAAACGAATCCGCGATCGAATCAAGCTCGAGAGTGGTAATCCCCGGCTCAATCGATTTCGCTAAAAGACGATGCGTTTCCGCAACAATTCGCCCAGCTTCCCTCATGAAGCCTAATTCCACTTCGGACTTACAAATGATCATGGTTTAACCCCGCAGTAAAGATACGATTTCTGACGTGACCGTATCAATTTCCTTCTCCCCGTCAACCTGACGCAACAAGCCTTTGTCCTCATAGTATGCGAGCAAAGGTGCCGTTTTGTTGATGTACTCATCAAGACGTGTGCCAACTTTCTCTTCGGAATCATCCGAACGTTGGTACAGCTCGCCTTGGCACTTATCACAAACGCCCTCTTGTTTAGGCGGGTTATAGATGACATGGTACGTCGCGCCGCAAGACTTGCAAATGCGTCGTCCTGTAAGACGCGCCAGCAGTAAATCGCGGTCAACGCTCAGGTTGATGACGTGATCAAGACTGCGACTCAGTTCCACCAAGATGCTATCCAGCGCTTCAGCTTGCGCCAATGTGCGTGGGAAACCATCGAGAAGGAAACCTTTCTCGCAATCAGGTTGTGCAAGGCGCTCTCGCACGATGCCTACCGTCACGTCATCCGGAACGAGCAGACCCTGATCAATGTATTCTTTAGCCTTCAATCCGATAGGAGTGCCTTCACCAATTGCCTTGCGGAATGCGTCTCCTGTCGAGATATGAGGAACGCCGAATTGTTCAACGATACGCTCGGCCTGTGTTCCTTTTCCTGCCCCAGGAGGCCCCATGAATAGAATGTTCATCGAATGTCACTCCCTTTATGGTAAGCACAGGCTTAACTTCGTCGGAAGTGGGGTGCTTCGATGCCATTCGTTAAGCCTCTGCTCTACAAGAACAGCACAATAGGTGCCAATGAGCCTAAATGGTCTCATCAGAACCTATTGCCTATTTATTAATGAAACCTTTGTAATGGCGTTTGATCAATTGGCTTTCGATCTGCTTCATGGTGTCTAGCGCAACGCCGACAACGATGAGAATCGAAGTACCACCAATTTGAACAGATTGCGGCAATCCAGCTAGTGCCCCGAAGAACACTGGCAAGATGGATACGCCAGCAAGGAAGATAGCTCCAGCAAGTGTAATGCGAGACATTACACGCGTCAAGTACGTAGCTGTTGCTTTCCCCGGACGAATTCCTGGAATATAACCGCCATTCTTTTTCATTTGATCAGCCATTTGCTGTGGATTCAACTGTACAAATGTATAGAAGAACGTAAACCCGATAATCAAGAGAACGTATAAGAACATGCCAAGCGGCTTGTTCAATCCCATATGTTCAATGATCCAACGAGCCCACGGCTTATCCGCCCAGAATTGAGCAATTGTAGCCGGGAACATCAAAAGCGAAGATGCAAAGATGACCGGAATAACGCCTGCACCATTTACTTTAAGCGGAATGTGCGTGTTCTGTCCACCATACATTTTGTTACCCACAACACGTTTAGCGTATTGTACCGGGATTTTACGGTTCCCTTGCTGAATGTAGATAACACCGACCACAATCAGCACGATAACCAATACGATAACGATCATTTTGACGATGTTGAGGAACATTTGTCCGCTTGCATCGGCAAATTGACTACGATAAATCTCCCCGATATGAATCGGGATAGCTGCGACGATACCTGCGAAAATCAGAATCGAGATACCGTTGCCGATACCCTTTTCCGTGATTTGCTCACCGATCCACATCAAGAACGCCGTACCAGCAGTCAAGACAATCGCGATTAGGACATAATCCGCAAATGTCGCACCTGGAACCAGCTGCGCACCGTACATGCGATTAAACCCAATCGCCGTACCGAAAGCTTGAATCAATCCCAATATTACGGTACCGTAGCGCGTGATTTGGGAAAGCTTACGTTTGCCGACTTCTCCTTCTTTCGCCCATTGAGTAAACTTCGGAATGACGTCCATCGACAGAAGCTGTACGATGATCGATGCCGTAATGTACGGCATAATTCCTAGAGCAAAGATAGAGAATTTAAACAGCGCACCACCAGAGAATGTGTTCAGCATGCTGAACAAATCCGTGTTTTGGTTTGCTGTAGCAAAGACCGACGTATCGACGCCGGGAACCGTTATAAAGGACCCGACGCGATAAACGATCAGAACCATGAGCGTAAACAAAATCTTACGTCTCAAGTCCTCGACTCGCCATATATTCGATACGGTCTTGAACATTAGATCACCTCGGATTTACCGCCGGCAGCCTCGATCTTCTCTACCGCAGATTGAGAGAACTTATTAGCTTTGACCGTCAATTTAACGGACAGCTCGCCATTGCCCAATACTTTGATTCCGCTCATTGGGTTGTTCACGATGCCTTGTTCCATCAACAATTCCGGAGTTACTTCCGTACCAGCCTCAAAGCGGTTCAAATCCGTTACGTTAACTACCGCATACTCTTTACGAGTAGGATTTACAAAGCCGCGTTTTGGCAGACGACGGTAAAGTGGGTTTTGTCCACCTTCGAAGCCCGGACGAACACCACCGCCAGAACGGGAATTTTGACCTTTGTGACCACGGCCAGATGTTTTACCGTTTCCTGTCGCGATACCACGGCCTACACGATTACGTGTTTGGCGGGAACCAGGTGCCGGAGAAAGTTCATTCAACTTCATCGTTCGTCGCACCTCCTTTAATATTTATGACTCTAATCTTTTGTATTGTACCATGTAATCTATATCCGATTACAGAAGTCGTATGGTGTTACCCTTACGCTTCGATCTCTTTGACTTCAACCAAGTGTTTAACTTGGTTTACCATTCCGCGGATCGCAACGTTGTCGTTATGAACAACCGTCTGATTCAACTTGCGCAAACCCAAAGTGTTCACCGTTTGGCGATGAGTTTCCGGGCGACCGATCAGACTGCGAACGAGGGTAATTTGCAATTTCGCCATCTTCGTCCCCTCCTTAACCTAACAGTTCTTCAACGGATTTACCGCGCAATTTTGCTACTTGTTCAGCTGTCTTCAAACGAGACAAGCCTTCCAATGTAGCGTTAACCATGTTCATGGAGTTAGAGGAACCAAGCGATTTCGTCAAGATATCGCCTACACCAGCCAACTCAAGAACGGCACGTACTGGACCGCCTGCGATAACCCCAGTACCTTCGGATGCTGGCTTCAAGAGAACTTTACCAGCGCCGAACTGACCAATTACTTGGTGAGGGATTGTCGTGTTAACAAACGGAACATGAATCAGGTTTTTCTTAGCGTCTTCGATACCTTTGCGGATTGCGTCTGGTACTTCGGATGCTTTACCGATTCCAGCGCCAACCCAGCCCTTGCCATCGCCGACAACCACGAGAGCGCTAAAGCTAAAGCGACGTCCGCCTTTAACAACTTTAGCAACGCGGTTAATTTGAACAACTTTTTCAGAAAGTTCTAACGTGTTTGGATCAACTCGCAAGTCGTTTACCTCCTTCGATTAAAAATTAGAATTCAAGACCAGCTTCGCGTGCTGCGTCAGCCAAAGCTTGAATACGTCCATGGTACAAGTAACCACCGCGATCGAATACGATTGTCTCATATCCTTGCTCTTTCGCACGTTTTGCGATCAATTCGCCAACTTTGCGAGCGGATTCTACGTTACCACCATTTTTGATATCTCCACGAAGCTCTTTATCCATAGTCGAAGCGGAAGCGACTGTTACGCCTTTCACGTCATCGATAAGTTGAGCGTAAATATGTTTGGAAGAACGGAATACGTTCAAACGAGGACGTTCCGTTGTACCTTCGATTTTTTTACGGACACGCAGGTGTCTTTTCAAACGAGCTTTGTTCTTATCGCCTTTGGTAATCATCGGATTGTTTCACTCCCTTCAGTTTAACCATTAAGCTGCTAAGGTAAGTGAGCTAGGCAAGATCTTACTTCTTCTTGCCTGCTTTACCTTCTTTACGAATGATGCGTTCGCCTTCGTACTTGATACCTTTACCTTTGTAAGGTTCTGGCTCGCGTACTGCACGAATGTTCGCTGCATATGCACCAACGCGCTCTTTATCAATGCCTTTAACGATGATTTTCGTTTGAGCAGGCACTTCGAATTCAATACCAGCTTCCGGTGTAATTTCAACCGGATGGGAGTATCCTACGTTCAAGACAAGCTTGTCGCCGGATTTGTTAGCACGGTAACCTACACCGACCAACTCAAGGGTTTTGGAGAAACCTTCAGTTACTCCGCTAACCATGTTGTTGATTACGCTGCGTGTTGTACCGTGCAACGAACGATGAAGTTTATTTTCAGAAGGACGTTCTACGGAAATGACGTTCTCTTCTACAGACACTTTCATGTCTTTATGAAGTTCACGAGTCAAAGTTCCTTTCGGTCCTTTTACTGTAATAACGTGGTTTTCCAAAGTGACAGTTACGCCACCTGGTACCTCAATTGGTTTGCGACCAATACGGGACATGTTGTTGCACCTCCAATCTTATGCGAATGGTTTACCAAACGTAGCAGATTACCTCGCCGCCGGATTTGGACTGGCGAGCTTCTTTGTCAGTCATGACGCCCTTGGACGTCGAGATGATTGCGATACCGAGACCGCCCAGTACACGAGGAACCTCATTAGCTTTCGTGTACACGCGCAGTCCTGGTTTACTGATGCGCTTCAAGCCTGTGATAACACGCTCGTTGTTTGCACCGTACTTCAGGAACACGCGAATGATCCCTTGTTTGTTGTCATCGATATATTCAGCGTCACGGATAAAGCCTTCACGCTTCAAGATTTCTGCGATTTGCTTCTTCATAGTAGAAGCAGGCATTTCCACCGTTTCATGACGCACTGTATTAGCATTGCGAATGCGTGTAAGCATATCTGCAATCGGATCGGACATAACCATTAGTGTAAACCTCCTTCCCGCAACAGGGTTGATTACCAGCTTGCTTTTTTAACGCCAGGAATCTGGCCTTTGTATGCCAATTCGCGGAAACAAATCCGGCAAATTTTGAACTTACGTAATACGGAATGCGGACGTCCGCAGCGCTCACAGCGCGTATATGCCCGTACTTCAAACTTCGGTTTGCGTTGTTGCTTGATTTTCATCGAAGTTTTTGCCACGTGAGTTGACACCTCCTAGAGATTTGTGTCGATGGATTCAAAACTGATTGCTCAGTTTGTATCTCAAACGTAACCGACCTTTTTACGAATTACTTCGCGAAAGGCATGCCGAGTTGCGTCAACAATTCGCGGGACTCTTCGTCCGTCTTCGCCGTCGTAACGATGACGATATCCATACCACGAACCTTGTCAACTTTATCGTACTCGATTTCAGGGAAGATGATTTGCTCCTTCAAACCGAGTGTGTAGTTGCCGCGGCCGTCAAACGCTTTGTTCGAGATACCGCGGAAGTCGCGTACACGAGGAAGCGTGACATTGAACAATTTGTCCAAGAAGTGATACATGCGCTCGCCGCGCAATGTAACTTTCACACCAATCGGCATTCCCTCACGAAGCTTAAAGCCTGCGATAGACTTCTTCGCGCGAGTGATTACTGGCTTTTGACCAGCGATTTGTTGCAATTCAGCTACTGCAGTATCCAAAACTTTGGAGTTTTGAACAGCCTCACCCATACCGATGTTGATGACGACTTTCTCCACTTTTGGAGCTTGCATAACTGATGTATAGTTGAACTTCTGCACTAGCGCAGGAGTAATTTCGTTCAAATAACGTTCTTTCAAACGAGCTGCCATCTAGAATGGACCTCCTTTCCGAAGCGATTAGTCGATAATTTCGCCGGAGCGTTTAGCTACGCGCACTTTTTTACCGTTTTCCACTTTGTAACCGATGCGCGTTACTTTACCCGACTTTGGATCCACGTGCATAACGTTAGATGCATGAATTGCTGCTTCTTGCTCAACGATACCGCCTTGTGGGTTCTTAGCGTTAGGCTTCTGATGCTTCTTCACCATGTTTACGCCTTCCACAATAACGCGGTTTTCACGAGGGAATGCTGCAATAACACGGCCTTTTTTGCCTTTATCTTTACCCGTGATCACGATGACAGTGTCATCTTTTTTCACGTGCAATTTGTTGTTATGCGACTCGAGAATTTTTTTCAATCGTGGCATGTGTCACACCTCCTGAGTCTTGCCTGGCGGGCAAGTTGATTAGATAACTTCCGGTGCCAGGGAAACGATTTTCATGAAGTCTTTTTCGCGAAGTTCGCGAGCGACAGGTCCGAAAATACGAGTCCCACGTGGGCCCTTATCTTCTTTCACGATAACCGCTGCGTTTTCGTCAAATGCGATGTAAGAACCGTCTTTACGGCGAACAGCACGCTTCGTACGAACGATAACCGCTTTGACTACGTCACCCTTTTTGACAACGCCGCCTGGTGTTGCTTGTTTGACAGAGCATACGATCAAGTCACCGATGTGAGCTGATTTACGGCCAGTACCGCCCAACACGCGAATACACATCAGTTCTTTCGCACCAGAGTTGTCTGCTACATTTAAACGTGAAAATGCTTGAATCATTCGAATGTCCTCCTTTCGGTGAAACTATCCGTTCATTAAACGATAACTGCTTTCTCAACGATTTCAACGAGTCTCCAGCGCTTGTCTTTCGACAACGGACGCGTCTCCATGATTTTCACAGTATCGCCAATTTTGGCTTCGTTATTTTCGTCATGCGCTTTGAACTTCTTCGTGTATTTGATGCGTTTGTGATACAAATCATGCTTCTTGTATGTCTCAACCGCTACTACGATTGTTTTGTCCATTTTGTCGCTGACAACTTTACCAATTTGCACTTTACGAGCGTTACGTACTTCACTCATTAGTGTTCTGCCTCCTTCCTGGATACAGGATGTCTATTTTTCCGAAACTGACATCTTGGTGAATTAGCTAGTAATACCAAGTTCTCTTTCACGCAGAATCGTATGTGCACGAGCAATCGCTTTACGCACGTCACGAATGCGAGTTGGGTTGTCAAGCTGTCCGGTAGCCAATTGGAAACGGAGGTTGAAAAGTTCTTCCTTGAATCCGGCAATCTTTTGTTCAATTTCAGCAGTGGTCAAGTTGCGGAATTCACTAGCTTTCATTTGCTTCACCACCCATTTCTTCACGTTTCACAAACTTAGTCTTGACAGGCAGTTTGTGAGCAGCAAGGCGCATAGCTTCGCGAGCTACCTCTTCAGGTACACCGGAAAGTTCGAACATTACTTTACCAGGCTTAACTACAGCAACCCACTTCTCAACGTTACCTTTACCGCTACCCATACGAACCTCAAGCGGCTTAGCCGTAATTGGTTTGTCTGGGAAAATTTTAATCCATACTTTACCGCCACGTTTGATGTAACGAGTCATCGCAATACGAGCAGCCTCGATTTGACGGTTCGTAATCCATGTAGGCTCCAATGCTTGCAACCCGTATTCACCGAAGTGAACTGTCGTGCCACCTTTAGCTTGACCCTTCATGCGTCCTTTTTGCTGCTTCCGGTGCTTTACACGTTTAGGTACCAACATGATTAGTTGCCTCCTTCCTCAACAGCCTTTTTCTTAGCCGTAGGAAGTACCTCTCCACGATAGATCCATACTTTTACGCCGATACGGCCGTAAGTTGTATGAGCTTCAGCTGTGCCGTAGTCGATGTCGGCGCGAAGCGTATGAAGTGGCACTGTCCCTTCGCTGTATCCTTCTGTACGAGCGATTTCAGCACCGCCCAAACGACCGCTTACTGCAGTCTTGATCCCTTTCGCACCAGCGCGCATGGAACGTTGAATTGATTGTTTCAAAGCGCGGCGGAAAGAAACGCGGCGTTCCAGTTGTTGTGCAATGCTCTCTGCAACGAGAGTTGCGTCCAAATCTGGAGTTTTGATTTCCGAGATGTTGATGTGTACTTTTTTGCCGTTAGCAATTTTCGTTACTTCACGACGAAGTGCTTCAACTTCGGAACCGCCTTTACCGATTACCATACCCGGTTTCGCAGTGTGGATTGTAACGTTCACGCGGTTAGCTGCACGTTCAATCTCAATGCGGGATACGGCGGATTCTTTCAATTTATTTTTAAGGAATTCACGAATCTTCACGTCTTCGATGAGCAATGTACCGAAATCTTTCTCGGCATACCACTTGGATTCCCAATCGCGGATAACGCCCACTCGAAGTCCGACTGGATTTACCTTTTGACCCACACGTTGTCCCTCCTTATTTTTCAGATACTACAAGCGTGATGTGGCTTGTTCTTTTGTTAATTCGGCTCGCACGTCCCATAGCGCGTGGACGGAAACGTTTCATCGTTGGACCTTGGTTCACGAAGACTTCCGAAATAACGAGATTATTAACGTCCATTTGATGGTTGTGTTCTGCATTGGCAATTGCAGAGTTCAACAATTTTTCAACCACTGGCGAAGCTGACTTCGGCGTGTGGCGCAAAATTGCGATTGCTTCGCCCACTTGTTTGCCGCGGATCAAGTCAATAACGAGCTTAACTTTGCGCGGGGCGATGCGAATGTTATTCGCATGTGCTTTTGCTTGCATGGAAGTACCTCCCCTCGAATGCTCTCTAATCAATAATTAGCGTTTGCCTGTTTTTCTGTCATCGTCATGACCTTTGTACGTACGCGTTGGCGCGAATTCGCCAAGCTTATGGCCGACCATATCTTCCGTTACGTACACTGGCACATGTTTACGTCCGTCATATACCCCGAACGTGTGACCGATGAATTGAGGGAAAATTGTAGAACGACGGGACCAAGTCTTGATAACAACTTTTTTGCTTGTATCGTTCAATTCTTCAACTTTCTTCATCAGGTGACCATCAACAAATGGTCCTTTTTTCAAACTGCGACCCATGTATGAATCCTCCCTTCGACAGAACTGATTCGCTTGCGATTACGCTGCTGCGCAATGAAACGGAAACATATTATTTCGTGCGACGACGAACGATATATTTATCGGAATGTTTGCCTTTTTTACGCGTTTTGTAACCAAGTGTCGGTTTGCCCCATGGAGACATAGGAGACTTACGACCGATTGGAGCTTTACCTTCACCACCACCGTGAGGGTGATCAACCGGGTTCATTACCACACCACGAACGACTGGACGTTTGCCCAACCAGCGGTTACGGCCTGCTTTACCGATTTTGATAAGCTCATGGTCTCCGTTACCTACGGAACCGATTGTAGCACGGCACACTTTCAACAATTTACGAACTTCGCCAGAAGACAAGCGTACTGTTACGTACTTTTCTTCTTTACCAAGCAATTGAGCTTCCGTACCAGCGGCGCGAACCAACTGACCACCCTTACCTGGTTGCAATTCGATATTGTGGATAACTGTACCTACTGGAATGTTTTCCAATGGCAATGCGTTACCGATTTTGATGTCTGCGCCGGAACCGGATTCGATTACGTCGCCTACTTTCAACCCTTTAGGAGCGATGATATAACGCTTTTCACCATCAGCATAGTTGATCAATGCGATATTGGAAGTACGGTTTGGATCGTACTCGATTGTAGCAACGCGGCCTGGAATGCCATCCTTGTTACGTTTGAAATCGATGATACGGTATTTACGCTTGTGTCCACCACCGTGGTGACGAACCGTAATTTTACCTTGGTTGTTGCGGCCCGCAGTTTTGCTCAAAGGAGCCAACAACGATTTCTCCGGTACATTCGTTGTAATTTCTTCGAACGTGGACACGCTCATATTACGACGAGCCGGGGATGTCGGTTTGTACTTTTTGATAGGCACTTGTTTTCCCTCCTTACTTTAGAAATCTATATTAAACCGTCTCGAAGAACTCGAGTGGCTTGCTGTCTTTTGCCAAAGTGACGAACGCTTTTTTCCATTCGGAAGTGTAGCCGGAGTGACGGCCATAGCGTTTTGGCTTAGCAGGCATACGAAGCGTGTTCACGTTCGCAACCTTCACTTTGAAGATTTGTTCTACAGCCAATTTGATTTCAGTCTTGTTAGCACGCATATCAACTTCGAATACGTATTTCAAGTCATTCATCATGTCTGCTGTACGCTCAGTAATAACCGGACGCTTAATGATATCGCGAGGGTCTTTCATTATGCGAACACCTCCTCTACCTTCTGAACCGCATCCTTCGTAATGATGAGCTTCTCATGGCGAAGAACATCATATACGTTGACACCGTCAGCTGCAACAAGCTTTACAGAAGGAATGTTGCGAGCGGAAAGTGCTACGTTGTCGTTGTACTCAGGAAGCACGACAAGCGCTTTGCGATCCACTTTCAGGTTGTTCAATACTGCCGCGAATTCCTTCGTTTTTGGCGTGTTCAAAGCAAGGCTATCGATTACGATAATTTGCTCTGCCAACACTTTCGAAGACAATGCGGATTTAATCGCCAAACGACGAACTTTCTTAGGAAGCTTGTAAGCATAGCTACGTGGTGTCGGTCCAAATACTGTACCGCCGCCAACCCATTGTGGCGAACGAATGGAACCTTGACGCGCACGACCTGTGCCTTTTTGTTTCCATGGTTTACGACCGCCGCCGCTAACTTCGGAACGGTTCTTAACTTTGTGAGTACCTTGACGCATAGATGCAAGCTGCATCACGACTGCATCATGAAGTACATGTTTGTTTGGTTCAATGCCGAATACGCTGTCGGACAATTCGATCTCGCCAACTTGCGCACCGCTCATGTTGTAAACTGCTACTTTAGGCATTATGTGCTCCTCCTTTCCTCACCAATTACTTTTTAATTGCAGATTTAATGTTAACGAAGCTGTTTTTAGGGCCTGGAATAGAACCTTTAACGAGGATAACATTGCGTTCTGCATCCACTTTAACAACTTCAAGGTTTTGAATTGTTACTGTGTCAGTACCCATGTGACCTGGAAGGCGTTTGCCTTTTGGTACGCGGTTCGCTTGAATGGAACCCATGGAACCTGGACCACGATGGTAACGGGAACCGTGAGACATAGGGCCCGTGCTTTGTCCCCAACGCTTAATTACGCCGGCAAAGCCTTTACCTTTCGAAATACCTGTAACGTCAACGTATTCTCCCTCAGCGAACAAATCAGCCTTCAATTCTTGGCCAACTTCATATTGAGAAAGATCCACACCACGAAGTTCTTTAACGTAGCGCTTAGGTGTTGCGTTAGCTTTTTTCGCGTGACCGATTTCTGGTTTCGTAGCACGCTTTTCTTTCTTATCAGCGTAGCCGATTTGGATTGCTTCGTAGCCATCGTTCTCAACGTCTTTCTTTTGCAGAACGACGCAAGGACCAGCTTCGATAACAGTTACCGGCAGTACATTACCTTCAGCGGTAAATACTTGAGTCATGCCGAGCTTTTTACCTAAGATACCTTTCATGTTGACACCTCTTTTCTTTCCTTAGTCCGTTCATAGTGAAGTAGAAACGGCTTTGCTATCCACATGTGGATAACCGTTTCAACTAACTTACAATTTGATTTCGATATCTACACCGGACGGCAAGTCCAAGCGCATCAGCGCGTCCACCGTTTGCGGCGTTGGATTCACGATGTCGATAAGGCGCTTATGAGTGCGCATTTCGAACTGCTCGCGGGAATCCTTATACTTGTGCACCGCACGAAGAATCGTAATGATTTGCTTCTCCGTTGGCAACGGGATTGGACCGGATACTCCAGCACCGGAACGTTTTGCCGTTTCAACGATTTTCTCAGCGGATTGGTCAAGAATTCTGTGATCGTATGCTTTCAAGCGAATACGAATTTTTTGCTTTGCCATTTTAGTCCCTCCTTTTATCGCCCAATTTTGCATCGGACATACTCCGTGAAAATTTTCCTAACACATCGCCATGGCAAAGGGGCCGGGTGTGTCGGTAACCTCTCACTTCATCGCAACGTCGACGAACAACATTCACTATTATATATAAATGTCCTGACTATTGCAAGTTTTTTTCGTAACTCTTTTCAGACGATTGCTTGCGGGCAGCCAGGACATAACATAACTCAATTCTATTAGGCACTTGTTAGAGTCTATCACAGTTTATATAAATATTGAAAGATGAAGGTTCTGGATGCTGTTCCAGCCTCCGTAAGCTGTCCGATTTACTTTGCTCTCCATACGGTACCGTCGGAGAACTTAACCGATGTTACCTTCACACTTGCCTTGACCATATTGTCATGGAAATGCATCTTCCAGGTGTATACTCCTCTACTTCCCATTCCTATCACCTCGGAAAGATTTTGTGCAATTCCCTTTAATGATGATTCCTTTGTTATGGTATTACGGACGACTCGATTGTAACTGTCATATCCCGTCACAATAACTTCGAATGCGACTACTCGCTTCTCCGATAAATTTATGATGTCAACATTTACTTCAGGAGTACCTATAGAGTCATAACTTACTTCTGTATCTAGCACTTTTAGTGGTTGGTTATTATTTCTCTTCAACTCTTGCTTCAAATACGCTTTGACTTCTTTTTCGAATATCTTATACTCCTGATCTAATTGGTACTTTGCGTCTTCAAGTCTTGTCTTACTTTTGTAAAAATCGATTTCCTCTATAGCTCTTAAGTTTGCTACTTTTTCCCCCTCGACGGTAACCACATTAAATAAAACCGTTCCTAAGTATCCCATCACTATTCGTTTTGCATTATCCTCTTGCTTGTTACCTTTTACTGCAGCGACAGTTTCAACATTACGTAGGGTTTCAAACTTCTCTTGTATTTGACCATCTTGCAAGTAGAAATGCTTAATTTGAATTTGACTCATCGTTTGTCCAGTGCGATTATAAACTTTATCGTCTGTGACCCAAATATTCAATTCATTGTTATAGGTTGAAGAATTGAGCTTCAATTGTATCGTTTTACTTTTTGCTTCCCATGTCATATCACCAAACATTTTTAGATCGCTTAAACGAATTACGTTTGTATTATCAATTTGATATGCTGTCAGCTTAAGGTTCCCCACGTAGATTTCTTTGTCTGTATAATGAACCGTAATTTCCTTTTTTGAAGGAGCTGTATTTCCTTGTTTTACTCCTTTTATTTCCTTATTAAGGTTACGAGAAATACGTATAGGATCCGTTTTTCCACCAACTGCTACATCGAATCCGTATTCGATTAGCTGTTTAACCGGTATCCAGAAAGAATTACGAAATGTATAGCCTGATATCGAAATCCCGTTAATTTTTCCTTTCATTTGCTCAGATGAGATCTTCCCTATAGCAGCACTTTCTTGTAAATAATTCGATTTTGCTGATGCTATACCCGACATCGAGGTCAGTAGTAATACACTTACAAGCATCAATACAACCGCCTGACTCATCCACTTTCTCATTTGTCTCCCCCTGTTATAAATAAAGTAAATACGAAAGCAAGCATAACACGCAAAACATCCATAACATAGAAAAAGACTAGTCATTAAACCAGTCTTTTCCACTGTATGCTGGATTTCTATCGACAAAGAAATCAACGTGACTATAAATGCTTCATTTAGGATTCAATTGCTCAGCTGAAAATGCAACCTCTACTTTCACCTCATGTATATAGCTGATCATCCTTAAAAGGTGAATCATCATCTTGAATAAGCTCCAATGCGATGTACTATGCTTTACATGCTCCACGATTTGCTGAAATGCACCTTCTTATTAGCGGCCAACTTGTTCCCTCTTTAGCTACAATGGCCAACTTGCGCCATGCTCACCTGCTCGGTCGTTCTAGTCGATCCCGTTCTTCATATGTTTGTACAAGCTGGTGCTCAAGACATTTCATCGGTATGCTGTTCCAATGTCAGTTGCAAACATTCTATTGGACAGTGTTTTAGAATCAGCTGTTTTAATTGATCCATACTTAGAATGATTGTTAACTTGTTAAAACTTCTCTGTCATACCTTTCATCTGTGGCAATAAATATAGCCTAAGCTGACATAGCAAGGTAAGTTTGTCCCACGTCAAACCGAGGACATCGATGTATGGGATGAGTTGTGGATAAAAGAATCATAGCTTGTTCTAATGGTTGGCTTTCTGTAGATATTATAACTTCTTTATCCACAGTACGTTCCTTGGTTTACTTGGCACCCCATTCCCAGCAGCTTGTTGCTCCTTCTTATTGCTTCCCTCCTGTGTCTCACTACTTCCACAAATATTCTATTTTCTCTAGCTCTACGTACCTATACCTTTTGAATTTTATTACATATTATAGCGCTATAATGGAATATTCGTGTAAAGCATTCTGGTCAGCACTTCTTAAAAGAATGATGAACATTAGCTGTTCTTTATATAAAGCAAAAGCCCCTTATCACAAGGATAAGGGGCTTTTATTACCGACTATTGTCGGTACTATCATTATTTGATGATAGTTGCAACCGCACCAGCACCTACTGTACGGCCACCTTCGCGGATCGCGAAGCGAGTACCTTCTTCAATCGCGATTGGAGCGATCAATTGTACAGTAACTGTGATGTTGTCACCAGGCATAACCATTTCAGTACCTTCTGGCAAGTTGATGATACCAGTTACGTCCGTTGTACGGAAGTAGAACTGTGGACGGTAGCCTGTGAAGAATGGCTTATGACGGCCACCTTCTTCTTTAGTCAAAACGTAAACTTGAGCAGTGAACTCAGTGTGTGGTTTAACCGAACCTGGCTTAACCAATACTTGGCCACGCTCGATGTTGTTGCGGTCTACACCACGAAGCAACGCACCGATGTTGTCACCAGCTTGAGCGGAATCCAAAAGTTTACGGAACATTTCAACGCCTGTTACTACGGACTTACGAGTCTCTTCTTGGATACCAACGATTTCGATCTCGTCGCCGACTTTAACAGTACCACGCTCTACGCGGCCAGTAGCAACTGTACCACGACCAGTGATGGAGAATACGTCCTCGACTGGCATCAAGAATGGCTTGTCAGTGTCACGTTCTGGAGTTGGGATGTACTCGTCGATTTGTGCGAACAATTCAACGATTTTGTCAGCCCATTCTCCGTCTGGGTTTTGAAGAGCTTCACGAGCGGAACCGCGGATAACTGGAGTGTCATCGCCAGGGAATTCGTATTCGCTAAGCAAATCGCGAATTTCCATTTCAACCAATTCCAACAACTCTTCGTCTTCAACCATGTCGCATTTGTTCATGAATACGACGATGTAAGGTACGCCTACTTGGCGAGACAACAAGATGTGCTCACGTGTTTGTGGCATTGGGCCGTCAGCTGCGGATACTACGAGAATCGCGCCATCCATTTGAGCAGCACCAGTGATCATGTTTTTAACATAGTCGGCGTGACCTGGGCAGTCAACGTGTGCATAGTGACGGTTAGCGGACTCATACTCTACGTGGGACGTGGAGATTGTGATACCGCGCTCGCGCTCTTCTGGAGCTTTATCGATTTGATCGAATGCTACAGCTGCACCGCTACCATATTTTTTAGACAGAACTGTTGTGATAGCAGCTGTCAAAGTTGTTTTACCATGGTCAACGTGACCAATTGTACCGATATTAACGTGCGGTTTCGTACGTTCAAACTTAGCCTTTGCCATTTGAACTAGTCCTCCTTCAATGAGTGGAATAGATATATGTTATAAGCAGCTGAGACACACAACAAGTCATGTGCTCAGCCGATTGCAAATGAATCAGAAGCGAAATTATTCGCCTTTGTTCTTCGCGATAATCTCTTCGGAGATATTCTTAGGAACTTCTTCATAGTGAGAGAGTTCCATGGAGAACACACCGCGTCCTTGAGTACCGGAACGCAAAGTTGTGGAGTAACCAAACATCTCGGAGAGAGGTACCTTAGCACGGATAATTTGTGCACCAGCACGAGCATCCATACCTTCGATACGACCACGACGGGAGTTCAACATACCCATAACATCGCCCATGTACTCTTCTGGCACTGTAACTTCTACTTTCATGATTGGCTCAAGCAATACTGGCTTACACTTGTCCTTAGCAGCTTTAAGCGCCATGGAACCAGCGATCTTAAACGCCATTTCACTGGAGTCAACATCATGGTAGGAACCGTCGAAGATAGTAGCCTTGATATCAACAAGCGGGAAGCCTGCCAAGACACCGTTCTTCATCGATTCTTCAATACCAGCTTGAACCGCAGGCACGTATTCACGAGGGACTACGCCACCAACGATTTTGTTCTCGAACTGGAATCCTGTTCCTGGCTCGAGAGGTTCGAAGTCGATCCATACGTGACCGTATTGACCACGACCACCGGACTGACGTACGAATTTACCTTCAACTTTAGCTGGTTGACGGAATGTCTCACGATAAGCAACCTGTGGGCTACCTACGTTCGTATCAACCTTGAACTCACGACGCATACGGTCGATGATGATATCAAGGTGAAGCTCACCCATACCAGACAAGATCGTTTGACCTGTCTCTTCATCAGTGTAAGCACGAAGTGTTGGGTCTTCTTCTGTCAACTTCGCCAAAGCAGTACCCATTTTATCTTGGTCTGCTTTAGTCTTCGGCTCAACTGCGATACTGATAACCGGATCTGGGAAATTCATGGATTCCAAGATGATCGGAGATTTTTCATCGCAGAGCGTGTCGCCTGTACCTGTATCTTTCAAACCAACGGCAGCAGCGATATCACCAGCATAAACTGTAGCGATTTCCTCACGGCTGTTCGCATGCATTTGAAGGATACGGCCAATACGTTCACGTTTGCCTTTTGTCGCGTTCAAGACGTAAGAACCGGAGTTCAATACACCAGAGTAAACGCGGAAGAACGTCAACTTACCAACATAAGGGTCAGTCATGATCTTGAACGCAAGTGCCGAGAACGGCTCTTCATCCGAAGAATGACGAACTTCTTCTTCACCATCTTCAAGATGACCTTTAATGTCAGGTACATCAAGTGGGGATGGCAAGTAGTCAACGACAGCATCAATCATGAGCTGTACGCCTTTGTTGCGGTAGGAAGAACCACATACTACTGGGAAGATTTGAACGCTACATACCCCTTTGCGAAGAGCTGCTTTCAGTTCAGGAACTGTAATTTCTTCGCCTTCAAGGTATTTCATCATCAGATCTTCGTCAAGTTCTGCGATTTTCTCTATCATTTCCATACGAAGTTCAGCGACTTTGTCTTTGAACTCAGCAGGAACTTCTGTTTCATCAACTTCTTTACCCAAGTCATCTTTGAAGATGTAAGCTTTCTCTTCCATCAAGTCAATGATGCCTGTAAAGTCGTTTTCTGCACCGATAGGAAGCTGAATAGCAACAGCATTCGCTTGCAAACGATCCTTCATGGACTCGATAACGTTGAGGTAATCAGCGCCGATGATATCCATTTTGTTAACGTATGCGATACGAGGTACGCTGTACTTGTCAGCTTGACGCCATACCGTTTCAGATTGCGGTTCTACGCCTTCTTTAGCGGAGAACACGCCTACTGCTCCATCCAATACGCGAAGGGAACGCTCAACCTCTACCGTAAAGTCAACGTGCCCCGGAGTGTCGATGATATTTACACGATGGCCCTTCCATTGCGCTGTAGTCGCAGCGGAAGTGATCGTAATACCACGCTCTTGCTCTTGTTCCATCCAGTCCATCGTAGCGGCGCCTTCATGCACCTCTCCGATTTTGTGAGTACGGCCTGTGTAGAACAAGATACGTTCCGTAGTTGTTGTTTTACCGGCATCGATGTGAGCCATGATTCCGATGTTACGCGTATTTGCTAAGGAGAACTCTCTTGCCATGGAATGGTCTCCCTTCAAATTGGGTTTGGTTACTCGAATATCGAGACCAAAACAGCTTTATCCTACCAACGGTAGTGAGCAAACGCTTTGTTCGCTTCAGCCATTTTGTGCGTATCTTCGCGTTTCTTAACTGCTGCACCAGTGTTGTTGGAAGCATCGATAATCTCTGCTGCCAAACGCTCTTCCATCGTTTTCTCACCGCGGTTGCGGGAGTAGTTAACCAACCAGCGCAATCCCAAGGATGTGCGGCGCTCAGGTTTAACTTCGATAGGCACTTGATAGTTAGAACCACCTACACGGCGAGCCTTAACTTCAAGGACTGGCATGATGTTTTTCAGTGCTGCTTCAAATACTTCCATAGGATCGTTGCCTGTACGCTCACGAATGATTTCGAAAGAATTGTACAAGATCGATTGAGCAACACCACGTTTACCGTCGAGCATGATGCGGTTGATCAAGCGAGTAACAAGCTTGCTGTTATACACCGGATCCGGCAACACGTCGCGCTTAGGAACTGGACCTTTGCGTGGCATGTGAATCCCCCTTTCTGAGTAGCATTAACTTCTTATTTCTTTGC
Organism: Paenibacillus sp. B1-35; assembly: GCF_050474385.1. Classification (NCBI taxonomy): domain Bacteria; kingdom Bacillati; phylum Bacillota; class Bacilli; order Caryophanales; family Paenibacillaceae; genus Paenibacillus; species Paenibacillus sp. B1-35. The sequence goes on from NZ_JBCHVJ010000011.1 coordinate 32,264, forward strand.
TTTAGGACGCTTCGTACCGTATTTGGAACGAGCTTGCATACGATTGTTTACACCTGCAGTATCCAAAGCACCGCGAACGATGTGGTAACGAACACCCGGAAGGTCTTTTACACGACCACCGCGAACGAGAACAACACTGTGCTCTTGCAAGTTATGGCCGATACCACCGATGTACGCTGTAACTTCTACACGGTTCGTCAAGCGAACACGAGCATATTTACGAAGCGCGGAGTTCGGTTTCTTCGGAGTCATTGTACCTACACGAGTGCAGACACCGCGTTTTTGAGGCGCGCTCAAATCCGTTTCTTCACGTTTCAACGCGTTGAAACCTTTTTGCAAAGCTGGGGATTTGGATTTAGTAACTTTATCTTTGCGGCCCTTACGTACCAATTGGTTAATTGTTGGCATGTTGGCACCCCCTTCCCATATTATCGACACCTTCACAAATCATTCATCTAAGTCCACAGATCCAGGTGGTTCATAAATGAACAAATGAAATGTCTTTGCCCCAGAATTTCTTCTGTTACAAAAACAATCGGCTTCCTTATTCTTCTTCAACGACAGCTGCGACGGCTGCACCTACTTCAATGCCGCATGCCTTGCCAAGATCGCGCATCGTGCTGACATATGTCAATTTGATACCCTTCTTCTCACATAAGCTTACGACTTTCGATGTAACGCGTTCATCAGCGTCTTCGGCAATGTACACCTCGATGGCCTTATCAAGCTCAACCATCTTCAATGTTTGCTTCGTCCCAATACGAATTGTTGCATCCTGTAAACCTTTTTCATTAGACATGAAGCATGTTCCTCCAAAAGCACAGGTCTTTGTCTTGGGCACACTACGACATAATATCACTTCGTTTACCCAGTGTCAAGCAATTTCGTAACTTCTTTTTCAAAACAATATATTTGTTACAAAAATGGAGGTTGGCGCCGTACTAGACAGCGCCAACCAACTCATTTGAAACTCATTATTTGAGCTTACTCAGCTGCGCCAACACTTGCTGCATCTAGGGATTCTTCCGTTACTTCCTCGTCAAGCGGATTAATCACTTTAACGCTGCGATAACGGTTCATACCTGTACCTGCAGGGATCAGCTTACCGATAATAACGTTCTCTTTCAAGCCGAGCAATTGGTCGACTTTACCTTTGATCGCTGCATCAGTAAGAACGCGAGTTGTCTCCTGGAAGGATGCTGCAGACAAGAAGGAGTCTGTCTCCAAGGATGCCTTCGTGATACCGAGCAAGATCGGTTTCGCAACAGCAGGTTCCTTGCCAGAGAGGATCGCCTCTTTGTTCGCTGCTTCATATTCATGCATGTCAACGAATGATCCTGGAAGCAATGTCGTTTCACCCGCATCGATGATACGGATTTTGCGAAGCATTTGCTTGATCATAACTTCGACGTGCTTATCGTTAATTTCTACCCCTTGGTTCCGGTATACGCGTTGAACTTCTTGCAAGATGTAGTTCTGAACGCCACGGATACCTTTAATGCGGAGCATTTCTTTAGGGTCGATGGAACCGTCTGTAATCTCATCGCCGGCTTCGATTGCCATGCCTTCGCTTACGCGGACACGAGAACCGTATGTGACGGAGTACACTTTGGACTCTGCCTCACCTTGGATTTCGATTTCACGACGATCTTTCGCTTCGCGAATTTCCTTAACCACACCGTCGATCTCGGAAATGATCGCTTGCCCTTTCGGATTGCGCGCCTCGAACAACTCTTGGATACGCGGCAAACCTTGTGTAATATCGTCACCCGCGACACCACCGGTATGGAACGTACGCATGGTGAGCTGTGTACCTGGTTCACCGATGGACTGCGCCGCGATGATACCAACAGATTCACCAATTTCAACGTGCTTACCAGTCGCCAGGTTGCGACCATAACAAATTTTACATACACCGTGACGAGCACGGCAGCTGAGCACGGAACGGATCATCATCTTCTGTACGCCAGCATTGACGATCAACTCTGCCTTATCCGTATCGATCAGTTCGTTGCGGTTAACAAGGATTTCCCCTGTCTCCGGATGGCGAACGGTTTCACCGGAATAGCGACCTTCGATACGATCGTACAAGCCTTCGATAACTTCTTTACCGTCGGAGATGTTGGCTACTAAGAAGCCTTTATCCGTACCGCAATCTTCTTCACGAACGATAACGTCTTGTGCAACGTCAACGAGACGACGAGTCAAGTAACCCGAGTCCGCCGTACGAAGAGCCGTATCCGCGAGACCTTTACGCGCACCGTGAGTGGAAATAAAGTATTCCAGGACCGTCAGGCCCTCACGGAAGTTCGATTTAATTGGCAACTCAATGATTCGACCGGACGGGTTGGCCATGAGACCACGCATACCACCCAGCTGAGTAATCTGCGATTTGTTACCCCGTGCTTTGGAGTCAACCATGAGCATGATGGAGTTATAGCGTTCCATCGATTTCATCAAAATATCGGTAATCCGATCTTTCGTGTTCGACCAGATTTCGATGACACGGTCATAACGTTCTTCGTTCGTAATCAGACCGCGACGATATTGGTTCGTAATCACGCGTACTTTCTCTTCGGATTCCTTCAAGATATCCACTTTCTCTTGCGGTACGATAACGTCGGATACCGCGATCGAGATACCAGCCTTCGTGGAATACGTGAAACCGATTTGCTTGATACGATCCAAGATAACAGAAGTCTTCGTCGTATGGAAAATATCAAAGCAGCGGGCGATAATTTGACCAAGATAGTCTTTACCTACCCCACCTGTTTGCGGAATATTTTCAATCAACTCTCTAATATTCGCGCCTTTTTCATATACGAAATAGTGTTCCGGTGTTCCCTCGAACAAGTTGCGCTTCGTCGGCTCGTTGATGTACGGGAAGTCCGCCGGGAAGATTTCGTTGAAAATGATACGTCCAACCGTTGTAATGAGGAACGCATCTTGTTGTTTTTCAGTAAAGTCAGATTTACCCAATGCACGTACTGGAATCGCAACGCGTGCGTGCAAGGATGCCGAACCGCGTTGATAAGCAGATACAGCCTCGTTAACGGAGCCAAAGATCATGCCTGTTCCTTTAGCTTCCTTGTTGTCCATCGTCAAGTAGAAGGATCCAAGAACCATATCCTGAGATGGGGTTACAACTGGCTTACCGTCTTTCGGGTTCAAGATGTTGCCGGAAGCGAGCATAAGAAGACGAGCTTCTGCTTGTGCTTCTGCAGACAACGGAACGTGAACCGCCATTTGGTCACCGTCGAAGTCAGCGTTATAGGCTGTACATACGAGTGGGTGAAGACGGATTGCTTTCCCTTCTACCAAAATCGGTTCAAATGCTTGGATACCGAGACGGTGAAGTGTTGGTGCACGGTTAAGCAATACTGGATGCTCGCGAATCACTTCTTCGAGAACGTCCCATACTTCCGGGCTAATGCGCTCTACTTTACGTTTCGCGCTCTTAATGTTGTGTGCCAAACCTTTATTCACGAGTTCTTTCATGACAAAAGGTTTGAACAGCTCAAGCGCCATTTCCTTCGGCAAACCACATTGGTACATCTTCAAGTAAGGACCTACGACGATAACGGAACGACCAGAGTAGTCAACCCGTTTACCGAGCAAGTTCTGACGGAAACGACCTTGCTTACCTTTGAGCATATGGCTGAGCGATTTCAATGGACGGTTACCAGGGCCTGTAACTGGACGACCACGGCGACCGTTATCAATCAAGGCGTCTACTGCTTCTTGCAGCATACGCTTCTCGTTCTGCACGATAATGTCCGGGGCACCCAAGTCAAGCAAACGCTTCAAGCGGTTGTTCCGGTTGATTACACGGCGATACAGGTCATTCAAGTCAGACGTCGCGAAGCGACCGCCATCGAGCTGTACCATTGGACGAAGCTCTGGAGGAATAACCGGAAGAACATCGAGAATCATCCAATCTGGCTGGTTGCCAGAGTTGCGGAATGCTTCGATTACTTCCAAACGCTTGATCGCACGGTTGCGGCGTTGGCCCTGTGCCGTACGAAGTTCTTCCTTCAGCACTTCAAGTTCTTTCTCAACATCCAAGTCTTGCAAAAGCTTCTTAACCGCTTCTGCACCCATTCCTGCTTGGAATGCGTGACCATACTTCTCACGGTAGCTGCGATATTCCTTCTCAGAAAGCAATTGCTTCTTCTCAAGAGGCGTATCGCCAGGCTCTGTTACAACATAAGATGCGAAGTAAATGATCTCTTCCAAGGAACGCGGAGACATGTCCAGCGCCAAGCCCATGCGGCTTGGAATGCCCTTGAAATACCAAATGTGCGACACAGGAGCAGCCAATTCAATATGACCCATCCGTTCGCGGCGCACCTTCTGACGTGTTACTTCAACGCCGCATCGATCACAGACAACGCCTTTGTAGCGTACACGCTTGTATTTACCGCAATGACACTCCCAGTCTTTCGTCGGTCCGAAAATCTTCTCGCAGAACAAACCTTCTTTCTCCGGTTTGAGCGTACGATAGTTAATCGTTTCCGGCTTCTTGACTTCGCCACGAGACCAAGAACGAATCTTTTCGGGAGAGGCAAGCCCGATTTTCATAAATTCAAAATTGTTGACGTCCATCAAGGAGCGACCCTCCTTAATCTGTACTTGAGTGTACCGCTCTGTTAGTACACAGGAGCGGAATTCTGTGTTCGAACCATATATGGGTTGGCGGTGGCCGTATAGCAAATGCTAACGGCCACCGTCCGATCCAACGTTATACGACTTCGGCAGCTTACTCGATGACGTACTCGTCATCCATGCCGAGATTCAACTTATCCTGCGGAATATCGTCATCTTCATCGAATTCGCGCATTTCAATTTCTTCTTCGTTCTCTGTCAAGATTTTGACATCCATACCCAAGCTTTGAAGCTCTTTGATAAGGACTTTGAACGACTCAGGAACACCTGGCTCAGGAACATTTTCGCCCTTCACAATCGATTCGTACGTCTTCACGCGGCCGACAACATCATCAGACTTGACGGTAAGAATCTCTTGCAGAGTATAAGCTGCACCGTAAGCTTCGAGTGCCCATACCTCCATCTCACCGAAGCGCTGACCGCCGAACTGTGCTTTACCACCGAGCGGCTGCTGCGTAACGAGCGAGTATGGTCCAGTTGAACGTGCGTGAATTTTATCGTCAACCATGTGTGCGAGTTTGATCATGTACATGACACCAACGGTAACTTCACGCTCGAACGGCTCACCTGTACGACCATCGTACAAGATCGTTTTACCGTTGCGCTGCATGCCAGCTTCTTCCATTGTATCAAATACGTCATACTCGGTAGCACCGTCGAATACCGGCGTTGCCATATGCATGCCAAGGTAACGAGCAGCCATACCCAAGTGAACCTCGAGTACCTGACCGATGTTCATACGCGATGGAACCCCCAATGGGTTCAAGACGACTTGAACTGGTGTACCGTCTGGAAGGAACGGCATATCTTCTTCAGGCAAGATACGTGCGATGACACCCTTGTTACCATGGCGTCCCGCCATCTTATCACCCTCGGAAATTTTACGTTTTTGGGCAATATAAACACGAACGAGTTGATTCACACCTGGAGGGAGTTCATCCCCGTTCTCACGTGTAAATACTTTGACATCAACGACGATACCGTCAGTACCGTGAGGAACGCGCAAGGAAGTATCACGAACTTCGCGTGCCTTCTCGCCGAAGATAGCATGCAAGAGGCGTTCTTCTGCTGTCAGTTCAGTAACCCCTTTAGGTGTTACTTTACCAACGAGAATGTCACCGTCTTTAATTTCCGCACCGACGCGGATAATACCGCGCTCATCCAAGTTCTTGAGCGCTTCTTCACCGACGTTCGGAATATCGCGGGTAATTTCTTCTGGTCCGAGCTTCGTATCACGAGCTTCGGACTCGTATTCTTCAATGTGAATGGACGTATAAACGTCTTCTTTCACCATTTTCTCGGATAGCAAAATCGCATCCTCGTAGTTGTAACCTTCCCACGTCATGAACGCGACAACAACGTTGCGTCCAAGGGCCAATTCGCCGACCTCTGTGGAAGGGCCGTCCGCCAAGATGTCGCCTTTTTTCACGATATCGCCTTTCTTGGCAAGTGGACGCTGGTTAATGCATGTTCCTTGGTTGGAACGCATAAACTTCTGCAATTTATATTTGACGAGGTCACCTTTAACCTCTTTACCATCAATCACTTCAATTTTGCGAACTTGAACTTCATTCGCTGTAACACGCTCGACGACACCGTCTACTTTGGAGACGATACATACGCCGGAGTCTTTCGCAGACTTGTATTCCATTCCTGTACCAACAAACGGAGCTTCTGGCACGAGCAAAGGCACCGCTTGCCGCTGCATGTTTGATCCCATGAGCGCACGGTTGGAGTCATCATTCTCCAAGAACGGAATAAGCGCTGTTGCAACCGATACAACCTGCTTCGGCGATACGTCCATATAGTCAATACGATCCGTAGGCATTGTCAAAATGTTATCAGATTGCTTATTGTAACGAACGATAGCTGTTTCGTCACGGAATGTACCATCTTCATTCAGCGGCGCATTCGCCTGTGCGACTACGTAGTTATCTTCTTCGTCAGCAGTCATATAATCGATATGATCTGTAACTTTACCTGTCTTCGGATCGATCCAACGGTATGGTGCTTCGATAAAGCCATACTCGTTCACTCTAGCGAATGTAGACAAGGAGTTGATCAAACCGATGTTCGGGCCCTCTGGAGTCTCGATTGGACACATACGGCCATAGTGGGATGGATGGACGTCACGAACTTCAAAGCCCGCGCGCTCACGCGTCAAACCACCAGGTCCGAGTGCAGACAGACGACGCTTGTGCGTAAGTTCCGCAAGTGGGTTCGTCTGATCCATGAACTGAGACAACTGGGAGCTACCGAAGAACTCCTTAATGGATGCAATAACAGGTCTGATATTAATCAACGCCTGCGGTGTAATCACGTTCGCGTCTTGGATAGACATGCGTTCGCGCACAACACGCTCCATACGAGACAAACCGATGCGGAATTGGTTCTGCAGCAATTCACCTACAGAGCGCAGACGACGGTTGCCCAAGTGGTCGATATCATCTGTGCTGCCAATTCCATGCAACAAGTTAATAAAGTAGTTAATCGAAGAGATAATATCCGCTGGAGTAATGTTCTTCACGGATTTATCAATGTTACGATTAGCAATAATTTTAATAACTTTGCCGTCTTCGATTGGAGAGAATACGTCGATAACCTGTACTGGGATATCTTCAGACTCCATTACTCCGCCTGCCACATGATAGGTCTTGAAGCCAACATTGCTTTCAAGACGAGGCAAAATTTCGTCTAAGAGACGACGGTCAACGACTTGACCAGCTTCCGCAATAATTTCACCTGTTTCCGTATCAACAAGCGTTTCTGCCAAACGTTGATTGAACAAGCGATTCTTAATGTGAAGCTTCTTATTAATCTTGTAACGACCTACATTCGCTAGATCATAGCGCTTCGGATCAAAGAAACGTGCGATCAGCAAGCTTCTTGCATTCTCCAATGTAGGAGGTTCGCCTGGACGAAGACGCTCATAGATTTCAATCAGAGCCTTCTCTGTTGAATCCGTATTATCTTTATCCAGCGTATTACGGATATACTCATCATGGCCAAGCAAATCTAAGATTTGCTCATCTGTACCAAATCCGAGTGCTCTCAGCAATACCGTAACCGGAATTTTACGAGTACGGTCGATACGAACATAGATAATGTCCTTCGCATCCATCTCAAGTTCCAGCCATGCACCACGATTCGGAATAACTGTCGCCGTGTAAGTTTTCTTCCCGTTCTTGTCAACTTTAGTACTGAAATAGACACTCGGAGAGCGAACTAACTGGCTGACAATTACACGTTCAGCACCATTAATAACGAACGTGCCCGTTTCCGTCATGAGCGGGAAATCACCCATAAACACTTCCTGCTCTTTGACCTCTCCGGTCTCTTTGTTAAGAAGGCGCACTTTTACACGGAGCGGCGCCGCAAAAGTTACATCGCGTTCTTTCGAATCATCGACTGTATATTTGGGTTCACCCAAGCTGTAATCGATAAATTCCAAAACCAAATTACCTGTGAAATCCTGAATCGGTGAAATATCTTGGAACATTTCACGCAATCCCTCGTCCAAAAACCATTGATACGATTTCTGTTGGATTTCAATCAAGTTCGGAACTTCGAGTACCTCTTTGATGCGCGCATAACTGCGCCGAGTGCGTCGTCCATATTGAACAAGATGTCCTGCCAACTTTAACTCACCCCTCATGTCTACTCACAAAAATGGATTGCGAATCCTTTTCGATATCCTTTATAATAAAGTCCACGAAAGAGACTCTAAAAACGAATAATATAGTACAAAATGTCAGAAAAAAGAAAAACGCACGTTCACGGCAAAACGCAAATGCGATGGACGCCGTTTCCCCCGTGTCGCCGTTTCCTGTTGTCGATTACAACTTCATATCCGATAGACTTGCCCAAAATGTAAACATTATACGTCATTTCGCAAAAATGTATGCATCCTTTCAAAAAAAGGCTTGACAATTTGGTCATGTAAAGACATGAAGCCTATCCTAATACTGACATTTTATAATAATACCATATTGGGTACTTGGAGTCAACTTGGAAATGATTTCTTCGCTTGATAGATCCGATACCCTTTGTCCTTCACTACTAATTCTACGTTTTCTTCTCCAAACAACTGTTGCAGCTTCGCTTCAGCTGATGGCGCCCCCTGTTTCTTCTGAATCACGATCCAGAGAGCTCCTCCATCCACTAGATGCTGATAGGATTGTTCGAATATCCGATGAACAACTTCTTTGCCTGCACGAATTGGTGGATTCGTAAGAATTACAGAATACTGTTCATTGCCAAGCGCATTAAGACCATCACTCTCTTGAATCGTGACGTTATGGATTCCATTAAGAAGAGCATTCTCTCTCGCCAAATCCAAGGCCCGTTCATTCACATCTACCATGGTGACTTGCCCACGCTTAGCCAGCTTTGCCGCAGTCAATCCAATTGGGCCATATCCACAGCCCACATCAAGAACAGCAGCATCTTCAGGGATGTCCATGTAATCAATCAGCACACGACTGCCGTAATCGACACCACCCTTGGAAAACACACCTGCATCTGATACAAATGCTAGCTGCATACCACGCAAAGCTGTAGTCCATTTTTTTCGATCATGCTCTACTTCTGGACGCTTGCTGTAATAATGGCCTGTCATCTCGATCCCTTCCTGTCATGGTGAAAATAAAAAGTGCTGTCGTTCATTGGCTAAGATGCGCGTCGAGTTCCCTTTTTACACTTCGTATTCGATTACATCCATGCTAAATCGGTAAGTCGTATCTTAGACAACGAACCCCTTGAAAACAGGTTCAAGGGGTTCGCACTTTCGCAAGCAGAGATTACTTCACTTCTACAGATGCGCCAGCTTCTTCGAGCTTCGCTTTTACTGCTTCTGCTTCTTCTTTGCTTACTTTTTCTTTCAATGGTTTCGGGCAGTTGTCTACCAAGTCTTTTGCTTCTTTCAAGCCAAGACCAGTGATTTCGCGAACAACTTTGATAACGTTGATTTTGCCTGCGCCTGGTGCAGTCAAGATTACGTCAAATTCAGATTGTTCAGCTGCGCCAGCGTCACCAGCTGCGCCACCTACTACAGCTACAGGAGCTGCTGCAGTTACGCCGAATTCTTCTTCGATTGCTTTAACAAGGTCGTTCAATTCCAATACGGACATGCCTTTGATGGCTTCCAAGATTTGCTCTTTGCTCATTTGTTAAACCTCCATATTTAATAAAATGTATGTTACGCGATTAAGCTTACGCTTCCGCTTCGTTCTTCTCTGCAACGGCTTTGACAGCCAATGCGAAGTTGCGCATTGGTGCTTGGAGCACGCTGAGCAACATGGACAACAAACCTTCGCGGGAAGGCAATGCTGCCAAAGCTTTGATTTGATCTACGTCAACGACGCGACCTTCAACGACGCCACCCTTAATTTCAAGGGCTTCGTTTTTCTTCGCGAAATCGTTCAAGATTTTCGCAGGTGCTACTGCGTCTTCACGACTGAACGCGATAGCCGTCGGACCAGACAATACTTCATCAAGTTCAGACAACTCAGCTTCTGCTGTCGCACGGCGTACCAATGTATTTTTCAATACTTGGAATTCGATGCCTGCTTCACGCAGTTGCTTACGAAGTTCAGTAACTTGTGCTACTGACAATCCACGGTAGTCAGCAACAACCGTTGTAGCGCTGCCGCGCAATTTCTCAGCGATATCTTGTACGGCTTGCTGTTTCGCTTCGATTACTTTTGCGTTTGCCACTCGATCCACCTCCTACAAGGTTCTACTTACACCGTATCCTGTCCGATATCTTCTACCTACTTCAGCATAAGAAAAGCCTCTGTAGTTCACTACAGAGGCATCACGATAGCACTTGGTGCGCAGACGTATCAACGACACGCCCCAAGCACTCAGTCTATTTCGAACACCTCGGTAGGAGATTAAGCCTTTCGGCACCTACTGTCTACGGTACGATTATTCAAAAGTTAATTGCATGTGTTAGCAACTCTATTAGCATAGCATGGATAGGCGAACGATGTCAACCATCCACAAAACTTGCCAATATTCTGCTAGATTTTCCATACAGGAATGAATCTTAGCGGAAAGATGCTGTGTTCACACGTGCTGCAGGACCCATCGTGGAAGAAACCGCGATGTTTTTCAAGTACACGCCTTTAGCCGCTGCTGGCTTCGCACGGTTCAATGCATCGATCAACGCTTTGAAGTTGTCATGCAACTTGTCCGCATCGAAAGAAGCTTTACCGATTGGAGCGTGGATTTGACCTGCTTTATCCAGACGGTATTCGATTTTACCAGCTTTGATCTCTTGGATCGCTTTAGTAACGTCGAATGTAACCGTACCGGCTTTAGGGTTAGGCATGAGACCTTTACCACCGAGGATACGTCCCAATTTACCTACTTCGCTCATCATGTCTGGCGTAGCTACGCAGACATCGAAGTCGAACCAGCCTTGTTGAATTTTGTTGATCATATCTTGATCGCCTACAAAATCAGCACCAGCTGCTTCTGCTTCTTTCGCTTTTTCGCCTTTTGCAAAGACGAGAACGCGTTTTGTTTTACCTGTACCGTGTGGAAGTACAACTACCCCACGAACAGCTTGGTCTTGTTTACGAGGGTCTACACCCAAGCGAACAGCCACTTCAACTGTTTCGTCGAATTTTGCTGTAGCCGATTTTTTCACCAATTCAATGGCTTCCATCGACTCATAAGCTGCATCTCTATCGATGAGCTTCGCAGCTTCGATATATTTCTTGCCACGTTTTGCCATTTTAATTTCCTCCTTTGTGGTTTTAGCGGATTAACCTCCCACATGCGCCAAGAAGAACGTATTAGTCTTCTACGACAAAGCCCATGCTGCGAGCTGTACCTTCAACCATACGCATAGCCGATTCAACGGATGCTGCGTTCAGGTCAGGCATTTTTTGCTCAGCGATTTGACGTACAACGTCGCGTTTCACTGTTGCAACTTTTTTCTTGTTCGGTTCACCGGAACCTTTTTCAACCTTAGCCGCTACTTTCAACAATACTGCAGCCGGTGGAGTCTTCGTGATGAACGTAAAGGAACGATCTTCGAATACAGAGATCTCAACAGGAATAATCAAACCTGCTTGGTCAGCTGTTTTCGCATTGAATTCCTTACAGAACGCCATGATGTTGACACCCGCTTGACCCAATGCTGGGCCTACCGGAGGCGCTGGATTCGCCTTACCCGCTGGAATTTGCAATTTAACGACTTTAATGACCTTTTTCGCCATTTCAAACACCTCCTTGCGCTAGTTATGTGAGAGTAAGGTTGCCCTATCTCACAAAAGAAACCATTAGAAAGATGTATTAAATCTTCTCCACTTGGTGGTAATCCAACTCAAGAGGGGTTTCTCTTCCAAACATGTTGACATGAACCTTAAGCTTCTGCTTGTCTGTAACGATCTCTTCGACCGTACCGACGAAGTTTGCAAAAGGCCCTACCTTGATGCGAACCGATTCCTTCAAGTCGTACTCGACTTTTGGTCTCGGATCTTCCATCCCCATTGTCTTCAAGATCTGTTCGACCTCTTCTGGCAACAGTGGAATAGGCTTCGAACCAGAGCCGGTAGATCCGACGAATCCGGTAACCCCTGGCGTGTTGCGAACAACATACCAAGACTCATCCGTCTGAATCATTTCAACCAAAACATACCCCGGGTAAACTTTACGCATGACAACTTTCTTTTTGCCATCCTTGTTTACCATTTCTTCTTCCATCGGAACAAGAACGCGGAATATTTTGTCTTCCATGCCCATGGATTCAACGCGCTTTTCCAAATTGGCTTTTACTTTGTTCTCATAACCTGAGTAGGTATGAACAACGTACCATCTTTTTTCCATAACTAAGCCACCTTGGGACTTTATTAAATAATCGCTTCGACTATCGCGGAAATACCGATATCAAGGACCCAGAAATAAAGCGTCATAAAGATAACCGTGGCTAATACGACGATCGTGTAGCTTGTCAGTTCTTTACGATTGGGCCAGCGAACCTTTTTTAATTCACCCCAGCTGTCGGCAAAGAAGGAAAACATCGAACCGAAACTTTGTTTCAGTTTCCCGAAGAAAGCCACGGACTACACCTCCATCAGACTTATCTCGTTTCGCGATGAGAAGTATGCTCGTTGCAGAACTTGCAGAATTTCTTCAACTCAATGCGGTCTGGGTGATTACGTTTGTTCTTTGTTGTCGTATAGTTGCGTTGTTTGCAGTTCGTGCAAGCCATCGTAACGATTACCCGCATGTAGTACACCTCCTGAAGACACCTTAATGATAAGAAGCGTCGAATTTCCCCAAGCAGAAACGGATTGACCATCCTTCTACAGGGGGACAAGTCGTCTCTTGTGCGCTGAATAATCCACTCTCAGTCTCATAACCAATCATTTCTTATTCAGTAAATACGTACGCATATTTAGGGCTACCTAAAACACTTTATCACAAGGGTCAAATGATGTCAATGATAAGATGTTGACGCCGTGGGGGGGGGCGATGCCTTTCACTCTACCATATTCGACAGCCGCTTGACAAAGGAAAAGATCACTAATGCTCTTATTCGATATCAGTATGGTGGAATAAACAACAATCTAAACCCTATTCGTTACAAAACCTTTCATTTTCTACTGTTTATCTGCCCTCTTGAACGCATATTCATCTATCTTCTAAAAAAGAGCTTATCCCCCACACTTGGTTGATAAGCTCTCATACCTGTATTTGACTTATTAACATTCGCTATCCCCGCCATCCCGTAACTCCAAATATCGCTCCAACTTGCGCTTGACTCGCTGTAGCGCATTGTCTATCGATTTGACGTGGCGATCCAGATCGACGGCAATTTCCTGATAGGAACGCCCATCCAAGTAAAGCATCAGCACTTTCCGCTCCAAATCGCTCAATATTTCAGACATCTTGTCCTCAAGCCCGACGAATTCTTCCTGATTGATGATTAGCTCTTCAGGATCAGATACCCGAGATCCACCGATCACATCCAGCAAGGTACGATCCGAATCCTCATCATATATCGGCTTGTCCAAGGACACATAAGAATTCAGTGGTATGTGCTTCTGGCGAGTTGCCGTCTTGATTGCCGTAATAATCTGTCTCGTAATGCACAATTCAGCGAACGCCTTGAAAGAGGCCAGCTTGTCTCCCTTAAAATCACGAATCGCCTTGTATAATCCGATCATGCCTTCTTGAACAATATCCTCACGGTCAGCGCCGATTAGAAAATATGAGCGTGCTTTCGCTCGAACGAAATTGCGGTACTTGTTAATTAAGTATTCGAGCGCTTCGCTATCTCCCTCCCGAACCGCGTCGACTAACTGTTCATCCGACGAACGTTCGTATGAGGAGATGCTTAATACTTTGAGGTCAACACTCACTAGCAATCCCTCCGGCCTGCAACGCAATCCATCCGTTACATCACAAATGATAGATTCAGTATATATGAATCTATCTATCAACGTCAACCAAAGGAAGCCTTATCCTGTGCGGAATTTGAGCATTATTCCAAAATAATACTATGCATTTGGCTGCATACGCCACTTATAACGATGAATATGGCATTCATTGCTCTTGTGAGCTTCTGCTCAATCCTCTTCTCCTCGGCGCAGCCGTTCGAGCTTAAGCAGTTGATCCAGCTTCAGCTTCCCTTCAATAGGATTGCGTTTAATTGGCTGTATCGCCTGTTCACGGATCTTCGTTTCGACCTCGCGCCGGGCTTGCATAATAATAAGTCTAAGTTCACGAGCTGAAATACGGAGCGCGCCCTGTGCAAAAGCTACATTCTGCTCCGTCATGTCAGAAGTCGCAACGTAGATTTGCCGACGACGGTGACCGAGTTCTCTTGCGAGACGCTCAATACACTCATCCGCTGTTTCCTTTTCCTTCGTGAATTGTACCGTTACTTTGCCCTGTGCATATTTGGCACCTAAGCCTGGAACACGATAAGCATCGAATACGACAATTGCTCTCCGGCCTGAATATGCCTGATAGTCCGCAAGCATATTCAGCAGCCGTTCTCTTGCTTCATCTAAATCTTTATCTTTCACCTCTCTTAGCTCCGGCCACGCCCCAATCATGTTGTAGCCGTCTACGAGAAGCACATCTCGCCAGTCCTGACGCTCCATACCGAGCAGCCTCAGCCGCGACGCCGGCGCACGACCTCATACATGAAGATGCCTGCAGCTACCGACGCATTAAGCGAGTTAATTTGCCCTGCCATTGGAAGCTTGTACAGCATATCGCAATTTTCCCGAACAAGTCTGCCCATTCCTTTATTCTCGTTGCCGATGACAAGTGCGATAGGAAGATTGAATACATCTGCTTCATAGATGTCTTGAGTTGCCGATACATCTGTACCTACAATCCATACGCCGCGTTCCTTCAACTGCTGCATCGTCTGTACCAAGTTAGTCACCTTTGCTACAGGTACATATTCAACCGCTCCCGCTGATGTTTTGGATACCGTAGCAGTCAGCCCTGCTGAACGGCGTTTCGGAATAACAACCCCATGTGCTCCTGTGCAATCTGCGGTACGAAGAATAGAGCCCAAGTTGTGTGGATCTTCAATTTCATCTAACAGGATCAAGAACGGTATCTCGCCCTTTGCCTCAGCCTGAGCCAAGATATCATCTACTTCTACATAATGATATGCAGCAACCTGTGCTACAACTCCTTGATGCTGAACACCCTCAACCATTTGATCAAGCTTTCGCTTATCGACCGTTTGGATGACTACGCCAGCTTTCTTGGCTTCTGCGATAATCGGGCCTGTTAAATGTTTTTGTGCGTTTTCCGCGATCCATACTTTATTAATCGTTCTTCCAGATTTTAGCGCCTCGGTAACCGAGTGCTTCCCAGCAATGTATTCTTCCTGCATGCGTATGCGCGCCTCCCGTCTTGATGTTTCCTTCTTACTTTGGCTGCTGTTCCTTCTCGTGTGCTTGAACAATCATATTAACGAATTGCTGCATCCGTTCAAAGTTTTCATTCAAGTATAAATAACCGAATAGCGATTCAAGCGCTGTTGCTTGTCTATACTCACTTACATTCGCGCTCTTCGGCACGCTGGACTTCGTATTGCGTCCTTGTCGAACAACATCTGCCTCTTCATCGGTCAAATGCGGTGCCAGCAGTGCAAGGGCACGTGCCTGCGCTTTGGCAGATACATACCCAGTCGCCTCTCTATGCAAATGATTCGGTCGATGATTCGGCTGTGATATAAGGTATTGTCTAATGGCAATTTCGAAGATGGCATCGCCGATATAGGCGAGCACAATCGGATGCAACTGTTTTGGCTGCTTCATAGGGGCAAAAGGGAACAGCCATGTCCCCTCAGCCCCTAATTCCTTCCCATCCCTCATTGCTAATTGATGTTCCTGTTGATTATCATTCATTGATTATGCTCAAGCTCCTTCGTCAACCGTAATGCCGCTGCCACTATTTCCGACGCCAGCGTACACCCTGAGGCGTATCTTCCAGAACGATCCCCTGCTCGGTCAACAAATCGCGGATTTCGTCAGCTCTCGCCCAGTTTTTCGCTTTGCGAGCATCGTTACGCTCTTGGATGAGTCGTTCAATTTCCTCATCCAGCAATTCTTCGTCCTTGTCCAGCACCAATCCAAGCACACCGTTCATCGCTTCAAAAGCGTCAAGCAGTGCTTCCAGATCCCCTGCTGCTAACGCATCAGATTGCTGCAAATACGAGTTCGCCTCACTTGCCCATTCGAATACAGCTGTAATGGCATCCGCTGTATTGAAGTCATCCTGCATCTTGGCGTCAAAGGTCTCTAGAATGGAAACAACCTTCGCTTGAATCGCTTCATTTGGATCCTCCTGCATGGAACGATCTGCTTTCAATGATGCCAACGCATGACGCACATTCGCAACTGCATTCTCAATGCGGCTAACGCTCTTCTCTGCTTGCTCCATCGCTTCAGCACTGAAGTTCAGCGGATTGCGATAATGGGTCGACAGCATGAAGTAACGCAATGCGCCTGGATTGTATTGCTTACGCAATTGTTGAACAGTCACCCCGTTGCCAAGCGACTTCGACATTTTTTCATTATCAATATTAATATATCCGTTATGCATCCACACGTTGGCAAGCGGCTTGCCCGTAACCGATTCGGATTGCGCAGCTTCGCATTCATGATGCGGGAACTGCAGATCCTGACCGCCGCCATGGATGTCGATCGTTTCACCCAAGTACTTGCGCGACATAGCCGAACATTCAATATGCCAACCTGGACGGCCTTCTCCCCATGGGCTGGCCCACGATATTTCACCCGGCTTGGCTGCCTTCCACAATACGAAGTCAGCCGCGTCCTCTTTGCGCTCATCTACTTCTATGCGAATGCCCAATTGCAGCTCATCTACATTTTGACGAGAAATCTGTCCATACTTTGCGAATTCTCTCGTACGGAAATACACATCGCCACCCGATTCATAAGCCTTGCCGCTCTCCACGAGTTCCGAAATAAAGGCGATGATTTCTTCCATATTATCCGTTACACGAGGGTTATTCGATGCACGGCGAATGCCGAGACCATCATTATCCTCATAGAACGCCTGAATGAAGCGATCCGCAACCTCCGGCACTGTCGATCCCAGTTCAGCCGCTTTGCGGATCAACTTGTCATCTACATCCGTGAAGTTCACGATGTAGTTCACTTCATAATCCAGTGTTTCTAAATAACGGCGCACTACATCAAAAAATATCGCGGGCCGCGCGTTTCCAATGTGAATATAATCATACACGGTTGGTCCGCATACATACATTGTAACGCGATCCGGATCTATCGGCTGAAATGGCTCTTTCGTGCGTGTCAGCGTATTATAAATGTGCAAAGTCATTCAAGTTACTCCTCCTTGATGTTCGAGCGTCTATTTGTTCACTTTCTCAAGTTCTTTTTTTGGTGATTCAGATGATTTTGATGATTCGGCAGACTCTTCATCAGCAGACTCATCTATCTGCTGACTTGCTTGGCTGGCAAGCGATCCATTGTCCGATTCTGTTCGCTGCTTCAATTGATGAAGCTCAGCCTTCACTGCATCCAACTCATGCTGCATGTTGCGAAGCATATCAATAACAGGGTCAGGAAGTTGGGCATGGTTCAAGCGATCAATCCGTACTCCATCCTGCTTCACTACCCGTCCCGGTATGCCTACAACGGTACAGTTCGGCGGAACCTCTCGAAGCACAACGGAATTGGCTCCAATGCTTGAATTATCTCCGATGGTGAAGGAGCCTAACACCTTAGACCCGGAAGCGATGACGACGTTGTTCCCAATCGTCGGATGCCGCTTCCCTTTCTCCTTCCCAGTCCCCCCTAACGTTACACCTTGGTAAATAACCACATCATCGCCTATCTCACAAGTTTCTCCAATAACAACCCCCATACCGTGGTCAATGAACAGTCTCTGACCAATACGAGCACCAGGATGTATTTCGATCCCTGTCATGAATCGGCTAATTTGAGAAATAATACGCGCTGTTGTATACCAGCGCCAGCGGTAGAACTGGTGTGCGATGAGATGTGCCCATATCGCATGCAGGCCTGAATAGGTAAAGATAACTTCAAATCGGCTACGTGCTGCCGGGTCGTTATCGAACACCGCTTGCACATCGGATTTCATTCTGCGAATGATACGCCACATGCTCTATCCCCCCCGGAACTTAGCGAATTGAGTTAGGGTTCTCTCTCTTGTGCACCATGTGGATGCATGAATTCAAGGCAATAAAAAACGTCTCTGCAGCATGATGCTGCAGAGACGCGATGCGCGGTTCCACTCTGCTTAGACAACATCATGCCTCTATCGCCGTTCCGCACCAACGGATACAAGCTCATTACATAGCAGACACCTGTTATCTCTCTTGAACATCCATAACGCGGATGATTCGCCATCCCCTACCCATGCATCACATGCATGCTCAAGGACGGAGCTTCCGGGTGCATCGCATAAGCTTAAAATGGAACGACTTGCAGCCTGTTAGGCGAGATGGACTTTTCAACTCCACCATTCCCCTATCACGATCGTTCTCTCTGTTCATTTTTGTAAGGCTTATACTCTCCCGTTCAACGCTATTGTTCGTATTCTCATTCATACAGCTCTTTGCATGACTTTTGTTCAGAACGAATTTATGAAAAGGATTCTATCGTAAGTATATTCGAAGCATGTGCTGCATGACAATAACCAAACCTTGAAAGTTGCACAACTTCGAATCTGAACCATCAATGGCATCCTCGTTTCCGGTGAATCTCTATGCGTTCAAGCGAGCAAGAACCTTTTCTTTGCCTAACAGAACGATCGTTTCGTTTAAATCTCGGCCGTGCATTTGACCAGATACAGCAACACGAACCGGCATAAACAAGCCTTTGCCCTTAGCGCCCGTTTCCTTCTGTACTTCCTTCAGCGATGCCTTGATCGTATCCGCATCCCAAGTCGCAGCAACTTCCAGCTTCGCACGAAGTGCGGACAATACAGTTGGAACCTGTTCTTCAGCCAGTACAGACTTTGCTTCTTCATCGATGACAAGCTCTTCACGGAAGAACATCTCTGACAATTCCACAATATCGGAAGCACAGTTCATTTGCTCCTGATACAGCTTCACAAGCGCAGCCGCCCATGCTTGCTGCTCTTCATTCAACTGGTCCGGCAAGCGTCCTGCACGTTGAAGATGAGGAATCGCTAATGCCGCAATGCGGTCGGGATCAGCTTTCTTCATATACGTATTATTAATATGCGTCAGCTTATTCGTATCAAATACAGCAGGACTCTTGGACAAGCGTGTCTCGTCGAAGATCGAGATCAGCTCTTCCAAAGAGAATATCTCTTCTTCACCTTTAGGGGACCAGCCAAGCAGCGCAATGAAGTTGACCATTGCTTCTGGCAAGTAACCGAGCTGCTCATACTGCTCGATAAATTGAATAATGGATTCGTCCCGCTTGCTCAGTTTCTTATGGTTCTCGTTAACGATCAGCGTCATATGACCGAAGATAGGAGCTTCCCATCCGAACGCTTCAAAAATCATAAGCTGGCGAAGGGTATTGGTAACATGGTCTTCCCCGCGCAGGATGTGGGACATCCGCATCAAATGGTCATCGATA
This sequence comes from Paenibacillus sp. B1-35, assembly GCF_050474385.1. Taxonomy (NCBI): domain Bacteria; kingdom Bacillati; phylum Bacillota; class Bacilli; order Caryophanales; family Paenibacillaceae; genus Paenibacillus; species Paenibacillus sp. B1-35. The sequence goes on from NZ_JBCHVJ010000011.1 coordinate 52,036, forward strand.
ACCACTGCGAAATTGTAAGTCGGAATGCCATCCTTTTTCACGATTACCCAGTCGCCTGTTGTATCCGATTCAAACGTAATTTCACCTTTAACCATGTCGTTAAATGTATACGATCGTCCTTGCGGTACACGGAAGCGAATGCTCGGCTTACGCCCTTCTGCTTCCAAACGAGCATGGTCTTCTGCAGACAAGCTGCAGCACTTGCCGGAATACTTCGGCGTTTCGCCGCGCTCAACCTGTGCTTCTCGCTCCGCTGCAAGCTCATCTTCCGTACAATAGCAGCGATACGCAAGACCACGCTCAAGCAACTCATTCACATATTTATTGTAGATATCCAAACGCTCCGTCTGGCGATAAGGCCCATATTCGCCGCCTACATCAACGCTTTCATCCCAATTCATGCCGAGCCACTTCATATACGTAAATTGGTTCTCTTCTCCGCCTTCCACATTGCGCTTCACGTCCGTATCCTCGATTCGAACGATGAATTTCCCCCCATGGTGGCGTGCGAACAAATAATTAAACAATGCCGTACGCGTATTGCCAATATGTAAGTGTCCTGTTGGGCTTGGTGCGTAACGAACTCGAATATCGTTATTCATGATTGCTTCACTCCCGTACTTTGTCTTTCCATTAATCATTTCATCATACCATATTGTGAAATAAGCAGACAACAGCCTGTGCGGCAATTCCTTCGCCACGCCCTGCAAAGCCTAGCTGCTCTGTTGTTGTAGCCTTTACATTCACCTGCGATTCTTCCGCCCCGAGCGCCCTAGCAATATTCGCTACCATAGCCGGGATATGCGGCAGCATCTTCGGCTTCTGTGCAATGATTGTGCAGTCAATGTTGCCTAGACGATACCCCCGCTCAACAGCCAGTGCCCATACATGTTCTAACAGCTTCATGCTGTCTGCATCTTTGAATGCTGGATCCGTATCTGGAAAATGCTTGCCTATATCCCCTAGTCCAAGCGCACCCAAAATAGCATCACTGACCGTGTGCAAAAGCACATCAGCATCTGAATGCCCAAGCAATCCCTTCTCGTACGGAATACGAACACCGCCGATAATACACGGGCGTCCTTCTACCAACTGATGAACATCGAATCCTTGACCCACTCTAATCATCCGAATGCCTCCCTCTCCTTCTGCCTCTAGATTCAAGTTCTTGAAGCCTTATGGCGAGACAGCCACCATTCAGCCCACTCCAGATCATCTGGCGTCGTCAGCTTAATGTTCGTATAGCTTCCCTCTACCACATGAACAGCAATTCCCATCCGCTCAACGAGCATTGCATCGTCTGTTCCAACGAATTGCTCCTGCTCAGCAAGCTCATGTGCAGCCATTACATCCTCCAGCCTGAAAGCCTGAGGTGTCTGAATGGCCCATAATCTGCTGCGATCAGGCGTTGCCGTAATGATACCGGAATTGTCCACCTGCTTAATGGTATCCTTGACCGGAACGGCCAATACGGCCGCTCTGTGCTGCCGGGCCGCATCATAACATGCGCTTACTTTGCCCGGCTCTACAAAGGGCCGTACACCATCATGGATACATACATACTCAATGCCGCGCGATTTCAGAGCCTGGAGGCCAGCATATACTGAATGCTGTCTCTCCTTGCCCCCTGCGACGATGTCTTGTACCTTATGCAATCCGTATTGTTTCACCCATGCTTCGCACCGCGTATAATCCTGTGCCGAAGTTACCCATGCGATTGACTCGCATTCCTCCATGGCTTGGAACCGCTCTACTGTATGGATGATTACTGGCTTGTCCTTTAATTTCAAATACTGCTTACTCTCTTCCGTACCCATGCGCGTGCCTTTTCCGGCAGCGACGATGACCACGCCAAACCCTCTGTCCATCCTTGCTAACCCCCATGATGGTAGTATCCCCATCATACCTGTTTATTGGGCTTTTTCCAACAGTTTTGGCTTAGCAAATATCATTCGACCAGCAGAGGTCTGCAGCACACTTGTCACGAGAACCTCCATTGTCATACCGATATAGTCTCGGCCGCCTTCAACGACGATCATTGTACCGTCATCCAAATAGGCTACGCCTTGTCCGTGCTCTTTACCATCCTTAATAACTTGAACAACAATTTCTTCTCCCGGCAGGACGACTGGCTTCACTGCATTTGCAAGATCATTAATATTGAGCACAGACACGCCTTGCAGTTCGCATACCTTATTCAAGTTGAAATCATTCGTTACAACCTTGCCCTTCAGCAGCTTCGCAAGCTTGACCAGCTTGCTGTCTACCTCGGAGATCTCTTCAAAATCCCCTTCATATATGAGCACCTTTACTTCCAGTTCCTTTTGAATCTTATTCAAAATGTCTAAACCTCTACGTCCACGATTGCGCTTGAGCAAATCCGAAGAATCCGCGATATGCTGAAGCTCCTCCAGAACGAATTCTGGAATGACAATGGTTCCTTCAATGAACCCCGTCTTGCATATATCTGCAATGCGGCCATCAATGATGACGCTTGTGTCTAAAATTTTATGTTCTTCCATGCCCCTTGTCTTCTCCTCTCCCCGCTCTGGTAGCCGGAATGAAGAAAACCACTTCACGATTTCTTCCCGCTTCATAAGTGCCGCTTGCATGCCTGCTGCTGACAATAAAACAACCAAACAGACTGAAATCATACGTCCTACTATCCCGAACGGCTCGAACACCGGTGCAAGCAAGGCACCGAAGGACAATCCGAGTAATGCCCCTGAAGCTCCTGACAGCAGCATTCCTGCTGACATACTTACCATACGTTCCTCTACCATGCTCCATACCCGTGCCAATGGCGTAAAAAGTGCACGACCCATCACAATAAAGCAAAATGCCCCGCCAAGCGCCCATAACAATCCGTTAGAAGTTATTCCAGGGTTGGATAATGACGAAAACTCCATCGACTGCATATTCCAATATCGATGGAACTCAATCCCACTCCATGCTCCGATCAATCCTGCCACCGCATAAAATAATCGTCTGAACACGAAGTCCACCTCCTTGTCTAAATTGGATATCTTTACAATTATGGCCCAACCCCTCCGCTCCTAACCGTCCACTCGCACAATTTTAAATTTGAGGCGAAGTTGAAATGTGGGAATTCCCAGAAGTATAATAGGGGAGTAATTACTGTTTGCGGAGCACTAAATTAACGTGAGTCTCTTGAGTGGTATGGCTCGGGCTACCCACGATTCCATGAATAGAGGTGGATAAGAAATGAGTACTTCCAGTTTGCAATCTTTGCAGGATCAAGTCGGCGATTTATTGTTAAGACACCGAAGCTTGCTGGACATTCTTTCGAAATACGGACAGTCCGATGCCTCGGTAAACCGCGCGATTACAAAAGCGATTACGGAATGTGGATGCTTGGAGCTGCACGCGAAACGACAGCCTTATCATGACGACATGGATGTAGATCAAGCGAAGCGAATTCTCGAATCCCATGTCCAAGGACATTTATGCGAGAACTGCAAGGATGTGGTGAAGAGTGAACTCGGTAAGCATCTTTTCTATATGTCTGCACTCTGCAACCTGCTTGATATTGAGTTAGAGGATGTTGTTAAACAAGAATCGAGTAAATGCCAGACTCTGGGGATATTCAACTTATCCTGATAAAAGAGTAAATGGAAATCATAGGAAACCATACAAAAAAAGCACCTGCTGGCAAATAGCTCGCCTGCAAGTGCTTTTCTTTTTTATTCCGTAAGCTTAGGAATGCTTCGATTGGTACCACTCTTCTGCCTCAAGCTGCTTTTTGCGGCGTCGATTCAGCATTCTAACGTTTTTTTTTAATCCGAGCAGTGCATACAGCACCAGCGGTACAAAAATCAATTTTGGTGTTTGCTCCGGCTGCCATACCGCAATTGCTACCGCCCCTGCAATGACAAACGGTGTAATCCAAATGGCTTTCTTCGGAATACCTACCTTCTTAAAGTTCGGATATTTTACCGTACTAACCATTAAGTAGGATAACAATATCATCGCAATGATAAGATAAGCTTCCGGAATGCTCTCATGGAATAAAGCAAGTGTACAAGCTACACCGCCAGCTGCTGGGATTGGCAAGCCAATGAAGTACCCTGGAATACCATCCTTAACGTTAAAGCGCGCAAGGCGCAGTGCACCACAGATTGGGAAGAGTGCGGTAACGATGCAAGCCAGCACCGGGTTAATATCAGTAAAGGCGACGGCATACATAATAAAAGCTGGCGCTACACCGAAGGAAATCACATCGGACAATGAGTCCAGTTCCTTACCGAACTCACTCTGTGCATTCAGTGCACGCGCAACGCGCCCATCCAGTCCGTCGAGCAACATGGCAATAATGATCATAAGAGCTGCTAAGTTGTAGTCACCGTGAAACGCAAGCATAATGGAAATAATTCCGAGTGATAAGTTACCGATCGTAAACAAGCTCGGAATGGACTTTGTAATCATAGGTTCACCTCTAATTTTACTATGCCCAACGTACGTCCTTTCATTGTAGGAAAATCAAATTTGCCTGTCAATGAAGACCTGCTCCTGAATCCGCTTAAGACCTTCTTTGATCGCGCGTGCGCGTACTTCCCCAATTCCGTCTACTTCATCCAATTCTTCAATCGTCGCCATCATCACATGAGGGAGGAATTGGAATGTTTCGACCAGATTCTGAATAATGACGTTAGGAAGTCTTGGGATCTTGCTAAGAACGCGGTATCCGCGCGGCGATACGGATTCTTCCTGAATCGTGCTCGTCGTCGGGTAACCGAGCAGTCTTATTAAATGATGGGTATCCAGCAGTTCATCAGCCGTGCATTTTTTAAGTTGGGCAATAATCTCACGAACTTTCTCATCGCTTCCGTCCCGGGCGTAATCCTTCAAGAGTAACCAAGCGTCTTCCTCAGTATTGCTTACAAGCTCTTCGAGCTGCATGCTGATGAGGCGTCCCTCTGTACCCAGCTCGTTAATATAACGCTTGATCTCCATCTTAATACGTAACACCATCTCAATACGTTGCACAACATTTACGACATCGTATAAGGTAACCAATTCTTCAAACTCGGATGCAGTCAAATTCGTCATGCCCTGTACGAGGACAACCTTATATTTTTCCAATGTTTGAATCGCTTGATTCGCCTTTGTGAGAATGACGCCAATCTCCTTCAACGCATAGCGGAGACTGCCTTGATACAAAGTAATGACATTTCGACGCTGAGAAATGGACACTACCAGCTTGCCGGTCTGCTTCGCTACCCGCTCCGCTGTCCGGTGCCGAATGCCTGTCTCGGTAGATGGAATGGAGGAATCAGGAATAAGCTGCGTGTTCGCATAAAGAATTCGCTTAATGTCCTCGCTCAAGATAATGGCGCCGTCCATCTTGGCCAGCTCATACAGATAACTTGGCGAAAAGTCGCAATTGATGGAGAATCCGCCGTCCACAACCTCCATCACTTCCGGACTGTATCCAACAACAATTAGTGCGCCTGTTTTCGCACGCAGCACGTTCTCCAATCCGTCGCGGAAAGGCGTTCCGGGTGCCACCATCCGCAACAGATCATTCATAATATCCAGTTGGCTTTCCTTCATTCTATATCTATGCCCCCTAACCTAACGCCACAGCTAATGCTTCAGCAACCGTATTTACTCCAACAATTTCAATATTGGCAGGCGGTTTCCAACCGCGCAAGCTCTTCTCTGGTAATATAATGCGCTTAAAACCAAGTTTCTCTGCTTCCTTCACACGCTGCTCTGCACGAGAGACGCCGCGAACCTCACCAGTGAGCCCTATTTCGCCAAAGACAACATCGAACGGCTGAGTCGGCATATCTCGGAAGCTGGAAGCAATCGCAACCGCCATCGCTAAGTCAACGGCCGGCTCATCTAGCTTAATTCCACCCGCTACATTCACATAGGCATCCTGATTCTGCAGGAACATCCCCATTCGCTTTTCTAAGACCGCAATAATAAGCGCCAGCCGATGATGATCAATGCCTGTCGCCATTCGGCGCGGGGAAGGAAAATTCGTCGCCGATACGAGCGCCTGCATTTCAACAAGTACAGGACGTGTCCCTTCTAGGCTGGCAACAACCGTAGAGCCTGCTACACCGAGCGGTCTTTCCTGTAGGAACATTTCGGATGGGTTCTTCACTTCAACAAGTCCGCCCTCCGTCATTTCGAAGATGCCAATCTCATTCGTCGATCCGAACCGATTCTTCACAGCTCGCAAGATTCGGTAAGAATGATGCCGCTCTCCTTCAAAATAAAGGACACAGTCTACCATATGTTCAAGGAGACGCGGACCCGCGATTGCCCCTTCCTTCGTCACATGTCCAACGAGGACAGTAGCAATTCCCTTGCCTTTAGCGATGCGCATGAATGTGCTTGTGCATTCGCGTACTTGCGCAACGCTGCCGGGAGCAGACTCAACCGATGGTTGAAATACAGTCTGTATGGAATCAATGACAAGGAAATCAGGCTGTGCTGCCTCCAGCGCTTCCTCGATATATTGCAAATTCGTCTCACTAAGAACGAATAGATTCTCTGACAATACACCGAGGCGATCTGCCCTAAGCTTGGTCTGACGCATCGATTCTTCCCCAGATACGTACAGCACCTTGAGGCCGCTGGCGGCAAGTGCATTCGAGGTTTGCAATAGGAGTGTGGACTTCCCGATACCAGGGTCTCCCCCCACTAGAATCAGCGAGCCTGGGACAACCCCCCCGCCCAAAACTCGATTCAGTTCGCTAAGTGTCGTGGTGAGCCGGGGTTCACGTCCACTTTCTATGTGTATGATAGATTGCGGTTTTTCTTTCGTTTGGATCAAGGAAGAATGCACACCGGCAGTCTTTACAAGAGTCTCCCGCTCTTCCACCATCGTATTCCACTCACTACAGCCTGGACATTTTCCCATCCACTTCGGTGATTCGTATCCACATTCCGAACAATAAAATTTCGTCTTAACTTTGGCCATGAAGCCGACACTCCTAATCAATGTGCTGCAAGTCGTCGGTCGCCATGTCCGCAAACAGGTACCTCGTTACTCATTACTCAATAGTTTACCATTTTTAAGAAGGCGGATAAAGTGCTTTAGCATATCATAAGCATAAACAGGCTCACACCATGACAATAAAACGGTGAAAAACCTTTTGCCTAACGCTATAGCTAGACTCCCTAAATTAATGTCTCTGCTTCAACGAGCTGTAAGCCATACATTATATCCTCCTTATTTGCATAAAAACAAAAAAGAGAATCGTGCTCTCCCTTTTGGCAAGGGAGAGCACGATTCTCTTGTGAATCTATATCTTATTTACACATTGGCTGTATTGGCTTCTTTATTATGCAGGACAACCAACTCGCCGTCCTTCTCGTCGATAACGACGGAATCGCCTTTGCTTACATTGCCCTTCAGCAGTTCCTCTGACAGACGATCCTCGATATGCTTCTGAATCGCTCTGCGCAGCGGACGTGCGCCGTACGCTGGATCGAAGCCTTCCTTCGCGAGGAAATTCTTCGCATTATCTGTCAATTGGAAATCGACATCTTGTTCCTTCAGGCGCTTGCGAAGTTCTCCGGCCATAAGGGATACAATCTCAGCGATATGCTGTTGTTCCAGTGAGTGGAACACGATAATTTCATCAATCCGGTTCAAGAATTCAGGACGGAAGCTCTTCTTTAACTCGCCCATTACTTTGTCCTTCATGTTGTTGTAATCCTTGCCAGCGTCATCGATTGCTGTGAAGCCCAGCGTAGAATTCCGCTTGATCGCTTCCGCACCAACGTTAGAGGTCAAGATGATTAGCGTATTGCGGAAATCAACGACGCGTCCTTTCGAATCCGTTAGACGACCGTCCTCCAGCACCTGAAGTAAGATGTTGAATACTTCCGGATGTGCCTTCTCGATTTCATCCAACAGGACGACAGAGTATGGCTTGCGGCGAACCTTTTCCGTCAATTGGCCGCCTTCCTCATAGCCGACATATCCCGGAGGCGCTCCTACGAGACGAGCTGTTGAATGCTTCTCCATATATTCAGACATATCGATGCGGATTACGGCATTCTCGTCACCAAACAAAGATTCAGCCAAGGCACGCGCAAGTTCTGTTTTACCAACCCCAGTAGGTCCAAGGAAGATGAAGGAGCCCATTGGGCGCTTCGGATCTTTCAACCCTGCACGCGCACGGCGGATTGCCCGGCTCACAGCCTTCACTGCTTCATCCTGGCCAATCACACGCTGATGGAGAATCTCTTCCATCTTGAGCAAGCGTTCCGTCTCTTCTTCCTTCAGCTTCAATACCGGAATTCCCGTCCAGCTTGCTACAACTTGAGCGATATCTTCCGGTGTTACCTCGGAGTCTACGCGTCCTTGTTTCTCTTTCCACTGGTTGCGAACCGTTTCCAGTTCCTCGCGCATCTTCTGCTCTGTATCGCGAAGTGCAGCAGCCTTCTCGAATTCTTGGCTCTGTACGGAAGCATCCTTCTCCTTGCGAATATCCTCCAATCGTGCTTCAAGCTCTTTCAAATTAGGCGGTACTGTGTACGTATGAAGACGTACTTTGGAGCTCGCCTCATCGATCAGATCAATTGCTTTATCAGGCAGGAAGCGATCCGTAATATAGCGATCTGACAGCTTCACTGCTTGCTCAATCGCTTCATCGGTAATTTTCACGCGATGGTGTGCTTCGTAGCGATCGCGCAACCCAGTCAAAATTTGGATAGCTTCTTCCGGTGTCGGTTGATCTACCGTAATCGGCTGGAAGCGTCGTTCGAGCGCTGCGTCCTTCTCAATATATTTACGATATTCATCAAGCGTTGTTGCCCCAATGCATTGCAGCTCACCGCGAGCCAATGCCGGCTTCAAGATGTTAGAAGCATCAATCGCCCCCTCAGCTCCACCGGCGCCGATCAACGTATGCAACTCATCAATGAACAGGATAACGTTACCCGCTTGGCGAATTTCATCCATAATTTTTTTCAAACGATCCTCAAATTCACCGCGGTATTTCGTACCAGCGACAACTGAACCCATATCAAGCGTCATTACACGCTTATCACGCAACGTCTCTGGGATTTCATTGTTAATAATCTTTTGTGCCAAGCCTTCTGCTACAGCCGTCTTACCAACCCCAGGCTCACCGATAAGCACTGGATTGTTCTTCGTGCGGCGGCTCAATACTTGGATAACTCGCTCAATCTCCTTCGAACGTCCGATAACCGGATCCAGATTGCCTTCCTTCGCTACCGCAGTCAGGTCGCGAGCCAAGCTGTCCAGTGTCGGTGTGCTTACATTTTGCGACTGGCCGTGATGGCTGGATACAGCCTCACTGCTGCCAAGCAGTTGCAGCACTTGTTGGCGCGCTTTATTCAAGCTGATGCCGAGGTTGTTCAGCACACGTGCCGCTACGCCTTCCCCTTCACGAATCAAGCCAAGCAGGATGTGCTCTGTTCCCACATAGGTGTGGCCAAGCTTGCGAGCTTCGTCCATGGACAGTTCAATAACTTTCTTCGCACGCGGCGTATACGCAATATTAAGCGGCTGCTCTTGACCGCGCCCAATCAATGTTTCGACTTCGTCCTGAATCTTTTCCAAGCCAAGACCGAGCGCTACGAGCGCTTTCGCCGCAATGCCTTCGCCTTCACGAATAAGTCCAAGCAAAATATGCTCCGTACCAATATTGTTATGCCCCAGTCGAACAGCTTCTTCCTGTGCCAAAGCTAATACTTTCTGCGCACGTTCTGTAAATCTACCGAACATCATATGTGTTGCACCTCCATATTACATTATGATTTAGATTTGGATAACGTCTCGCGAATCATCTTCGCACGATGTGTATCTCGATCTTCTGCAGATAATGCCGTGTTGTATTTATGTTGTAAGAAGCCTGGCTGTGTCATGACCAACAGTTCATTCAGATCTGATGGCTGAATATGCTGCAAGATGCCAAGGTCAGAACCAAGCCTGATGTCGGACAACCGTTGTGCGGCTTCTTTTGAGTCCATAATTACTGCATGCTTCAAAATTCCATAGGAACGGCATATGCGATCCGTTAACCGAATGCGATTGCTCGTCAGGAGCTGCTCACGTGCTGCCTTCTCATGCTCGATTAATTGCTTCACAACACTGTACAAATTATCAATAATCTCAGATTCGGATTGACCCAACGTAATCTGATTTGAAATTTGGAACAGGTTGCCGATCGCTTCGCTACCTTCTCCATATATGCCCCTAACTGCCAGACCTACCTGGGTTACGGCCTGAAGCATGAGGTTGATTTGCTGCGTCATAACCAATGCCGGCAAATGCATCATCACCGATGCTCGAATTCCTGTACCAACATTCGTCGGGCAACTCGTCAAAAACCCTCTCTTCTCATCAAAAGCGTAATCGATATGCGATTCGAACACATCATCGATCCGACTCGCTTGCTCCCACGCTTCACGAATTTGCAGTCCTGGATACAGACATTGAATACGAAGATGATCTTCCTCATTAATCATAATGCTGGTCGATTCATCCTCACTTACAATAACTGCACCATTGCGGGACTCATTCGCTAAATTCGGGGATATTAAATGCTTCTCTACAAGCACTTGCTTCTCTGTATCGCTAAGCTCTGCCAGCTCTAATTCATGAAAGTGATTCAATTGCGCAAATTCCGGGTCTTTCATGACTGCTGACAAACGATTCAACACCTCAGCTGATTGCTGATTCGTAGCCAAGAGTGGGAACGGCAGCCCGCTAATATTCCGCGCCACACGGATACGGCTGCTAATGACGATATCGGAATCAGGGCCCGTGCCGCGCATCCAATCGCTTAGGGCTTCATCAATAAATCGTCGCTCTGTCATCTCGTCATCTCCTTCCAATTCGCACTGCTTAATGTCATCTTACTCCCTCGATATCACTTATATCCTGTGAGAGCTATTAGGAACTGCTTCGCTCAGAATCGCTAGGCGGTTGATTCTCCAGCTCGCGAATGCGGTCACGCAAGTTAGCCGCCTCCTCGAACTCTTCACGCAAAATGCTGTACTGTAGCTGCTTCTTCAGCTCTTCCAGCTCGCGTCTGCGCTGAATCCGTCCCCCTCCACGCTTCGGAATTTTACCTACGTGTATGGTATTGCCGTGAACCCGCTTCAAGAGCGGATCCAAGCGATCGCCGAAAAAGGTGTAGCACTCATCGCATCCAAAACGCCCTAGCTTACCAAATTGCGCATAGGTAAGTCCGCACTTCTCACAGCGCATTGGCTGCGGCTTCGCATCTTCCTTAGCTCCTTGCTTGCTGCCTGTCAAATCGAAATCAAGCAAACCCGACAATAAATTATGGATGGAGAATCCGTTCGCCGTGCCTGGAATCCATTCGCCTTTTTCCCGAGCACATGATTCACAAATGTGAAATTCCGTCTTCTGTCCATTAATAATTTTCGTAAAATGCAGGGTAGCCGGTTTCTGACCACATTGTTGACACACCATAACCGTCTCTCCTCCTTTATAGATAGCTTCCGTTTTGCTTACATCCAGCCTTTATTTGCTCAATAAAGCCAACAGCATGGATCGGAGCAACCGAGCACGCAACTCGTCGCGATAAGGAAGCTTCACTGTCAAGTTATCTCGAGATACTGCAGCCCGCAGCAGATTCGCTTCCCGGCGGGAGATGAATTTCGCTTCTTCCAGTTGATAGATAAGTCCCTCAGCGGCACTTTGTTCGATCCGCTCTCCAATGGACTCGCACAAATGATTATGAATCGCTTGATGCGCCGGCAAGTCAATTCGCTGGATGCGAATGTATCCTCCTCCGCCGCGCTTGCTCTCAACGACGTATCCCTTCTCCAATGTAAAGCGCGTGCTGATTACATAATTAATCTGTGATGGTACGCAAGAGAATTGTTCAGCTAAGTCATTGCGTTGAATCTCTACGGCGCCTTCCGAACTCTCAAGTAGGATATGCTTCAGATAGTGCTCGATCAGGTCGGAAATGTTGCGCATTGTCTCCCCCCTTTCCGCTTAAAGTAGTCTCTATATTAGGTTTAACCAAATATAAGCCTCACTTATTCTGTTTTGGCTTAATATTTTGAACTTTTTTGACTATTAGTCTGACTTTGACTTTCTTTGACTTTACATTTATTATAGCGCACTCTTATGAATTTGCAACTGTTTTAGATCAATTTCATCAGCTATTCTACACTTTTATGTGGATAACCTTCTTCTAAGGAAATTCATTTAACTCTGTACATCTCGATTACGCAGTATATTCAAATTCGCTATTATTGGTAAGCCCCATTCATGCGATGAATGTTGTGGATATCACGCCTATTCTCCACATAAGTGGATAATTGATGCGTACAGTGTGAATAAAAAATAGAAAATTCTCCGTCCTAGAGATTGTTCACAGGCAAAAATATTTATGGTGTACATATTACAGCTAGTGAAGAACATTTATGCACATGTGAATAACAAATTCAGTTTAGAGCAGAAGTTGCATGATACCGAGTGAAAACCGATATAAAAATACTCCCGCTGCCGCACAGCGGACGACACGGGAGTATCCGTATTATTCTGCAATATAATGAAGAATTGCAAGAAGTCGTTTCAAAGCAGCTCCCGCTTCTGCTCGTGTAGCCTTTTCGCTAGAACGCAGTGTACGGTCTTGATAGCCGTTGAGTACCCCGGAAGTGAGTGCTTTACTCGTAGCCACTCTTGCCCAGTCTTTGATTTGTTCTACATCCTTATAATAATCCATAGCCTCCGCAGCATGATCCTTCTCAGCTTGCAAATCATGTCCTGCAATATGTGCAGCATTGACTAGCATTTGTGCCATTTGCTCGCGAGTGACTGGGGCATTTGGATGGAAGAATCCATTTTCATCTCCCTGTATGAGCTTCAGTTGAGCTGCAATTAATACCGCATCTGCATACCAAGCTGATACTGAAACATCTTTGAGCGCTTCCTTAGATAAGGTACGAGCTTGAACATCGCCATATCCTAATCCACGTATAAGCATGGTTACAAATTCTGCTCGAGTTACGGCAGCATTCGGAGCGAATTGTCCACCATCACGCCCTTGGACTATTAGCTTGGAAGCAAGCATTTCCACAATCGACTTCGCCCAGTGTCCATTTACATCTCCGAAGCTCGGAGCGTATTGGATAACAACAAAGTTGCCATTGTAGCTGTGCTTCATGTTCATTGTGGATTGGGTATCCTTCTCAGAACGCTCCACCCAAGACGGTACGAATGAAAATGATTTTATCATAGCATTGTACTTCAGAGCTGTCATTTCCCCTAAGCTTTGGCTGCCCGGTATTCGAATGGAACCTGCCGTAAAGCTGCCTGCTCGATCAGGAATTGATGCGGATTTCCCATCCTGTTCCCAATTCAGTTCGAACTGTACAGCTGACATCAAGCGTGCGCCAGATAATGTGGAAGCAGCAGTCGCAATTTCCTTCATCAAATCATTGGATGGCTTCTTCATGCGCAAGGACAATTGTTGTGGAGCATGATCACCGTTCCATTCTCTAAGCTGCTTCATTGGAAGCTGATAGCGTCCTGCCCCTGTCTGTACCTCAATCTCCAAATGAGCAAGCCTTTCAATCGCACTCCTTAGCTTTTTCACTGGGAATCGTATGTGCACATCATCTTCTTCCGTCGGCGCTGAAATCATAGCTGCTTGCCTGATGCAGTATCAGTGAATCGAGTCATCGCATCAATCTCTTCATTGCTAATTTGCAGCTCAGATGTCTTCGTTCCATCCATATTATTTACGCGCTTAATCGATGAAGGCTCAAAGCGGATACCTTCTGTGGTTACAGTCATTCCCTTGAATTGCTCTTGTACCCCGACAGAACCACCGCCACGGTTGCGATCCTTGCTATCGTTTTCATTTCCAGAGCTGCTTCCAGTGTCTGTACCCGATTCTTTATCCGGCTTTGTACCTGGGTCTGTTCCCGCGTCTTTCACAACGACAATCGAGCGCCCGTTTACGGTATTGTGCGGATCATTCAGTTCGTTTGTTATCCCATCCTTTGTTATGGAGAATTTGTACGAATATTCGCCATTCGCTGCGTTCATCATTACGTAGACGAACCGTTCATCTTCCTCATCGTACGTCATCGGGTAAGACTTGTTGTTGATCACAACATCAGCCTTGGTGATGTGATCCTGCTCACCGCTGGCAAATAATGACTCATCCCGATAATAGAACGCAATCTGACTTTTCTCTTGAACCGGGCCAGCTACCGAAGGTAGCGTCTTGAAAGCTTCCTGCCCGTTATATATATATACCTTGGTTAGGGAGTCATCCAAATTCGTCTTAATGAACCGATTGGCATCGATATCTTTCGCTTCCCAGTTTCCTTTTTTGACAATAAATCCAATCGATTCAGCTTCTGGTGCGATTTCAATCGTGGCAGTCGCCATTCCCTTATCAATACGCTGGAACTCATGACCGTCATCTTTTACACCAGTCTGCCATACCCACAGTCCCCAGTTGTCATATTTCGCGTCTGGACGAACATAGTTAATTTGAACATAGCGCTTCAGGAACGGCTTAACCACTACATTCTTCGATGCCTCTACTGCTCCAGCTCGAGCTGTAATGACAGCTGTTCCTTCCCTCACACCCGTTACCTTCCCAGCGCGATCGATTCTGGCCACTGTTGCATCCGACGAACTCCACTCTACAGCTGCACTGGACATCATCTGTCCGAATTGATCCTTGACTGCAGCTGTAAATGGTAATGTGCGCCCCTCAAAAATTGAATCTGAACCGTTAATGGACAGCGTCATAGGAACAAGCTTCGCTACTTTCACATTTACCTGTGCCGTCAATTTGCCTGAGGTTGCGGTAAGGACTGCGGCTCCTTCCTTCACTGCCGTTACTTTGCCTCCATTGTTCATGACTGCCACCGCAGCATCGGAGGTTGACCATGTTACGTTCTCAGTGAACATCGGACGTCCCTTCTGATCGCGCACCACTGCTGTTAAGCGAGAGCTTGTTCCAGGCTCTAACCCAAGCGTAGAAAATGCTACTTCAAGCTTTGTCGCTGTCGGTGTATAATCATTCTCCTGATCGTACAACACCATCATGGACAATCCGGCTACCTCTACCTTGCCGCCCTCCACCATACGAATCGTCTCCACACCGGCAGACGTATGATCCACGACAATGTTCCATTCGTCCGGAGTTGGCAATGCAACCTCTTGCGATGCAGTCGAACCGTTATAAATGACGACGATATTGCGCCACTTATCCCCATTCGCAAAGTTATTCAACTTGAATGCAATAACCTGACCTTCTTGACGGTAAACTTGTAAGTTTGAAGTGACCTCATCCTTCTTTGTCATGCGGAAAGCAGGATGTGCTGTCCGAAGCTCGATAAGACCTTTCAAGTAATCAAATACTGGTTTGTACTCCGCCTTCTGCTTCCATACGATTTGATTAATCGCATCTGGGCTCTCATAGCTGTTATGATCTCCGAACTTGCTTCGTAGCAGCTCATCTCCTGCATGAAGGAACGGAATTCCTTGCGCCGTGAGAACGATACCATTTGCAAGCAGCGAGCGTTTCACTGTCTCGTTATCTAGTACATTCGGCTCTGTCAAGGTAGCGAATGGATTACGTTTAATGTCCGCATCATTTCCTTGTGTCTTCAGCACTTTATCCCACAAATTCAAGTTATCATGTGCAGTTACATAATTAATCGTCTCCGTCGGAGAAGCCGTAAAGTCTGTAATTGCACCGAGCAGCCCCTTCACCACATCCGCCTCTTTACCTTCGGCCCCTGTCGCGAAACCTGTGGAAGCATCGTCACTTCCACCCTTAATGGCCCCACGAATATTGTCATTGAATACTGCGAATCCTTCTCCCCGCTGTTTACCCTTCTCAATCTGCAATTCCGCAGCTAGCGGTGTGCTGCCCCCTGACCATGGCTCGCCATAGATAATGATGCTCGGGTCAATCTCTTTTAGATCATGAACAATGGCGCGTGTCGTCTGCAAATCGATCAGCTTCATCAAGTCGAAGCGGAAACCGTCTACATTGTATTCCTCTGCCCAATACCTTACGGAATCCTGTACGTACTTGCTAACCATAGGACGTTCTGTTGCTACTTCATTTCCTACACCGGAACCATTTGTTAAGTTGCCTTGCTCATCGCTCCGATAGAAATAACCCGGTACAATCTTATCAAATACCGACATATCGGACTCCAAGCCAGTTACAAATGTATGATTGTACACGACATCCAACACGACCCGAATGCCTTGATCGTGAAGCGCTTGCACCATTGCCTTGAACTCACGAATTCGCTTCGCCGGGTCTTCCTGCGCCGCGTTGGTCGTATAGGCTCCCTCAGGGATGTTATAGTTTACCGGGTCATAGCCCCAATTAAACTTCCGCTCTTTCGAGTTCGTATCATCAACCAACTTCTCATTTACCGAACCGAAGTCATAGGTCGGAAGCAAGTGAACATGCGTTACACCAAGCTCTTTCAAATGGTCGATCCCTGTCTTAATATCAGGCTTACCTGGCAAAGTCGTTCCGGTTTCCGTAAACGCGGTAAACTTTCCCCGGTTGCCGTGCGATATTCCCGAATTCTCGTTAATTGAAAAATCACGAACATGCAATTCGTAAATGATAGCGTCTGTTGGATCAAGGAACGGAGGTTTCCGATCGCCATCCCAGTTTGCCGGATTTGTTGATGCAAGTTCAACAATGGCCGACTTTGTACTGTTCACCGATGCTGTTCTCGCATACGGATCAAGTGCATACGTTATGCTTCCATCCGGGAATTGCAGCTTGTACATGTAATAGGTTCCGTTCAAGTTGCCATCCACGTCAACTGCCCATACACCTGTAGCTGCATCCTTGTGCATCGGAATTTCTCTACTAGGCGTTTCTTTTGCAGTATCTGCCGTATTGTATAAAGTCACAGCAGCATGTGTAACGGTAGGCGCCCATACTTTGAAGCTGCTTGAAGCAGAACGATACGTAACGCCCAAATCATTCCCTGTGTATACATAACTGTCCAAAATGCCTCGCATCTTGATTGGCATATCTCTATAAATGTTCCGTAGATTTCCTTCATACCGTACTGTTAATGCCCTTGACACATCATCAACCGGTGTGGACAAACGGATCTTTACTGATTTCTCATCTTCACCTTGAGCAGATACCCCCTCCAATTTGGATGTACCATCATAAATGACAAATGCGGTGTAATCCAAGTTCGGAACAACATCCTTCAACGTGACACGAACTTCATTATCCTGATCCATGATAGCAGCATGCATGGAAGGCTGAGCCTTTGTCGTAAAGGAGAACGTATATGCAGCATTCCGTGTGTGGGTATCCTTTCCTGTAACGCTCCCTGCTGGAATGACCGCCTTATACTCCGTATCATAGCGAAGCGGCTGACTCGGTGTAATGATCAGCTGCTGTCCCTTTATCGCCACATCTATCGATTGAGTCGTTCCTTTTGATTCTTCAAGTGTAATACCTTGACCATTCATTTCTACTTGTTCGGAAAAGGTGACGATAATCGGCTTTTCAACTGCTGCATGCTGCTGCTTGTTGGCCGGATCTGTGCTAATTAGCTCCAGAGCGTCACTCATCCCCTTTATCTCATAATTGTGGGCATATACACGCTGCACATTGGGGTTTGATGATTCATCCCAACTGTTTGCCCGTGTATTACCTGGATCTTCCGGTATTATATTGAATGCACCATGCGTGTCCTCATTTCCGCTTAGAACAACAATTGGACGCAGTTGATCATGATTTTTTAGCTTGAGCTGGTATAGCGGAATGGCCGCCTCAAACCCCGACTGTCTGGAAACTGCAAACTCCGCTCCTTTACGATCACCCCATGTTGATAGTATGGGATTCCCTATATCCAAAGAGTCATATAAAGCAGCGCCTTCAATCTCATTGTCCTGCTTCAATCGCATCATAATATGATATTGCGGCTTTTCTGACATCCCGCTGAAATTATATTGTGCTCCCCATGGATTGTCCGAATTGCCTGAGTCCACTTGATTCACATTCAAGGCGATATCAATAAACTGCCCCTTATCTCCCCAATTCGGCATTTGCGCGTCTACCCATACATACAGCTTCTTGCTGTCATTCATCAGCTTGATCTCACCAAGCTGCGTCTCTCCGTAAGTGCTCGCTGTAACGGATTGACCAAGCGCTCCAACCCCATCCCACAAACTATCTTTAACCCCGTCAATGGTCGGAGCAAAGGTAACAGCGAACGGCTCACTATATGCCGCTAATCGGTTCGGATGCTGCTTCATATTCCAACCATTCGCAATTTCATTGTCTGTTGTTTCTGGGATTACATCGAATACCCCATGCTCATCTGCTCGATCTCCACTAAGAACGACTATCGTTTTGACAATATCGTTCAGTTTCAAATGAAGCTTACTCAGAGGGATAGCTCCGCTTATCACCTTAGCCTCGTCTGCAACATGGAAGTATGCCCCTTGTAAATCGCCTGATCGAAGCAATGGAGAAGATGAAGCACTCTTATATAGAGCAGCCTCGCCGCCTTGCTTCGCTTCCATCACGATATGGTAATTTGGCTTTAGATTAGTATTCTCATAGTTGAATTGTCGTTGATAAGGATTGGACGACACTCCTGAATCTGTATCGTTGATCTGCAACGCAATATCAATGTAGTGCCAAGATTCTGCATGCGCAGCATCGACTCGAAAATACAAATAATTTGCATCGCTCATAAGTTTAATCTGATCAAGCTTAGCTCCATTCCAGCCTGCCGTTGTTGATGTTCCCAGCGGCTTCACCATATTCCAATCAACAGCCTTCAGCGCATTTTCTGCTGCTGTCTGCCCCGCTGCTCTACGCTGTGTTTGCTGCTGTTGAATTTGAGATTGCAGGGTTGTAGGCAAGGCTTGAGCTGCCCCTCCTCCCAAAACCGGCGTCATACCGCTCAATAATATGGCGCCAACTAACATACAAGAGATTGAAGCCTTCCATTTCCTCATGACAATTCTCCTCTCTATGTGTGAAATATCATTTATGCAAACGTTTGCATTTTAGACAAAGGAAATGAACAAGTAAAAAATCTCAAACTGTCCTTGGTCAATATGTAATGTATATATGAGAACAAGCATCTTATGTAAACGTTTACAACAACAAGCATACTAGTTTCTTCTAATTCATGTCAACCCGATCTTTGAACCTATAAAACAGATTATAACATACGAAAAAACCACTATCGAGTGATCTCAACAGTGGTTTTTGTGTGCTTGGCGACGTCCTACTCTCCCGGGACCCTGCGGTCCAAGTACCATCGGCGCTGGAGGGCTTAACGGTCGTGTTCGGGATGGGTACGCGTGGAACCCCTCCGCCATCGCCACCAAACAGCATTGGCTTAATGCCAATATGAAGTTCAAGGTCATACCTTGAAAACTGAATGCGAAAGTTCGTGTTGAATCAAATAGGATAAGCCCTCGACCGATTAGTATTGGTCAGCTCCACACATTGCTGTGCTTCCACCTCCAACCTATCTACCTCGTCGTCTTCAAGGGGTCTTACTAATTGGGAAATCTCATCTTGAGGGGGGCTTCACGCTTAGATGCTTTCAGCGCTTATCCCTTCCGCACATAGCTACCCAGCTATGCTCCTGGCGGAACAACTGGTACACCAGCGGTGCGTCCATCCCG
>NZ_JBCHVJ010000012.1:0-63240 GCF_050474385.1 Paenibacillus sp. B1-35
TCCCTCATGCGAGGAAAATGCCTATCTGGTATTAGCTCACGTTTCCGTGGGTTATCCCAGTCTTATGGGCAGGTTACCTACGTGTTACTCACCCGTCCGCCGCTAACCATCAGGAGTGCAAGCACTCCATCAAGTCCGCTCGACTTGCATGTATTAGGCACGCCGCCAGCGTTCGTCCTGAGCCAGGATCAAACTCTCCGTTAAAGTTAAGTTTGAACTGCTCATATCTTTTGACGAGGTATTGCTACCTCATTCACAAACGTTGCTCGTTGTTCAGTTTTCAAAGAACAATCTTCATTCCAGCGCTTCGGCTTATCGCCTCTTTCGCTTTCGTTCACCGCGTCTCTCAGCGGCGACTCATATAATATATCACGACCACCAACAGTATGCAACAGGTAAAAAATTACTTTTTGAATTTTATTCTTTTTTCTTCTCTCTACATGTAGGAAACCCTTTTAGCATAAGCTTTTCGGCCAACAAAACCTCATGTTATTTGATTTAATTCAAACAACCTACCCGATCGTTATTATTTAATAGACGTTGTCAATGTATCAATAGTACATCGGCCTCATCAGGCCATCTGCTTATCCAAACAACAAAAGAGGATCGAGTCCAGACTTGCCGTCTAGGATTCGATCCTTCTTATAGAACACGTTAGTTTAGTTGCTGCGCTCACGCATATGAGGGAACAATAGCACATCACGGATAGACGGTGCATTCGTCAACAGCATAACGAGTCGATCGACACCGATACCAAGTCCACCTGTTGGCGGCATGCCGTATTCCAATGCACGAATGAAGTCATCGTCCATTTCATGTGCTTCATCATTACCGTGCTCACGCTCTTCCAATTGCGCCTCAAAGCGTTGACGCTGATCAATTGGATCATTAAGCTCGGAGAATGCATTCGCATGCTCACGCGCAACGATGAACAGCTCGAAGCGATCTGTGAAGCGTGGATCCTTGTCATTCTTCTTCGCAAGCGGAGAAATTTCAACCGGATGACCCGTTACGAATGTAGGCTGAATCAATGTTTCTTCTACGAACTCTTCGAAGAATGCATTCAGAATATGACCGAATGTGTAGTGCGGCTCTACCTTCACATTGTGTTCCTTCGCTATGCGATGCGCTTCTTCATCAGTCATCTGCGCAGAGAAATCAACGCCTTTTACTTCTTTAACTGCATCCACCATCGATACACGGCGCCATTGCGGCGTCAGATCAACTTCGTGGTTCTGATACTGGATCTTCGTTGTACCCAACACTTCTTGTGCAATATGCGCAACCAGATTTTCCGTCAGGTTCATGATATCGTTGTAATCTGCGTATGCCTCATATAATTCAATCATCGTGAATTCTGGATTGTGGCGTGTTGAAATCCCTTCGTTGCGATATACGCGTCCGATTTCATACACTTTCTCCAATCCGCCTACGATCAAACGCTTCAAGTGGAGCTCAATCGCAATACGCATGTAGAGTGTCATGTCGAGAGCATTATGATGCGTGATGAACGGACGCGCCGCCGCACCACCAGCAATTGCATGGAGTGTCGGTGTTTCCACTTCCAAGTAGCCATGGGAATCCAAATAGCGACGCATCGATTGAATAATGCGCGAGCGAGTGACGAACGTCTGCTGAACATCCGGGTTCATAATCAAGTCAACATAGCGCTGACGGTAACGCATTTCCACGTCCTTCAGGCCATGATATTTTTCTGGAAGCGGCAAGAGCGACTTCGACAAAATCTCAAGCTCCAGCACTTTAATGGACAATTCACCTGTCTTCGTTTTGAATACCGTACCACGAACACCAATGATGTCTCCTAGGTCAAGCAGGCTGTAAGCTTCAAATTTCTTCTCATCGATTGTATCTTGACGAACATAAATTTGAATACGGCCGGACAAGTCCTGAATGTGCGCAAAGCTAGCTTTGCCCATACCGCGCTTTGCCATGATGCGCCCTGCCAGGCTGACCTCAATGCCGGATTCCTGAAGCTCTTCCTTCTCCATCCCGTCATACTTATCCAACACTTCTTTGGCAGTTGTTGTACGCTCGTATTTTGTACCGAACGGATCTACGCCCAGCTTCCGAAGCTCGTCCAATTTGTTGCGGCGAATTTGCAGCAATTCACTTAATTCCGTTTCTTGATTGACGACGTCCGTCATTTCACTCCACTCCTTGTATACATTAAATCGCAATATTCCATGATATATGATAAATGCTTGAACTGAACTTAGCTTTCATGTTCTTTCATTTCTTTTCATGAAAAAGAGGGAACATTGCCCACACTTCATCATACCGCTCATTTGGTGAAAAAAGCTTCCATGTATGGAAGCTTTCATCCCAACTTCTCATGCTTGGCGCTGCATGCTGCGATACCGCAGATGATTAGCGCTTAATCTCGAGAATTTTGTATTGAATCACACCTGCTGGAACGTTCACATCCACAGTTGTGCCCTTTTGCTTACCCAAAATTGCTTTACCTACCGGGCTTTCATTCGAAATCCGGTTCTTCAATGGATCGGATTCAGCAGTACCGACAATTGTATATTCCATCTTGTCGCCGAATTCCAAGTCTTCTACGATAACAGTAGATCCGATGCTTACGATATCTGTATCAATTTCATCGTTGTTAATAATGCGCGCGTTGCGAAGCATTTTTTCCAATGTAATGATACGACCTTCAATGAATGCCTGTTCATTCTTCGCATCTTCATATTCGGAGTTCTCGCTGATGTCGCCGTAGCCGATCGCTACTTTAATCCGCTCTGCCACTTCACGACGTTTAACGGATTTGAGGTTTTCAAGCTCATCCTCCAGCTTCTTCAGACCGTCCTGGGTCAGAATGACTTCTTTATCGCTCATCTTACCGATTCTCCTGTCATGATATATTTCGCATCCAGCCTCAGGGCCGCCAACAACGATCGATGCGAATGCAGCCGATGCGAATGCTATAGTTCATCATATGGCTTGATTGCCACATCATGACTCCACAACTTGGTCGTTCTTTGTCATACATAGCCGTGTAATATACACCAAGCCCGAGGCCAATTTTCTATTGTTGAATTATATGGGATGGATTTGCAAAAGTCAATGAGACAGCACATGCCCTTGAAAACGCTTCGATACCCTGAGCGTGCGCCCGCAACAGCTTCTATTGTGCCATTTACTGTACCGTAGATTCAGCCTCTTGCTTCTCATTCACTTGACGTACATACTCCTCCAGCATGCGGGCAACTTCGTCGCGGCGTGTCTCTTCCATGATGGCATCTTTCACACGCGCGGCAGAAGGCAATCCCTTCAAGTACCATGCCAGATGCTTGCGCATCTCCTTCACCGCAACCTGCTCGCCTTTAAGCGCAATGAGGCGATCCATATGAACAAGCGCAATACGAACCTTCTCTTCTGCAGATGGATCTGGGAGCAGCTCGCCAGTCGTCAAATACTCAATCGTGCGGTACAGCATCCACGGATTGCCCAGTGCACCGCGTCCGATCATGACGCCGTCGCATCCTGTTTCTTCCAGCATACGCTTCGCGTCTTCCGGAGAGAACACATCCCCGTTGCCGATAACCGGAATTGAGACATTTTCCTTAACTTGGCGGATATAGCTCCAGTCCGCTTGACCGGTATACAGCTGCTCGCGCGTACGTCCATGCACGCTAACCGCTTGACCGCCAGCTCGCTCAACTGCCTTAGCATTTTCCACGACATAAATATGATCGTGATCCCAGCCGATTCTCATCTTAACCGTAACTGGTTTATCGACAGCATCAACAACGGCCGACACCATCTCGTATATTTTCTCTGGGTTAAGAAGCCAACGGGCACCTGCATCGCACTTCGTGACCTTCGGTACAGGGCATCCCATGTTGATATCAATAATATCGGCATTTGAATCTTTATCGACAATTTTGGCAGCTTCGACGAGCGATTTGCGATCCCCGCCAAAAATCTGCAGACTAAGCGGCTTCTCCCGATCATCTACATACAGCATCTCGCGGGTACGCTCATTGCCATGTACAAGAGCCTTGTCACTAACCATTTCTGCGCATACGAGTCCGCAGCCGAATTCCTTCGCAATGAGACGGAAGGCAGGGTTGCACACCCCAGCCATGGGCGCAAGCACAACTTGGTTTTTCATTTCGATATTTGCAATTTTCAGCATAGCTCGCACTCCTTTCAACTCTATCCTTATCCATGAGACCCCATAAGCCTCACAGTTATATATAAAACAGGATTACCAATGTTCCATTTTACCGAAAGGAACCCGGTGATGCCAGTTCATCATGTGAAATATTTAATTGCTTGCAAATTTCATTCATCATCTGTTCATCGATTTTTCGATGTCCCCGCTCGATTTCACCGAGCACAGATACAGAGATACGCACGCGATCAGACAATTGCTGCTGTGTTAATCCCCTAAGCTTGCGGAAAGCCCGGATTCGCTTGGCCACTTGCAAGGACTCCACTTCCGAATACCTTCCTTCCCATCCAGTGTTCCCAAGGCATGATGAACGAATGCGTGCAATTCGACAGCCGACTCAGGAACAATATCAGCAAGCGGCACGAGTACGAACAGCCGCTCTCCCATACGAGGATGCGGCAATGTAAGCAGGTCTGTATTCCACGAAGTCTCGCCCATCCACAGCAAATCCAAATCAATGATACGCGGGCCCCAGCGAACATCCCGCACGCGCCCCATTTGCTTCTCAATCGCAAGCATCGCCTTCAGCAGCTCATCAGGCTGCAATGTTGTCCGAACACAAGCCGTCATGTTTAGAAAGGCAGGCTGATCCTCATATCCAACCGGATCGGTCTCATATATTGCAGAGCAGCTTGCAACATGTATTTGTCCATGTCCATGCAGAAACGACAATGCATCATACAAAGCCCGCTCCCGTACGCCAATATTGGAACCGAGCGCAATATAAGCAGTCTGCTCTCCAGTATGTGTTACCGTCTCGCTATCCATTCCTGCGAAGTCCAGCTTTATTTCGCGATGCTTCTTCTTTACTTCATTCATCTGTTATGCCTCGCTCCCGGTTGGGTTCGCTTCCGCCCGAACTCTCGTCATTTCAATCGTTACGCCTCGGAAATGAATGTCGAACGGTGGGTGAGGCTTTGTCACGCGAACGGTTGCTTCTCTGATTAGCGAATACGTCTCTAGGAGAACAGCTGCAATACGTTCTGTAATCGCTTCGACAAGCTGGTAGGATTCCTCTTCGACAATGTGCTTAACCGTATTGTATATTTCAGCATAGTTAATCGAATACTCCAACTGATCAGATCTACCAGCTTCGCGCAAATCTACCTGCAAATCTAGATCGACAATCCAGCGTTGTCCCAATTTCCGTTCCTCTTCAAATACACCATGGCGCCCGAACAGCTCCATTCCGTGCAACTGCATACGGTCAGGCCGCGATACTTTTGTACTTACCATCACTATTCTCCCCTTCTACACCAATTTAGGGTTATGTTATATCATTATTGCTCCGAAGCCTCCATCCGTTCTCTCGGGTATAACATAGCATCACACATACGAACGGTCTGCACGATTTCCCCTACATCATGCACGCGCACAATCTGGCAGCCCTGTGCCACGCCAATTGATACGGTAGCTGCCGTCCCGTGAATCAAAGCATCCACTGGAAGCTGAAGCGTCTCGCGAATGAACCGCTTGCGTGATGTCCCCAGCAATACGGGGTATCCGAGTTCAACAAGCTCATCCAAATGGTGCATGAGCATCAAATTGTCCTCGTAATCTTTCGCAAATCCGATTCCCGGATCCAGCCATATATTCTGATCTTCAACACCAGCCGTCTTCGCAATTGCCACACTCTCCAGCAGATCCCTCTTTACATCATCTACATAACGTTCGTATTTCTGCTCCGGGCGGTTGTGCATCAAAATGATAGGGCAACCATAGTTAGCAGCTACACGGGCCATTTCCGGCTCGCGCTTGCAGCCCCAAATATCATTTAGAATATGCGCTCCCGCTTCTAAAGCCCGTCTACCGACTTCCGCCTTATACGTGTCAATAGACAATGGAATATGGGGCATTGCTTCTTGAAGCGCCTCAATCACGGGAATTACCCGCCGTAGCTCCTCTTCCTGCCCAACTGGTTCATGGCCGGGTCGCGTGGACTCTCCGCCAATATCGATAATGTCCGCTCCCTGCGCAACCATTTCCTTTGCGTGTGCCAACGCACGATCTATTCGATCATAACAGCCTCCGTCGGAAAAGGAATCTGGCGTTACATTTAATATACCTTGCACCAAGGTTCGCTTACCTAAAGTCAATTTAGCCTGATCCCATATATACGTGTGCTTCCAAAACGTCGGTTGCAACATACTTGCATCCCCTCTCTACCGTCCTGGATGGTCGGATTGGTACATGCAATCCAACTGCCTAGACACGGCATATTAAATCCCCTAAGGGCTCGTGTAATTCCTACTCCGGTCTATATGATGCGTACAGTGGTGGCGCGATACAAGCTCAACAGCATACGCGTGCAATCGCCCGCTTGCCCGCCGCCCAATTGCTTCGCCTGACCTTCCGTATCAATGAGGGAAGTAACCGGCACCAGCTCTTGCACCGAGGTTGTTAAGAACACCTCATCTGCATGCCAGAGCCGCTTCCATTCATACTTCCCTTCCTCTACATCGATATTCGCTTGTCCAGCAAGCTCAATAACCCACTGTCTTGTAATGCCCGGCAGTATGCCAGTCGATAAATCCGGTGTATATAGACGTCCATCCTGTACAAAGAACACATTGCTCACAATGCCTTCCGATATATGACCGTTCTGATCCAACATAAGACCTTCCGCTCCTTGCGCAGAGCTATTCAATCGCACCAGTTCGCGCTTAGCAACGATATTATTCATGTATTGGCCCGACTTAAAGCGAACATCTGCTTCTGGCCCGTTTCGTCTTGTATGAAGCAACTGCAGCGGCTTTCCCTGTTCATACAGTTCATCAAGGAATGCAGGCAACGGCTTCACTAGCACGAGCACATTTGGGCGTACATACTCTCCGATCGGCAGCCCAAACCCATTCTCGCCTGCACTCACGGTATAACGAACGTACGCTTCTTTCAAGCCATTCGCATCCATGACCTCTCGTATGTGGCGCTCTACCTGCTCTATCTGTATGGTATCCATCCTATAATCAATGCCAAGTATATTGCAAGCCGATGTCAGCCGTTCCATATGCCGTTCCAGCAAAAATGGCCTTCCTCCATATGTTCGCATCGTTTCAAACAAAGTCATTCCGTATAAAAAGCCGTGGTCCATTACCGAAACCGCGGCTTGATCAACTGGTACTACCTTCCCATTCCACCCGATAATATCCATTTAGCTGCCTACCCTCTTCTTCAAGAAGTTGCGCAGCATCTGATGTCCATGATCTGTAATTATGGACTCCGGATGGAATTGAACTCCCTCAATCGGATATTCCTTGTGTCGAAGACCCATAATTTCCCCTTCTTCCGTAGTAGCTGTAATCTCAAGGCAATCGGGCAGCGACCCCCGTTCCACCAGCAGTGAATGATATCGTGTTGCTGTAAATGGACTAGGAAGCCCTTCAAAAACAGACTGCTGCTCATGATAAATAGGGGATGTCTTTCCGTGCATCAATCGTTGTGCCCGTACAACCTTGCCGCCAAAAGCCTGTCCGATGGCCTGATGACCTAAGCATACGCCAAAGATAGGAATCTTGCCTTTAAAATGCGCGATTACGTCCAATGTGATCCCCGCTTCATTTGGTGTGCATGGCCCAGGCGACAGCAGCAAATGATCGGGCTGAAGCTTCTCGATACCTTGAATGTCGATCTCGTCATTGCGATATACTTGTATCTCTTCTCCAAGCTCTCCTAAATACTGTACCAGGTTATACGTAAAAGAATCATAATTATCGATAACAAGTATCATGCTATGCTCATCCTCTCTCAGTCGTGCCAATCAGCACGCCTTCACTAATCTAGTCTCCCCGCTCCATCATGTCGCGTTCGCTCAGCTGCACAGCTTTCCACAAGGCCTTTGCCTTGTTCCAGCTCTCCTTATACTCGCGCTCTGGATTGGAATCGATAACGATACCCGCTCCCGCTTGAATATGTCCGACACCATCCTTCACTGTCATGGTACGGATAATTATATTAAATTCCATGTCGCCATTATAGTCAATCCAACCGAATGACCCTGTATACGGACCTCTGCGAACAGGCTCCAGTTCCTCAATGATTTCCATCGTGCGTACCTTGGGTGCTCCTGTAATCGTCCCCCCTGGAAATGTCGCACGAAGCACATCAAAGGCATCCTTGCCCGCCGCCAACTTTCCCTTCACTTCAGATACCAAATGCATCACATGCGAATAATACTCGATCGCCATCAGCTCTTCAACCCGTACAGATCCATACTCTGAAATACGGCCAACATCGTTGCGCTCCAAATCAACGAGCATAATGTGCTCCGCCCGTTCCTTCTCGTTCGTACGCAGCTCCTCCGCCATACGCGCATCCTCTTCTAGATTATGCCCTCTGCGTCTCGTACCTGCGATTGGACGAGTGCTGATCTCACCTTGCTTCATGCTAACCAGCAGCTCTGGAGAACAGGATACGAGTTGGAAGTCTGGGAAACGGAGCAAGCCCATGTAGGGAGATGGGTTTAGCACCCTCAGCCATTCATAGAGCCGTTCCGGGGTTTCGCGCAGGGTTCGCGTCTGTCTCATGGAGAGGTTTACCTGAAATACATCGCCCTGACAAATATACTGTTGGATCTGCCTTACAGCCTTCTCGAAATTCTCCTTAGGGAATGCGGTCTGTACACCTTGCAGTGCATCCATTTCAAGATTATGGTCTTCTTTCAACCATCGTTGGCGACGCTGCACAGCCTCCTTCGTCTTCTCCGTATTACCAGCTTCCCACCATGTGTCCCACTGCTCCTTCATCTTGTACGCACGCTGTTCAGCAAGCGCATAGTGTACTGAAGCCCACTCAACATTTTCATCAAGAGATCCACATGCGGTCGAGCCATCCGCTGCTTGGCGCTTGGACATCGATATAGAAGACGAGTCGCATTCTGTCATGACTGCACAATACATTGCCTGTTCCTTATGATCAATGATCCAGAGATCATTCATTTGCATAAATACAAAGTCCGGCAAATTCAGGTCATCCTCTGCTAGCTCGGGAAGCCGTTCGATCGATCTGGCAATATCATAGCTTATATAACCAACACATCCGCCAGTGAAATCGGGCAGTCCTGTGATTCGAGGCGCTCGATAAGGAGACATCCATTCCTTCAACATTTCTAACGGGGTCCCCTCATGCGTCAGCTCAGTTCCGTCTGACATTATAACCTGAGCCGTACGTCCCTTCCCCCTTATCATAGATGCAGGATTTATCCCTACAATTGTGTAGCGTCCACCCTTACCACTCTCAAGTACAAAAGTGTACGATCCAGCTCCCGCCCATGCAGACTCCCAGGAAGAGATATGCGTGCTTCCTGGCTCCAGATCATATTTGGTCACATAAGGAAGTATCGTATATTGATTATCGATAAAACGGTGCCATTGCTCCCGTGCAATAAGCGCCTGTCCATTTACCACTGCTGATTCAATCACATTTCCACCTCTTTATCCTAATCCATCATCCCTGTTTATCGATCCCAATTCCTCCTGGATGATAAACGTCATCAGATTACTGATTAGTATAAACAATGGGGCTTCGGATGAAAAGACGACCGTCTTACATTTTTTGCATTTTACCGGATATAAAAATCCCCTCATCACAGTCCTGCGCTCAGCAGCCTTCGCTACCGTACACGTTACCGGATAAGGGGATACATGCGTTAATCTTCGAAATTAAATAACGGTGTGCTCAAGTAACGCTCTCCGTTGCTTGGAACGACAGCGACAATGCGCTTGCCGGTTCCCAACTCCTTTGCAATCTGCAGGGCAGCATAGATCGCTGCACCAGAGGAAATGCCGACTAAGATGCCTTCCTCCTTCGCAACGCGACGCGCTGTTTCAAATGCATCTTCGTTTTCAACCGTAATAATCTGATCGTAGATATCGCGGTTTAAAATATCTGGTATGAAGTTAGCTCCAATTCCTTGGATTTTGTGCGGCCCCGGCTTGCCTCCAGACAATAATGGAGATGCCGCTGGTTCGACGGCCGCAATTCGGATTCCAGGGAAGTTCTCCTTCAGCACTTCACCTGCTCCCGAAATCGTTCCTCCGGTGCCAATTCCTGCGATAAACGCATCCAGCTTGCCATCCAACGATTGAATAGCTTCGACAATTTCCGGACCTGTCGTTTCTCGGTGAATCTTCACGTTCGCTTGGTTTTTAAATTGTTGAGGAATGAAATAAGTAGGGTTCTCTTGTGCTAGCTCTTCCGCCTTGCGAACCGCACCGTTCATCCCTTCTGCTCCCGGAGTCAAAACAAGCTCAGCTCCATAAGCTCGCAGGAGATTGCGGCGCTCGATGCTCATCGTCTCAGGCATAACCAGAATGGCCTTATATCCTTTCGCAGCAGCCACCATTGCAAGACCAATGCCTGTATTGCCGCTTGTTGGCTCTACAATTGTATCCCCAGGCTTCAAAATGCCTTCTTGCTCGGCAACCTCAATCATACTTATTGCTATCCGGTCTTTAACACTAGAGCCCGGATTCTGATATTCCAGCTTTACATAGATTTCCGCGCTATCTTCCGGTACAATTCGATTCAGACGTACAAGTGGAGTATCCCCGATTAGTTCGGTTACGCTATTGACGATTCTTGGCATAGAGAGCCCTCCCATAGGTTAATAGGAATTAAATTTATATTTCCGACTAATTCACTAGGTTTTAATCAATATTAGCAAGCCATTTGTCGAATGTCAATAGACCTCCCAAAATTATTCGCTATTCTCTCGATAAGAGGCAGAAAAAAAGCAGCCCGCCAGAATAAGTCATCTTATTCTGGCGGACCGCCATTCATGCCATCTCACTCAGTTGTAAATGCTGTGTCTGCAATGGCTGCGCCATACTTCTCACGTAATGCTTTTCGCCACTGCACCAATGGTGGAGTTTTCTCTAACGCGATTTCTTTACGAACACGCTCTCGCATTTCGTCATGCTGTTCAGGCCTAACTTCCCTCTTGCCAACCAAATTAATAATGGCATAGCCATCCTTAATCTTAACTGGCGGAGAAATGTCGCCGACATCCATCTGAGACACTTGATTCAGCTCCGCATGATCCAAGAATGGATCATCCTCATCGATCCAGCCCATTCGTCCACCTTGCTGTGATGAGAAGGAGTCAAGCGAGAGTTCTCCCGCGAGTGAAGGGAAATCTTCGCCTTGCTTAATACGATCAAGAATCGCTTCAGCATCGGTTTTGTTTGATACCGTAATATGTGCTACTTGATAGGAGTTTACAGGTTCATACTCGCCCTTATGTTCACGCATATACTCGTCGATATCAGCATCACCAATATCAATGCCGTACGTTGCGATTTTTTCCAATAGGAGTTGATTGCGCATGTCTTGACTCAATTGCTCTGGGCTCATTCCCAGTTGTTCTTTCATGGCTTGAAAGTAAGCTTCCTCACTCTCATAACCCTTCATTTGACGCTTAATCTCTCGGGTAACTTCTTCGGAAGTCACCTCAATACCTAACGACTTCGCCTCTTGGTCTGCCGCTCGGTTCGTCAGCATCTGCTCCAGCACTAACCCACCGTACTGCTGCTCCAATTCTCTATTCCATTGTGCACGCGTAATCTTATGCGTTCCTACTGACGCAACGACGGATGAGGAATCGGAGGAAGCAGCCTCGGGTGACTTGACCGGGACGTCAAGCCGTAAAATCAGAATGCCTGCAAGCACAATTACACAGGCAAACAGTACAATAATGCAGCCCCATAAGCTCTTGACTTCTCTCGTCATATCGCTTGCTTCCCTTACCTCGTATTTCCTTTAACGCGCCTGCGCTTACACTTCCCTTATGACTGCTTTTTCTTTGTCGCTGCCGCAACCAGTTTCTCTAAATCATCACGATTGAATTTGTATGACTCATTGCAGAAATGACATACAACTTCTGCCTTGTGATCTTCATCGATAATCGTCTGCAGTTCTTCCTGTCCCAAGCTGATAAGCGTACTCTCCACGCGTTCTCTTGAGCACTGGCATTGGAATACAATCGGCATCCGATCCATAATGTTTACTTCCTTCACGATCCATGTTACGAGCTCATCAAGCTCCATACCTTGATCAAGCAAAGCTGTTACCGGCGGCAGCATGCTTAATGATCGCTCAATTTCGGTAATCTCTCCATCAGACAAACCTGGAAGCAACTGGATAATAAAGCCACCTGCATGAAGTACCGAGCTGTCCGTATCGACAAGCACACCAAGTCCAACTGCGGATGGTGTCTGCTCTGATGTTGCGAAGTAATACGTAAAATCTTCTCCCAGTTCTCCCGAAATAATCGGGGAGCTTCCACGGTAAGGCTCCTTCAATCCTAAATCCTTCGTAATATGAATGAAACCGCTGCGGCCTACTGCTCCCGCAACATCCAGCTTGCCTTCAGCGTTGCTTGCCAAATGAACTTGGGGATGCGTAACGTAGCCCCGAACCTCTCCACGTGCATTGGCATCTGCAACGACTTGTCCGATAGGACCGTCTCCCTTTACCTGAACCGTGAGCTTCTCCTCACCCTTCAGCATAGCACCCATCATTGCTGCAGCAGTTACCGTACGTCCCAATGCTGCTGTTGCCGTTGGGTATGTACCATGACGACGTTGCAGCTCATTGACCAATCCTGTCGTGCGCGCCGCAAAAATACGAACCTTCCCACCCAGTCCAGTTCCACGGATAAGCATATCTTGAGCTGCACCTTGTGTGACGTTCTGTTGTTCCTTACTCTCTTCCATGAGTGCCTCCTGTTGCCTTGCATATTTTTAAACGAATGACAGTTTACAACGATTCTCTATATTATTGATTGCGATTGTAAATGAGACGCAGCCCTTCAAGCGTAAGCAGCGGATTCGTAGTGTCGATTGTGCGTGATTCACTTGCAATCAGATCTGCCAGACCGCCCGTAGCTACCACCTTAGGTTGTGCCCCTAATTCCTGACTTATGCGATCGACGATTCCATCAACCTGACCAGCATAACCAAAGATAATGCCTGCTTGCATGGAATGAACTGTATTGCGGCCGATAACAGACTTCGGCTTCGTCAGCTCAATGCGGGGCAGCTTCGCCGCACGTTGGTAGAGCGCTTCCGTCGAGATACCAATCCCCGGCACAATAGCACCGCCCAAATAATTGCCTTGCACATCAATGACATCAAATGTCGTTGCCGTCCCGAAATCCACAACAACAAGCGGCATCTCGCCGCCATACTGCTCAATGGCTGCTACCGCATTCACGATGCGATCGGCCCCTACCTCACGCGGATTCTCATAACGAATGTTCAAACCAGTTTTCACACCCGGACCAACGATAAGCGGTGTCTTGTATAAGTATGTTTCACACAATAATTCCATCGTAGACATAATTGGTGGAACGACAGACGATATAATAACCCCGTCGATATCCTTAACAGAAAGTCCTGCAAGTGAAAATAAGTTATGGATCATGACGCCATATTCATCAGCCGTGGCTTGGCGATTCGTTGACAGCCTCCAAAAATGCTGCAGCGTCTCCTGTTGATATACACCTAGAACAATATTTGTATTTCCTACATCGATAACGAGAATCACAGTTCTATCCCTCTTTCTTCGCATTCAAGTCAAGATTGATGTCGACCGTTATAAATATGGAAACGCTTGTAACGGAAATGACATCGACATCGATCAACGCTTTGCCGCGAACGGTAGAGCGCGAACTCGCCCGCTGCTTCAATCTTGATGTCTTCCTAATACGCAACTAGCAGGAATATGGATCCCTGCATGACGCATCATCAACGGTGACAACGTTGTACGATGACAGGTTATAATCGCACGACCTATAGAAACATCATAATTTCCATCAGGTACAAGCTCCCACACTCAAGTGAAAATTCTATCATGCCATGCGACGCGGCACGCCTTTGTCAACTGTATGCATGAGTTCCCTCTTAGTGTAGTCATTAACACTTAATTTACACAACGCCTATGGCTGTGTCAATTCACAATCGGGACGGCCCCCTATATTTCCACGATCATAAAAAAAGAGTGCACGCTAAGGTGCACTCTTCACAATCGCCGAATCGGCGAATGAGGGCTAAACTATTGGTTATTGTTCTTGTTATCATCTGTGCTGTCTTTCGTTTCTGTGTTCGCATCTGACTGCTCGGAAGGAGCATCTGGACGTTCAACGCTTGACGTCTCATTGCTGCGGAAATCCTCTGGCGAAGCTCCGTTCGGGATATCGCCTTCCGGCTTAGCTCCAGCTGTGGAGTCCCATTGCGAAGGGCCAAGCTTCTCCGGCTTGCCAACGAGGTTCACCTTCACATCACCAGTCGTTTCGATGATCGGCGTTGTGAAAGAAGTTTCAGCTGATCCCGTTGTGTTGCCAGAGTCGTCGCTATCCGATTTCGCTCCCGTAATATGGCCATTTTCAATCAATTGCTTGATTTGATCAAGCTCAAGTGTTTCCAATTCCAGCAACGTATTCGCAATAAGGTTCACTTCACGAGTATGCTTCGTGAGCAATGTTTTTGCACGCTCGTAGCACTCATTGATGATCCGCTGCATTTCTTGATCAATCTCATAAGCAATCGCATCAGAGTAGTTCTGTTCGTGTCCAAGATCACGACCGAGGAACACTTCGCCTTGGCGATTACCGAACTGCATTGGGCCAAGCTTGTCGCTCATGCCGTATTCCATAATCATACTGCGTACAATGCGAGTTGCTTGCTGGAAGTCGCTATATGCGCCTGTACCGATTTCGCCGATGAACAATTCCTCAGCTACACGGCCGCCTAACAAGCCGGTAATTCTGTCAAGAAGCTCTTGCTTCGTTGTAAGCATGCGATCTTCCTTCGGAAGCATAATGACGTATCCGCCTGCGCGTCCACGAGGAATAATTGTAACCTTATGCACCATATCTGCATGTTCCAAGAAGTATCCGATAATGGTATGACCGGCTTCGTGGAACGCGACAATTCGTTTTTCACGTTCGCTGATCATGCGGCTGCGCTTCTCTGTACCTACGATAACACGGTCGATCGCTTCGTCCACATCTGTCATCGTAATGTCTTTATGGTTCTTGCGAGCTGCAAGCAATGCCGCTTCATTCAGCAAATTCTCCAAGTCGGCACCCGTAAAGCCTGTTGTCCGCTTAGCAATTGTATTCAACTTCACGTCCTTGTTCAGCGGCTTGTTGCGCGCATGAACCTTCAACACAGCTTCCCGTCCCTTCAAGTCAGGGCGATCTACTGTAATTTGACGGTCGAAACGACCTGGACGGAGCAATGCTGGATCAAGAATATCTGGTCGGTTCGTTGCAGCTACAATGATAATTCCTTCATTGGCACCGAAACCGTCCATCTCAACGAGCAATTGGTTAAGAGTCTGTTCCCGCTCATCATGGCCACCGCCAAGACCGGCGCCGCGTTGACGACCGACAGCATCAATTTCATCAATAAAGATAATACAAGGAGCATTTTTCTTCGCATTTTCGAACAGGTCACGCACACGGGATGCGCCGACACCGACAAACATTTCAACGAAGTCGGAACCTGAAATGCTAAAGAATGGAACTCCTGCCTCACCTGCTACTGCGCGAGCAAGCAATGTTTTACCTGTACCCGGAGGGCCATTCAACAGAACACCCTTCGGAATACGTGCGCCAAGAGCAGCAAATTTGCGCGGATCCTTAAGGAATTCGACAACCTCGACCAATTCCTGCTTCTCTTCATCCGCCCCTGCTACATCTTCGAAGGTAACACGCTTCTTCTCTTCGTTATACAAGCGAGCGCGGCTTTTGCCGAAATTCATAACCTTGCCGCCGCCACCTTGAGCCTGATTAAAGAAGAAGAAGAACAGGATGAACATAATGA
This sequence comes from Paenibacillus sp. B1-35, assembly GCF_050474385.1. Classification (NCBI taxonomy): domain Bacteria; kingdom Bacillati; phylum Bacillota; class Bacilli; order Caryophanales; family Paenibacillaceae; genus Paenibacillus; species Paenibacillus sp. B1-35. The sequence goes on from NZ_JBCHVJ010000012.1 coordinate 16,033, forward strand.
CAAAAGGAATGAAGGAAGTAAGAACAGTTAGCCAGAGACTTTGCTCCTCCATCTTCTTCCAAGTCAGCTTTAAGGAATCTTGAGCCGTATCGGCCTTCATAATCTCCTCAATAGCTGGTGAACTATCTGGAATATAAGTTACAAACTGCTGAGATTTCTGTCCATCTGGAATTTTCTTATATTTACCGATGACCAAATATGCTCGACCTTCATATTGAATCGTCATTTCGTCTATATTGTTGGCCGCTAGCTCTTTGCGAAACTGGTCATATCTCGGGGTTTCCGTGGTTTCTCCGCCGTTACCAATAAATTGGACAATGCCGACCACGACTAGAAAAAGAATCAGATAAAAACCAGAGTTCTTAAAAAAGCGATTCATCCCCAACCTCCTCTCAAAGACACGAAGTTATTGTATCATAGCACGTATTGCCATCACAACTTGACCATCCAAGCGATGAGAGTGAATGATTTTACACCTCGTCGGAATAAATCTCACGCTTCAATACGCCAATGTATGGTAGGTTGCGGTACTTCTCGGCAAAATCAAGTCCGTACCCAACGATAAACTCATCCGGCAGGACGAATCCTTTGTAGTCTGCTTCCATATTAGTGGTGCGTCGTGCAGGCTTATCGAACAGAGTAACTACACGGATCGAGTTCGCCTTACGACCCTGAAGTACCTCAATGAGGTAACTAAGTGTCAGCCCTGTATCAATAATATCCTCTACAATGAGGACATCGCGCCCTTCAACCGATACATCCAAGTCTTTCAAAATACGTACCACACCCGACGACTTCGTCGATGCCCCATAACTGGATACAGCCATGAAATCCAATTCCAATGGTACTGTAACATTTTTGACCAAATCGGCCATAAAGATGAACGCACCTTTGAGCACGCAAATAACGAGCGGACATTTACCCGCATAATCGCGGCTAATCTGTTCGCCCAGTTCCTTTACTCTTGCTTGAAGCTGCTCCTCACTAAATACTACCTTCTCAATGTCGTTCTGCAATGATGGGCCCTCCTATTGTGAATACTCAATCTTATGTGAACGTTATTCGTTCCATGCGGCATGCCAATGACCGGCAATGTCTTCGTTACCTCATGGATGGACAGATCGCTCATGGGCTCCGCCCTCCAGTGCAAAATGAATGACCGCCTGTGTCGAAGACTGCACGTATGCCGCATTAGAACGCCGTACCCCAGGTATCCACACAACGTGTCCGTTCGCGTCCGCAACAAGAGGAATCGTGTCGCGCAATGACGGCGCGATTTTCAAGTCAACGAACATATCTTGCACCTTTTTGCTGCCATTTAGTCCTTGTATCCGCATCCGATCTCCCGGCTGCCGAGTACGAACAACAAGCGGCCAGCACAGCCCATCCGCATCAAAAGAAGCTTCCCAAGCCTGTCCGTGATGATGTTGGCCCACAGAAATTTCTTCCATGGATCCGGAATTGCCGCAGCCCTTCAGTTCTTCTGAAGTCAGCCATCGTAACGTGCTGTTGTTGTCCGGTAAGAACAATTGCCCCATTGCATCGGTTCTATGTATCGTAAAGCTAGCCTTACAGTCTGCACCTTCTTTATGTTCATGGTGTATCCGAAGCCATAGCAAACGCCCATATTCACGCGCAAATACAATGTCCTGAGCAACATCCACCCTCCACGTAGTCGAACACTCGCCTGCTGCTCTCACTCTTGCTGAGTCAACGGCTTCAAAATCAATCTGATCCGAACCTCGTGTAAGATAATTTAATATTAGTTTAATCAACCTGCGTTGTAAAGCTACATGTAGTCCAAGAAAGGTGTTCCGATCAAGAATATATCCTGTCTGCACATGCGGGATAAAAGGAGCTGAATTGCTATCAACGGATTTATCACCGTTTACCGCCTTTACGTGGCGTTGAAACAGCTTTCGTGTCTCGTATTCCATATAATCGTCCTCATCACGTAGCGCGTCTGCCATTCTGCACATGGCCTCAACAAGTTTAGGGTTCTCCTCCTCTAGCTGAGGGATAATATCTAGCCTCATCCGATTGCGAAAATAACTACGTTTGGCATTACTGCTATCTGTCACGTAAGGTATTCCCCGCTCGTCACACCGTTGCAGCACTTCCGCTTTGCGCAGATCGAGTAATGGCCGAATATAATGCAGTCCATCCTCCTCGCGGCTCCATGCCATTCCCGCCAATCCTGTGATGCCCGTTCCTCGGATCATACGCATGAGCACTGTTTCGGCTTGATCATCCGCATGGTGAGCAAGAGCTATATGGGTGGCCGCATAGCGATGTGCAATCTGGATAAGAAACTCGTATCGCAGCTGTCGCGCTGCCGCTTGTGGATTGAGCCCTTCCCGTTTCGATAGACCAGGCGCATCAACACGAATCATCTCAAATGGTAAGCCCAGTTTTACGGTTTCCTGCTCCACGAACTCGGCCTCTTCGTCCGATTCCTGACCGCGAAAGCCGTGATGCACGTGGGCAACAATAAGCTTGCCTGGTTTGCAGTCGCTGCGTTCATCCAGTGCAGTCAATGCATGAAGAAGCAGCATCGAATCCGGCCCACCGGATACAGCTACTACAATTACAGCACCTTGGCTCCACAACTTTTTCCTGCACCACTCAATTTCCCGCTGTGCGATCCATTTGTGCCAAGCATCAAATGGTCCACCACCTGTTGATTGTCCTGCTGTCATCATTCATCCCCGACTCCCGTCATAGCCTTCCTGCCTGCATCACTCTGACCTATTTCCGAGTGAAAGCAGTATCGTTTCCTTCTTAATTCATTATGTATGATGATACCAAATGTTTGAAGTCTGGCAAAAAGACACTATTTCTATCCCACCATGCTCTAGTGAGTTTGTTATTTTGCATTCTCTACTAAGACGATTGGAACTATCTGCTGTCCTTTTGAACACTTCTTAATAAGTAAGTATGTAAGTATAACTACGTTGTGTCGACGGATAAGATGCATATGATTGTTACCATGGGACCACAATTTAGAAATTCCATTATTCGAAGCTGCTCGTCCACCAAACGATACTAATCGTAAACAAAATAACGGATACGGCAAAAAACCACTTCATCCATAGTGGCGTAGGCCGGTGTGGCCTCATCCCCGATCGATGCAAGCGGCGACTTATATCATTCCACATTCGGCATGCTTCTTCTGAGCTTGCAAATGTCCCCTTAATTGCATGAATGAGCCATGGCTCATATAGCCGCAAAACAGGATGGGCGTGTATTATATCCAATAACTCCTTTGCTTCCCGCATTTGCGGCAGCGCTTTCTTCATGCGTTCACGAAGCCCCTTGCCTCCGAGCACATGAATCGTCAGTATCGCAAAAGAAAACAGATCATAGCCGTCATCAGCCGTCCGCGAGCCTGCATGCCAATACCCACGATCGTACATCTCCGTAAATTGTTTTACACTCTTCCCCTTGCCAGTCAGCCCCCCATAGTCAACAAGCTCTACTTCACCACCGTTTCCAACGATCACATTCTCAGCCTTCAGATCGCCGAATACCCATCCATGACGATGTACATTATGCAGCTTCGCCAGAAGCTTTCCTCCCACAATACCATACCACTTAGGCCCCTTCTTTCGAATATAAGCGGTAATGCTCTCACCGGGAACATAGCGCATCACATAAAAGGAAATACGTTCCCCATTCACATCTGCATCATCTACATCGACCAGGAAGGGTCGATTGTCTTGTCGATCTGACATTCGGGAGAGCGTTTTACGCTGCTTTTCGAGGCTGCCAAGCGCATTTACCTCCGATTGAAGGTCAACGGCATTGGCGCTAATTTTTAACGCAAAGGTTCCAACCGCCCCCCCATGTCTGTCGTCAGAAGCCGACAACATCGTCACTAGATAGACAACTCCATTGGCACCGCGTCCAAGCAGACGTTCAATACGATAGACACGATGATTCCATACACCTTGCATCATCATGCCTGCTCGCAGCTGATGGCGAAGCTCCCTCTTATGGGATGCTGTATTGAGTTGTCGCCTTACTTTAAACGATGTAGTCACTCCATATCCCGTCCATTTCCATTCGTTCATGATGATCCACAGTCACTGTTTCCGCTTTCTGAGCTGCAGAGCGAGGTACCGTTCGGTAATAATCCACGACTTGTAGCAAAGCAGGACCTGTTGGCGTCGTCCCACGCATATTCAGCCGCTGGAACAACTTTTTCGCACGAGAAATCTCATCAGTCCACTCCAAATCCTGAACAGCTTCCTTTCCCCCATATGGGCCCGGAAAATGAAAAACGGATAGCTCGCTCTTGCCGCTTCTTGCTTGCAGGCTGAGCATTAAATCCCGTATCGCCTCCTCCACTGCGACTAGTTTCGGCTTCATGCTTGCACTAGCATCAATAAGCAGTGCAACCTTAAGTGGCGTCTGTTCCGTCATCTCGTCCATGACACGAACAACTTCAGAGCGCTTTTCTAGAGGGAGAGCCTGTACGCCTTCCTCCGCAGTATCACCCAATATAAGCTTCAATTCCTTGTTCACAGCTTGCTGGATCGTCTGTACAACGGTCTTGCGCGTCATCATCTGAATCGTCTGAGACAGCTCATGCGATTGCACAATGCGGCTAACCCCGCCGCCTGCACTAGCAATCTCCTCAATCTCGCAAGCCCCCAATTGTCCAATCGTACCATAATCTATAATGCCTACTACATTAACCGTTATCCCGTTGTCCCTTGCCTCCGCGGCGGCAATGGCGGGCTGAATCCCTACATTGGAGCATCCGTCCGTAATGAGAAGAATTTGCTTCATCATACTTCTTTCATCCCCCTATGGTCACTATGAATCTAGTTCTAGTGTTCCCCATGATAGGAGAGTTTAACCATAGTATGATGTAATTGCTTCATCCATAAAAATCATAGAAGAAAATTACAAAATCAGCAACCTCCTTCTATTTCAGTTTCTTTCTTCCGACCCTTCAACCTGTATGTGTAAATTTAAGCAGTCCTGTTGTCCGCAGTCCACGCATCAACTCACCGGCATCGGCCGTTCGACCTGATCACTCCCGCTCCAATGCAAAGTAGCCCATTGCGGTTGATGTCTCGTTACACGCGTGACAACAACGGTCATATCATCATCAATTCGTCCGCCCGAGTGCCGGATCACCGTCTCAAGCAGAAGATCAGCAACTTCCTGTGGATCGTCCGTCTCCAATTCCTGTATAAGCCGCTTCATCCACAATTCCTTATTTACAGCAGGCCCGGATGCATCGAACACCCCGTCAGTCATCATCACCACAATATCTCCAGGCGATAGAGAGGTGTCAACCAGTTCGATATCAATATCCTGTAATATACCTATCGGCAAATTATTCGATGAAACTAAGTGAACCTCATCCCCTCTCTTAATGAAGCTTGGTGTCGAGCCACTCTTTATGAGCATCGTCTTTGCCGAGAAAAGATCAATAATGGCTAAATCAAGAGTGGCATATACTTCATCCGGTGATCGCAGAGCCAGCACTGAGTTGACAGACTTGATGGCCAACTGCTCGTCAATTCCTGCCTGCAGAAGCTGTGCGAGCAGATGAAGCGCCGTGCTGCTTTCTAAGCGAGCCCGCTCTCCATTTCCCATGCCATCACTTAAGGCAACCGCGAATTTGCCGCTTCCAAGCTCAAGCGCACTGAAGCTATCCCCTGACAGCATTCCCCCTCCTTTAGCGGTGCCCGCCATACCTGTATCCACCTCGAAGGCTTTGGCCGTGACGAAGGTGACCGTGCCTTGACCTTCCGCACCGGTTATAGCTTCGTCACGTACCGCTATGTGCTCGCCTAATATATCAGACAGCAGCGGTGCGATCAGCTTCCTGCACTCATCATATCCTTCTGTAAAAGAATGCACCATCTCTATCTCTACGCGTCCAGGATCCAATGAAATGATATCGACACGATGTACCGATAGTCCGAGATCCTCAACGGCCTGCCTGATTTGCTCCTCCTGCATGAATAACTCTCGGCTTTCGCGTTGGATCTCCTTTGCCAAGTCCTCCATAACTTGCGATACTCCTAATAGCTGTTCCGCTACAAAATGTCGGCTGTCCTGCAACTGCTTGTGCAGATGCTCCTCATGAATATGCCGGATATGCTGATCGCGCAACACCGTCAGCATTTGATGCGCCCTTAGGCAATGATTCTTCCAGGAATGGGGAAGCTGCTTATCCTTCCAGGCGAACTCCGGATTCTCCCCTACCTTTACGAGCATTTGCTTCATCATAGTCATTGTCTGCACAGATTTTCGTCCCCAGCATGCTTGCCTTCGCGGACATGCCCCACAGGTTACAACGGTTGCAGCCTCAATGACCCCTTTCGATACCTCTTCTTCACTTGGCGGCATATCACTGGCAGCAGTAGGTGCTGCCTGCTTAAAGCTGTGTGAAAGCTGATCGAATACCTTCGAGAACTGCTGTACTCGTTCTGCTGTCATGTCACGCATTCTCTTCGCATACTCATGCTGCGAATTCGTATGCTCTGTCGTTCCTGGGACATACTTTGCCAATGTGCGGCATATTGATTTTGGAGTAAGGAGAAATAGTGCTGCTGCTGCTATCGTTTCCCATGTCGACACCATTACCTGCTCAGGCGGGCCAATATAGACGGACAATATGGCAGTTCCCAGCAGCATGCCGAAGGCCACCGCCCATCGCTTGCCTTCTCGAAGCAGTCCTGCCAATAGACCAGAGAAGGCCAATACGCTCATCTGCGATAAGGAGCTCGGCTCTGCGAGACCAAGTATAAGGCCTAGCACAACGCCTACTGAAGCTCCAAGCGGCGCCCCTCCAACAAGGGCGAATAAGAGCACAAAATAGCGTGATAGGATATGGTCAAGCTGCATCCCTTGTACAGTCCAGCCGACAGCACCTGTCATCATAGATGCAAGTAAAATCATCAAACATATCATTTCATCAACTCGGAGCGTATAATTGCGCTTGCTCATCGTCAGTACAGGTAGGGCTTGTACAAATACGAGCGTTAAGACGAGGCCAAGTGTTGCATCTGTAACATCCATCGCTAGGGCATACCAGGTAAGGGAATTGGACATAAAGGTAACAAACAGCTTCACAATCAGGCTTGCCGAAAATACCATCAATGGAGCCACATTCATATCCGAACGCTTATCATAAGCCTTCCATCCGCGATACATGAGCACAATGAGCAGCAGTTGCATTCCCATCATCAGCGTGATCTGAGCGGGAGCGAACAGGCTCCCCGCGAGCAGGGCAGTTCCTACCCATGTAGCCAGCTCTCGGCGCGAAAAATAGACAACAGCGAAAAAGGCAGCCGCAAACGGAAATAATTCATTCAAAATCATGGCCCGTCCTAGCAAGAATCCGATCAGGACGAACATAATTGTCCATTTGCGCGTGCCCAACATGCGGTGGAATCGATCAAGCCGCCACTTGCTCGGAGTATCCATCCAGCCTGCACCCTCATCCTTGATTTCCTGCCAGCCTCTCTTGGGAAATGGAATGATCTTCGTCTTACTCATCATTTGGCACCACCTATTCTATGAATTGTGTGCCTCCCATTATAGAAAAGGTCTCAGAAATAGTTTGTCATAAAAAGGAAATGTGCCAAAAAAACTTTCCGACAACCGTCGCAAGTGTAACCAATGCAGGATATATACGGCGCAACAAGGGTTTTGGCGATTTTTACTTCGGCGGCTTCCAAGTGGAGATGTCATATTTTTGCCGCTTACCCGCAAGGGTCGACCTCCATTTGACAATAAAGCATACGGAAAGGCGTAAGAACCTGTCGTACAGGCAGTGCGGCACGACAAAAAAAGTTTTGCTGGCGCTTGCGTGGCAAGGAAACGGTGATCCCGTCATATTGTGGCGTCTTCATTTTCCCGAACAACGCAAAAAAACCGCAAAACCGGTTGCCCGGCTTGCGGCTTTATTTTCGTTGTCATCTTGGACGATTACATGCGGCGTGCTCCACGGCCTCCGCGCTTAGATTCCGTATTCTTCTTCAAAGAAGAAATGCGTTCTTCACTATCCTTAAGGAAGCGCGACATCTTATCCTCAAAAGAAGCGAAACTAGGCGACTTGCGTCCCCCTCGATCCCGGTTCCCGTGTCCATACCTGCTATTGCCCCCGTCTCTTCCTGGAGGACGGTCCGGACGAGGTCCTCTTGGAGGTCTCTGCTCCGATGCAGGTTTATCGACTGCTTGCTTAATAGACAAGCCGATCTTGCCGTCCTTGTCGACGTTAATAACTTTGACCGTGACGACATCGTCAATCTTCAAATGGTCATTCACGTCCTTGACATAGTTATCGGCAATTTCAGAGATGTGAACCAGTCCCGTGACACCTCCCGACAGATCAACGAACGCTCCAAAATGCGTAATCCCTGTCACCTTGCCTTCTAACTTGGTGCCCACTTCAATTGTCATAGAATAAAATGTTCCTCCCTTAAAATGTTAAACGGAACATTGCTCAAAAAGCAAAAAAGCAATGCTTATGTCGTGATTATACTGTAATGGCGCAACATTGGTCAACCGACGGTTGTCCTGATTTTACGCTCTATTCATCGTGTTTGCGGATGAGGAGTTCGTCCGGAAGCACCATACCTCGGCTTCGCGCCAATTGCAGTATGTATTCCGTTGTATTGAGCCTATCCACTTCTTGGCGGAGCTCATTGCGAACCTGTTCAACCTCGCTCTTCTCCTTCTCACGTGCCACCAAATCCGAGCGAAGTTCCTCCATCGTGTTCAATTGACTGAAGTACGTATATGTGCCCCACCCTATAAACAACGCCATGAAGATCAGCCATAAGCGCAATCTGCGCTTGGCTCCCGCTATTTTGTTATCTTGATTGCGGATTGGAGTATGTCTTCGGGATTTAGACACCGACATACGTGCACCCCCTTGTATCAGTAGATCACGATACACCTTACCCGTTAGCGCTTACGTCTAAACAGGTCAAGGAACCGCCTCATCTGGCGACATACGCCAATGGGCCACGCGGAAATGCGCTTGCCGGCTGATATCATCCCACGCCAAGTGCTCTTGCACCGTTCCGTCATTCCGAATCGGTTCCATAGCGGCATGACAAGCGGCTTGAATAACCATGCGATGAGCATCCAGAGCGGTCGTAAACATTGTAGCACAATTTTGAGAAGGAACATAGCAGACGATATGAAAAAAAATGTAAGTGCTTTTCCCCCTGTCAAAATCGCCTTCAGCGGCAGGACAACAAGCACATGCACACATCGCATGGCAAAACGCCACACTGCCTTTAGCGCCGTAACCAGCCATTTCACAATAGCTACAGTGATGCGACTAAGAAAGACGGCATACAGCCATGCTCCTGCAGCTAAGCCAAGCACTACATAAAACCTTAATTCTCCCTGATTGCCCTTAACGAGCATTTGGAACACGAATACAGTCGCAGCTAACCAATACAGCAGGTCAAATACCGGCAGCGTCCACCGTGGAAACTTGAATTGGCCTGCGACGACGCGATAGCTGTCGAACACCAGACCAAGCGCAAGTCCGCTCATCAGCATGAGCATTACGGTCATCCATTGGGTATGCAGGTTCACTTGAACAGCTTACCAAAAAAGCCTTTTGACTTGTCCTGTGCATTCGCATCCAAATAGGTCAGGGAGTTGACCATACCTTCAATGGCAACCAAGCCTTGTTCAAGGCTCAAATTTTTAATATGCAAATTGTGGCCGCGAATTGTCAAGAAGCCGCATTCCGTATCAAGCAGGAACTCCTCACTATCGAAGCTCTCTACCTTGCTCACTCCGCTAATTTCGAGGAGCTTGCGGTTCATCATTTTCACTTCTTGACGCTTGGCCGCTTGCTTATTGAAATCAACCATAGCATGTACCCCTCCTTCTCAACACTAGCATATGAAGGGGATTGCAGATTAGAACTGCAAAAATAGCAAAGAGAGAGAATCATTGAATCATACGATAGAACGATTACTCTCTCTTCCATTGCCTGCATGCCGTGATCTTTCCAGGCTATGAACAAATGCCTATTGCCTAGCGATTATCGACTTTCTCTGGATACATATCATGATTCATCAAGCGATGAGCGGCCATCTCCACATATTTCGTGCCTGGCTGACCGTAATTGCAATACGGGTCGATTGAAATGCCACCGCGCGGCGTAAACTTACCCCATACCTCAATGTATCTTGGATCAAGCAGCTTGATTAGGTCGTTCATAATGATATTTACACAATCTTCATGGAAATCGCCATGGTTGCGGAAGCTAAACAGGTAGAGCTTGAGTGATTTGCTCTCTACACATTTTACACCTGGAATATAGCTGATGTAGATAGTCGCAAAGTCCGGTTGTCCGGTTATCGGACAAAGACTCGTAAATTCCGGGCAATTGAATTTGACGAAATAATCCCGGTTCGGGTGCTTATTGTCGAATGATTCCAAAATATCTGGAGCGTAATCTGACGGATACTCCGTTTTTACTCCAAGCTGGGTTAAGTTCAATTCTGCTTCGTTTCTTCCTGCCATCGTTATCAGCTCTCCTTCTCTATCATGATCCTTATGAAGGGCTCTACCGTATTTCTAAGCCGCTAGTTTGTCCTGTGCAGATATGTGCCGTTGCTATACGCCGCGCTTGTTGCCCCATACTAAGGTGTGCAGTTGAGGCAGCACCCGTGTTCGATTTAGACGCGGTTCCAATGCCACTTGATCGATCAGCCATTCATATCGGCGAAGCAGCTTCTGTATAAGCTCCTGATCATCATTATTGTGAACATCTTCATTCCCAGTCTGCATGACAAAAGGAATCTCGGGGTAACGTTCATGGACGGCAATCGCATATCGCATGTCCTCTTCATTGAACACAACGACTTTCAAGCATAAGCCCTTACGCACAGAACGGTTCCACAGCTTCTCAGCAATTTCGTCCAAGCGCACAAAATCTGTATCCATTCCTGAGCTTGGCGGCTTCGGCGACAATGTAACATCGTCGATATCCAAGAGCCAGTTTTGCCAGCGCGAGCCTTGCGTCTCCACAGCCGTGCGGACTCCGCGCTTACTCAGTCGCTCAACCAGCTCGCCTATGCCTCCCAGCAGAGCTGGGTTGCCGCCAGATATCGTTACATGGGCATACCGGCCTTCAGCCAGTCGATCCAGTTCGGCGATTACTTCGTCAGCCGCCATCTGTTGGATGTCATCCTTGGCAGAACCATCCCAGGTGAAGGCGGAGTCGCACCAGGAGCAGCGGTAATCGCAGCCTGCTGTACGGACGAACATGGTCTTCTGCCCGACGAGGAGGCCCTCTCCCTGCACGGTAGGGCCAAATATTTCAAGGACGGGTATCGTCATTGCTCTATCCACTCCCGTCTTGCTTCCGCATAACTGGTTGGCGTCTCGTAAAGCCTCACAAATTCTACTCTTCCCCCTTCGCAGCATTCTGCGTAAGGCTCAGCTTGTAATGCAGCTTTCATTTGCTCATAGAGCCACACAACCATATTCTCTGCCGTTGTATTCATCGTTGGAAGTGTTTCATTCAAGTACCGGTGATCGAGAAAAGGCTCGATTCTATCCTTCCAAATTTCTTTTATATCTCCAAAGTCGAGCGCCAGCCCGATCTCATTTACAAATCCGCTTACTCCAAAAACAACTTTGTACGTGTGGCCGTGGAGGTTTTTACATTTGCCCTCGTAAGCATGCAAATGATGAGCAGCATCGAAGGTAAATTCTTTGCTTACAAGTACCCGGTGACGGTGATACCGCAGCGACTCCTGTGAAATGTCGGCTCCCAGTACTTGCAGCCTATCGACAATATGAAAGGGCCCTGGGGTACTCATCAGCTTATTCCTCCTTCTTGCTCGCGATCAGCCAAGTAGCGTTCCAATCCAGCCTGACGCAGCTTACAAGACGGACACTCTCCGCAGCCATCTCCCGGAAGCCCATTGTAGCAGGTTACCGTCTCTGTGCGAACGAAGTCGAAGGCTCCGAGCTGGTCAGCAAGCCGCCATGTATCTGCCTTGTCCAGCCACATAAGCGGGGTATGCAGCACAAATCCATAGTCCATCGCCAGATTAAGAGTTACATTGAGTGATTTGACGAATACGTCGCGGCAGTCCGGATAACCGCTGAAGTCCGTTTCGCAAACCCCTGTAACAATGTGGCGCGCGCCAATCTGCTTCGCATAGACAGCAGCGAAGGAAAAGAACAATAGGTTGCGGCCTTCAACAAAGGTGCTCGGAAGTTCGCCCTCTTCCTGTTCAATCGCGATGTCATCTCGCGTCAAAGCATTTGGAGCCAACTGATTGAGTAAGGACATATCAAGAATGCGGTGCGGCACTCCCAGCTTGCCGGCAATAGCCTTCGCATGCTCCAACTCCGACTTATGACGCTGACCATAGTCAAAGGTGATCGTTTCCACTTCCTCAAATCGCTGCAGCGCCCAAAATAAACAGGTCGTACTGTCCTGACCGCCGCTAAAAACAACGACTGCCTTGCCTTGCTTTCGTTCTGATTGGGCATGTCTGCGATTAGAAGCATCCCAATGACGCCCGTCAGCTGATGCTGCTTGGTTGTTGTTCATCTGTTCCTGATCTTTCTTCATGATTTTCATCCTTTCCTGTCCCCTCACAACCAGTGAATGGTTCTCCTAAGACAGAAGGCCTGTACTCCTCAGTTTCACGTAAAATCAGCGACTGCCAATCCACGGCTTCTGTAAGTACAAAAAAAGACAGCACTAAGGAAAGATAGCCCTGTAGAATGCTGTCAGCCTTAGTTTTTTATAGAGGGAGATTGCGAACCTCTCCCGTACCGTCTAGGCACGGAATGTTATGATGTTGAATCCCGTTGGGACGGGATTGCTTATCCCATTATAGCGCTTATCTCTCCACCATGACAGCTTTACACAAGATTACCCATAATGCTCCATGAATGGATAGAACGATTTGAGTCGATATCATCGTGCAGATCTGTCGAATGCCCCGTGAAAATAAAAAGAAGCGGCTCCGTCCTTATAGACGGATTACCGCTTCCTTGCTAATTGGAATGCGCATTTCTATCGCAATGGACTGGCTGTTACCAGTTCAATCCGTTGTCTCTCGGAATTGCTTCTTCCTTCAGCAGCGTATACATACCCGCCGCCTCTTCCTTCTTCGTCGTCTCTTGGAGACGCTCTACGCGGACGGTGACGAGTTTCTGTCCGAATTGAACCGTAATCTCGTCGCCGACCTTCACTGTCGTGCTCGGCTTCGCTTCACGGCCATTCAGTTCAACACGCCCCTGCTCGGACACATCCTTCGCGACAGTACGTCGCTTGATGAGCCGCGATACCTTCAGGAACTTGTCTAAACGCATTATTTTACAGCTTCTTTAAGCTTGTTGCCCGCTTTGAATGCAGGAACTGTAGATTCAGGAATCTCGATTGTGTTTCCTGTTTGTGGGTTGCGACCTGTGCGGCCAGCGCGTTTGCGTGTTTCGAATGTACCGAAGCCGATCAATTGAACTTTGTCGCCTTTAGACAATGCGTCTGTTACTTCACCGAAGAAGCCGTTCAATACGGATTCAACGTCCTTCTTAGTCAAACCGCTTTTTGTGGAAATGTTGTTGATCAAATCTGTTTTGTTCATGTGTATTGTCCTCCCAGTCCTCTTTTTCATAGTTGAAATGAATAATGGTCTACAGGCGCTTGCCCGAGCCTTGGAATGTTGATGCTTGTATGTATTCTTGCTCCATCACAAAATTCCTTCTCGGGTGCGGCATTTTTTCATATTTTGACGAAAAATAGAGAGCAGTAGTCCGCCATCACCCGGAGCTTTACGGCTCTAAGCGCTTCGCTTCCTGCCACCATTGCTCCATTTCTAGTAAATCAGTTTGGTCAAAAGATTTACCCTTTATACGAAGTTGTTCTTCGATGTATTGAAATCGGCGTACAAATTTACGGTTCGTGTGAGTCAACGACTCCTCCGGATCGGCCGCAATGAACCGAGATACATTCACAACTGCGAATAATAGATCGCCGAGCTCCTCGCGCGCATGATCCAGCTGTTCCATTTTCTCTGCATCATCTTGATTCGATCCCGCATCTCGTATCGCCTCTCGCAATTCTTGCAATTCTTCAGCCACTTTGTCAAGTACATCGTTGGCATTATCCCAGTCAAATCCGACTTTAGCCGCCTTTTTTTGCAGCTTATAGGCCTTCATCAATGCCGGCAAATCACGCGGGACACCGTCCAGCACAGAAGGTCTTGCGTCAGCAATTCCCTTTTTCTGCTGTTCTTCGGCCTTCATTTGCTCCCACGTGCCAAGTGCGGATTCAGCATCCTCCGCATGCTGATTTCCAAATACATGCGGGTGGCGGAATATCAATTTTTCATTCAACGACTGGATCACATCATACACGGTGAATGTTCCGACTTCTTCCTCCATTTGAGAATGAAGCATAATTTGCAGCAGCAGATCACCAAGCTCCTCCTGCATCGCTGTCGGATCATCGTCATCGATCGTTTCGAGCACCTCATAGGTTTCCTCGATTAGATTTTTGCGTATCGATTCATGCGTCTGCTCTTGATCCCAGGGACATCCTCCCGGGCTTCGCAGGATCGACACAATTTCATGCAGGCGACCGAATGTGCGCTTGCGCACCTCGTCGCTGTCGGAGCGTGGAACCCAAATTAACGACAGATTCCCGTAGCCCTCTAAGCGATCCAACTCATAAAGCGGAACGCGCTGTATGCGCTCCATGCCTTCTATACCGAGCGCATGGCCCACAACAACCTCGTAATCCTCAGGATATACTTCCATCAGGCCCAGCTTCACATCAGATGCTGTAAACGTATCATACACTTGCCCGATCACGGTGTGCAACCTTGGATTCAAGCCATCTGCCTGCAGTCCCGCCGCATCAAGCAGTTGGAAGCCCTCAATCGGATCAAAGCCGAAGCGGAGGAACGCTTGATCCAGGAAGCTTTCTCCACCAATAATGCGCAGCTCGATGCCCTGTTCTGCACTTTGCTCCCGCAGCAAGCGAACCGTAGATTCAGCCACCATCGGATGTCCAGGAACCGCGTATACAATCGAATCTTGCGGGCTGGTTGTGGCCGTTTCCATCAACTGGCGTACAATTTCTTCATACACCGATGGGAAATCATCTTGCATTTCATATACGGAATCGAATGAGCGGTATGCGACGTCATTCTGTTGCAAATAAGCGATTACCGGATGATCGGCTGTGCGCACGTACAGATACTTGGCCTCCCGCAATACGTTCCATACGGCCAGCGTCAATTGACTTTCATCGCCGGATCCGAGCCCGACGACAGTAATGGTTCCAGGCATGAGTGAATCTCCCTTCGATTGTTGCATTACTGTGTATTATTCCCCATACTTCTGCTCACAGAATCATGTGCGGGGCGAGAATCGCGCTGCGATCGAAGCTAGCTTCGATCCGATGCGCGGCAGCTGAGCCAGCTCCTGCGGCCTGACAGCGCCCAATACAATGGCAAGTAGGGCGAATATAGCCGCGCCAAGCGGCACGCCTATGGCTATGGCAAGCACAGCCGCTAAGCGGCCAGAAGCGCCAAGCCATGTCGGAACGGCTGCGGCTAGGCTCACGCCTGCAGCCATGCCGCCGAGCGCCAGCGTAAGGCGCGCGCTGCGAGCACCCCAGGCGGCAAAGTGCACGCCGCTGGCAGCAGCGAGCGCATACGCATTCAAGGCTGCGGCCAGCCCGAGTGAGGCCGCAGCAGAGATGGCTGCCCCGGCAATGCCGTAGGCCGGGATCAGCCATATATTAAGCGCCGCCTTCGCAATTGCGGCGCACACGAGGTGCAGGGCCGGGGCACGCACCGCACCCATGCCCTGCAGCAGCGCAGCTGACACGGCATGGAATACGCCGCTGACTGCCGTAGACGCAACCAGCACGAACGTCAGCATTCCCGCGCTGTCCGTGTACAAAGCCACATTGAGCGGCTCTGCTAAGGCAACGAGCCCTATGGTGGCTGCCAGTCCAAGCACCCACGACCAGCGCAGTGCCGTCTCGATCATTGGTGCTATTCCAACTGTACCCTCTTTACGCATGACTGATGCAACTGTCGGAACGACGCCCACAGCCAGCGAGCTAGCAACCATTGTGACTAGCTGCACAAGTGGATACGCCCGGCTGTACACACCGAACTGGGCAAGAGCCTCCGCCTCATTCCATCCCTGATGCAGCAGAAAGCGAGGTACAGTGAATACGTCTACTACATTTACGGCAGGCAGCACAATAGCCCCTAGACAAATCGGGAGCGCCGTCCAGGTCAGCCGGCGAATCCAGCCCCATATCGCCCTTGCCTGCTGCCGTACTCCCAATGGTACCTGTCTCCGTTTCGGATACCGCCCTACCCGCTTCTCGCGTCTGCGGAAGAGCATCATGGATAACAAACCGCATACGCCGCCTGCGAACGAACCGAAGGTAGCGCCGGCAGCGATCGTCTCGTCTGCAGCACCCAGACGCGAATAATACAGCAAGAGCCCTATCATGACAGCAACGCGTCCCGTCTGTTCCACAACCTGCGATACAGCCGTTGAGGTCATCCGTCCCCTGCCTTGATCATAGCCGCGCAAGGCTGCAGCAAGCGGCATGACGAGCAGCGCATAGGCAGAACTTTGAATCGCCGCTTCTGTATGCTGGTTGCCAATCCAAGCCGCAATCTGTTCGGCACCATTCAGCATGGCAAAAAAAACAGCAACCCCGGTTACAGTCATGAGGAGTCCTGACGCCAGCAGTACTTGCTCAGAACCTATCTCATCTCCTGCTGCCTCGCATTCGGCCACAAGTCGTGCCACCGCGACCGGTATCCCGGCACTTGCAATAGCAACAAGTAGGACATAGAACGGATACACCGCATTATATATGCCGAATACACCGTCTCCCCCGATATTTTGCAGCGGAATTTTTTGCAGTGTTCCGATCACCTTCGACACTATTGTCGCCATGCCTAACAATAAGGCACCGGACATAACTTGCCCCGCTACCCGGGGGGGTCGTTTATTCAAGCTTCATCCCGCCCATCTCTAACATTCGTATCGTATTATAGCATAATCGGACAGGCTAATTCCCCCTCCCCTATTAGCTCCGTACATACGGGCACAGCGGATCAGCACTGAAAGCAGCACATTTAACTGTATAACGTATCAACTAGCCTGAGCGAAGAAAACACGGATAGCTGTTCATTGTTCTAATTCTGCCAGGACATCAGAATGCAGGAAAAGCAGCAAGAACTCATAGCACAAAAAAGCCCCCTGTATCGTTCAGGCTGCGCATGCACGCATCCCGTAGACAGGGGGCTGTTCGTTGGCAAATATCGATTTACTGCTCCATTTGCTTGCCAAGGAAGCCAGCAGCCGTTTCCGACATTTTCACTTCCATTTGGCTCATTTTCACGCTGTCGTCTTTATTAAGCATAACGACTGTACCGATTGGATCGCCACCAGCAACGATCGGTGCAACAACGAAAGAAGAGAAAGCTTCTTGGCTGTCTTTTACAATTTCATAATTGCCTGCATTCGTTTCGATCATTGTCTTGCGGTTCTCCATACAGTTCTCAAGCAACATTCCGATTTGCTTGTCCATGTATTCTTTTTTCGATCCGCCAGCAACCGCGATCACTGTGTCACGGTCGGAGATAATTGTGATATGTCCTGTGCTTTCATACAAGGATTCCGCATATTCCTTAGCGAAGTCGCCCAATTCGCCGATTGGGGAGTACTTCTTCAAAATCACTTCTCCATCACGATCAACGAAAATTTCAAGAGGATCTCCCTCACGAATGCGCAATGTGCGACGAATTTCCTTAGGGATTACAACACGACCGAGGTCATCGATACGACGAACAATTCCAGTAGCTTTCATTATGAGTTGCCCCGCTTTCAGTAAGTATTTTGATCTACTGTATTATTGTTAATTAGGAGAGATGCGGAATGGTTTGTAATACTGACCATAGTATTCATCTGCTCCCAAGTTCTTATACATAAACATCATACGTAGGTAATGCCATCCAAGTTGCAAAAAAAATCACATTTTTCGACACTAAACGACATTTTTTTGTTGTGAATTCTTAAAATTTTCACATTTTGCATCAATATGGAGAGATTTTTCAGTGTTTTCCTCTGATTTTGTCGAAACTGAGGGGAACTTCTTCGACAGCGATGCGAAATGTTGGATTTGACTTTTGATTCAAACACATCTATGCGGGCTTAGCTTCGAACTGTTGCTTTTGTGCACAAGGCAACAAGCTCGTTCGTTCAAATTATAACCGGTAATGAATTTGAACAGCCACTAATATAGTATGTCTAATTCTTACCCATGCCATGACAAATTGTAAATAAACGTATAACCTGAGGATGAAACAGGAAATGAAAACTTTTTTTATTTTTATGAATATTTCATTCCGTTTCCATACCTGCCGCAAAAAATAGCCCCTTCCCCTTGTGGGGAAAGGGCTGCACACGAGATGATGAATCATCATCTCGTTACAAGCCATTACTTGCTGGATTCTGTTTTAGGTGCTTCTGTTTTAGGAGTCTCTGTTTTCTCATCTTTCTTTTCGTCCTTCTTCTCTTCCGGCTTTGTTTCCGTCTTAGGAAGGTCGATTTTCTTGATCAACTTGTCCAGATCCTTCTGCATGAAGTTGTTCATCAACTCAGAAGCTGCACGTGTGCGCAAGGATTCCTTCTCTTCCTCTGTCAACTTGCTGTATTCCTTCTCCTTGCGATTTTCCACACGCATAACGTGGTAGCCGTAGCTTGTCTCTACCGGATCACTGACTTGGTTAAGCGGCAATGTCAGAGCTGCTTCCTTAAATTCTGGAACCCATTGGCCTACAGCAGCATCCTTGTACAGACCGCCTTCTTTCGCCGAGCCCGGATCTTCGGACAACTGTTCAGCCAGCTTTGCGAAGTCTTCACCCTTCTTCAGACGGGCTTGTATTTCCTTCGCCTTTTTCAAAGCATCTTCTTTTTTGCGCTCTTTGCCTTCTTTATCCTTGAATCCAATCAAAATATGGCGAACCGAAGCAGTTGTCATATCCTTCTTGTTCTTCTCGAATTCAGCCTTGAGCTGATCCTCGGTTACTTTGCCGTTGTAATCTTGTACAACCGTCAAGATGCGAGCCATATACTCGGTGATTTCTTCTTCTGTCAGCTTACGCTTGTCCAGCATTTCCTTGAACTGCTTGTCCCCAATCTGTTTCTTCATGACGCCAATTTGTTCTTTGGCTTTATCTTTACCGGTTTGCTTCGCTTTCTCCGGCGCTTTTCCATCCAAATAGCGATACGCGATTTGCTGTTTTACGAAGTAGTCGCGGAATTGATCCATGCTAATAATTTGCTCGTATTCCGGGTAGAAGAACAGCATGTTCGAGATTTCTTTGTCGAACTCGTTCTGCGTAATTTGTCCTCCCTCATACGTAGCCACGACTTTACTGTTGTCGGTAGCTTTGCCCGCTGACTTGTCCTCTTTGTTGCCACATCCGGCTAACACGGATATAGCGAGCACCGCAGACAATGCCAGTAACAACCACTTCTTGGAACGCGTCTTGTTATTTTGCAACATTCTGCAATTCTCCCTTCGATTTGATGGCACCTTTAGCTTCCTGCATGAATTGTTCCAATATCATTAATAGCTGCAGAGCATCGACACCACGTGCATTAAACTTCACTGCACCGGAAGCCTCCTGATCGACACTGATGCGTCGATCGAGCTTAGAAGCAACAGCAGCCATCTTCTTGCGGTCTAACCACGGCTCCGCCGAAGAATGGACCTTGATCGTGACCATATCTCCACGCTGTACAATCGATTCCCATCCATACTGCTTCGCATAAAGCTTCAGCCTAGCGACGGCAAGCAATTGGAGGACAGCAAGTGGTGGTTCACCGAAGCGGTCGATGAGTTCGTCCCGCAATTCTTCGACTTCATCCAATGTAGCAAGTCCCGCTACCTTTTTGTAAATCTCAATCTTCTGAATACTATCATAAATATAATTCGGCGGCAAATACGCGTCCACGTTCAGGTCGATAAGTGTTGTCAGTTCTTGCTGATCCTCGATGGCAACTCCATCGATCTCCGCTTTACGTTTGTTCACTTCATCCGCCAGCATCTGCGAATACAGATCGAATCCAACTGACGCAATAAATCCATGCTGCTCTGCACCCAACAGATTACCGGCTCCTCGAATAGATAAATCACGCATTGCAATTTTGAAGCCGGAACCAAGCTCGGTAAATTCCTTGATCGCCTGAAGACGCTTCTCAGCCACTTCATTCAATACCTTATCGCGCTGATAAGTGAAATAAGCATAAGCGATCCGGTTCGAACGACCAACTCGCCCACGTAGCTGATACAACTGTGACAGACCCATCTTGTCCGCATCATGCACAATAAGCGTGTTCACGTTCGGTATATCTACTCCTGTCTCAATAATGCTGGTGCTTACAAGGACATCATATTCCCCATCCAAGAAGTCAAGAATCGTCTTCTCCAGCTCCGTCTCAGACATTTGCCCATGACTCACCGTTACGCGGGCATCAGGTACAAGCATCTTAATATGATCGGCCATCTGATGAATTCCTTGTACACGGTTGAACAGGAAGTACACCTGGCCTCCTCTGGCCAGTTCTCGCTCTATCGCCTCACGCACCAGATTGTCACTGTACTCCAACACGTAAGTCTGCACTGGGAAGCGATTCTCCGGCGGCGTTTCAATTACCGACAAATCTCGAACACCGAGCATGGACATATGCAAGGTTCGAGGAATAGGTGTTGCTGTTAACGTCAGTACATCAACATTCATTTTCAGCTTCTTCAGCTTCTCTTTATGCGTTACACCGAAGCGCTGCTCTTCATCGACAATCAGCAAGCCTAAATCTTTGAAAACAACATCCTGAGAGAGCAGGCGGTGAGTTCCGATAATGATGTCAACAACGCCCGATTTCAGCCCCTTCATTGATTCATTCTGCTCTTTGCGTGAGCGGAATCGGCTGAGCACTTGGATATTAAATGGATAATCTGCAAACCGTTCGCGGAATGTCTCATAGTGCTGCTGCGCCAATATCGTCGTTGGTACAAGTATCGCTACCTGCTTGCCCTCAATAGCTGCTTTGAAGGCGGCACGGACAGCGACCTCTGTTTTGCCGTAGCCAACATCACCACACAACAGACGATCCATCGGACTTGGCTTCTCCATGTCCTGCTTAATCTCCTCGATGGCACGCAGTTGATCCCGCGTTTCATCATAAGGGAACATATCTTCAAACTCTCTCTGCTCTGGCGTATCCTTTTCAAAAGCATAACCGCTAGATGCTTGTCTTGCTGCATACAGCTTAATCAAGTCATCCGCAATGTCCTTCACGGATGAACGAACTTTATTTTTAACCTTCGTCCACTCGGTTCCACCGAGCTTATAAATTTTCGGCTCTTTTTCTTCAGAGCTTACATAACGCTGAATGAGATGCAACTGATCAACCGGAACAGATAGTTTATCCCCGCCTGCATATAAAATATGCAAGTAGTCCTTATGGATGCCGTTAATCTCCAACGTTCCGATGCCAATATATTTGCCGATACCGTGATTCTGATGAACGACATAATCGCCCACCTTCAATTCAGTGTAGCTGCGAATCCGTTCTGCATTGTCAACTTTTGCACTCAATTCCGTACGGCGCGTCTTCCGCTGCTTGCCGGAGAACATCTCACCTTCGGTAATGACTACTAAGTGGATCGATGGAAGCTCGAATCCAGTCTGCAGGTTACCCTTTAGGATCGTAGGCTCTGGAATGTCGTAATCTTGCAGCACGCGACGCATGCGTTCAATACGCTCATCTCCATTAGCCAGCATAATGACGTTGGCACCAGTCTTTTTCCACCGTTCCATTTCTGCCTTCAATACATTCATTTGCCCATGGAAATTTTGCATCGAGCGGCACATGACGTTCACGATGTTTTGCGGCTGCGTGTGTGGAACCTGGCGCAGGAACAATGCCATGAAAACCGTTTGGAACGGACGCTTGCCCATTGCTACATCAGAAGATACCCCCAGTGGCAGAGAAGGCAGGGTTTTACCATTAGAAAGCAGATGTGTGCTCCACTCTAACTCGTCCCGTTCAAGCTGTTTGGCTGTTTCCATTACTCTAGCAGGCTCATCTACGACAAGCAGCGTATCCTTTGGCATATAATTATATAAGGTATGCTTCTCCGGATAGAGTAGCGCCACATATTTATAGAGCTCCGTGAAATAGACAGAACCTCTCATTCGTTCGATATCATGGCCGATTTCTCGCTCAAGCTTTTCTTTTACTTGGCGATCGGTCATTTTGCCGAGTTGCTCCTCTAGGCGTGCAAAAGTCGCCTCAGCCGCAGCGGCGAAGCGTGTCTCATCGGCAATTAAATCCTTGCATGGCAATATCGTCAGTTGCTTCAGCTTTTCAATGGAACGTTGATCCTGCGTATCGAACGAACGAATCGAGTCAATTTCATCATCGAACCATTCAATTCGATATGGATATGGAGCTGTAATCGGATATATATCGACAATACCCCCACGAACACTCATCTCGCCCTTGGCTTCTACTCGTTCTGTACGCTCATAGCCACACGCAACCATTTCTGCCAAAAATGTATCCAACGGAAGCTCGTCACCTAACGATAAGGTTATTCCTGCCTCAGCCATCATCTCGCAAGCAGGCAAATAACGCCGTAATCCTGCATACGGCGTTACAACGATCCCACGGAATCCACGTGCGCACCGGGTGAGCACCTCGATGCGCTGTGCTATCACTTCTGGACTTGATATCGCTGCCTCTGCAGCAACCAACTCATTGGCTGGATATAATAGCACTTGGTCAGGAGACAAGCATTCTTGCAGGTCATCAGCTACTTTTTGTGCAGAGAACATGTTGTGTGTGACAACGAGCACTGGGCGATCCAGCTGCTGCTGAAGCGCGGCCATCATTACCTGCCGAGCTGAACCCGACAAGCCGGATACTAATTGCTCCTTCATTCCTGCGCGGACGCCTGCAGCAATCGATTCGATATCACGCTCTTCTGATAAAGCTTGCATGAGTGCATTCAACAAAAGATAGGCACCTCTTTCTCACCCACAATAAATATTACATGGTATAGCTAGTAAGGTTATATGCTCTAAAATCATCCAAAATAAGCCTCGGCTGACAAGCCAAGGCTGACGCTAACCTATCATTGTCTCTTCTACCCTCATTGCAAGGGTGAGGAAAGCAAAGATAATTCGGGGTGCATCTGAATCGCTTCTGTGCAATATTCACACGTCATCCGAACTGTTACGTCTCCATTGGAATGAACAACAATATATTGTTGGCGCTCGTCTGGGGTAAGTAGGTGAAAACCGAGACGTTCCTCATCTATCCCATTCCCGTCGATACGCCCAATCATCGTATGACAATGTTTGCACACATAGTTCACAGACATGTATATGCCTCCCACTAATGGATTATACCGTTCAGTATGTCCAAAAGAAAGGCACATTAGCCCATATCGGTTTTGATCACGAAGTTTCTCAGAATGTAATTCGACAGCGAATCTTACACTCACCCTCGGACAGCGTATGCTTCCGACAGTATGTTCCCTGCAGAAACATTTCAGCTATTCATGTAGTCCCAACTACACTCCGTTTCTCCTTACAAGTTTTACAAAGCAAAACTCGCTACGAAAGCTGTACTTCGGGTTCCCGCAACCTTCTTGTACTTAAAACCGATATTTTTCGATCAAATCATTTTATCCGTTGTATTTCGCCATCGTTTGTTCGAACGAATGCTTAAGCGAGAATTCGACAGCGTCGCAAGTACGCTCGATTGTCTGCCTCAAGTCATCCGCACCCGCTTTTGGAAACGTGGACAACACGTAATCTACAATAGAACGACCAGGTTCTGGACGGGAAATCCCCATCCGAATTCGATTGAAAGATTGTGTTCCTAGATGCTGAATGAGCGACTTAATTCCGTTGTGTCCGCCCGCACTTCCTTGATAGCGCAAGCGTATCTTCCCAAGCTCTGTATCCATATCATCATATAGAACGATAAAATCCTCAATATCCGCCTTATAGTAATCCATATATGCGCGAACAGCCTCTCCAGACAGATTCATATACGTCATGGGCTTGATAAGGACGATCTTCTCTGTTCCAACGCGTCCCTCTCCGATTAACGCCTTACATTTGCTCTCACGTACTTGAATGCCGAAGCGATCCGCAAGTGAGTCAATTGCCATAAAGCCGATATTGTGGCGGGTTGCGGCATATTCGGTTCCTGGGTTACCTAATCCTACAATCCACTTCAAGAGCGATACATCCTTCCTATTACATCCTGATCCAGACGAACAAAGCTGCAAATGATGCGCGAACTCACATTAAATGTAGTGCAATAGTCGCACTTCAAATGCCGATAAGGGTTACTTCTTCGGCGAAGACCGAAGACGTAACCCTTCCGTAATGTGCAGCTAAGGTCATATGACCAATGCTTTATTCAATCTCAAACAATTTACTGATGGACAATTCTTCGTGAACACGAATAATCGCCTCACCCATTAACGGTGCAACCGACAGCACGTGTAACTTGCTAGATGGGTTTTCGTGAGTAATCGGAATCGTATCCGTTACGACAACTTCTTTAAATGGCGATTTCTCCAATCGATCCATCGCAGGTCCGGACAATACTGGATGCGTGCAGCATGCATATACTTCCTTTACTCCTGCTTCAACCAATGCGTTCGCACCAAGCACGATTGTACCCGCTGTATCGATAATGTCATCGATGATGATCGCTGTCTTGCCTTTAATATCCCCGATAATATTCATAACTTCACTAACGTTTGGCTCTGGACGGCGTTTATCGATAATGGCAAGCGGCGCATTCAGGAAGTCAGCCAATTTGCGTGCACGAACTACACCGCCGTGGTCAGGCGAAACGACAACAACGTTTTCGAGCTGTTTGGAGCGGAAATATTGAGCCAAAATCGGAACACCCAGCATATGATCCACAGGAATATCAAAGAAGCCTTGAATTTGCGTGGCATGCAAGTCCATCGTAATCACACGATGAGCCCCTGCTGTTTCGATCAGGTTCGCTACAAGCTTCGCCGTAATTGGATCGCGCGAACGCGCCTTACGGTCTTGACGAGCGTAGCCATAGTAAGGAATAACTACATTAATGCTCTTTGCCGATGCACGCTTCAATGCGTCCACCATTACCAGCAACTCCATCAAGTTGTCATTGACTGGATCACACGTCGATTGAACGACATAAACGTCACAACCGCGTACACTTTCAGACAATTTAACTTGAATCTCACCATCACTAAAGCTCTTCGTTTCTGCATCTCCCATCGGAATCCCGATGTATTCTGCAATCTTGTTCGCTAAATTAGGATTGGAGTTGCAAGTGAAAATTTTCAACTTGGAATCACAATACGTCATGATATTAAAAACCCTCCGTGCCGGTTCTTGTTCATCGTTGTTTTATACTGTCCGTTAATGGTGCTGCTTAGTCTATCCCTACATGGTCTCAACTAAAAAGGCTCTCAATACCATGCTAAACGATATTGAATGAAAAGTGCAACCTTATCGATCACTTTTCTCGTTCTTTTTTTGCTTTTGCGCGGTTGCGAATCTTCTCCGCGTACCCCGGCTTGTTCACTTGACGTTCTCGAGCGATAGCCAAGTCGTTATCTGGCACAGGATGCGTAATGGTTGATCCGGCAACTACATAAGCGCCATTACCTACTTTGACAGGTGCAATCAAGTTGACATTGCTGCCAATGAACGCATCGTCTCCAATCTGGGTAACCGACTTATTAAACCCATCATAATTGACCGTAATCGCACCGCATCCAATATTTACATTCTTACCCACTTCAGCATCGCCAATATAACTGAGATGCGAAACCTTTGTATGATCATCGAGCGACGCATTTTTAATTTCAACAAAGTCGCCAACTTTCACCTGCTTACCAAGACGAGCGCCTGGACGCAAATAAGCGAACGGCCCTACTGTGCTCTCATCGCCAACAAAAGCTTCGGACAACACAGATTGCTTAATATGAACGCCATTCCCGATTGTAGAATCGACAATCTCGCTGTTTGGCCCAATAACACACTCGCTGCCGATTGTCGTTGTCCCACGTAAGCTTGTCCCAGGTTCAATAACCGTATCTGAACCGATGATAACACCGGATTCAATATACGTATTGGCAGGGTCAATAATCGTTACACCATTCAGCATATGACGCTTGTTGATGCGTTCCCGCATGAAGCGTTCCGCCTCCGACAGCACCATACGATCATTTACCCCGATCGCTTCACTGATATCGGGCGTGCAATATGCTTGCACGATATCCCCTTGTGTCTTCATGATGCCGATTACGTCAGTTAAATAATACTCCTGCTGGGCATTATCATTTCTGATTTGCTCCAGCGCCGCGAACAGCTTCCGATTATCGAAGCAATACGTGCCCGTATTGATTTCCTTAACGAGCTGTTCCTCGGGCGTACAATCCTTTTGTTCGACAATTTTCAAGACCGAACCGTCTTCTGCGCGAATGACTCTACCATATCCTGTTGGATCATTCAGTTCAGCCGTCAAAATCGTCGCTGACGCCTGAGCGCGGTTGTGCAGTTCCATCAACTGTGCCAACGTTTCTGGTGTCACAAGCGGTGTATCGCCGCAAATGACAAGTGTCGTTCCTTCCTCACCATCAAGAAGCGCCTTCGCTTGCTTAACCGCATGTCCTGTTCCAAGCTGTTCAGCCTGTAAGGCATACTCAGCTCGCTCCCCCAGGAATTTCTGTACGGCTTCTGCTCCGTGTCCTACAATAACGACAGTGCGTTCGCAATCTACACTTTCGACTGCGTCAAGAACATGCCCTACCATTGGTTTCCCGCATACGGGATGAAGCACCTTGTACAATTTTGACTTCATGCGTTTGCCTTGTCCGGCAGCAAGCACAATGGCCATTCTTTTCAAAGCGTCCGACCTCCTGCTCTACCTTTACTCCATAGAAGAATATATC
Source organism: Paenibacillus sp. B1-35 (assembly GCF_050474385.1). Taxonomy (NCBI): domain Bacteria; kingdom Bacillati; phylum Bacillota; class Bacilli; order Caryophanales; family Paenibacillaceae; genus Paenibacillus; species Paenibacillus sp. B1-35. The sequence goes on from NZ_JBCHVJ010000012.1 coordinate 43,091, forward strand.
TCATTATGGAGAAAAAGAAAAGAGAGCCCCTATGATTGGCTCCCTTTCTTTGCAACCCCAATTATAAAATCATAAAACTACGCGCCCTCTTCGATAACTTCCTCTTCCGTAGCAGCGCGCTCGTATTCAGCCAATACTGCAGCTTGAATCTTCTCACGAGTCGCCGAAGAAATTGGATGAGCAATGTCGCGGAATTCGCCATCTGGAGTCCGCTTGCTCGGCATCGCTACAAACATGCCATTGTTGCCGTCGATTACACGAATGTCATGAACGACAAACTCGTTATCGATCGTAATCGACGCGATTGCCTTCATTCTCCCCTCTGTGTTGACGCGGCGGAGTCTTACATCAGTAATTTGCACGTGTGTTCACCACCTTTTTCCATCGAGACTTGGTGTATAATTCCACACGCGCATGAAAAATCCTTCTTAATTTTGCCAAGAATATTATTTTTTTTAAAAAATTATTCCCATCTTTAGCTGATTCGACAAGCTTCGATTTATATCGCTGCGATCAGTTCAATTTCGACAAGTACGTCTTTCGGAAGCCTTGCTACCTCTACACAAGATCGTGCAGGCTTATGATTTCCGAAGTAAGATTCATAGATTGCATTGATTTGTGCAAATTGGTTCATGTCCTTAATAAACACAGTGGCCTTTATGACCTTGTCCAAAGAACTACCCGCTTCAGCAAGTACCGCCTTCAAGTTGGAGAACACTTGGTGGGTCTGTTCCTCAATTCCACCCTCTACAAGTACTCCTTGTGCGGTTAATGGAATTTGGCCCGAAGTGAACAAGAGATTGCCCAGCTTCATTGCTTGCGAGTATGGGCCAATGGCCGCAGGCGCTTGATTCGTTGCAATTGCTTCTAATCCATGAGACATATGAACACCCTCCCAAATCAATGTTGTTCCCTATCGCTTATTCCTTATCGAAGTAGTTCCCCGGCTTCACCATAATTTGGCGAGTTCGCGCATCTACAGTCCCAACACGCACAAGGGACACGTAGTCTGTCAGCAGCCGTTCTTCATTTGATACATCTTCCGATTCTACCAATACCCCAACACCCGCTACCGTAGCATCGAATTCCTTCAGTAAGTCCATCATGCCATGCACCGTACCGCCAGCCCGCATGAAATCATCCACGATCAATACACGCGAACGCTCCTTCAAAGCACGCCGTGCAAGAGTCATTGTATGAATGCTCTTCTGTGATCCCGATACATAGTTGATGCTGACGGCTGATCCCTCAGTAACGACATGATCGCGTCGTACAAGCACTACAGGCAGGTTTAAATGGGCTGCCGTGGCATAGGCAATTGGAATACCTTTTGTTTCAACCGTCATTACGACGTCAATATCACAATCTGCAAAGGCAGATGCGAACATTCGCCCTACGTCATTCATAAGGGCTGGTTGGCCCAAAATATCAGTAATATAGAAATATCCCCCAGGCAGCACCCGATCCGGATGCTCCATTGATGTGCATAAAGACTCAATTACAGGAAGTGCAACAGTAGGCGCGCATTTTGGGATAAATTTGACCCCGCCAGCAGCACCGGCAAGTGTCAGCAAATCCCCCGTTCCTTCGCTCTCGAACACCTCTTTAATAATAGCCAAATCCTCACTGATGGAAGACTTGGCTGCTCCGTAACGTTCTGCAAATGTCGTGAGCGGTATGAGCGTATGCGGCTTAGACATCAGATATTGGGTCATCTCGACCAGACGGGCGCTTCGCTTCAATTTTTTCATGATAACTCCTCGCTCAAAACCGAATATTATATTGTAGATATTACATGAATGTACGCTAGTTAGCAAGATAAAGGCCGCTTGTCAAGAAAAAGGTTCTGCAAATTGTAACCATATCGCCTTCTTATTCAAGGGGAACATCATGAACCTGTTATCCTAACAGACGTACAGCATACACTTCCTTACAAAATCCTCGAAGTCCATTATAAATTCTTGCTATTTTAGACTCCTTGGACACCAAGCCGAACACAGTCGGCCCACTACCTGACATAAGTACTCCCTCAGCTCCAAGTCGCAGCATGGATTCCTTCAATTGCTGCACCTCTGGATAGAGCGGCAGTGTAACATCTTCGAGTACATTTCCAAGCGATTCGCATACCCCTTGGAAGCTTTGACCTTCAATAGCTCTCATCATATCATTTAATGATGGATGCTTGACGATTTGATTCGCTTTCAGCCGTCCATACACATCTGCGGTCGATACATTAATCGGCGGCTTAGCAAGCACTACCCAACATTGAGGCGGCTGATGAACCATCTCCAGTTCCTCCCCACGCCCACGGGCGATGGCTGTCCCTCCTGTAACACAGAAAGGGACATCGGATCCAAGCTCTGTACCGAGAACCTGCAGTTCCTTATCAGAAATACCCAGTTTCCACAGTCGATTCAGACCACGCAAAGTTGCAGCAGCATCACTGCTTCCACCAGCAAGTCCAGCAGCAACCGGTATTTTTTTATCTAAATGAATATATACGCCTTGCTTTACTTCATAACGTTCTTTAATCAACTTTGCCGCTTGGAACGCTAAGTTCTTCTCATCTAACGGTATGTAACCTGCTTGGCTGGAGATGATAATCGTATCTCGAGGAAGCTCCTCCATCTCGAGACGGTCCGCTAAGTCTACCATCGTCATGACCATTTCCACGTCATGATATCCATCCTCACGCTTACGCAGCACGTCCAACAGCAAATTTATTTTGGCAGGCGCCTTCTCGTACACTTTCACTCGCGTTCACCCTTCTTTATCCTACGGATCGCTTACGTTATTATAACAGACTCTATGGTGCAAGTCATTTGTGTACGCACATAGGCAATTGGAATGATTTCGTAATAAAAAAAGCGAACAGAGCGGACACAGATCCGATGCTCGCTGGACAGGAGGTTTTTTGGCTCATTATTTTTTTGAGGCAGCCTCTTCAGCAAGTTGAATTGCCCGCTTGACCATATCGCCGGCATCTTTTGCACGAATGGCTCCCCATCCGTATTTGGATACCGTATCATAAAAGCCAAGATCCTTAGCCAATTCCACCTTCAGTTCCTCAGACATGAAGTTGCGCTTTCTTCGGCTCATCACTGCACCTCCCGTGCTTACCATAATGATCAGAAATTGTTGTAGCAAGCACGATGCATTCATCGGCTTACCGTTAATGTAAGTAGAAGCGGCCGTGGTTATACGCCGATCCATGTTCCGATTTGTGGAGGGGATGACTATGTAGGAAGGACTGGCTATACCTGGTTTGTTCTTCACAGATTGAAAAAACCCAAAACAAAAGGCAGCCATAAATGGCTGCCGTCATGTCGCTTAACCGCGAACATATTCAATCTTCATCTCGCCGTTATCGGCGCATACGGTCACTTGGACCGACTCTGTTAATATATCTGCATAGCTGTAGGATACACGCTTGAACGCGTTCTGATCCTGGTCCAACTTAACAATAAATACAGAAGGGTAGGTTTCTTCCAACACGCCCGTACGCTCAATCGTTTTCCGACGACCGCCATTGGCGCGGAGCAGAATCTTCTGACCGACATGTGCTTCAAGACAACGACGAATTTCAAACAAAGCGTTTTTCGCCATTACAGCTACCACCTCTTTCCTTGTCCATTATAACCAATTCAAGAGGTTTTGTCAAATTAACAAATAATTATAACAATAAGACTGTTTTCATGTCAATATATTTTTTATCCAAATTTATTAAGTTGCTACTTTTTGCTGTATTTTATACATAGGCCGCTTATATGACCGTAGGTGTAACGTTCAGTGTCGATAAATCTTTCAGCTTCGGCATGCCAAATCGATAGCTCCCTTTTGTCTCAATCCCGCCTACCCCGTCAATTCCGCTGACCATATGAGGGGCAATATCCCCAATCTGTACAGTATCACGAATCGAGGTATATGCTGCTTTTACCGCTACATAGGCTGGGTCAAGCGCATGAATCATAATGCGGCCCGGTGAGCTCGCAAAATTAGCTCCAGCTTGGAGCAGTGCCTCGAAGTGAGATTGGCATGCTCCTGCAATAATCGTCATTAGGTCAAGATGCCGCTCATACTGCCGAGCGGTCTGTACTGCATTCACAAAGTTTTGCGAGTTTTTATAATTTTGCAGGTTGATCAGGTCGCGATGCCTGCCGTTCTTCAATACCCCATCATGCCCTGTAATCACGATAATATTAGGCTTCACCCGCGGCAACAGACGATACAGTGTATCCGCCATATTTCTCTCGTTCACATAATGTCCTTCCGCTGGCACACGGAGCTGATTATAAATCGCCATGCTCTTCTGCAAATACCCTGGATCCCCATCAAGATGAAGCACCGTTCCCGGCATATCAAATGTTGAGCTTCCATTCGGCATCTCAGCAAAAGGAAGCTCCATCTGTCTACGCTCATACTGCTCTCTGCGCTGCTGCTCCAGTACTTCTACAGACTGCAGCATCTTGATGTGAGCCTGTTCAGAGCGTCGTGCAATCGTTGCCTTCGGAATACTTACCAAATCTCGAACATGGGAGTCCGCAAGCAAGCGATAATCTGTCCCTTTTATAATCGCTGTCTGTTGGAAGACCTGTTCTACACGAAATGTAATATCGCCACCGTACGACTTGCGTACGACCAAATCCCCTTGCTTCACTGGCTCGTTCATAGGATCGATCACCTCTCCGACTATCCTATGGGCGATTACATGGATTGGTGATGCCTAGTGCACAAATTTAATCTTATTCCGCTTGATTCTCTTCTTCCGCCTGAGCAATTGCGTGCCCGATTGCGTCGGATAAAGCAGCGAACTCCTCAATCGACAATGTCTCACCTCTGCGGTTCGGCTCAATATGGGCTGCTTCAAGCGCTCCTGTCAGCTTGTCCACTCCGCATTTGCTGGAGTAGCGTGCCTTCAGATTATTCCATATCGTCTTGCGGCGCTGAGCGAAAGAAGCCTGTACGACATCGAATAACAAAGCCTCATCCTTTACTTGTACAGGTGGAGTCGTTCTAACCTTCAAACGGATAACTGCAGATTCTACGTTAGGCTGTGGGATAAATACCGTATGAGGCACTGTACATACCAGCTCAGGTTCCGCAAAATATTGTACAGCCACACTCAGACTGCCGTAATCCTTGCCTCCTGGCTTCGCAGCCATTCGTTCCGCTACTTCCTTCTGGATCATCACGACGATGTTCTTGAGCGGCAGACGCTCCTCCAGAAGCTTCATCATAATCGGTGTCGTCACATAATACGGAAGGTTAGCCACAACACTCACTCGTTCAACATCCTGAAACTGCTCACGGAACAATTCATGCAAGTCGACTTTTAATACATCACCGTGTACAATACGGACGTGCTCATACGGCTCCAGCACCTCTCCTAATATCGGAAGCAAGCGCTGATCGATTTCAATAGCTGTCACATGACGGGCAAGCTTGGCCAACTGTTCAGTAAGCGCTCCAATTCCAGGACCGATTTCCAAAGCGCCTGTCATATCGTCCAGCTCCGCCGCATCTACAATACGCCGCAATATGTTCATATCGATTAAAAAATTCTGTCCTAAGCTCTTCTTAAAAGAGAATCCATGTTTGCGTATAATGTCCTTCGTTCGGTTCGGTGTCGCTATTTCCACTCTCGATTGCGTCATTCCCTCTATTCTCCTTCTACTCGATGGTGCTGTTCTTCTTGATTTAGCTGCCGCAAGGCATCCTCAAACTCAATCCTGCCAATTTGGAATACACCACAGCGCTTGAGCAACTGCTTTGCATTGCAATATCCAATGCCCAAAATTTCCCCTAGCCGCTGTCTTCGTTCAGCAGAGCCTGAATGCGTTGTTAAGCCTGCTACTACAAGATCCATCCATGTCAACTCCGACATCATGCTGGGCATCTCCGTACGGACCTGCTCCAATGCACGGCGTATCGCCTCTGGTTTCGCGTTCTCTACCCCTAAATCCCCCTTGGCTATCGCCTCATGTCTAGGAAGGAAAGCGTGCTTGCACCCAGGTACACGCTCTGCAATCGTCTTTCGAATTTTCTCTCCCGCATGATCCGGATCCGTAAAAATAATTACGCCTCGGCGCTCCTGCGCCAATGCGATGCGTTTTATAGTTGTATCGTTAATTGCCGATCCACCTGTTTCAATCGTGTCTGCTTCTACAGCACGCTGAATGGCAACGGTATCATCCTTACCTTCTACGACTATCACTTCACGTATCAATTCTCGTACTCCTCTCACCACAAGACCACTTCGTACAACCACTATTTCTTACTTGCTCCCGATTCGCAAATAAACAACAAAAGAAGAGGGTGTCCCCTCTTCTTAGCATGACATAAATCGTTATTCATTACTATATCCTAATTACACATGGCTGCATACCTGTGTGCTAGTTCACTTCCGGCTTGACTGGGCCAACCACATATACGGTATACCCCTTCTTGCGTCCGAACTTGCTAACAGTCTTTTTACTGTCGAAGTATACATCGATAATTTTCCCTTTGACTGCGCCGCCTGTATCTTCGGCACGTCGGAATCCAATCCCTTCGATGTATACCCACCAGCCAAGTGGTATAACTTTCGGATCAACAGCGATCGTACGGCCTTCCGATACCATCGCACCTGATGCCGTCTTCGCACCAGAGGAACCTTCCGCTTCGGTGTAAGCTGTCAGTTGAACATTCTTCAACACTTTTTTATATCTAAAATCTTTGTCTCCGCTGGAACCATTGTCATCAGAATCATCGTCCGTGTTCACTGAGAGAACAGCAACCTCCGGCTTCTTCTTCGTTCCATAGGCAATAACTTGATTGACTTGTTTCGTATGAACGGATTTATCCACCAGTTGGGAATATACAAGCTTACCGTCTTCATAGGTATTTTGAACCTTCTGAACGACTAAACCTTCTTTTCCGCCTTGAACCATTTTAGTCTTACCCTTAAGAAGGGTGGCATCAGCCTGCTTCACAACTTGATAAGGAACTTTAACCTTGCGTTCTTCCATCTTTTTGCTGACCCGAACAATTCGGATGTTCATGTCCTTTGCAATCGATGCACGCTTAGCAGGGAATACCTTATCATCTGGATTCAGCGGGATTTCCAGCGCAGCTAATGCATTATGCACTGATTTCTCCGTTGTATACTGCGTTTCCTTCTTCCCATCCGCAGTAATTTGGATAGGCAAAGCGCGTTCAATAATAACTCGATCCCCATCTGCAATCTCTTCATCGAGCGGCTTTGATACAGCATCGTATGCCCCAAGTGCTATCGCATGCTCATCCAAAACATTGCGAAGCGTATCAAGGCGAGTTTCGACTGAACGCTCTTGTCCATCAACGAGCACAGCCACTGTCTTCTTTGTTGCATTATACCAAGTTAAGACTGCTATTAATGTGATCACGATTGCTACAGCTGCAATAACGGTGATAACACGTACATTTTCACGCTTCCATCGCAATGCGAGTGACATGCTGGATGATCGGGGTTCATGGGTTTCGTTGTTCACGATCTGTCCCATTTCTCGGTCCTCCTTACATAGTCCCGCCGTCGAGTGTTGCGTATGATTTCATCTGACGCGACTATTTCAAGAATGTTTACGAGAGAATTGGTTTTGTCTGGAACGAGCGTGTATTCGTTCTCCACATTTCCGAATTCTCCGTGCCAACGATCCAGTATTGGCTGCTCCCACCTCCTATTTCTTACACCCTATGACGTCTTTATTCTCATTATTCAAAAAAAGAATATTTGAGAGTAAAACAAAAGAAGCCCTTCGTAAGAGGAGACTCTTTCGCGGCTTCCATAATAGAAACCCAAACGTCAACAGTGTAGGACGCGAGGAACCCTCTCTGTACGCTGACGAGGTTAGCTGTCGGGTTCGGGCTTGAGAGTCGCCCTATCGGAACCAACCGGCTCATGGCTCGGTTGTCCCTAATTCACCCCAAGGAATTGATCCATGTGATTGAACATGTACTCATGTCAATCCCACTCTGGTTCCCCCGTTCTCCACAACCTGGAGATTAAGCGATACTGAATTAGTTGGAACAATATTGAATTGTGTAATAACATCTGTGAGAAATCATATCGTGTTTGCAATCTTCTTGTAAAGACAGTAGCAATTTCGTTTTTCGCGAAAAATGGTTAAAAAAATGTAACTAAATCCGTTTTTCATAACAAAATCCACTTATTTTGTGGCCGATATCTTTATTTCACTTGTTTTTATCACGTTTTCACCTGATGTCAAAACATGTCATAGCATTTTTGGTCGTCATTCTGCAAAATTCTTCAAATTCCATTCCTTTCAGCTCGGCTGCGACTTCTGCCACAAGACGTACATAAGCGGACTCATTGCGCTTGCCTCGGAACGGATGCGGCGTCAAATAAGGGGAGTCTGTCTCCACGAGCAATCGGTCGTTTGGAACCTGAACGAGCACTTCCTTCGGCTGTCTCGCATTTTTAAACGTGACAGGTCCTCCAAATGAGATGTAGAAGCCCATATCCAGACACATCTTCGCTGTTTCCCAACTGCCTGAGAAGGAATGCATAATACCTCCAACTTCATGTGCCTTCTCTTCGCGCAAAATGCGGATTACATCTTCATGTGCCTCGCGATTATGAATAATGATCGGCATCTTCAACTCACGGGCCAAGCCAATTTGTTCACGAAATACACGATGCTGAACATCCTTCGGAGATGTATCCCAATGATAGTCCAGTCCAATTTCGCCAATCGCCACAACCTTCTCATGTTCGGTAAGCTTTGCAATCCAGTCCATATCCTCTGGTTTCATCGTAATTGCATCTACAGGATGCCAGCCTACAGCTGCATAAATGAAGTCATATTTTTCCGCCAAGGCCATCGTCGTCGGAATTGTTTCCCGATTGAATCCAATGTTCACCATACGGGTTACCCCTTGTTCGACGGCTCTGGCGATGACCTGATCGCGATCCTCATCAAAATTGCTGCTGTCTAAATGCGTATGCGTATCAAATAACACGTCCAAGCGCTCCTTTTCTATCATCCAATTATGTCAGGTGATTGCGGCGAATGAACATCCGCCGTGTGTCTGCCGTAAGCTGATGTGAAACGGTCAATAGCCTGTCCATCGGAAAATAAATATATTGCTTCCCGTTGCGAATCCCACTAATGGTGCGAACGATATCTGATTTTTTGGACAGCTCCACGATTTGCTGATCCCGTCCCCACAGCATAATATGCTGCTGCGATCGTGCATCCCCTTTTCGATATACATCATAAGGTCTATCAAAAGGGGAATCGAACATCAAATCATAATTGGGATCAAGCCCAACTTGTGACCACTCCATCCGCAATCGTTCCTGCAATTCCTCATTCATCTGCTCGACTTCAATATATTTATATAGTTTACGCTCCATAAATCGCTGGCACAAGTCAGCAAGCCGTTCATCCTTCTCTCTCGACCACTGCATAAATGCGGTCTGCACAAATGCCTCATCCATCTGTACATACTGCTCAGTTGTAATCGTTCCTTCAAATAAAGAGTCAAGCGGAGATAGAAAATATCGAAATTCATACCCACTCAAATATAGTTCCTTTGCACGCTTGAAAATATGGCGCAACACCATTTCTGAACTGCGTGTTACCGGATGGAAATAAACCTGCCAGTACATTTCATATCGAGCTAGCAAATAATGCTCCACTGCGTGCATACCGCTCTCCTTAACCACAATGCGATCCTTATGGGGGCGTAGCACTCTTAGAATACGATCAATATCAAATGTTCCATAATTTACACCTGTAAAGTAGGCATCTCGCAGCAAGTAGTCCATTCGATCCGCATCCAGCGAACCGGATACTAAGTTAACAACGATCGGACGTTCATACGTTTTGCGAATCACAGACGCTACCTTCTCAGGGAAATGCGGATCAACCTGCTTCAATACACGACGGATATCGGTATCTTCTACTATAATGCGGTATGTCCAATCCTCATGAAACATATCAAAGGCCTCTTCTATGGAATGGGAAAATGGCCCATGACCCACATCATGAAGCAGTGCTGCACACAAAGCGACCAGCCTTTCTTCCTCTGGCCAGTCCTCATACTGATTCCGCTCAAATTGAGAGATGATGCGCCGCGTAATTTCATACACGCCAAGGGAATGGGAAAAACGACTATGCTCTGCTCCATGGAACGTTAAATAGGAAGTTCCCAATTGACGAATGCGGCGAAGCCTCTGGAATTCCTTAGTATTAATCAAATCCCATATCGTTCGGTCTTGGACATGTACATAATTGTGAACCGGATCCTTGAACACTTTTTCCTCTAATAACATTGAAAATCACTCCTTTCGATTCGAACCTTTTCGACATAGTCTGCCTTCTTGTCGAAAAGATTTGGTTTATTCTTGTTTCTGTTTATTTTTACATAAAAAATACCATACGAGTGTAAAAGTGTAGGCCACACCGTTAAAAACAGCTAAATATACGCTAAAAAAAACCTAAAATCCATAAATTAGCACGCTATGTATGGATTTTGTAGGTTGACTAATTTGGGAATGGTTGGTACGATAAGAATCAGCCAATAAAGAATTTTGTCGAATTATGACATTTCATGCTAAAGTAAAGAGGAGAGCGTTGAACTATGATGAAGTCCACTGGTATCGTCCGTAAAGTAGATGAACTGGGTCGTGTCGTCATTCCGATCGAGCTTCGCCGCACCCTTGGTATCGGTGAAAAGGATGCGCTAGAAATTTACGTTGACGGAGAACGCATCATGCTTAAGAAATACGAACCAGCATGCATCTTCTGCGGCAATGCAGAGAACGTTACATACTTTAAAGGAAAAATTGTTTGCCACGAATGTATATCAGAAATACCTCAACCTGTGACAAAATAAAAAAAATAGGTTATAATAGCTCTAATCACATATGTTAATTCTAACCTTTTTATATCTTCCTTGATGCCTCCATGGTTTTGAACCCAACCATGGAGGTCTTTTTTTGCCTTTCTAGCAAGGGATTTTGCCGATTACACTACTATTAATGAGATCTTTAAAGATCCATTATCTTCATAAGATTCATTGCATCCAAGCGTCCCTTATAGTAAAGCCTGATAAATGTCTCGTTTGGATACACCGCGATCTTTTGCTGCAAGCTTCATCGCATCTTTACGGGATACCCCTTGTTCACGCTCATAATGTGCAACATGTTCTTCTTCAGTCAGTTCATGCCACCATGCTTGTCCCGCTCCTTCAGACGATTGATTCTCGTCAGCGCTCTCGACCACGATGCAGCATTCCCCAAGAGGCGGATGCTCCGCTATATAGGCAATACATTCGCCGACGGTTCCACGTATGAAATGTTCGTACCGCTTCGTCAGTTCGCGTGCAATTGTAATGCGCCGGCTGTCTCCGAATGCCGTGACGAATCGATCAAGTGTCTTCGCAATACGGTGCGGAGACTCATAAAATAACAATGTACCTGCTTCCACACGTAGCGAAGCAAGCACAGCATCCGCATGTTTCTTCTCACGTGGAAGAAAACCAACAAATGTGAAGCGATCCGTAGGAAGTCCTGAAGCAATCAAGGCTGAAAGGGCCGCATTCGGGCCAGGTATCGGTATAACCGGTATGCCGGCCTCTACAGTCAACTGCACCAAATCTGCGCCTGGATCTGAAATAGCGGGCAACCCAGCGTCGCTCACGAGGGCGATACGTTTCCCCTCTTCCATAATACGGACAAGCTCCGGTCCGCTTGCTTGCTTATTATGCTCATGATAGCTATACAGCGTCTTCCCCGTAATTTCAAAATGACTCAGCAATTTCCTCGTCTCGCGCGTATCTTCGGCTGCAATAATATCTGCTTCCCGCAGGATACGAACCGCTCGAAATGTCATATCCTCCAGATTTCCGATCGGTGTGCCGACAAGATATAATGCGCCTGCATTTTCCGCCTGTTGCTGGTAGCTATATTGTTCCGTCAATTGCATATTATCCATCCTTCAGCTGCGAGGCTTTCCCATAATAGATATCCATTAATTCCTCACGATATTCATTCTCTTCATTATATACGATCAGCGGCGGTAATAGCCGTACATCTGGCTTCCCGTCACGCGCAGACTCAATAAGCACCATATTGGCCTCATCCTCCTCACGAGGATGAACGAAGCGGATTCGCTTAGGCTCTAGTCGATAAGCTCTCATCAACGATAAAATATCTGTTAATCGGCTAGGACGATGAACCATGGCTAGCTTCCCACCCGTTCGCAGTAGCTTCGCACTCGTACGAATGACATCCTCAAGCGTACAGGCAACTTCACTGCGCGCTAACGCATAATGTTTGTTTTCCTTAATGTCGCCTGCTGTTAATGGCATATAAGGTGGGTTCACGGTCACCATTTCGTAGAACGGGCGCTCTGGATTCGGCTCGAATGATTTTAAATCCCCCTCGATAATGCGGATTCGTTCTTCCAGTCCATTCAGCATGATGCTGCGGCTCGCCATATCCGCGAGTCTTGATTGTATCTCTAACCCATCGATCTGTGCATTCGTCCGTGTGGACATGAGCAGAGGAACCACCCCATTGCCCGTACATAAATCCATTATGCGCCCACGCATTGGTACAGAAGCAAATCGAGCAAGCAGAACCGCATCCATGGAGAAGCTGAATACCTCCGAGCTCTGTATAATCTGTAATTGATGAGTGAGCAAGTCGTCGAGCCTCTCAGACGGATGCAGCTCGATCGCATCATTTCTATTCTCCATATCGTTCCTGCCTTTACTTCATTCATTCGTGTAAGTAAACTACGCCATATTCCATATCTTTGTGAAAGAACTTTCTGATGAAGCATCTAACTATCCTTATTATGATGAAAAAGCCGCAGGTCGGGAACCCTCTTTCCGGTTCCACTGACCTACGGCCGCGGTTATTTATTGAGGAAGGACAGACAGAACAAACAGTCACCTTCCGTCCGCAAATGTCCATAATACACGTTGCAAATGTGAAACCCTTCATGATACAGCCGCGCTAGATTATCGTACCCTTCGCCTACCACGTTCTCTTTGGAATCTCCATTTGGATCAGGATGAACTGCGGGTGTAGAGTCTCCCTTCACCTCTGGTTCAACTTCCAAGTGCTCGTGATGCTCGTGGTGCAGTACTTTGCGCAGCTGCTGATTCTCCATCCACAAGCGTTGATTCTCTTCCAGCAGCTCTTTGACGACGAGTTTCAGCGCACCAAGCTCTTGATGAAGGTCTCCCATATGCGTTTCCAATTCATGAATCTGCGCAAAAATGTCTTTCTTCTCCAAGTTCCCACCCCAGAGCGTGAAAATGTCCGCTATTTATTTTACGACAACGTCGTCGAAAGGAAAATCTTTTACTTTGCCGATTTCAGCCAGTTGGACGTGCACTTTACGTTCTCCGGCATTTATACCGACGACTTTGCCCTCTCCTATCGAAGTAACAACCCACTTGCCGACTGTAGGAAGCTCTTCTTTCACGCTTTCATAATTGTCATGCTCGTATTTCAGGCAGCACATCAAGCGACCGCACAAACCGGATATTTTCGTAGGATTCAGCGATAAGTTCTGGTCTTTTGCCATTTTAATGGATACCGGTTCAAAATCACCTAACCAGGAGGAGCAGCATAGCACTCGCCCGCAAGGCCCGATGCCGCCAAGCATCTTAGCCTCGTCACGCACACCAATCTGCCGCAGCTCAATCCGTGTCCGGAACACGCTGGCCAAGTCCTTGACCAGCTCGCGGAAGTCCACGCGTCCTTCTGCCGTAAAGTAAAAGATGATTTTGTTCCGATCAAACGTATATTCAACATCTACAAGCTTCATTTTCAACTGATGCGCTCTAATTTTGTCCATACAAGTTGCGAACGCATCTTTTGCTGCTTGTCGATTCGCTTCTACCAGTGTTGCGTCTGCTTCATTGGCGATGCGAATGACTTTCTTTAAGGGAAGCACCACATCGTTCTCACCGACGGTCTTCGGACCAATCACGACTTTGCCGTACTCGATGCCGCGCGCCGTTTCGACGATCACATGCTGGTCCCTCTGGACCGGCCATTCGACCGGGTCGAAATAGTATATTTTGCCCGCTCTCTTAAAACGGACGCCGACTACATTATACAATCAAGTACCTCCTTGGATTCCAACCAGAAACTGCTCGCAAGCAAGCTGCGGGCTGACATTGGCGCGCACCCGCTTTTGCGCCTCCGTTGCCGCATCCATGCACCGAATCCATCCTTCAGCTGATTTCGTCCAAGCCAGCTTGCTGATTGTATCAAGCTGATCGATAAAGACGAGACTCTCCTGCCGGTTGTATTGGTAATTCAACATATCTCGAAACCAGAGATGGAACAAACGGAACAGCATGTCCGTATGTTCAGCAAGCTCGGTCTTAAACAACTTCTGCTGTGCGGTTAGAAGTGCGGAAGGCAGTCTTGCTTCGCACTCCTTTCCTAATTGTAACATTACGTTTCTTACTTCTGCAAACCAATTCTGTCCACACAACTCGCGCCCTGCTTCAAGGCCATTTACAAGATAGACAGCAGCACGAGCCAATACAACTGGGCAGCCTTCTGCCACAAGCGTTTGGCAAATAAGGTGCGGATCTTGGGGCGTGAATGGGACGAGCTGCGAACGGGATTGAATGGTTGGCAGCATCGCTTGTCCATTCTCTGTTATTAGGATAGCCACTGCGGGGCTTGTCGGCTCCTCCAAAAATTTAAGCAGGCTGTTGGCCGCTTGAACGGTCATCTTCTCCGCCTGCTCCATAATGTATACCTTACGGCCTGTAGCTTGGGTCCGATAGGAAAATTCGCGCTGCAGCTCACGAATTTGATCGATTTTAATCGACTGTCCCTCTGGTGCGATAAGATGCACGTCAGGATGGTTCCCATGCTCAATTTTCCGACAAGAAAGACATTCCCCACATGCATCATCTGTCATACGTTCACAGAACAGCGCCTTGGTAAAGGTTAACGCAGCAGCCATGCGGCCTGTTCCTTTCGGTCCACTGAATAGGTAGGCATGAGATACTTTGTCAGCGCGCAATCCATTTTGCAATATTTTTTTTGCTCGATCCTGACCGAGAATTTGTTCAAACGACATGGTATACGTGTTCCTTCCATATATATAACCAGAATGCGATACCGAGCAAGCTGCTCGCTCCAAGTTAAATGATAGGGGAGGAATCAGCCTCGTCTATCTAGAAACAAAGGTTAATCAGCATTCCACGTATTTCTCCTACTTTATGAAGCAGTTCAATCTTGCCTTGCTCCGACTCCAACAGATGATCTGCCAGCTCAATGAGAGCACTATCAATCTCATCGACGATTTGATACCGTTTGCTTTTGCCGCGCCGATCCCATCCGCGTGTTTCTTTTATTTTTAGATTCCGTCTTACTGTATCCTCTAAAAATCGCTTCACCATCATCCGATACATGCGAAGCTCACGAATCGTCATTGACTTCGCTAGTCGTTCCCCTTGACGGTATATATCCTGCAGCCGCTGCTGCAGTTCGTCATTGCTGGCTTGATCGTGACGATTGTTCATCATATCAGCAAAAGACTTGTGCTGAACGGGCTTCGTTACCGTTTCGCCCATTCGCACATCAGTACCGAGGGGACGAAATCCAGGATTAATTTTCACTCTATATCACCTGCAATTTCTCACTTCATAGTCATGCTCTGATCGAACTCACTTACCTTACTGGTTCTTACTATTATATCGTAATATCGAAAACGAATGATTAAAAATGCTCGAACCGCTCGACCGGAAGCACGAATACCGTTGCTCCCCCCACCTGTACCTCAACAGGAAGCGGCATATAAGAATCTGATGTTCCACTTAGTGGCGTTACCGGAGTTACGAGTTGGTCTCTTACCTTGCAGTTGTTTCGGATGACATTCAGGACGGTGCTCACTTGATCATCCTCCACACCTATCATGAACGTCGTATTGCCTGCACGCAAAAATCCACCCGTACTCGCCAGCTTGGTTGCTCTTAAATTCGCCTTTACTAATGCACCAGAGAGTCGATTGCTGTCTTTGTCTTGTACAATGGCTACAACCATTTTCATGCCTGGTCATCCTCCCTAAAATATAATATTCTTGTCCATTCATATATGGAATGATGTTATTTATTTATACATCCGTACTGCAAAATCCTGCGTTCGTTCACATAAAATGTCGTACATTTGCTTACTTATTTCTGTTAGCGTCTGTGTTGCATCCAACTGTACAATCCGTTCAGGATGCTGTTTCGCAATTTGATCATAACCCTCGCGCACCGCTTCATGGAATGCAAGCTGCTCTTGATCGAGCCGATTAACCTCGCGGTTCTGATTCGCCGCGATCCGATTCAATCCTGCCTGCGGATCAATATCTAACCAGAACGTAATATCCGGCATCATATCGTGTATGGCAAAACGATTGATCTCCCACACGTCCTCCATGCCGAGTCTACGTGCATAACCCTGATAGGCGAGTGAGCTATCGACGAAGCGGTCACACAGGACGATCGCCCCTCGCTCTATAGCCGGAACGACAACCTCCACCAAATGTTGTCTGCGCGCCGCTGCATATAGCAGCGCTTCTGTTCGTGCATCCATTTCCGTATGCTCAGGGTTCAGAATGATGCTGCGAATCTTCTCCGCAATTCGGACTCCTCCTGGTTCACGCGTTACCACGACATCAAGCTCTTGCTGCTTCAGCTTATTCGTTAACAGCTCAATCGCAGATGACTTGCCGGCTCCTTCCCCACCTTCCAGTGTTATGAACCATCCTGAACGCTCTATTTGTTGCTGCTTCACCATTGTTAATCCTCAATCCCCTTCTCATCTTCTGTAACGACAACACGAACCGTCAGCAAGGATTCATCTTCTGCATCATGACACTTGGCCCCGGCGTGTGCAAGCATTATCAGCTCCTGTACAGCAGCCTCAGTAATGATTTCACCCGGATACAGTAATGGAATACCTGGAGGATACGGAACAACAGATTCCGCAGCCTTATGACCTACAGCCTCATGTACAGATACTCGCTTCGTTCGAACACTCTCTTGTTCATATATCGAGAAGGATACTGGCTCAGAATACATGCGCTGACCGTCAGCGAACGTAATGGAGCGCCCTGGTGTATCAATATTTTCTGTATAGGTGGCTACCTGTATCTTAGTATATGGAGTGTTGTCGTCCAATGTCACCGCAACCGCTTGCAGCGCTGTAATTAATCGCTGTGCATCCTCTAACGAGCTGCCAAGGCTGAACGAAAGCACCACATGCTGCAAATCCGCCATTTCAGCAGTACACCCATACTCTGAAAGCCGTTCAAGCAGCTCATATCCGCTTAATTGTCCATTTGTACATCGAATCGTTACTTTGAACGGATCAAGGCTGCAATATGCTGATTGCGGTTTAGCAGTTTGTATCTCTATAACCTCATATACGGTCAAATTAACCAAAGCGGCACGTACATGCTGTACCGCCTTGAGTCCTTCCTCAAACGCCTCTCGTCCATTACGTGCTAAATAAAAACGGCTTATATCAAGGGAAGCCATTAACGGATAAGAAGGACTTGAACTTTGCAGCATCGTAAGCAGCTTCTTCAGCCTGGTTCGATTAAGCCTCGCTCCTTGAACGTGAAGCATCGCGCTCATCGTCATACCTCCAAGCATCTTATGCGTGGATTGAACAACCCCATCTGCACCTGCCTGAAGAGCGGATTCCGGGAAAGCTGGATGGAGGCCATAATGTGCTCCATGTGCTTCATCCACCAGTAATGGAATATCATATCGATGGATCATTTCTGCTAACTCGTACAGATTAATCCCCATCCCATAGTAATTGGGATTTGTTACAAACAAGGCTTTCGCATTAGGATAAGCCTGGAGTGCTTGTTCCACCGTATCATTGTTGGGGGCAGTTGCGAGACCACTACCCTTGTCCATTTGCGGCGCAAGAAAGACGGCTCTTGCTCCAGCCATCATAAGCCCGTGTAAGACCGATTTATGGACATTCCGCTGTACAAGGACTACATCATTCGGCTGAATACAGCAACTCATCAGGAGGGCTATATTTCCGACCGTACTTCCTCCGACAAGAAAATGTGTTTCCTCTGCACCGAAGCACTGCGCAGCTAACTGCTGCGCCTCCGCGATAGCTTCTGTTGGATGATGCAAATCATCTGTGCCTTCTACCTCTGTCACATCTATCGTCAAAAGCAGTGACATTTTGTGCAAAAGTGTATTCCAATCTTCTCGGCCAGATAGAGACAGCGATTCATGTGCATACCACTTTCCATCCTTATGTCCAGGCACATGGAAGGAAGCATGCTGATTTTGATTATATTTAAGTAAAGCTTCCACTAATGGCGCCCGCACATGCTCCTGTCCAGCAAGCGCCAACTGAGAAGTCTCCTTATGTTTATCCATTAAGGTTACCCCTTTTTCATTGCTTCATTTATTGTAACTTATATTGTGAACTTCTTCATCAGTTGACCAATAAAAAGCAAAAAGAGCCCCCTGAATCGGGCTCTGGCGATTAAGCATATCAAGTTGTTTCTCCTTACACATGTGTGTGCAGCCATAATCGTTTTAGCTTATGAATAAAAAATGAATATTTTAAATCCTGCACATCGGTCTTCACCATTTCTTGCTCACATGCTGTACAAATAAATTGATTGACGACCATTATGCCGTCATTCGTCGCTTCACCGCACACAATGCAGTGTGTATCCTGACGTTCCATGTCAATCCCACCTTTAGAGGTTATATGATAAGTATGCCCGCAACTCTATGGATATATACCAGTTTCATAGCTGGTTTCAAATGTTTTTATATATGTATGATCGAATGGCCTTATTGGTGTTTGTACGGTTTGCACCCTTTTTTGCAGGCTTGATCCTTTTACGTATCTTTTTCAATTTCTCTTCCTTCTACATTTTCATAGAATAAATACCGATATATAACTTATTGTTCAACTTGAAAAAGGAGGGTTCGCTCAATGTCAACCATACGTAATGAAGAAATGGAGCGAACATTTTATAACTACCAGCTGCTAAAAAAAGTTCGGTTAACGAAGCCTTTCACCGTCCCCTATGTCACGCTATCATTGCTGTGCATTGCAGCAGCCCTTTATCAAAACGGACTGATCGGTATTGCTTATATCGCAGCCTCCTGGGTATTAATTGCATGGCTGCACTACGTGATAGGCAGATCCATCTTTATCGTCGACAGGTATACATATAAGGGCAGATGGGCATGGAGGTGGCGTATGCCATGGATCGGTTATTTACCGCTTCCACAACAGTTCATTAGTCTGCGATACATTACGAAAATTATGCTGCACACGACGTCCATTACGTTTCTAGTCATACTTATCTTATGTCCGTGGCTCCCATTGGAACTCACCTTATTGCATGTGTTCTGGCACATTTGGCTTATCTCGCCGCGTTGGTATTGCATATTGACACTACGTGCTGCAGACTCAAGCGGCCTTGTCAAAGTAAATGAAGTGGATTTCTGCTTATATAAAGCGTAACTTTTTAAAAAAAGCCAAAAGAGCTGGTCTTTGACACAGGGGATGTGTGCTAAAGGCCAGCTCTTTTGATTCGACCACATATAAAAATAAAAAAACCACCATCGAGTAATCTCAACAGTGGTTTTTGTGTGCTTGGCGACGTCCTACTCTCCCGGGACCCTGCGGTCCAAGTACCATCGGCGCTGGAGGGCTTAACGGTCGTGTTCGGGATGGGTACGTGTGGAACCCCTCCGCCATCGCCACCAAACAGCATTGGCTTAGTGCCAATATAAAGTTCAAGGTCATACCTTGAAAACTGAATGCGAAAGTTCGTGTTAAGATTTTCATCCGGGGCTCCCCGAAAAGTATTCTGTGTTGCTGCAACGCTTCACGTCACTTTTTGGGGGCTAATTAGGATAAGCCCTCGACCGATTAGTATTGGTCAGCTCCACACATTGCTGTGCTTCCACCTCCAACCTATCTACCTCGTCGTCTTCAAGGGGTCTTACTAATTGGGAAATCTCATCTTGAGGGGGGCTTCACGCTTAGATGCTTTCAGCGCTTATCCCTTCCGCACATAGCTACCCAGCTATGCTCCTGGCGGAACAACTGGTACACCAGCGGTGCGTCCATCCCG
>NZ_JBCHVJ010000013.1:0-44271 GCF_050474385.1 Paenibacillus sp. B1-35
GCTGTATCTTTAGAAAAAGAAAACCATTCGTAGAGTTCCTTACAAAGGCTATTCCCTCCCATACCGATTAGCATTTGAAGCATAGTCTCAAAAGTTAGTTTTCGGTTTCTTGAAAAGTCGTGACCAGGTCTCCTAACATAGTCATCCAGTGTAGCTGCCATTGATTTGATATTTTTTGATAAAATTCCCTTGATTTTTGAAGGTCTAAGCGTCGTTTTCATTCAGCGTTCCTCCTTGAAAAGTGTCTTTAAGGATTGGACGCCGATTCCCCAGCTTTGTCAAGTGTTTTTTCTTTTTGTGAAGTGTTATTATGTCTACCTAATCAATGAAAAATCCCAATTACCATAAATCTTGTGGCAATCGGGATTCTAAAGTAGTTAACTTAATGACATTGACTTTAAGGGGAGCATATCAAAGAATCCCACGGCTCTTGTATTGCTTAGTAGTCATGATTAATAAAATAAAAATTGATATATATATACCAGTAAATGACAATATATTCCTAGAATTTCGCAGTCCAAAAGCATCAACAATAATTGGGAGTGTGTTCTATGAAGAAAGGAATTATTGTCCTTTTAACAGCAATGGCATTGTCAGTTTCCCCAGTAAGTGTGTTTGCACAAGACAGCCATGTTGTGAGCAGTTTTGGAGACAACGAAGACAGAGAAAGCTATGCTTCCAAGCATGGCCCGTTGCCTAAAACAGGTTTCGATTCTTACAACTTGCCTTACAAGAAAAAATTTAAATTCGTTAGATTTTATTTGCAAGACGATAACGAAAAAGGAATGCGTATGGTTATCTATGATTCTAATGGTAAGTTTTTTGCTGAGGCAACAACCTCGAAGAGTAATGACTACCGCGTTTTAATTGAAAAAGAGGCTACTGGTGATGACGGGGATTACGAAATTAAAATCATCTCTAATGATGGTGAAGGCGGATTTGAATATCCATTTGAATCAGCAGCGAGAGCATACTAATTAATAAACAAGTGCCGTTGAGGAAAGATTCTCACGGCACTTTGTTGTTTATAATTTTTAAAAACCTATGTCTTCTACTTTATTCAACGAAAAACTGATAGTAGTTGGATCAAACGCAAACGTCAAATGTTTTTTATACCCACACCATTTACAACGAATTATGTAATCAACCTCGAAAGGCTGATCAGTAATATGAACATCCTCGACTTGCTTGTATCTTTCATGTGCATATCTTTTGCAGTTTGAGCACAATTACTTTGGCAATTCTTCATTTAGACAATTGTAAATTGAATCATTTACTTGCTTATTATATTCCCGATCCATAGAAACCTCCTTTATAACTACGGTACGTTTGCTCCTTCTTTGTTCTACACTCTGTTTTAATATCCTTCATTAGCGGACATTCGCGACCATACCATCGCCCCGAAGGGCTAGGGGCCTGTATCCATCAGGAAGTTAGTTTAAAACCTTGATTTTTCTTCTAATTGGTACATGCCGTTATCAAATCTTTTAATATAACATATTATGTAGAGCAATATGAAATCTATACAAATATTGCGAAGGAGATGGATATAAATGGCGTCATTTGAAGTTGGGGCAAGATGTCTTTTCAATTTTCGAAATGAACGCTTTTTTCTATTAGTTGAAGATGAAATTACAGTGCCTGATAAAGGTGTGGAGATTGATCCGGTTAATATCTATGAAATTGACCAGCAAACTTTCAATTTTATCAAAGGCGAAGGAGATACTAACGTTTGTGTACCAGTTGTTACACTTCCAACTGTACCACCTGGTTTTAAATTAGAACGAAAATGTATTTTTACAGTAGATAATTCATACTGGGTAATCTATGATTTAGAAAATGGAACTGATGAAAATGTTATACTAATCATCGATGCAGCTTTATTTAATTCATTAAAAAATGCCGGTGTTCGTGAATGTGTTCCTCAAAATTTCATTAATTAAATGGATTAGACTTTAGATAGAATACTATTCAGAAAATTTACCCCCGTAGTTTTTTACAGGGGTAAATTTTTATGTATGAGCCCGTGATGTTGTAATAAGTTCTTCTATTGTATACAGAACGTACAACGCATATAACAAGAACAAACGTTCTGCATGAGGTGATAACATTGCATCTGGAACATTACATTGGTCGGGAAATTGAAATCATTTATGAAGATAGGCATGGTGAAATTACGCAGCGACATATCGTAGTGCGGAACATTCGTGATGCCCTAATCAATGCCACCTGCATGAAGGCGAAGGCGTGGCGGCCATTTCGCCTAGAACGAATAGTTTCATGGCAGCCGGTGAAGGGGAGAACAGCGTAATGGCCTCTAGATTAGGATCAGGCCTCTGGCAGGGATTTGTGATTCTGGAGCATAGAAAAGTATATTGGGATTTGCAAAAGGAGCAGCATCGACGTGAGCAACCTGTGCTGGATGAAGCAAATAGGAGCTCGGCTGCTGCCTATCGTGCATTTTTTCAGCCAAGAAACACAGAAAACCCTCAGGTTAGACCGTCTTCCCTGAGGGTTCGTCATTTCAAAGTATCTTTGTTCTTTACCGTAAAATGAAACCTTTTTATTTTTTTACCATCGTTTTGGCCAGCTTGATCAGGTCTTCCTCCGTCAACGGATTTCCTGGATTGGTTGAAATCGAGAACCCTTTACTTTGTTCATGCCAACTTAGTAAGTTACCAATAAATTTTGGATCAAGTTTTGGATTTTCCTTTTTCATATCTGCAGCAGTTTTATAGACAAATCCTTTTTGTTTCTTATCCTTCTCTTCAATACGACGACTCGAGAACTGAATATAATCTTTCCCGTTCACGAAATGTAACTGGATAAAATTTGTATCCTTCCACTCAAGTTTCTTTGAATATACCTTTTTGCCGAGCTTTTTAGCTTCGGCTTTCATGGCTGCTGCATAGTCATTCGGGTACGGCCCCACGATAAACACTTCCTTGAAGGCATAACCCTCCGGCAAGTCAGCAGGCTTCTGCGGAGCCGGCTCTTTCATAACATCCAACAACTCCTCATAGTCCTCGTATTTCTCATAGCGCGGCCGAAAGTTACCATAACCAAAAACCTCAAACCCCTTTTGCTGAGAACTACTATATATCAGATACATATCATGCGGATTTTTCTCTAATAGTTTATCGAGTTTAGTCTTCTCCGCTTCCTCCAACTTATCGCCTTCACTCATAGCCTTTGGTTCAGCCGCTGCCGTCTTCATGGCAATGTCACTTACAGCATGGGCTGGCGCCGCCCCCACCGGAAGGTTCATGGAACCAAATAATAAGATACCGCTTATCGTTGCGAGTCCTAATTTCATCATCATTTTCATTTCAAATTGCCCCTCTCTAGTTAATCTTTTGATCGTCTCATCTTATATAACAATTTACACCATTCATTTCGTGACATTATTTTCAGTAGGTTCAAGATACCTCAAGTTTATACATTCTCTCTACATCTTCCCTGAGGGCTCACAATTGGTCTTAAAGCGAATGAAATTGAACCTTATTTCTCAAAAGCCGACGATTTTCCAACTCAAAAATCGCGTGACAGCAGTAACTCCAGTCTAATACTTTTTTTCTTTGAACATTTTTAATTGAACATATTGTGGAATGTTTTGGAATGTAGGAAGTATCCCTAGTTTCTGGTTTGAAAAGGATGAACCATTAAATTAAGCCTCGGATTACTTCCGAGGCTTTTTTCTTTAACAACGACAAAACCACAGTAAAGAAGATACAGTTATTGTTCTGGATCTTCTTTTTGTTTGACGAAAAACTTCTAACAAAACTTCTAACAAATCTTCTAACATCTCACGGAACCAAAGGGAACCAACCGGAACTATAATCACAGGCTAATTAGGTATATTGATGCTTTAGGATCGTTGCGGAACCATGCAGAACTACTAGGTAACGCATTCGTAATGCGTGGGTCGGGGGTTCAATTCCCTTCTCCAGCACCATGTAATGTCGATAACGGCGCGGTTTCCGAGCAATCGGAGATCGCGCTTTTTCCCTTTTTAGGACTGACTTCTAACATTCTTCTGTTACATGCTGTACGTTGGGGGTTAATCGAACTTACTCATCTGGTCTTTTGGAAACAATACCCTCCCTTTCCGTGCTCATTTCAGATCCTTATCCTTGCCTAAAACACAAATGCCCACAAAGAGTGTCACTTTTTCATTCACCCCCTCTCAGGAGGGAGCCAACGCCTACGTCGAATACTGTGAAGAAATTGGACGCGAAGTGGCAATGTCATCGCCATATGGCACAAACCTAGTTGGCCAGCTTGCGAAGCTGCGCGGGGTGACAGCGCTGGACAAGCCTGTTGCAAATATTCCTAGTGGAGACACGGCAACGGTAGAGCTAAAACGGGAAAGTGATTGCATCCGGGAAATTTAAGAATGGCCTTGTCACAGCACCTGTCCGCGTTATCGCCGAAGCTCTCGGCGCAAAGGTCGGATATGACGGCAAAAAAGCCACTGTAAACGGAATGACCATGGTAGGTAGCCAGACGGTTGGGGGAACAGCTTATGCACCTGTCCGTGAAGTGGTTGAAACTGCTGGTGGACGAGTGATTGGATGGGTAGGGAAAGAAAGGAAGGTTACCATTTCAAAATAAAGTGGAGAACATATAGAGCTCCAACCAAATAAAAGAGCTCTATATGTTTTTTATTGACCATTGGAGCAATAAATCGTTTTATCTTTTGGCGATATACTTGATTATGGAATTTTATACAAAGAAAAATATGGAATCTACTTCCTTGATTAATAGGGTTAAATTGTATAATATGGTCAATGTAAACTTGGTGTTAAAAACGTTTACAAGGAATTTATTGTGTGGGTACTAGAGGGAGAATGGGGGAAAACAATGAAAAAGTTTAAAGTACTTATTAGAGCCACTTCTTTTGTACTAGCATTTGTTTTGTTCTTTACCTCGTCAGCAAGTGTGTTTGCAGCTAATGAAGCACATTTGCAAATGAGCCAATCCGCTGAACAATACCAGATAGAAGAAACTGTAGTAGAGGAACCTGTAGTAGAAGAACCTTTTGTGAAAGAGCATTACGAACCTCAGGGCTTTGTTCCTGCACTACCGTGGGTCGGTATGGGTGCGGCTGAATTACTTAAATGGTTAGGAGCTCTTGCTGTTACAGGTATGTTAATCTATGAGGCTAATGAATCATGGGCTTCAGTTAACGATATGTACCGAGAATTAACTAATAGCCGAAATAATGACAAACCAAAATTTTTTGTTGCGCGTCTTCAGAATGGATACAGAGCGCCATTGTTACTTGGAAAGCCGCTAACAGAGGGTGAAGCAGAAGCTTATTTAAGACAAAGTATACGTAATGATGTATGGGCAGCAACTGAAAAAGATGCAAAGGGACTCGCCTTTAGACTTGGACAAGGGAAAATTTCTCAAAAGGAAAATCACTTTTCACCAAATGGTAGAAGCGATCAGTTGTACTATGATCATTATCATGGCGGAGCTGATTCTAACCGAGTAACAGGTCATATTTTCTTTGGTCCATACGGTCGACCGGGTATTAAACCGTAATCTGTGGTAAGGTATAGCTAATACTAAAAAAACCTCTAGTACCTACTCAAGTGAATTCATTTAAAAGGGGACAGACAATTGCGGCCAGACATCTTAACTTTATATGAAAAATTCTTGTTATTAAGCATTCCTAACCCATTTACACTGAGTGACATTGATACACGGTTGAAGACAAAATATTTTGCTGAAGAAGTCGATTTAGATCAGTTTGAAGGATTAAAGAAAGATCCATATGCTCATTATGAGTCTATTGTTAAAGCTTATACATTTCGTGATGAAAGAGGATTTAATCAGCTTGAAAAGCTTAATCCTTCAGAATATTTGAGTTCAGAAGAAATCAACCTGCTTATTAATTCTGACGACAACATTTATATGTCAGGGGGAACTACGCAAGGAACATCGTTTTTACTGGCTCTTGAAACAAACATATTTGGTGGAATAAAAAAGGAAAGCATGGTCTTGGGGAATGAGGAATTTGAAGACTATTTAAAAGCTCTATATTTAACAGGATATATTGATCTTGAAGATGATTTCTTGTTGGAAAAGGCTCATGAGCGGTACAGAAAGGGGAATGTGTTAAAGTATTTCGGGTACACACAAGGAGAATCAACATTTTAAGATACATAAAAAAGAGCAGTTGAGAAAAGAATCCCACTGCTCTTGTTTGTGGTTGCATTCAAAATTGAAATAACCGAAAAAGGAACCAATACTGAGATGAAGTGCCAAATGTACTAGCATCTATACTAATATACACAGTTGCTCCTGGAGGAAGTTGAAATCCATCTAGAGTTTTAGCTTTTTCTGGCCCATTGGATGGGTCGGCATAAAAAATAGATGTTTGTTTGCCTGAAGGATATTGAATAATCATTCCAATTCTAAGATAACTGTTTTCATCTTTTGGCTGTATAGCTGCACGCAAAACCAAGTCCTTCCCGGTTATATTCGTCCATTTGAACCAATCCTGGTCACTAGCAGAGTCGATATACATGTTAACATCTTGCTGTCCTACTCCCCATCCGCTAGAAATCATTTCTGGGAACAGAGAAATTGCATTCTCCTTCGTATCTCCTACTCCTGTCATTGCAAATGCGCTTTGCGAAAACACTCCCATAGCCAATACAAAAACAATGAATGTCGAAAGCATGTTCTTTAACTTCATTTATACCACCCTCTCTACCTGTTATTACCATATGCTACCATTATAGGTGCTATTTAGGGTATAGTCCTTATGAACTAATTTATGGGTTAGCAAAATATACACGGATTTGAAATAGATCCAGATCATTTTCATAGATTGAATAGTATGAAAAACATAGAGTCGTAAGTAATTATGAATGCCCCATTTAAAGTAGACGTATAAAATCACGAATGATAAGATATAAATAGAAAAGGAGCCGTGCGGGAACACGACTCCATGCAATCGCCGCTTTTAAGGGCGGCAGGCTTTTAAGGCAATATGGTTACACAGAGGTAGACTGCATTCCTTGGTCGGGGCGGTCTACTTTTTCTTTAAGTAGGTGAGTAAAGCAAGAATGAACATCCCAAAAAGGAACATCAAACTTAACGCTTCAAATACGCTCACTGGCATCACCTCCCTTCCGGGAGATAAGCCGACCGCCCATAAAGCCCTATTGCCTACTCATAATATCATAGTTTCATATATTGGAAACAGGGGAACTTAACGTTCCTCTTTTTTACTTCGAAATAAACTCCTTTGATTTATAAAAAGTCTACCATAACAACGGATATCCGTGACCATCGCCCCGAAGGGCTAGGTTTCGGCCTGTATCCATCAGGCCATCGTCAGGCGGTTATTGTTCCTTCGTAGCAGGGGATATCTTGTTTACTCTTTCTTGTCCTTCTTTGATGAATTAAATCCTTAAAGAACACCACATTTAGCTTTAACCTGCGATAACCTATTTTTAATATAAATCCACTTTACTTTTATGGAAGATAGTAGTATATTTTGGATATAATATATAAAAGGAGGAAAAACATGAAAAAAGGTTTATCTTCTCTCATTCTTTCTTTTTTGTTCATCTTTACTCTTCTAACTCCAATTGTAAGTGCTGCTACAACTGGGAGTGTGACATCGACTCGTGCACAAAATTCTGCTAAATGGATTGAGATTACAGGGTCAGGGAAGAAAATGACATTTACTGCTAGCTACAGTGGTAGTGGAGGCTCCTACGGTGGTGACGCAGTTTTGTATAAGAAACTTGACAGTAACAATGTGCAACATATTGCTACACTTTATGTCCGGCCAAATAAGAGATTTGACTCAACAGATGTTTTGCTTGATAAAAATGCAACTTATATCCTTCAAGCAGATGTAGATGTCAAAGCAGCTTCGAATGCATCTGTAACAGCTTCTATTAGATAAAGTCTATTTTATGAGCTTTCATTTTGAATAGATCTATAGATATTCAAAAATCAGCAATAAGGCGTAACTAAATCTACGCTACAAATTGCTGATTTTTTATGAGTATTTTGCATGTTTGTCTAGCTCCTTTGTTACGGCACTAAGCAGCATGTTTACAAACTGAAAAATCATTGTGATATTAACGAAGTATTAGTATTGATTGAAAAATAACCTGCCATAGTTGCAGGTTATTTTTTATAAAAAAAGCCGGGGAATAAATCCCACGGCTTATACAGCGAAGTCCACAAAAACTGGGACCTTAGTCCAGTACCACATCTTAACTTGCGCGCGGAGAGCGCACTGGAATGGACAAGGATACCACCCTTGACATGACTTGTTAGAGGTTATCCTTACCTGTTTTTTTAGTGATGAAAGATTGAACGTTCTATTCTGTTTGTTAAACAGATTTACGTTGAATTAAAACGAGGTTAACGTTACACTCTCCTGCACGATAATGTTTGGGCCGCCAATAAGGCTAGACGTTGGTCCAATGGGAGGTCTAACGAACACGTTTTGTGTTACGGTGGCGTTTGCTACGGCATACATCTCAAAAGCAGGAAACGGCTCAATTAACCCATTGAATGAAACTGTCACAGAGCCACTCCTTTTTTCTCTGGCATCAATCCTTATCGTACCACGGATATCAACACTACCAATATCTAAAGGTGCTTCCGGTATGCACGGGTCTTTTGCGGATGCCTCCAGATCAATCTCGAAAATATTTGGTATGATCGTTCGCAAATTTTTAAAATGCATGTCATAAGTTGGTGATTGGCCATTACAAATTTCATAGCCGGAGGAACACTCAAGCCGGTAAGTGCAGTGTGTATTATGAATCTCAAACCTCGGGATAGGAACTTCGCCGCTCACATCAATGGTGATTTCGGAGTGCATCGCCGAGCTTGCAAGTGGATTATCATTAAAGCTTCGTTGATCGGTAGTGTAACAGTCAGGAATAAGAGCATCTATTCCGCCGTAATTCTTAGGAACTAGCATTGTTAAATTACCAGGATGATTGGGTACAGGTACTGTGATTCCAGGGATATCTCTCGGAATGAACGCATTCAACCACAACCTCACCCATCGGATTTTAGGTTGAATAGGAGGCTCATCCCCTCTTCCCGGTGGTTTGACACAGGAAGTGATAGTATACGGATTATCATCATAATCGCCAACCTGTGGGCCGGCTTCATTTGCTATTTTTTCAACGTTTCTCCTCGGTGAAAAAAAGAAGGTTGGATCGCTTATAACGAAGGCTCCGGCTTCGTGAAAAATCGATGCCCCCCCGTATTGAACATCATCTGGAAGTATCTCATTATTTCTGTCGGGAATTTTTTCGTCTCTCAGTCGTTTGATATCCACGACTATGTTCTGTTGTGGTTGTACCTCCGACACATCGATATCATACTGCTTTTTTCCGCCATAGTAATGTAGCAAGATACGAGGCAGTTGAGGATGATCTGTAACATTTTTGAGAATGAGAAAACTACGATGGCCTGGACTTAGGTTAAATGATATAGGCATCTGTTGAGTGGTTTGATGTAAATGTAAATATCTTATATCATCGTGCCAAGCAAAGCGACCTTTTTCATCAATATTGGTCAACTCAGTCACGATATCTGTCGTGAATCCATCGTGAAGCACACGTATACCAGCAATCCCATCCGCCAATTGGCTTTGGTATAACTGGCGTTGCTCTTGGAGGTCGATATCTATAGTAGAATTGGATCGAAGTGTCATTGGTTTTAACTCTAAAGAAGTTTGTTTGCCATGAATGTCTTTTCCATAAACTATGACCGTGACGTTGATATCAAACGATGCGGTATTCCACATCAGGAGATGAGGATGCATAAAGAATGTAGAACGCTCTAATAATACATCCAATTTCCCAAAGTATGCTACTGGAGCATGCAATTCCGTCCCCCTTGAAGGAGTTGGATACTCTGAGGAATTAGCAGCTTTGTTCAGTGATTGGTGAAACATAAGAGAAGTGGCAAAGCCACGTTCTTTATTGATAAGTTTACTTCGCCCCACAATAATCGGGCTCTTTAGTCCACTCGTGATCGTTAAGTTTTGAAGATGTGGGCAGCCATTACTCGAGACCGTTATTCCCCCCATTCTAGGAAGATTTTCCGAACCGAATAATTTTTCGACTTCAATCATTGGTGAAGCCATGGCTTCAAGCTTTAGATTCACAACCTTCTTTGTATCACCGCTCACCATTTCTACTTGTATTTCACATGGTGCTGGGGAAGTATTCTGTAGGGAAAAGTACGCTTTGGTACCGGGATGAGGAAGCCACCAAAGTGTTTTTAATTTTGTAGGAATAAGCGGTTCAGTTGGATTCTCAAACATGGTGTTAAATCCTAATTTTTCTTTTGGATTTAGAGTCAATATCCAAGCACCATAGGATTTCACTTTAGCTTCGGGTGGATCTACTGGAATAAGCACTGCACTCCCAAGTAGGCTGTTCGGTCGTGATCCGTCACCCCAGTGCTCATTCTCGGTGCCCTCTTCAGTTTTTTGTGAAATCTCAGATTTTAGCTCGGACTTCAGATCAAGACGTGTAGTTGCAAAGGGATTAATTGTAATAGCGTGAAGCTGTATGGTTTTACCGTATTCGATATTGAGTAATGGTATAATTGTTAGCGGTTTGGCCAAATGGTTCTTAATCTCCATGATACTTTCGGTGTCATTATCAATATACCAATATGGGGCATACTGGGAACGGTCCAGTACATTATTTATCAAATGCGTCATTTGCATTTCCTCCTTATTTTGCAAAACATAGGCGATCAAGGGAGTTTTTCATATACGTCCCTAATGTTCCTCTGATTACCTGAATTATGAGAGTAAAATCATGGAATGGGCAGATGAATCACTTCCTATGGACGGGGAAAAGCAATGGATTGTCATTAGCGATATTTTATATACATACCTACCTTCATATGTAATAATATTGTTATCCAACTTATTCCAATAATGAGGTGATACTATGGAATTAACAGTAGAATCGATTGCAAATAAAATGAGGGAAATATCCCAAAACGATCTGTTTAATGTCATGGCTTACACTCTAGGGTTAATACATGGGGTGGTTGAGGTAAATGAGGATGGAACGGAATCTCAAACAATTGATTTGATCAAGAATGTATACGCCGCTTACGAAATAGTTGTGGAGGAATTCCCGTCTGTTACGAGAAAAATTTTGAACTAAGTTTAAACAAGTAAAGCCCCGGAGTCAGTCCAAGGCTTACTTGTTGGCATTAATTGGGTACAATTTTGTAACATACATTATAATTAGGAAGAAACACAATTTAGCTGATGTAATGAGTTGCTAACCATTGTAACGGATTTGTTAACGGACTTGTTAACGAACAGGGTAAAACAGAGGAAAACAAAACCCTGTGGATAACCGACAAACCCTTATGTATCAAGACTTAGGCGAAACGAGTGAAGCACTTCCCCTAGACTTAGGATCTAGCGCCTTTGGCGTGGGGGTTCAAGTCCCTCTATGCGCACCATATCATTAAACCCTTGTCGGACAAGTTTTTTTTGCTGTTTATAGATAGTAAGGAGCACAAGGCTCCTTGTATTTGCTAACGGGCTTGCTAACCCAATAAACAAGCCTGTTGCTCCACAACCTATAGTTAAGCCTATTAATAGGAGACGTCTGAGAGCTTTATTAAATAACATAAATATTGTTTCTAATAAAACTCCTCCAAACATCCACCACGATGATGACAACAGTCCGCTCACTACTGCTAGAAGAAAGATTTCACCGAATAAAAAATTTGCTCCACTTTCACTTTCTGAACTATGAACCGAGAGATGGACACTTAAAAAAAGTGCCTCTCTCGGGTTCTTTATGTTTATAATTCAATTTATTTATAGAGAACGGAGTATGAGCATGCGGTATAGCGAATTACAGATTAAAAAAACTTGAAGAAACTCCAAACGTAATTCGTGTATCAGAGATGAATATATCATTCACTCCAGCCTTTAAACTTGCTGCAGTTAAAGCCTATAAGCTGGAAAAACGCCAAATGAGTTATTCCTTGAGGATGGTTTTGATTTAGATATTCTTAGTTCACGTAAACCAAAAGAGAGTTTGAAGCGTTGGAGATCTTTTACGCCGCTTATGGCGAATCTTGAGGAACGGCGAGGCAAAGGAAGCTCTGGAAGGCCCTACAGTAAGGAGCTTTCAGTAAGACGAGTTGAAACCAAGATCAAACTTGTGGACATAGGAAATGAGTTTCTAAAAAAGCTGAAGGCACTAGAAAGGCAGGCGAAGCAAGACAAACATTAAGCATATCATTGCGCTTCGAGCTAATTAATCGACCATTCGTCAATATAATATGAAAGGTTTGACTCGTCATCTCTGCTCACTTGCTAAATGTATATCGTAGGCCTTGTATATGGGCGAGACTGAATCTGTGGCTAGTCGTGACGAATACATCATGCACTGCTTCTGAATTTA
This sequence comes from Paenibacillus sp. B1-35, assembly GCF_050474385.1. Lineage (NCBI taxonomy): Bacteria > Bacillati > Bacillota > Bacilli > Caryophanales > Paenibacillaceae > Paenibacillus > Paenibacillus sp. B1-35. The sequence goes on from NZ_JBCHVJ010000013.1 coordinate 12,453, forward strand.
GGACGGCCATAAAACAGAAGATCGGTAGCGGCACAACTCAGAGATGGCATTCCTTGATGGCTCGGGATCAACACAATAAGCAGACAGGAAATTGCGCGGTGATGGAAGGACAGTGTACTCAATCATAACTGTATAGTTCAAAAGGGAGGGGAGTAGATGCATAATAACTGGCATGTAAGATACAAATGGAAAAGGGGGATTTAAAGATGCATAAGGCAAGGCATGGTGAAAGAAGTTTCTTGGAGAGTAAATCAAAAAAAGCCCTGCTATTTGCGGGGCTTATTAATCTGTTTTTCCAACCAAAGTAAAGCCCCGGAATACTCCGAGGCTTTTTTTTTGATCATTTGTTTTTATATTGTCTTATCTTAAACTGGAAGTCCATGTTATGGCCGTCTTTAGAATTAATGGATACTTCCCACTTTTCATTAATAATGCCGCCATGAACCCCAACTGTCTTTATTTTTTGTTGGCCTGAAGGTATCGGAATGTCTGTCGCATAAGTTCTTCCATCTTTCATTAACGTCATGTACACTGTTCCTGGGCCATCATTTTTTACATAAATATCCATAAATCTTCCAGCATGGATGTTTGCAGTAAATGATCTCTGGAAGGATTCGTACCCAACGTGATGAACATCTCCTTCTAAGTAGTCGGTTTCAATTGAAAGAGTTTCTGATTGAGTTGGTACGATTCTAGTTGAATCAGGCGCAGCAGAAGCGAAACCAGTAAATGTTGATAACATCAGTACTGTTGAAATGACAACTAATGACTTTTTCATAGTAACCTCCTTGGAAATGTAAGGTAATGGTATACATTCCCAATATACCATATATAACCATTGAATTGTGTTGTAGAAGAGTCCTATCTGTGACAAAGAATCGAACTATTCGAGGTTTTACTTGTTGGCATTAATTAGGTACAATTTTGAAAATACATTATAATAGGAAGAAACATGATTTAAACTGATGTAATGAGTTGCTAACCATGGTAACGGATTTGTTAACGGACTTATTAACAAACAGGGTAAATCAGAGGAGAATAAAACCCTGTGGATAACCGGCAAACCCTTATGTATCAAGAATTAGGCGAAACGAGTAAAACGCATCCCCTAGACTCTTAGGATCTAGTGCCTTTGGCGTGGGGGTTCAATTCCCTCTACGCGCACCATATCATTAAACCCTTGTCGGACAAGGGTTTTTGCTGTCTATAGGGAGTAAGGAGCATAAGTGCAGTTTAAAGAATCCCATGGCTCTTTTCATTTACTTTGCTGTCCCAAATTTAGTTGTTTGACCGTCGCTTGTAGAAATGATAGTCCCTTGTTGCACGAAGCTGGAACTTCTCAGCTGTTCACAATAACGCCACCTGTGGCATGGATGAATTGTCCGGAAATATACGATGAGTCTTCCGATGCCAGAAATACATACGCGGGTGCGATCTCGCAAGGTTGCCCTGCACGTCCCATCGGATTTTTCTCTCCCCACTTCGCGACTTGAGCGGCAGGAAAAGATGCGGGAATAAGAGGCGTCCATATGCTTCCAGGGACAACGCCGTTTACTCGAATGCCTCTGCTGTGCAACGATTTCGAGAGCGACCGGGTAAAAGCAACGATGGCGCCCTTGGTGGCTGAATAATCGATGAGCTGTTCATTCCCCTCATAGGCAGTGAGGGAGGCGGCATTGATAATGCTGCTGCCCTTTTTCATGTTGGGAAGAGCGGCCTTCGTTAAATAAAATACCGAGAAAAAGTTGGTTCGAAACGTTCTTTCCATCTGTTCGGATGTTATGCTTTCGAAATTGTCCTGAATATGCTGCTCAGCCGCGTTATTCACGAGAATATCCAGCCTGCCGAATTGTGTAACGGTTTGTTCCACGATTTGTTTGCAAAAAGCTTCTTGGCCAAGATCCCCGGCAATACACAGACATTTGCGTCCTTTTTGCTCAACAACCTGTTTGGTTTCTTCAGCATCTGAATGTTCGTTAAGATAGACAATGACGACATCTGCGCCTTCTTTGGCGAAGGCCACAGCTATGGCTCGTCCTTGGCCGCTGTCTCCTCCGGTAATGATGGCCACTTTATTCTTCAGTTTGCCACCCGGTTTGTAGTTCGGGTCGTCATAAATGGGACGCGGGTTCATCACAGACTCAATACCAGGCTGCTTATCTTGGTGCTGAAGTGGATAAGGAGGTTTAGGCATGGATACGGATGCAGGATGTTTTTCGGCTACCATTGTCATAAAAACATGCTCCTTTATTTTTGAATTTGAAAATCTGGATGCGTTATTTTTGCTGTCTGGACATCGATCAGGTAAGGTTTGGAGGTTGATTTCGCTTCATCTAAGGCGATGCGAAGCTCATCATTTGTTTCTGCTCGTTTGGCCACCCATCCAGCTGCTTCCGCAATTTGGACGAAATTCGGGTTTGAGATGTCCGTCCCAAATGGACGGAGATGTTTCATCATCATTTTGTCGTGTTCCATTTGCAGGGTTCCATTATTGAAAATGATGACCGTTATGGGAAGTCTGTAACGTGCGGCTGTAATCAAATCGGCCTGTACCATTCCTAATCCGCCGTCCCCCGTAACACAAACGACTTGCCTGTTCGGGAATGAACATTTTGCTGCCATTGCGGCCGGCAATCCAAACCCCATCGTTCTCCAACGCTCCGACAACACCAATTGATGGGCTGTTCCCCTGAAGTTTCTTAGAAACCATAAGGTGACATCACCTTCATCCAGCGCAATAATGGCGTCCTTATCAATGTTTTGTTCAACGATGCTGACGATCAGTGCGGGATGAAGGGGTGACGATGAGATGGCACGTTCGAGTTTATTTTGTTCATTCCAAGCTTGTTTACATTGGTTCACGAGTTGCAGCCAATCGGGAGTTGGACGATAGTCTGCCATGCCTTCTGTAAGTGCTTGAAGTATCTCTGCGATATTGCCGATGATCCCGACTTGTGATGGAATGACCTTTCCGATAGCTGATATCCGTTCTTCGATATGGATCACTTGCGCATGTTCAGGGACATGATATTCCGGCCACCAGGAAGTACCGATGGCAAGGACGACATCCGATTGTTTGCATAAGTCGCTTGCAAAAGGATTTCCTCCTTCGCCCAAACCGCCGAGCAGGTAAGGGTGAGAATCCGCTATAATTCCCTTTGCTCCATAACTCATGACAATTCCGCATCCCCAGCGATCAGCCAATTTTCGGATTGCATTACAGGCAAGATTTGCTCGATTGCCAACAAGGATTACAGGGCGTTTCGCCTTAAGCATAAGATTCGCCGCTTGTCGGATTTGGCTCTGTCCAGCTAGTAGATTTGCGATTCGAATCGGTTCGCGCGGTTTTGCCCCGCAGGGAAGTGCCCATAGATCGGAAGGTATGGAAAGATGAACGGGAAGTGCCTGTTCCACTGCGGTAAACATGGCCTGTGCTAAGGCATCAATGACTGCATTGGGATGAATGACAATCCGGCTGAACCCGGTAATCGCCTGAACTAGTCCCTGCTGATCGATATACTGCTTATACGTCGTTCCGATCTTGCGGGTAGGCGCTTGACCTGATATGGCCAATACGGGAACGCGATCTAAGTATGCGTCTCCTAGGCCAGTCATTAAATTGGTCAAGCCTGGTCCCATTTGCGCGGCGCAAACTCCGATTCGACCGGTTAATTTGGCTTCGGCAGACGCCATCATGGCAGCGACAGACTCATGTTTTACGCCAATCCATTCCAAATCATTCTGGCGAGAGAGACCCTCCATTAAGCCAAAAATGGCGTCCCCGATCACCCCGTAAATCCGCTTGACGCCCCACAATTGCAGTTGCTCGATGATCACATCCGCAACCTTTTGAATTTCGGTTCCTTCCTGTGATTGATTTTCTTGGGCAACTTCCGTAAATATACTCATTTTGCCGACAGCTCCTTGCCTTTTTCTTAGTATGGATGTGCAGCCTGTTTACTATGAAGAAGTTTGGATGAATTTTACGGACGCTTCGGTTTATCAATTATCTTTGTTCGATGAGGATAGGGAGAACAAGAGGAAAATCGAAAGTGTAATGGATAGTATCAATGACAAATTCGGAGAAGCATCAATCATTCGAGCAAGCACATTTACTGACCCGGACAGACAAGAGACAGAGCAGCGAAGATTGAAGGCCATTGCAAATGAGTAAGAAACTACAGGGGAAGGGGATTTGGGTAAGCCAGCCGAATGATGCTACCTGAACATAAGGAAACAATCATACAGTACCGACAAGATTATGGACGACGCCCACGACATACAAAGCAAACGCGTGAGGCTGCTACTCGATGGAGAAAAGCAATGGCCGTCTTTAGAATTAATGAATACTTCCCAATTTTCATTAATAATTCCGCCAAAGACCCCACCCCAAGGCTTAGAAACAGTGTTTTTTAAGGTTTTTATAATTTTTTTTGAAATAGGGGTTGCATAACTAAATACCTTATGATATATTATTACTTGTCGCTTCTGACATTTCGTTTTACACCACAATTTGCGGACATAGCTCAGTGGTAGAGTATCGCCTTGCCAAGGCGAGGGTCGCGAGTTCGAATCTCGTTGTCCGCTCCATTATATATGCGCCCTTAGCTCAGCTGGATAGAGCGTTTGACTACGAATCAAAAGGTCGGGAGTTCGAATCTCTCAGGGCGCGCCATTTTAAATACAGTATCGGGACGTAGCTCAGCTTGGTAGAGCACCTGGTTTGGGACCAGGGGGTCGCATGTTCAAATCGTGTCGTCCCGACCATCTAAATATGCGGGTGTAGTTCAATGGTAGAACTCCAGCCTTCCAAGCTGGTAGCGTGGGTTCGATTCCCATCACCCGCTCCATATGCGGACATAGCTCAGTGGTAGAGTATCGCCTTGCCAAGGCGAGGGTCGCGAGTTCGAATCTCGTTGTCCGCTCCATATATATGCGCCCTTAGCTCAGCTGGATAGAGCGTTTGACTACGAATCAAAAGGTCGGGAGTTCGAATCTCTCAGGGCGCGCCATTTTAAATACAGTATCGGGACGTAGCTCAGCTTGGTAGAGCACCTGGTTTGGGACCAGGGGGTCGCATGTTCAAATCGTGTCGTCCCGACCATCTAAATATGCGGGTGTAGTTCAATGGTAGAACTCCAGCCTTCCAAGCTGGTAGCGTGGGTTCGATTCCCATCACCCGCTCCATTTAAAAAAGTAACGCCGAAGGGCGTTTTTTTTGTATGTATAGATGGGATGAGAAGCCCAGGGTTCGACCGTCCGTAAAGACTTCGAGGAAATACTCAAGTAGGACGAGCGTCAACATGAACAATAACCGAATGGATCTGAGAGGCTCCATTTTTTCAGATCAGACATGTTGAATGCCGCGCTGCTGCTTCTTGAAATACCGGTTCAGGTCGCGCGTCCGGGAGATAGCGTGAGGTGCCGACAATGGGGAGGCACGATAGCACCGGAGTATTTCCATCATTACTCATCATGAAATCAACGCGCCGGGAGGCGTTTTTTTATTTTGATGAAATTCGGTAATGCTTTGCTCAGCAGACGATCATGTATCAATTGTGGGCGGTACACGAAATATAATGAGTAGGATTATTGCTATACATAAACCAAATTGTAAGACGAGGAGAGAGGGGGACGATATCCGAAAACAACAAATTGTAAACCCGAACCAATGTAAGGGGATACAATTCAAACGTGCGATTTTTTCAATGAAAAGTAAAGATTTTCGTCTCAATTTGTAGTATGATGTTAAGAAAGTCTTTATCAGAATGAACTGAATTGCAGAGATAGGGGGAGACGAATGACTGATCTAACGTTAACCGCAAACAAGGTGAATTCTAACAATATGTTGCGGCGGGACGTTCGTTTTCTGGGTAATATACTCGGCGAAGTGCTCGTCCATCAAGGTGGTAATGAATTGCTTAATATCGTGGAGAAGATCCGCGAACTCAGTAAATCATTGCGTGCCGTATTTTTACCCGAGTTGTATGAGGAGTTTAAGCAACTCATCAATACGTTGAACCCCGAAATCCGACATCAAGTGATTCGTGCATTCGCTATCTACTTCCAGTTAGTGAATATTGCAGAACAGAATCATCGGATCCGTCGTAAACGCGATTATGAACGCTCTGCCGGCGAAAGCATTCAACCAGGATCCATTGAAAGTGTGATCATGGAGTTGAAGGAGCGCAAAGTGTCCGAAGAACAATTGCAAGAAATAATTGAAAGCATTTCTTTGGAACTTGTCATAACGGCGCACCCGACTGAGGCGATGCGTCGGGCCATTCTCGATATTCACAAGCGTATTGCAGATGATGTTACGATGTTGGACAATCCAACGTTGACTCATCGTGAGCGCGAACAATTGCGAGATAAGCTGTTGAACGAAGTCATTACACTCTGGCAAACGGACGAGCTGCGTGATCGCAAGCCTACTGTACTCGATGAAGTGCGAAATGGTTTGTTCTATTTCAATGAAACGCTGTTCGATGTATTGCCTGATGTATATCATGAATTGGAGCGCTGCCTGGATAAGTATTATCCATCAGGGGGATGGCATGTGCCAACTTACCTTCGCTTTGGCTCCTGGATTGGTGGCGACCGTGACGGCAACCCTTCTGTTACCCATGATGTAACATGGGAAACGCTGAAAATGCAGCGTACACTTGCAATTCGCAAATACGAAGAACGCTTGAAATCGCTGTTCCGTACGCTAAGCTTCAGCACATCAATTGTATCGGTGTCCGAAGAATTGCTCTCCTCTATTGCTGAGGACAGCCGCAATGTAACATTGACGCATGCGGGGTTCTGGAACAACGAGAAGGAACCGTACCGTATTAAGCTGATCTACATGTTCGAGAAGTTGAATAATATACTGGATGAGTCGACGAAGGGGACAATGCAGCGTTATAATACGCCGCTTGAGTTCTTGGAAGATCTGAAAATAATCGACCGGAGCTTGCGACACCATTTCGCGGATTATGTATCAGACACGTATGTGAAGAAACTGATTCGTCAAGTAGAACTGTTCGGCTTCCACATGGCGACACTCGATATTCGTCAGCATAGCAAAGAGCATGAAAATGCGATGACGGAAATTTTGGCTAATATGAATATCGTGGACAACTACAGCAGTTTGAGTGAAGAAGAGAAGATTGAGCTTCTTAATCAATTGTTGAATGACCCGCGTCCATTGATATCGGAATATATTCAATACAGTGAGTCCACAACTGAAGTACTGAATGTGTATCGTATCGTCTATGATGCACAGAAGGAATTCGGTGAAAAATGTATTACCAGCTATCTGATCAGTATGGCTGAGGCAGCAAGCGACGTTCTTGAGGTAATGCTGCTTGCGAAGGAAGTCGGTTTGTTCCGCAAAGAGAAGGGCAAGGTTCAATGCACCTTGCAGGCTGTTCCGCTCTTTGAAACGGTTGATGACCTTCATGCTGCACCAGCGATCATGAAGACGCTGTTCGATTTGCCGATTTACCGCAGTGCTGTTGAGGCGATGAATGATTTGCAGGAGATCATGCTTGGTTACTCAGACAGCAACAAGGATGGCGGAGCATTTACGGCGAATTGGGAACTTCGCATGGCTCTGAAGGAACTGACTGCGACTGCAAAGAATTACGATGTAAAATTGAAGTTCTTCCATGGACGCGGCGGTGCACTCGGTCGTGGCGGTATGCCATTGAACCGCAGTATTTTGGCTCAGCCTCCTCATACGATTGGTGGCGGAATCAAGATTACGGAGCAGGGTGAAGTGCTGTCTTCCCGTTACTCTGTACAAGGCATTGCATATCGAAGTTTGGAGCAGGCTACTTCTGCGCTCATTCAAGCGGCAATGCTGGCTCGTACTCCGCATACGGATCTGTATGAATCCAAGTGGAAGGATCTGATGGAGAGCATCTCCCAGGCTTCTTTGAAGAAGTATCAGGACTTGATCTTCCGTGATCCGGATTTCATGACATTCTTTAAGGAGTCCACACCACTTCCGGAAATTGGAGAGCTGAACATCGGTTCACGTCCTTCCAAACGGAAAAATAGCGACCGCTTTGAGGATTTGCGTGCGATTCCGTGGGTATTCGCATGGACACAGAGCCGATACCTGCTCCCTGCATGGTATGCAGCTGGAACAGGACTGCAAAGCTTCTATCAAGGCAAGGAAGAGAATATGGAAACGATGCGCCATATGTATCAACATTATTCTTTCTTCCAATCTATGATCGACAGCTTGCAGATGGCACTTGCGAAAGCGGATCTTGTCATTGCCAAGGAATATGCGGGCATGATTAAGGACGAGACGATTCGCGAGCGTATTTTTACTCAAATAGAGGAAGAATTCAAATTAACCTCTTCATTAATACTGCAAATTACCGGACAAGAGGATATTCTCGACAATGTTCCTGTCATCCAGGAATCGATTCGCTTGCGCAATCCATATGTGGATCCGCTAAGCTATATGCAGGTTGAACTGTTGGAAGAGCTGCGTGCGCTTCGCGAGAACGGTGAGGATGACACGGTATTGCTGCGTGAAGTATTGCTTACCATTAACGGTATTGCAGCTGGACTTCGGAATACAGGTTGATAATGTCGGAATGATCGATTCCGCAGGCTACGTCGATACGTAAACAGCACGAAGTAGCGACGATGCAGTCGAGTCTTGAGCGATCAAGGCTCGACTTTTCCTGTGTTTAAGCATCGGAAAGGGTGCGCTGGCGAGAAAGAGCAGCATTGCTCCTTCACGACACACCCATACCCTAGGGCAGCGGCAAGCAGGGAACAGAACTTCCCGGATGAGCCATTGAGCATTGCTAAAATATTGGTGATGTTCGTGAGCACAGTGAGTTACGTTGCTCCCAAGGTTCGCATTCCTGCTTACGATGTCCGGCATTGTCATTGAGCCCAATGATGGAGAAAGACATCGGCATAACGAGCAGTGAGGATGGAGGGAGACCGCTTGGATACGCTAGAACAACGGCTCGCGAGATTGGCTCGAAAAGGGGATACGCGAGCGTTTGCCGAGATTGTCGATTTATATAAGGATAAAATATTCCATCTTGCCTATCGCATGCTGAGCAATCGGCACGAAGCAGAAGATGTTGTTCAAGATACATTTCTGCGCGTATATCGCAACTTGGATCGATACGATGAAAATCAGAAATTTTCAACTTGGATTTATCGGATCGGAACGAATCTGTGCATTGATCGCTTGCGCAAACGGAAGCCAAATTATTCCCTTGATGCAGAGATGAATGATCAGGAGGGTATCGATGGGTATGCAATGATCCCTAGCGATGATCGCACGCCGGAGACGTACTTGCTGGTAAGTGAGACGCAGAAATTGGTTCATGAGGCAATAGAAAGTCTCCCTGCCAAGTATAAGACCGTGATGGTGCTTCGTTATTTAAAGGATATGTCGCTGCAGGAAATTAGCGATGTGCTGGATATGCCCGTAACCACAATCAAGACAAGGGTGCACCGGGGAAGGGAATTTCTCCGCAAGAAGCTGGAACGTAAAATCTGATAAAAAATAGCAGGCTAAAGAGTGAAACTATTTTGCATTCAGGTCGTATCGTATAACAAGCCGAATGAGCCTTGGCCAAAATGTGTACATTGCTGGAAAGGACTCATCGGCGCATGACGATATGTCACAGACAAGTTCATTCTTTATAGGATGAGCTGCCGTATCTGATTGGAGACTCCATGAAAGGGTTGGCTCAAATGGATTGCAAACAAGCCGTCTCATTAATGCATGATTTACTAGATGACGATTTGACACCGGAATATGCACTCGAATTGAAACAGCATATGCTTGCATGCCCGGATTGCCGCGAACGATTTCGTCAGTTAGAAGAGATGGATCGTCTGCTGTACAGCTTCAATCACCGTGTGCAGCCTGTATCGGATGATTTGACGGCACGGGTCATGAGCGTTATTCCGAAGCCGAAGCAGCAAAGTGCGTTTATGCTGTGGGTCAAACGTCACCCGGCCATTACAGTAGCAGCCGTCTTTGTGTTGGTCATGATGACAAGCGCGCTAAGTATGTGGAATGCGGATAAGCAGCTTATGGTCAAGGGCGCTGACCTGAATGGGGTTGTCGTAGAGAACAATAAGGTCATCGTACCTTCGGATAAAGTAATATCAGGTAACTTAACGATCCATAACGGAGTCGCGGAAGTGTACGGCAAGGTGAAGGGCGATGTTACTGTCATTGACGGTAAGTTGTATCAAGCATCTACGGCAAATATTTCGGGATCGGTTCACCAAATCGACGAAGCTCTAAGCTGGATGTGGTACCAGCTTACGAACTTGTTCGGCACAGGGCCGTCGCTGCCATAAGTCAGCATCCGTATCTGTTGTACCGAGGCTCTCCTGCAGCTATTGCAGGAGGGCTTTTTTGTAAGCATGGATAAGGCTGGAATATAAATTTTGCTTCATGATGACGAAAAGGTTATAGTTATACGTAGAGAGATGCTTCATCTTCTCATCAGGATCTTATCAGGGGAAACGAACGCCGGGGGTACCTGCATGAATTATTTTGCGGACATGTCGTGGAAGGACACGATCAAGAATATCATTGATATTTTAATCGTTAGTTATGTAATTTATAAGCTGCTCGTGCTCATCCGCGGGACGCGTGCTGTCCAACTTCTGAAGGGGATATTTATCCTCGTTGTTACTTGGGCGATTAGTACGTGGTTTGATTTGTATACGCTGAAGTGGCTAATGAATCAGATGTTTACGTTTGGGGTGTTAGCGATCGTGATCATTTTCCAGCCAGAGCTGCGGCGCGCCTTAGAGCAGCTAGGCCGGGGGAAAATGTTCGGCGGACGTGCAGTAGTACAAGAAGATGAAACAGCTCGTGTAATTAGTGAGCTAATTAAGGCGGTTAATTATATGTCGCGCCGGAAGATTGGTGCGCTCATCGTATTTGAGCGTGTAACTGGGCTGAATGAATATACCGAGTCAGGGATTGCCATGGACTCGCGTATCAGTTCCGAGCTGCTCATTAACCTATTCATACCGAATACACCACTGCACGATGGGGCAGTTATTATACAAGGCAGCCAAATTGCAGCGGCAGCTTGTTATTTACCGTTGTCCGAGAATCCATTTATCAGTAAGGAATTAGGAACAAGACATCGGGCCGCAATTGGGATCAGTGAAGTATGCGATGCAATCTCCGTTGTCGTTTCAGAGGAAACAGGCCAAGTATCGCTCGCGATAAATGGACAAGTTGTGCGTGATATTAAGGAAGAGTCACTCATATCCAAGCTGTTCGATGAATTAAAGCCGAAGGCGAAGAAAGAACTGCGATTGTTCTGGAAACGAAAAGGTGAGCATCATGGATAAGTGGTTAATGAACAATAATACAGCGAAGATTATTGCTTTAGTATTGGGAGTACTGTTATTCGCTGTAGTACATAAGGATGATACGACACCAACTGCTCCACAGCCGCTCATGGAATCACGCTGGATAGATGATGTCCAAGTCCGAATTGTAGGATTGGATACGAAGCAGCAGGTGATTAAGTCCATACGGCCGGATAAGGTGCGGATCCAGGTTCGTGGGAAGCGAACAGCGATTGCATCTGCATTGCCGGAGGATTATAAAGTAACACTGGACTTAACCGGTTATGGGAAAGGAAAGCATGTGATACAGCTCCGTCATGATCTGCCGCAGGGGATCGATTTGCTGTCGATGCAGCCGAGCAGTGCTACGATTGAGCTAGAAGATGTGCAGACGAAGGAATTTGAGGTACAAGTACGTACAGAAGGAACCCCTGCCAATGGATATAAGGCTGGAACTCCAATCGTGCGCCCTTCGAACCGGGTCCATGTGACACTTCCTGCATCCCGTATGGCTGAAGTAAAATCGATAGTAGGTACGGTAAATGTGGATAAGGCGAATGAGTCTGTCATCTCGAAGCGGGTGAAATTGACTGCTTATAATGCAAGAGGCGAGGAAGTTGAAGGAGCTGTTCTGACACCGTCATTCGTGGAGGTCGAAGTGCCAATCACGAAGCCGTTCAAGACAGTGCCGCTGCAGGTGAATTTGACAGGCCAATTGGCAGAAGGACTAGCTGTGTCAGTCTTGTCGCCAGATGTAAATCAGGTGACCCTATATGGCCCTCAGGAAGCGCTAGATAAAATCGAATACATTGACAATGTACATGTCGATTTACGCCAATTTGAAGCGCCAGGAACGTATAAATTAAAGGTACAATTGACGCCGCCACCGAACATTGAGAAAATAGAACCGAGTGAGATTACTGTCGAGCTGCAAATCTCAGGTGTAAAGCAGCGGACGATTTTGAATGTGCCGATTACCCTTACGGGCGACAATGATCGTCTGGAGACGACGATTGCGGAACCGGCTTCCCGCAAGATGGACGTTGTTGTTGTCGGTGCTCCAAATTTGATTGACGCGCTCAAGGTAAGCGATATTCAGTTGATTGCCAACGTGAATGATTTACCGCCTGGTGAGCATACAGTGAACTTGCAGGTGAATTTGCCTCGGTTCGTTCGACGAGTGGATCCAGCTCCACTGACAATCAAGGTTGTGATTAAGGACACGGAAGCTCCTGTAACGACATTGCCTGATCCAAAGCCACCTACATCGATCCCAGAGGATGTAGGCAACGGCTCGTCATCAGGAACCCAGAATGAGACAGGGCATTCAGGTAATCCTTCGACTGGAACACATGATACAAATCCACCTTCCTCAAATGAGTCGGAAGGGTCACCAGTTGATGCGGTTACTGGCTCCGTAGATCACGCCGGCTAGCGAGCGTAACATCTAAGAATGAATAGCATAATGAAAGTTTAAATTTACGTGATAAAGATGCTGCAAACATGAAATTATCGTTTCAGGCGATAACCGCCAAGATCATTTTGGTGAATAGCAGCATGAAGGAGAAGCGAACGATGGGGAAATATTTTGGTACAGATGGTGTACGCGGTGTAGCAAATCAGGAATTGACTGCGGAGCTTGCTTATAAAATTGGACGCTGCGGAGGATATGTACTGACTAAGCAAGCATCGGGCAAGCCGAAGGTGGTTATCGGCATGGATACGCGAATATCTGGCCGTATGCTTGAGGCTTCCTTGACAGCTGGCTTGCTGTCCATTGGTGCGGATGTCATCCAGCTTGGCGTATTGTCTACGCCTGCTGTAGCGTATTTGACTCGTGTAATGGGGGCAGATGCAGGGGTCATGATTTCTGCATCCCATAACCCTGTTCAGGATAACGGGATTAAGTTCTTTGGCAGCGACGGCTATAAGCTGCTGGATGAGACAGAACTTGAGATTGAACAATTGATGGATGCCGCCGAAGATGAGCTTCCTCGTCCGATCGGCGAAGGTCTCGGTACGGTAGCGGTTGATACAGAAGCGAAATGGCGCTATATCGAGTACCTTGAATCGACAATTGACCAACGCTTCGATGGAATGCGCATTGTGCTTGATTGTGCGCATGGTGCCGCTTACGAGCTGGCGCCGCGCTTGTTCCGTGAACTAGGTGCAGAAGTAATTGCAATTGGAGCGGAGCCTACAGGCCTGAACATTAATGACCATTGCGGTTCGACGCACCCAGAAAAGCTGAAGGAAGAAGTGCTGCGTCATAAGGCGCATTTGGGCTTGGCCTTCGACGGCGATGCAGATCGCTTGATAGCGATCGATGAACATGGTGAGGAAGTAGACGGTGATTTCATCCTGCTCATTTGCGGAGATGCAATGAAGCGGGCTGGACGTTTGAATGGCGATACTATCGTAACGACTGTAATGAGCAACATTGGATTTTTCAAGGGTGCTGAGAAGCATGGCTTGAACACAGCGAAAACTGCAGTCGGTGACCGCTACGTAATGGAGGAAATGCGTCGCAGCGGATATAACTTGGGTGGCGAGCAATCCGGACACGTTATTTTCTTGGATTACAATACGACAGGAGATGGAATGCTGTCTGGTATCCAACTCGTTGCTACTTTGAAAGCGAATGGCCTATCGTTGAGTGAAGCTAAATCCTTAATGCGCAAGTATCCACAAGTGCTTGTGAATGTGCGTGTTGGCGATAAGTCGAAGTACCAGGGGAATGCAGCCATTGAAAAGGTGATTGCGGAAGTTGAGCAGGAGCTTGGCGATAATGGTCGTGTGCTTGTTCGTCCATCCGGGACAGAATCCTTGATTCGTGTTATGGCTGAAGGTCCTGAGGCGGATATTATAGAGGGCTATGTGAATCGTATCGTAGAGGTTGTACAGATAGAACTAGCTTAATAGGACTTGCTGAAAGCCGTTTACTTGACGATGTCAGGTAGATGGCTTTTTTCCTATTTTATGTACAATTGTTGCGAAAACTGTCTAAAGTGAATATAATAAAGAACACGGTTCTGCTAATGCAGAGTGGACGAGGCTAAGCCGATGCCTTGTTGCTCAACCAAGAAGCCGGTGTATGATGCAGGAACAGTGTATGCTGGGAGATGACGGTATCTTCCTTAGTTTTGAAGCTAAGAGTTAGGAAGTTCATTCATATATAGAAAGTGAGGATTGTGAGGTTGGCAATGTAACGGGCAACCGTTCAATAAGCGCCAGCGCTTGCTGCTGAATCGGCCATTGCAGCGAGTGGACGAGGTGGAGGTGTTCGAAATGTTCGGCGGGGACCTCCCGGTGTGTTACCGGCACCGTAATAGCATGTTCGGAATGCAGGAGAGGCGACTTTCCTGACAACGAGTGCTTACGAAGGTATGTGATATAGGGTATAGATACACTTGCAGAGGCAAGGTTTCTATGAGAGTCCTGTATTCAATTTGTCATGAAGCGAATTATTATCGCAATCAAGGATTAAAGTAATTAATAATAACTATGAATCGGGCTGTCTCATGGATGGACAGAGCGCACAGAGTCCAAGCCAGCTATGCGAGCTTGTTGGCTGCTTGGCGATCAGTGATTAGCGGGGCTATTCTATAGACCTGCTTTGTGATCCATGAGTATATTGAATTTATAAAATAATCCAATAATGCTATGCACTCACGCTTATGGGGCATGGACTTCTGTGTGCGACGTCGCCTACTGGAGAGGCCGCGAATAATCGGAGGTCTATATTATGTGTGGTATTGTCGGATATATTGGAGCTAGAAATTCTCAAACGGTGTTGTTGGAAGGACTCAGCAAGCTGGAGTATCGCGGTTATGACTCTGCTGGTATTGCTGTATTCACACCGGAAGGCTTGCAAGTGCGCAAGTCGGAGGGCAGACTTGCTGTGCTCGCTTCTCATTTGGAGGAGGAGCCGCTGCGAGGTACTGTAGGTATTGGTCATACTCGCTGGGCGACGCATGGCAAGCCGTCGAATGAGAATTCACATCCACATACAGATGCATCGATGAAGTTCTCTGTTGTGCATAACGGCATTATCGAGAACTATATGGAGCTGAAGGAAGAGCTAATCGCTTCCGGTGTCACATTCCTTTCTGAGACGGATACAGAGGTCATCTCTCATCTGATTGCTCGAGAATATGACGGGGATATCGTTAAGGCCGTGCAAAAGGCTACAGCGCGTATGCGCGGTGCTTATGCACTGGCTGTCCTGACAGAATATGAGCCGGATAAGCTGGTTGCTGTTCGCTTCGCAAGCCCACTCGTTATCGGTATTGGGGAAGGCGAGAACTTTATTGGTTCGGATATTCCGGCAATTTTGCAATATACGCGTCGAGTGTATATTTTGAACGACAACGAAATGGCGGTACTGACTAAGGATGCTGTCGAATTGATGACACTAGAGGGGAATTTTATTTCTCGGGAAATGATTGTTGTCGATTGGGACGTGCTTACTGCGGAAAAAGGCGGTTACGACCATTTCATGCTCAAAGAAATCCATGAGCAGCCTAAGGCATATCGCGACACAATGCGCGGTAGAATGAAGGAAGATCGCAGTGGAATCAAGCTTCCTGAACTGAAACATTTGACTGCGGAGAAATTAAAAGAGATTCGCAATGTGCATATTGTCGCTTGCGGTACTGCCTACCATGCAGGTCTTGTCGGACGGACGCTGATCGAGCAATGTGCAGGTGTTCCTGTAGAGACAGATGTCGCCTCAGAGTATCGTTACCGTTCGCCAATTATTACGCCACAGACGCTTGTTATCGTGGTCAGCCAATCTGGCGAAACGGCGGATACACTTGCGGCTCTGCGTGAAGCGAAACGCTGTGGTGCAACTGTTCTGGCAATTACGAACGTTGTAGGCAGCTCGGTTGCCCGTGAGGCAGACGATACTATCGTGACATGGGCAGGGCCTGAGATTGCTGTTGCTTCCACAAAGGCATATACATCGCAGTTAATCGCGTTCATGATATTCAGCTTGTACTGGGCTGAGACTCTTGGCTTGCATGATCAAGCATGGATTAACGAACAGATTGCTGCGATGCAGGCACTGCCGGAGCAGGTGGAGCGTATTTTGGAGCAATCTGACGAGCTGAAGCGGGTGGCAGAAGACATTGCGAAGCATGACAATATGTTCTTTATCGGCCGCGGTCTGGACTTTGCGGTAGCATTGGAAGGATCGCTGAAGCTGAAGGAAATTTCGTACATTCATTCCGAAGCGTATGCAGCGGGTGAGTTGAAGCACGGCACACTTGCCTTGATTGAAGAAGGCATACCTGTCATGGCGTTGGCAACACAGTCTGCTCTTGTTGAGAAGACGGTAAGCAACATCAAGGAAGTGAAGGCGCGCGGCGGTGTCGTTTACGGGATTACCGACGAAGCGAATGCTGCCGCTGTAGAGAAGGCGGTTGACGGCATGTTCGTATTGCCGGCTACGCTGTCTCGCTTGTCTCCTGCCTTGTCTGTAGTGCCATTGCAGCTTGTTGCTTACTATGCAAGCTTGGCACGAGGCAATGATGTAGATAAGCCAAGAAACTTGGCGAAGAGTGTGACGGTGGAATAAGCAAGCTGTTTTGATAAGGGCACTTGTTAAGAAGTGAACCAGTAAAAAATGTTGTGAACCGATATGTAAGATGATTGAACATCTAGAAGGGAGCCCACGGAATGATCGTGGCTCCCTTTTTTTATGTACATGACAATTCATGATAGCTGGATAATTTGTGAGTGACATTGGCAAAATGTATCCGCAAAGAGAATAATTTAAACCAAATTCAATTTGCAAAAAGTATAGGGATTTCTCAATGGAACCTTATTGAAATTGAATTGGGATATAGTAATCCGTCAGCGGGAACATCAATATCTATTCGAACACATTATAATGTGAATTTAAATTGGTTATTAACTGGAATCGCTACAGAAGATGGGACGGCATATGAAGATGAATTCGAGAAAAGGCTGATTGAAATTTTTGGAAATATTGATGAGTATAATAAGAACGAAATAATTGAATTTATACGAGTGAAAATATTTAAGATCAATACAGTAGTTCAATGGAGATACATGACTTTTTCCTAGATTAAGAAAAGACTCTTATTAGAGAATTACATGCTAACTGCTTATGTACTTAATGTTGGAGAAAAATAAATTTTGGAAACAGAAAGTTGTTCAGAGAAAATAATGTATTAGACTGAGAAATAAAGTTGTAGACTGGTTGACCGTATTCTAGGGGGTGCAGACTGGTACAATAGTGGATTTTGCGCAGAGAAACTTTAGTTCATTCTTAGTCGTTCATTCGATAATGGCGGGTTCAGCGCGAGTTGTATACCTACAACTGCCAGATGGGCGGCGATGGTGCAATTGGTCTGCCAGTTTACTGCTTTTTATCTAATTAAGAGAATTCTAGTGGCTATTTATAAGGCTTAGTTTTCTAAAATTTACGATTTTCAAAGCCTTAGACCCATCATCTAATCAAATCGAACAGAGGGTGCAATCCTAGTGGATGCATCCTCTTTTGTTAAAAGAAAATAGAGTTCTAGACTGAAAAATTAAGTGTTAGACTAGGCAAGTAAAGTTGTAGACTGTGAAAATAAAGTATTAGACTGACGTTGCTTCATTAAGCTGACGGGCAGGATAGTGCGGAACAGGCTACCGTTCAGCCGGTAGCCTGATGTCGTTGTTCTATCGTGTCTCGTTTATTAAATGAATTATTGTCGATTTTCCCGATATAGCTGAGCCTCGCATACTCAATCATACCTCGATGCGCTCATCACCTGCAGACGATTTCTATTTCCTGTGGATGAAGCGACGATTGATGAAAAAAGCGATGATCAAGGACAAGACGCCGAGTAAAACCGGTACGCCAAACGCTTCAAAAGAGAAGGAGCTACCTTTCAGCTTCAGGTGGTCGGTGGCGCGATATTCAAGCCGCTTGGCGGCAAATTTCGCCGTCTGGATATCCTCTTGCTCAGCCAAATCCTCGAATGCGGGATCCATTGCAAACCGATCCGCCGCGTCGCGGTGTAGGAACAGCAGTTTCGCGCTGTAGCCGCTGTTCTTCCATTGGTTGATGTCTTCGGCGGCTGCAGATTCGGCATCGGCACCGACGACAATCATTTTCTCTAACTTCGGCACGTTTTTTATCTGATAACGCGCGACTAGGTGTAGGCCGTGCTTCGTTACGATTGGTTGGTTCGCGCTAGAAACTGTCAACGTCGTCGTCGTACCGGAAGCGGCGTACGTATCGAATGCGGCGGACAAATCCAGTTCATCGGCGCCGTTATATAGCAGCACGCCCGCCTTTACTTTGTTCCATTGATAAGCGTTGTTCAGTACGTACGTTATATCGCTCAACCCGGCAACAAACGGTTTCATTTGTGGGTTTGTCACGTACTCGTAAGAGGGATAGTTCATCTCTTTCGCCACTTTCTTCGCCGCCGCCTCGCCCAGTTGCTTGGAGATAACGTATAGTGAAGCGTCGATCCCCGATGTCAGGCCGGCAGAAGATACGATATTGCCTTGTGGGACGTAGCGCCGGTCATTCACCCACTGGACTTTCGGATATTTTTTAATGAGCCTGTTAATGTCTCCCCAGTGCGTCGCGGCCGATTTGCCGTTCAGCAAGCCGGTATCCGCCAGGTTTTCAGCCCCGTTGCAAATGGAAATCAATGTCGTCTTGGCACCCGAGTGCTTCCGAATCCATTCACGGACAGGCGCATATTTATTCTCGTCCAAAATCGGCATAAACGGAATGACGATAATGTCCGGGCTTTTGCCGAGCATCGCATCCATTTCGTCATACGAATAGTGTGGGACGACATCGAGTCCACCGGTTAGCGATTTTATTTCGCGATCGGGGGCAACGCCATATACATTGTAAGCTTCAGTCATCGCAAACATCTTGTACGGGACGAGAAAATCGAACACTTCCGTCACCTCGTTCGCCAGAAGCACGGCCACCGTCGGTTTGTTAGAGTCATATTTCGGTACCTGCAAATCCGTCAATGCAGTGGGGGCTTTATCGTAAACCGACATTCCGGCATTCATCGTATTGATGGACCCGACCGCGCCTATCCCCCCTACGACGACGACAAAAACGATGAGATAGATAATAATGC
The DNA here is from genome assembly GCF_050474385.1 of Paenibacillus sp. B1-35. NCBI lineage: Bacteria > Bacillati > Bacillota > Bacilli > Caryophanales > Paenibacillaceae > Paenibacillus > Paenibacillus sp. B1-35. The sequence continues at coordinate 31,943 of NZ_JBCHVJ010000013.1, forward strand.
GTAATACAATTTTCACTTGCTTCGCTCCTTCAAGTTAGATTCTTTCCCATAAAATTTAACAAATCAAGATGAACAAGGCATCTGTCTGTGGTTCGGTAGAGAGGCCAGCCTAACGTTGGAACTGCCACTGGACCCTAGTCTGTATTCTTTTTTAGCATGACTCAAATGGGCTATAATTTTAACAAAACGGTGACAATGCGCTGTTCGGTAATGGGGCCACTGATGAACTAACGCTTCTCATCCTAGCGGAACCTTTAAAAAAACATCTGTCATTGAAATTTCGAGCAGATGTCTTCGTTTTTTTATCCCTTTGGCATGGGGGCTGAATATGTAGTTTGGTATCATGTTAAGTTATTGCAAAACGCAAGGATTCGGAGCGCCGGCAGAGAATGTATACAGATAGTAGGTAATATATCCCAAATCCCCCGCCCCCTGAATGTCAACACGCGTCCCTCGATTGATGGAAAACCATTCCCAGCGTTTCTTCTTTATTCGATCTTTTTAGGCAAAATATTCAAATTTAACTAAAGGTTTACTATACATTCTACGAAACTTTGATATAATTCTACATGGATCATCTTTCCTATTATGATAGAGCATAGAATTATAGGGTTTTTATACCTATTCAAGCTGTGCGCGAGAGACCAGTCCACTGGCTACCCAGAAAGCCGGCATGCGGGGACTTACAATTGTGGAAAATGACAGCCGAGAATATGTTGCTCCATGACGTCAGAAGGTTCAGTAAGGATGTAGCCAACCTTATCCCAATTCCGATGGAGGATGAAGCGCGTGAGCATTTTTGAAAAGCTGGAATCCAACGTAAGATCTTACTGCAGAAGCTTTCCGGTGGTATTCGACCGGGCCAAGGGGGACCTGTTGTATTCTGAGGACGGAAGAGCATATATTGATTTTTTTGCAGGTGCTGGGGCACTGAATTACGGTCATAACAACGATTATATCAAGGGCCGGGTTCTCGATTACTTGACCTCCGACCGGATTATGCACGGTCTGGATATGTATACAATGGCCAAGCGCGAATTCATCCAGAGCTTCTCGGAGCGGATCCTTGAGCCGAAGAAGCTGAATTACAAGCTTCAATTCTGCGGTCCGACGGGGACGAACGCGGTGGAAGCGGCCCTGAAGCTCGCACGCAAGGCGAAGAAGAGAACCGGGATATTCGCATTCATGGGCGGCTTCCACGGCATGTCGCTCGGCAGCCTGTCGGCGACAAGCTCCAAGTCTATGAGGGAAGGGGCGGGGCTTCCTCTGGGCGGAGTTACGTTCATGCCGCACCCGAGTGGGGCTTTCGCAAAAATGGATACGCTCGGCTATATCGAGAATATCCTGACTGATTCGCACTCCGGAATCGACAAGCCGGCCGCCATCCTGCTTGAAACGGTACAAGCCGAAGGCGGAATTCACGTCGCCGACGCGCAGTGGCTGCGAGGGCTGCAGCAGCTTTGCCGCAGGCACGATATCCTGCTCATTACCGACGAGATTCAAGTCGGCTGCGGCCGGACAGGCGAATTCTTCTCCTTCGAACGTGCAGGGATTGAGCCGGATCTCATTACCCTGTCGAAGTCGATCAGCGGGTACGGCCTGCCAATGTCCCTCCTGCTGCTGAAGCCTGAACTGGATCTCTGGACGCCGGGCGAGCACAACGGCACCTTCCGCGGCAACCAGCTCGCTTTTGTAGCCGCCAAGGCCGCTCTCGAGTTCCGGGACAGAGCCGCCCTCGATGCCGAGGTGAAGAAGAAGGAAGAGTTTGTGCGCTCGTTCCTTGACAAAGAAATCAAGCCTCTGCATCCGTCGATCGCGATCCGCGGACTCGGCCTGATCTGGGGCATTGACGTCTCGGGCTTCACGGATGAAGCCGGGGCGAAGCGGATGACGGAGATCAGCTTCAAGAACGGGCTCATCATTGAAAGAGCCGGCAGAGGAGACCACGTGCTGAAGATCATGCCTCCGCTGACCGTCTCGATGGAGCATCTTGCCGCCGGCTGCGATATTATCAAGTCCAGTATACAGCAGGTGATCTCTCAGGAGACTCAGGATTTGCTGGTAACGACCTAAGCTCGGCCAAGCCGATGACCGCCCCGGCAAGAGGCACGGAAGTGCCTTCCGGGGGCCGTGTGGCCCTGATGTTAAGATAACGTTTTTACCCCATTGGAAGATTTTCTCCCCATGCTGCCTGCGGTACCGTCAGTCAGCATGGAATTCACCGCTAATCCAAGGGCTGTCCCGTTCATGCCATACGGAGCATTCTTTGAGCCTCATGCAGCGCATCGTCACATCTAATCGTTAGGAAAAGCTCACTACCCCGCAGCCGGATCTTTACTTATCCACACCAGGGCTGCGGGGGAATACATAAATCGTACATAGATTGTATCAATACCTCTTAAACATAGGCTTCGACAAAGGCAGTTCCGGTGCCGAATCCGGAGGTACGGCCGACTTCCTGCTGGCTGGCCGGAACCCTACAGCAAGCCTTACATCGACGGGAGGAACATCCCTTGTCCATCCACAAATCCAATTCCGAACCCAATATTAAACCAAAGCCCGTCTTCGGGCGGCTCGTCTGCAGCAAGCATATGAAGCAGAGGAGTCGGAAGTAGCCGCATCCCTTGCGTAGAACGATGCTCTTTGTTGTCTTTCACGCATGGGAGCCGAGTAGGACATCTGCTAGGCAGAGGATTGCCGCATGCGATCAACTGGATAAGCGAAGCGGTGACCTGGCGAAAGCCATTGATATTGTTGTCACATGTTTGAAAAGGCGGGGAGCAAGGCTGTAGCGTTGCTGCGGCATATGCTCCGCCGGATTGCTTTTACCGATGTAGAGAGGGGGACGATCCCGGTGGCTTTTGAAAAAGAAACGTTGTTTTGGAACGAAAAATTCGGTAGCGACGATTATACCTTGACGCGGCTGCCTTACAGCAAAGCTCCAAGCTCTCAGGCGCCCATTATGACAACCGTCGGCGGTTCGCTTTCGGAGAAAGCGGCGCAGCGCGTCCTTCAAATGAGCAAGGGCGCTCCGCTGGCCGCTTTTATGATTTTGCTCGCCGGTGTTCAGTCACTCTTGCATAAATATACAGGTGCTTCTGACATTCTGGTTGGCATGCCGGTTGTACGGAAACCGACGGAGACGCGTCGATCCGTTAATCATACGGTCATTTTGAAAAACTTGCTTTCGGCGGGTGCGACTTTTAAAACGCTTCTGAGCGAGCTGAGGACTTCCTTGCCGGAAACGATTCAGCATCAACATATTCCGTTCTTGAAAATGACGGAGAAGCTGGACATGCAATATGCAGACGGGATACCCGTCATCCATACGCTAGTATCCCTTAAGGAGCTGCATCTGGACGAAATTGGGCAAAACGTGGTCACGGATTGTTCCTTTGAATTCAGCTTAACCGGCGGGACGATACAGCTAGCGCTGTCATATAACGAGCACTTATATGACTCCAAGTTCATGACTCGGGTCGTCGGCCATCTGAATCGCCTGCTGGCCGTGGGGCTTCACGAGTTGGAGCTGGACATCGTGCGGGTGGACATGCTGTCGGAGGACGAGAAATTTCAATTGCTGCAAAGCTTTAACGATACCGAGAAGGACTATCCCCGTGATCGGACGATTCATCAGCTCGTGGAGGAGCAGGTGAAGCGGGTGCCCGAAGCAACGGCGGTTGTCTTTGAGGGTCGTCGGCTTTCGTACGCGGAGCTGAACGAACGGGCGAACCGGCTGGCGCGGACGCTGCGATCGGTCGGCGTGCTGCCCAATCAGCTGGTAGGCTTGATGGCCAGGAGATCGCTGGAGATGGTCGTTGGCATTCTGGCGGTTCTGAAAGCTGGCGGTGCCTACGTGCCGATCGACCCGGAATACCCGGAAGAACGTATCCGCTACATTCTGGAGAATTCGGACGCGCAGCTGCTGCTGACTCAAAGGGAGCTGCAGCAGCAGGTGCCATTCGAAGGGATCGTGTTGGCGCTGGATGACGAGCAGGCCTACAGCGACGATGGAACGAACCTGGAGCCGGTCAGCGGTCCGAATGATCTGGCTTATGTCATCTATACGTCAGGTACGACGGGCAAACCCAAAGGGGTCATGCTGGAGCATCGAGGTTTGGTTAGCTTGAAGCTGATGTTCGCGGACAGGCTGGGCATCACGGAGCATGACCGGATCGTTCAATTCGCCAGCCTGTCGTTCGACGCGTCCTGCTGGGAAGTGTTCAAAGCGCTCTATTTTGGCGCGGCTTTGTATATCCCGACGGCCGAGACGATTCTCGACAACCGCCTGTTCGAGAGTTATATGAACGAGCATGCGATTACGGCGGCGATTTTGCCTCCGACGTACAGCGCTTATTTGAACCCGGACCGCCTTCCCAGCTTAACGAAGCTCGTAACGGGAGGCTCGGCGGTATCAGCCGAATTCGTGCAGCAGTGGAAACCGAAGGTCCACTATTTCAATGCTTACGGCCCTACCGAAGCTTCGATTGTTACGACGCTTTGGGATGCGGATGAGGATCAGCAGGAGCGCAGAGTCATTCCGATCGGGCGCCCGCTGGCCAATCACCGGATTTTTATTTTGGATGCCCACCTGCAGCTTGTGCCTCCGGGAGTGGACGGCGAGCTGTGCGTGGCAGGCGTGGGGCTTGCGAGAGGTTACCTGAACCATCCGGAGCTGACGGCAGAGAAGTTCGTGAAACATCCGTTCGCGCCGGGAGAACGCCTTTACCGGACGGGAGATCTCGCCCGCTGGCTGCCGGACGGAAATATTGAGTACTTGGGCCGGATCGACCATCAGGTGAAAATCCGTGGATTCCGGATCGAGATCGGCGAGATTGAAGAGCAGCTTCTGAAGATCGACTCCGTGCAGGAGACGATGGTAATCGCGCGGGAAGGCAAAAGCGGGCAAGAACTGTGCGCTTACCTGGTCGCGGGCCGCCCACTTACGCTCGGCGAGCTGAGAAGCGCGCTGGCGCAAAAATTGCCGAATTACATGATTCCGGCGCATTTTGTTCAGCTTCCGCGGATGCCGCTCACGCCGAACGACAAAATCGACCGCAAGGCTTTGCCCGCTCCAGAAGGAAATGCGCTGACCGGCGGCGCGTACGTAGCTCCCCGCAATGAAGCCGAGCGGACGCTTGCCGATGTGTGGCAGGCGGTATTGAACGCCGATCGCGTTGGGGTAACGGATCATTTCTTCGAGCTGGGCGGAGACTCGATCAAGTCCATTCAAGTATCTTCGCGGCTTCATCAAGCCGGGTACAAGCTGGAAATTCGGGATTTGTTCAAATATCCGACTATTTCACAGCTCAGCCTGCATGTGAAACCGATCGGACATACCATCGATCAAGGCGAAGTAACGGGTGAAACGGCGCTGACGCCGATCCAGCATTGGTTTTTCGAGAGCTCCTTTGCGAACCCGCATCATTTCAACCAGTCGGTGATGCTGTCCCGGAAGGAACGCTTCGAAGAAGAGACGGTGCGTCAGGTGCTGCAAAAGCTGGCCGAGCATCATGACGCCTTGCGGATGGTGTTCCGCAAAACGGAACAAGGGTTTAGCCAGCGGAACCGCGCGATTCAGGAAGGCGGGCTGTTCACGCTGGACGTGTTCGACTTCAAGGGTACGGAGAATACTGCACAGGCTGTGGAAGCGAAGGCAACGGATATTCAAGCGGGCATCGATCTGGAGAAAGGGCCCCTCGTGAAGGCGGGACTGTTCCGGTGCGCGGACGGCGATCATTTGCTGCTCGCGGTTCATCATGCCGTGGTGGACGGCGTGTCTTGGCGCATTTTGATGGAGGATTTCGCTCTGGGTTACGAGCAGGCCGGCAAAAGCGAGGAAATTCGTTTCCCGGCGAAAACGGATGCGTACCGCACTTGGTCCGAGCAGCTGGCCGCTTACGCGCAAAGCCCGGAGATGGCAAAGGAACGGGCTTATTGGCAGGCCGTGGAACAAATTGCGGTTCCGGCCTTGCCGAAGGATCTGGAGGCGGACGTTACGACGCAGCAGGACAGCGAATCGCTGTTCGTCCGTTTGACTCCCGAAGAAACGGAGCTGCTGCTGAAGCGGGTTCACCGGGCCTACAACACCGAAATGAACGATATTTTGGTAACGGCGCTCGGCATAGCCGTTCGCAAGTGGACGGGACACGAACGGGTGCGGATCAATCTCGAAGGACACGGACGCGAATCGATCGGAACGGATATCGACATCACGCGCACAGTCGGCTGGTTTACGACCAAGTTTCCGGTCGTCCTAGAGCCGGAAACCAACCGGGATTTGGCCTATCAGATTAAACAGGTCAAGGAAAGCTTGCGCCGCATTCCGAACAAGGGGCTTGGGTACGGTGTATGCCGCTATCTCTCCAAATCGGAGGATGGCTTTGTTTGGGGCGCAGAGCCGGAAATTAATTTTAACTACCTCGGCCAGTTCGACGATGATGTCAATCAGGACGAGATCGGCATATCTTCTTATTCCAGCGGCAGCCCGGCCAGCGACCGGCAGGCCCGCAGCTTTGTGCTGGATATCAACGGCATGGTGCTGGACGGCGCTCTATCGCTCGATCTTAGCTACAGCCGGAAGCAGTATCGCAAGGAAACGATGGAAGCCTTCGCTCAGCGGCTTGAGCAAAGTCTCCGAGAGCTCATTACCCACTGCGCAGGCAAAGAACACACCGAATTGACGCCGAGCGATGTGCAATTTAAAGGCTTGACCATCGCGGAATTGGAGCAAATCGGCCAGCGCTCGGGCCATGTCGGGGAAATCGAAAATATTTACTCGCTTACGCCGATGCAGAAGGGCATGTGGTTCCACAGCGCGCTTGACCGGCAAACGGCCGCTTACTTCGAGCAGACGCGGTTTACGATGCGGGGAGCGCTTGACGTCCAGCTTTTCGAGAGGAGCTGGATGGAGCTTGCGAAACGTCATCTGGTACTGCGGGCGAATTTTGTGAAAGGACCAGCGGGCGAGCCGCTGCAAATCATATACCGCGACAAGCCGGTCGGTTTTGAATATGAAGAGCTGCTTCACTTGCAGTCGGACGAGAAACAAGCGTATTTGGATAAAAAGGCCGAGGATGACAAGCTTCGCGGCTTCGACATGGAACATGACGCACTCGTTCGGGTTACGATCCTGCGCACCGAAGAGCAGAGCTATCATGTGCTGTGGAGTTTCCAGCATATTTTGATGGACGGCTGGTGCCTGCCGCAACTGACGCAGGAGCTGTTTGAGACGTATTCGGCCTTGGCATCCGGCAAGCAGCCAGTGGGAGATAAGGGATCGGATTATGGCGCTTATATCGAATGGTTGGAGAAACAGGACGATCAGGCGGCATCCGGCTATTGGACGGCGTTCCTGGCAGGTTACGAAGGGCAAACCGTACTCCCGGGGCAAAAGGAAGCGCAGCCGAACGGCAGATTTACGGCTGATCACGTCACCGCCGAGCTGGGCAAGGACTTGAGCGAGCGGATGGACCGGGTGGCGAAAGAGCGTCTGGTTACGGTCAATACGCTGCTGCAAGCCGCTTGGGGCGTGATGCTGCAAAAATATAACGGAACAAACGATGCCGTATTCGGCAGCGTCGTGGCCGGAAGACCGGCGGAAATCCCGGGCATTGAGTCCATGATCGGGCTGTTCATCAATACGGTGCCGGTCCGCGTCACGAGCGAAGGGGACACCGTGTTCGCCGACCTGATGGCGAAGCTCCAAGAGCGGGCGCTGGAGTCCGGGCGTTATGATTACTATCCGCTGTATGAAATTCAAGCCCGCAGCATGCAAAAGCAAAACCTGATCAACCATATCATCGCTTTTGAGAACTATCCGGTGGACGAGCAGATGGAGCAGGCGGGCGACCAGCAGCATGGCGACCTGACGATCACTGACGTTCAGATGGAGGAGCAGACGAACTATAACTTCAACGTGACCGTGGTGCCGGGAGCCGAGATCGAAATTCGGTTCGACTTTAACGCCGAAGTGTTCGATAAAGTCACCATCGAACGGCTCAAGGGGCATCTCGTCCATCTGCTGGAGCAGGTGACGGATAACCCGGAAATTACCGTGGGTGAGCTGGAACTTGTGACGGAGGCGGAAAAGGCCGACCTTCTCGGACGTTTTAACGACACCACTACGGAATTTCCGCGCCGGAAGACGCTCAATCAATTGTTCGAAGAGCAGGCGGAGCTTTACCCGGACAACGTGGCCGCCGTCATGAACGAACGGCAGCTGACCTACCGCGAGCTGAACGAGCGATCCAACCGCCTTGCGCGGAAGCTGCGGGAGACGGGAGTAGAAGCGGACCAACTGGTAGCGATTCTGGCCGAACGCTCGCTCGATATGGTCGTCGGCATTCTGGCGATTCTTAAAGCGGGCGGAGCCTACGTGCCTGTCGATCCCGACTACCCGGAGGAGCGCATCCGCTTCATGATCGAGGATTCGGGCTCGCCGTTATTGCTGATTCAAAAGCATCTGCACGAGAAGACCGACTTCGCAGGAACGCGCCTCGAATTGGACGATTTCGTTTGGGGCGACAGAGGTCCGGACTCCGAAGGTGCGCTGGACGCTTCGAACCTGGAGCCGATTTCCGGGCCTAGCAACCTGGCTTATGTCATCTACACGTCGGGAACGACCGGCAGACCGAAAGGAACGCTGATCGAGCATAAGAACGTCGTGCGCCTTTTGTTCAACGACAAGAACCTGTTCAACTTCGGGCCGTCCGACACGTGGACGCTGTTCCACTCGTTCTGCTTCGATTTCTCCGTCTGGGAAATGTACGGAGCGCTGTTGTACGGAGGCAAGCTGGTCATCGTACCGCCGCTCACGGCGAAAAATCCGGCCGAGTTCCTAGCACTGCTGGGCCGCGAACAGGTCACGATTTTGAACCAGACGCCAACGTACTTCTACCAGCTGCTGCGTGAGGTCTTGGCGGACCATCCGTACGATCTGCGGATTCGCAACGTCATCTTCGGGGGCGAAGCGCTGAGTCCGCTGCTGCTCAAGGGCTTCAAGACGAAGTACCCGGAGACGAAGCTGATCAATATGTACGGCATTACCGAGACGACAGTTCACGTGACGTATAAGGAAATAACGTGGGTCGAGATTGAGGCGGCGAAGAGCAATATCGGCAAGCCGATCCCGACGCTGAAGGTGTACGTCCTTGATGAAAACCGCCGCCCTGTGCCGATCGGCGTAACGGGTGAAATGTACGTGGCCGGGGAAGGCCTTGCGAGAGGATACCTGAACCGTCCGGATCTGACGGCGGAGAAGTTCGTTGATTCCCCGTTTGCGGAGGGGGAGAAACTGTACCGCTCGGGCGACTTGGCGGCTTGGCTGCCGGACGGCAACATCGAATACCTGGGCCGGATCGACCACCAGGTCAAAATCCGCGGGTACCGGATCGAGCTGGACGAAATCGAGACGCAGCTTCTGAACGTCGAGGGCGTGGAAGAAGCGGTGGTGCTCGCCCGTCAGGACGGCGGGGGCGAGAAGGCGCTTGTCGCCTACTTTGTGGCGAACCGAATGCTGACGGTCAGTGAAATGAGAACCTCGCTGGCCCAGGGAATTCCGGGGTACATGATCCCGTCGTACTTCGTGCAACTGGAGCGCATGCCGCTGACGTCCAACGGCAAAGTGGACCGCAAAGCGCTGCCGGAGCCGCAAGGCGGCATACAAACGGGCGTCGAATACGTAGCGCCGCGTAACCGGACGGAGTCCCAGCTTGTGAAGATCTGGGAGGAAGTGCTGGGCTACTCCGGCATTGGAGTCCTGGACAATTTCTTCGAGCTCGGAGGCCACTCCTTGCGGGCGACGAACCTTGTCAGCAAGATTCAGAAGGAAATGAACGTCGAACTTCCGCTGCGCGACGTATTCCGCTACTCGACGATCGAAGAGATGGCTCTCGCCATCTCCCGGATCGGAGAGCAGTCGTTCTCGTCGATTCCGCTGGCAGGCGCAAGAGCATACTATCCGCTTTCCTCAGCTCAGAAGCGGCTGTTTATCCTGAATCAGCTGGAAGGGGCCGATCAGAGCTACAACATGCCGGGCGTGCTGCTGCTGGAAGGATCGATTGACCGGAGCCTGCTGGAGAAGGCTTTCCGCGGACTGATCGCACGGCACGAAACGCTGCGAACCGGCTTTGAGATCGTACAAGGCGAAGCAGTACAGCGCATTTACGAGAGCGTCGACTTTGCCGTCGAGTACCGTCATGCGAGCGAGGAAGAAGCGCCTGAAGTCGTGCAGGCCTTCATCCGGCCTTTCGACTTGGCGAAGCCTCCGCTGCTGCGGGCGGAGCTCGTAGAGCTGGCAGCCGAACGTTATTTGCTGATGTTCGACATGCACCATATCGTCTCCGACGGGGTTTCGCTGGACGTGTTAGTCGAGGAACTCGTTCGTCTGTACGGCGGCGAGTCATTAGAGCCTTTGCGCATTCAATACAAGGACTATGCGGTATGGCAGCAGTCGGATGAGCAAAAAGTGCAGTTGAAACGCGAGGAAGATTACTGGCTGGATCGTTACCGGGGCGAGCTGCCGGTTCTGGAAATGCCGACGGACTATCCGCGTCCTGCCGTGCAGAGCTTTGAGGGACAAACGCTGACATCCTTCGTGGACGAGGCAACGAACGAAGGCTTAAAGCAACTGGCCGCTCAAAGAGGAACGACGCTGTATATGGTGCTGCTTGCGGCATATACCGTGCTTTTGCATAAATACACAGGTCAGGACGATTTGATCGTCGGAACGTCGATTGCGGGCAGAACGCACGGAGACACGCAGCCTTTGATCGGAATGTTCGTCAATACGCTGGCGCTCCGCAATTATCCGGCTTCGGAGAAGACCTTCCTGTCGTATCTGGAAGAAGTGAAAGAAACGACCTTAGGCGCTTACGAGCATCAGAATTATCCGTTCGAAGAGCTCGTCGATAAAGTGCAGGTCAGCCGGGATTTGAGCCGCAACCCGCTGTTTGACACGATGTTCTCCCTGCAAAACTTGGAGGATAAAGAGTTTGAGCTGGAAGGGCTGAAATTGTCCCCGTACCCTAGCGAATACGGCACGGCCAAGTTCGACCTGAGTGTAGATGTTACGGAAGAAAACGGCGGCCTGGAGTGCAGCTTTGAATTCGCAACGGCTCTTTATAAAGAAAGTACGATCCGGCGGCTGTCGACTCATTTCGGACATTTGCTTGCAGCGATCGTAAGCCGTCCGGATGCGAAGATCGCCGAGCTGAACTTGTTGACGGCAGAGGAAAAAGAGCAAATTCTCGGCGCGTTTAACCCGGCGCAACCGGGAGCGGCTCCTGCGGCCGCGTTCCACCGGCTGTTCGAGGAACAGGCGGAACGTACGCCGGAAGCGGAGGCCGTCGTGTACGAGAACGACCGGCTGACGTATGCGGAGCTGAACGAACGGGCGAACCGCTTGGCGGGCACGCTGCGCGCAAGCGGCATCGGCCGGGAGACGATCGTCGGCATTCTCGCCGAGCGTTCGGTGGACTTGCTGGTGGCCGTGCTGGCCGTCTGGAAAGCGGGCGGGGCGTATGTGCCGCTCGACCCGGATTATCCGGCGGACCGCCTGCGGTTCATGCTTGAAGACAGCGGAGCGAAGGTACTGTTGACGCAAATGCCGCTGCGAGAGCGCGCCGAAGCCTGGCTTGGCGGAGAGGAGCGGGCGCTGGCGGCGGTGCTGTACCTCGACGACGAAGCGTCGTACAGCGAGGAGCGGGCGAATGCGGCGATTGGCTCCGTCATTGGCTCCGGCAAGCTGACGGATGCTGTGGATGACGGCGATGAGAGCCATCCGAATGTTGACATGGGCAGCTTCCATGAAGCTCGTCCGGAGGATCTGGCGTACGTGATCTACACGTCGGGAACGACGGGCAAGCCGAAGGGCGTGATGATCGAGCACCGCAGCCTGGTGAACACGGCGGCGGGCTACCGGCGGGAATACCGGTTGGATCAGTTCCCGGTGCGGCTGCTGCAACTCGCAAGCTTCTCGTTTGACGTGTTCGTGGGCGATATCGCGCGGACGCTGTATAACGGAGGCACGATGGTGATTGTGCCGAAGGACGACCGGATCGATCCGTCTCGTCTGCACTACTGGATGGAGCGGGAGCGGGTCACCATCTTCGAATCGACGCCGGCGTTGATCGTGCCGTTCATGGAGTACGTGCACGAGCAGCGGCTGGATATGAGCGGGATGGAGATGTTGATCACGAGCTCGGACAGCTGCAGCGTGGCGGATTACCGGACCTTGCAGGAACGCTTCGGCTCATTGTTCCGGATCATCAACGCCTACGGCGTGACGGAAGCAGCGATCGACTCCAGTTTCTACGACGAGCCGCTGA
>NZ_JBCHVJ010000014.1:0-25655 GCF_050474385.1 Paenibacillus sp. B1-35
CGATATCTCCCACGAACACGTCAAACGAAAAGCTTGCGAGCTGCAGCAGGCGCACCGGGAACTGATCCAACCGGTATTCCCGCCGGTAGCCCGCCGCCGTGTTCACCAGGCTGCGGTGCTCGATCATCACGCCTTTCGGCTTGCCCGTCGTTCCCGACGTATAGATCACATACGCCAGATCCTCCGGACGGGCTTCATGGAAGCTGCCCATGTCAACATTCGGATGGCTCTCATCTCCGTCATCTACAGCATCCGTCAGCTTGCCGGAGCCAATTGCCGCATTCGCCCGCTCCTCGCTGTACGACGCTTCGTCGTCGAGGTACAGCACCGCCGCCAGCGCCCGCTCCTCTCCGCCAAGCCAGGCTTCGGCGCGCTCTCGCAGCGGCATTTGCGTCAACAGTACCTTCGCTCCGCTGTCTTCAAGCATGAACCGCAGGCGGTCCGCCGGATAATCCGGGTCGAGCGGCACATACGCCCCGCCCGCTTTCCAGACGGCCAGCACGGCCACCAGCAAGTCCACCGAACGCTCGGCGAGAATGCCGACGATCGTCTCCCGGCCGATGCCGCTTGCGCGCAGCGTGGCCGCCAAGCGGTTCGCCCGCTCGTTCAGCTCCGCATACGTCAGCCGGTCGTTCTCGTACACGACGGCCTCCGCTTCCGGCGTGTGCTCCGCCTGTTCCTCGAACAGCCGGTGGAACGCGGCCGCAGGAGCCGCTTCCGGCTGCGCCGGGTTGAACGCGCCAAGAATTTGCTCTTTTTCCACCGGTGTCAAAATGCCCAGCTCGGCAATAGTCGCCGACGGGTTGCGGAGAATGGATTCAAGCAGTTGCAAGTAATGAGCGGCCAATTTCTCCACCGTTTCGGTTTTATAAAGAGCAGTGGCGTATTCAAACAGATACTCCAAGCCTTCCTCGATCTCCGTGACGTCCAAGCTGAGATCGAATTTAGAAACAATTTCTTCGCTGGCATACGTCGACAAATGGAGTCCGGGAAGCTGGATTTCCAAATTCTCTGTATTCTGCAAAGCAAACATCGTATCGAACAGCGGATTGCGGCTTAAATCACGAGCTACGTTCACCTTACCCACCAGTTCCTCAAACGGATAATTCTGATGTTCAAAAGCGCCCAGCGTCGTCTCCTTGATTTCCTTCAAGTAGTCAAGGAACGTCTTACCGGCAGCCGGATAACTGCGGATGGCCAGAGTATTGACGAACATTCCGATCAGCGGCTGAACGTCGCTGTGATTTCTTCCCGCAATCGGCGTACCGACCACCACGTCTTCTTGTCTTGTATATTTATGCAATAAAATTGTATACCCAGCAAGCAGAACCATGTAAAGCGTTGCGCCGTTCTCGGCTGCAAGCCGTTTCAGACCCTCGCTTTTCTCCTTATTCATAAACAATTGCAGTGTGCAGCCCTCGTAGCTCTGCATAGCCGGGCGCGGGTAGTCCGTCGGCAATTCCAAAACCGGCAGTTCTCCGCGGAACATGTCGAGCCAGTAGGCTTCCTGCTTGGCAAGCTGAGCTTTCTGCTCGTCCGATTGCTGCCATACCGCATAATCTTTGTACTGAATGCGGAGCGGCTCCAACGGCTCCCCGCTGTACAAGCGAATAAACTCTTCGATTAGTACATCCATCGAAACGCCGTCAGATACGATATGATGCGTATCGAACATCAGAATGTGCCGGTCCGGCGCCAGTTCGGCAAGGCCTACACGCAGAAGCGGCGGCTTCGCCAGATCAAACGGACGAACGAATTGGCGCACCGTTTCTTCCGCCTGCTCCCCGCTGATCTGCACATATTCCACCTGGAAGGCGGCTTCTTCGTAAATCCGCTGAACCGCTTCGCCTTTTACCATCTCAAAGCCGGTACGCAGCGTTTCATGACGAGCTACGAGCCCGCAGAACGCTTCTGCAAACCGCTGCCGGTCGAGCTCCCCTTCGAGCAGCATAGCTCCCGGTATGTTGTAGCTCAGCTCGCCTCCTTCCAACTGGTTCAAGATATAGAGACGTTTCTGAGCGGAAGATAGCGGATAATACTCGCTAGGTTCCGCAGCCGGAATAGCTGTGAACGAGCCGATCTCCAGCCGCTCCATAGCCGCGGCCATTTCCTCAACCGTCGAGTAGCGGAATACGTCGCGAAGCGGGAATTCAATGCCTAGCTCCTTATGCATTTTGCTGACAAGCGTCGTCGCCCGCAGGGAGTGTCCGCCGAGGTCAAAGAAGTTGTCCGTTACGCCTACCGCCTTCTCCCGAACAAGCACCTCCTGCCAAATGGCGGCCAGCTTCGCCTCCAGTTCGGTGCGCGGCGCCACATATTCGCGGCCTCCGCCTGCTCCCCCTTCCGGCGCCGGCAGCGCCTTCCGGTCGATCTTTCCGTTCGTCGTCAAAGGCAGACGCTCCAGCTCCACGAAGTACGACGGGATCATGTACCCCGGCAGCTCGCTGGAAATCGCACGCTTCAGGTCAGCCGCTGTCAAGCCTTCTTCCGCTGTATAATAAGCGCACAAAGCTTTCTGACCTTCTTGATCTTCCCTGACGACAACGACCGCTTCCTTCACGCCACCTACACTCAGCATCTTCGCTTCGACTTCGCCCGTCTCAATCCGGTAGCCCCGGATTTTCGCCTGGTTGTCGATCCGGCCGATGAAGTCCACATTGCCGTCCTCCATCCACCGCGCCAAGTCTCCCGTGCGGTACAGCCGCTCGCCCGCGGCGAACGGACTGTCTACGAACTTCTCTTCCGTCAGCTCCGGACGGTTCAAGTACCCGCGTGCTACGCCGACTCCGCCAATGACCAGCTCGCCCAGCACCCCGACCGGCACCGGGTTCAGATGCGCGTCCACGATGTAGAATTTCGCATTCAGCCACGCTTTACCGATCGGCACATGCCCTGTCTGCGGCAGCTTCGTCAACTCCTCGTCGTAGAAGCTGGAGTCGATCGCCGCTTCCGTCACGCCGTAGGCGTTGATGATCCGGAACAACGAGCCGAAGCGTTCCTGCAAGGTCCGGTAATCCGCCACGCTGCAGCTGTCCGAGCTCGTGATCAACAGCTCCATCCCGCTCATATCCAGCCGCTGATCGTGCACGTACTCCATGAACGGCACGATCAGCGCCGGCGTCGATTCGAAGATTGTCACTTGCTGCTGGCTGATCCAGTAGTGCAGACGAGACGGATCGATCCGGTCATCCTTCGGCACAATCACCATCGTGCCTCCGTTATACAGCGTCCGCGCGATATCGCCCACGAACACGTCGAATGAGAAGCTTGCGAGCTGCAGCAGCCGTACCGGGAACTGATCCAACCGGTATTCCCGCCGGTAGCCCGCTGCCGTGTTCACCAGGCTGCGGTGCTCGATCATCACGCCTTTCGGCTTGCCCGTCGTTCCCGACGTATAGATCACATACGCCAGATCCTCCGGACGGGCTTCATGGAAGCTGCCCATGCCAATATTCGGATGGCTCTCATCGCCATCATCCACAGCATCCGTCAGCTTGCCGGAGACCATGCCGAAACCAATCGCCGCATTCCCCCGCTCCTCGCTGTACGACGCTTCGTCGTCGAGGTACAGCACCGCCGCCAGCGCCAGCTCCTCTTCGCCGAGCCAGGCTTCGGCGCGTTCTCGCAGCGGCATTTGCGTCAACAGTACCTTCGCTCCACTGTCTTCAAGCATGAAGCGCACGCGGTCCGCCGGATAATCCGGGTCGAGCGGCACATACGCCCCTCCCGCTTTCCAGACGGCCAGCACGGCCACCAGCAAGTCCACCGAACGCTCGGCGAGAATGCCGACGATCGTCTCCCGGCCGATGCCGATTGCGCACAGCGTGGCCGCTAAGCGGTTCGCCCGCTCGTTCAGCTCCGCATACGTCAGCCGGTCGTTCTCGTACACGACGGCCTCCGCTTCCGGCGTGCGCTCCGCCTGTTCCTCGAACAGCCGGTGGAACGCCGCCACAGGAGCTGCTTCCGGCTGGGCCGGGTTAAACGCACCGAGAATTTGGTCTTTTTCCGCCGCCGTCAAAAGCTCCAACTGATTCACGCGGATATTCGGGTTAGCCGCAACCTTCTCCAGTGCCTGGGCAAAATGACCGTGGATCAGCCTGATGTCTTCCTCTCTGTACGTCAGCGCATTGTACGTAAACCGCAGCAAAATATGCTCTTCCGGAATGACGGTAATGTCCAGGTCGTAGTTCGTTTGCTCCGGCGACTGGATATTAGCGATTTTCAGCGCTTCTTTGTCACCGCCGACAACCTGCTCAATCTGTTCTTCCATCGGGTAATTTTCAAAGACCATGATATGGTTGATCAAGTCGCGCTTTTGCTCGCTCAGCGACTGAATTTCGAACAGCGGGAACGTTTCGTAAGCTCCCGATGCCAGCGCTTGATCCTGGGTTTTTCTCAAGATATCGGCTACCGTCTCCTCGGCTTTGCCTTGAATACGGACCGGGATCGTATTAATAAACAGGCCGATCATGCTTTCGATGCCCGGAATTTCCGCCGGACGCCCGGATACGACGGAGCCGAATACAACATCCTCGCTGTTGTTGTATACCTGCAGAACCAGTCCCCATACGGTCTGCATGAACGTATTGAGCGTCACCTGCTGCTGGCGCGCCACCCGCTCGATTTGCCCGGTCAGTTCCTTGCTAAGTTCCACATCGATTTCGGCCGCTTCAAAAGCGCCCTGCTTCAGCTGCGTTTTCTCCTGGGGCAGCTTGGTCTGCTGATCGTAACCCGCCAAATACTCGGACCAGTAACGCGAAGCTTTCGCGGCATCCTGAGCTTCCAGCCATTCGATATACCGGGAGTACGAGGTAACCGGAGGAAGCTCCAGCGTCCGCTTCTCTTGGAACGCGAAGTAGGTGTCGAACACTTCCTTGATCATGAAGGACATGCACCAGCCGTCCATCAAAATGTGATGGTGACTCCAGATCACATGGTAGGACTCGTCGCCCGTGCGCAAAACGGTCACGCGCATAAGAGAGCCTTGAGCCAAATCGAACTTGTTCGCTTTATCCGCGCTGACGAAATCGGCTATCGTCTTCTCCGGGTCTTCATCGCTTGCCGAGCGAATATCTTCGAAGTACACTTCACACTTCCGCTCGCGGAATACCACTTGAATCGGCTCGTCCCTCCAGCCGGTAATAAAGTTGGTCCGCAGTGCCTCATTCCGCTGCACCAGCGTATCCAATCCTTGGGTGAAGGCTTCGACATTCAGGCTTCCGTTCAGATCGAAGGTCACCTGTTCGAAGTAAGCTTCCGAATCGGCATCCAGCAGGCTGTGGAACAACATCCCTTTTTGCAGCGGAGTCAGGGTGTATACATTCTCCAGTTCGCCGAGCGCCGCCGTATGTTCAGCCAACCGCTCCAGTTCCTCCACCGTCACATCTTGAAGCAGTACGTCGCTAGGCGTAAGCTCCGGCCGCTCTTTCGATACGCAATGGTTGATGACTTCACGCAAGCTCGATTGAAGCAGGGTGCCCAGGCGCTCTACCGTTTCCCGTTTATACTGGGTTTCCCCATAACGGATTGTGAGTTCCAGCACTCCTTCCGACACCATACCGTTGATATCGAGGACAAAATCCATCACTGCGTTCGGGCTTGAATCGGAGCCCGGGCTGAACGGAGACGGCTGCGAGCCGCTGCTTTCGTAATCCTGGTCGAACTGACCCAAATAGTTAAAGCTGATCTCCGGCTCCAAAGCGAAGCACTCGCCGTCACGCGGCGCCGACAAATAGCGCAG
This sequence comes from Paenibacillus sp. B1-35, assembly GCF_050474385.1. Lineage (NCBI taxonomy): Bacteria > Bacillati > Bacillota > Bacilli > Caryophanales > Paenibacillaceae > Paenibacillus > Paenibacillus sp. B1-35. Next base: position 5,741 of record NZ_JBCHVJ010000014.1, read on the forward strand.
GATGCCATAGCTGATTCCTTTGTTCGGAATGCGGCGCAAGCTTTCTTTCACCTGTTTCACCTGATGACCGAGCGACTGGGCGTGACCTGGCTCCAGAACGACAGGGAATTGGCTTGTAAACCAGCCTACCGTGCGTGTAATATCCACATCCGGCAAAATATCTTCCCGGCCGTGGCCTTCGAGATTCACCAGCACGCGTCCCCGGCCGCTCCAAGCTTGTACCGCGAGGCCAAGCGCGGCAAGCAGCAAATCGTTCATTTCCGTACGGTAAGCACGGTGTGCGTGCTTCAGCAGATGTTCGGTTTCCTCCGCTGTCCAGCGAACGGTCACGAGCCCGCTGTCCTTCAGCTTGGATCTGCCTTGTTCAAAATCTTTTGGAAGCGGCTCATAGCTCAATTGCTCGATATGCTGCCAATACTCTCTCTCGCTTTCCAGCGCCGGATCGTTCGCATAACCGTTCGCATAATCAGCGAGCTGTTTCGCCCACGTTTGGAATGAATCCGTTTTGAGCGGCAGACGGATCGGCTGCCCTTGCAGCGCCTGCTCATAGCCGGCAGCAAAATCCTCAAGCAGAATCCGCCAGGATACGCCGTCTACGACCAAGTGATGGATCGTGATGAGCAGGTGGTCGCCGTCGTCGCAGCGGAACAAGCCGAGCTTCACCAGCGGGCCGTTTACCAGATCGATGCTCGCTTGAATGTCATTCGCCTTAGCCTCTACCGCGCCTTTCACGTCGCAGAATCCCCTGAAATCTACAACTTCCAGATCGAACAGCGCTTCGTTCTCCCCGGTGCCGCGGTTCCAGGCGGTATAGCCGCTCTCGGTTTGGCGGTAAACCGTACGGAGAGCATCGTGATGTACGATAAGTTGACGCACCGCTTGGCGTAAAGCTTCTTCGTCGAAGCCTTGCTTGGAGAACTGCATGAATGCCTGGTTGCTGTGATGCACGTCGGCCGGATTTTGTTCAAAGAACCAGCGCTGAATCGGGGTCAAGATGACCTCTCCCGTCACTTCGGCCTGGCTTGCCGTTCTCTCCGCCGTTTGCAACTGCAAACTAAGGGCGGAAATCGTCGGATAATGGAACAAATCTTTCATGACCAGCTTGTACCCCGTTTGCAAAAGACGGGACGATACCTGCAAGGCCTTGATCGAATCGCCGCCGAGCGCAAAGAAATTGTCCATCGTGCCGACCTGATCCACGCCCAGCACTGACTGCCAGACCAACGCAAGTGCTTGCTCAGCAGGAGTACGAGGCGCCGTGTATGCAGCCTCGGCACGAATGCTTCCTTCCGGCACAGGCAGCGCTTTGCGGTCGATCTTCCCGTTCGGCGTAAGCGGCATTTGATCCAGGTGCATGATACGCGAAGGCACCATATGGGAAGGCAGTGCAGCGTCCAGATGGGCCACAAGCCCTTCCAGATCGAAGCTGGAACCCGCTACAACATACCCGCACAAATATTTCTGCCCCCGTTCGTCCGTCCGAGCAATAACAAGCGCTTGACGCACGCCGGAAAAATTTTGCATGATCGCTTCAATTTCACCAAGCTCGATCCGATAGCCGCGAATTTTTACCTGGTTGTCGATCCGGCCGATGAAGTCCACGTTGCCGTCCGGCATCCAGCGCGCGAGGTCGCCCGTCCGGTACAGCCGCTCCCCAGCGGCGAACGGGCTGTCTACGAATTTCTCCGCCGTCAAATCCGGGCGGTTCAAGTAACCGCGGGCCACACCCGCTCCGCCGATAACCAGCTCGCCCAACACCCCGATCGGCACCGGCTTCAGACTCGCATCCACGATGTAGAACTTGGCGTTCAGCCATGCTTTCCCGATCGGCACGCTGCCCGTCTTAGGCAGCTTCTCCAGCGGCTCGTCATAGAAGCTGGAGTCAATCGCCGCTTCCGTTACGCCGTAGCTGTTAATAATACGGAACTGCGAGCCGAAGCGCTCCTGCAAGGTGCGGTAATCCGCTACGCTGCACGCATCCGAGCTTGTGAGCAGCAACTGCATCGAGCTGAGATCCAGACCCTCGGCATACACATGCTCCATGAACGGCACGATCAGCGCCGGAGTCGATTCGAACACCGTCACGGCGTAGTCGCGAATCCAGCCGTAGAGGCGGGTTGGATCAATCCGGTCGTCCTTCGGCACGATGACCATAGTGCCGCCGTTGTACAGCGTCCGCGCAATGTCGCCGACGAACACGTCGAACGAGAAGCTGGCGAGTTGCAGCAGCCGGATCGGGAACTGATCCAGGCGGTAGTCCCGCCGGTAGCCCGCCGCCGTGTTCACCAGGCTGCGGTGTTCCACCGCCACGCCCTTCGGACGACCAGTCGTACCGGAGGTGTAGATGACGTAAGCCAAATCGCGCGGCTTGTTCACATTCGCCGGATTCGATGCAAGATCCGCTGCCAGTACGTTCTGCTCGGCTTCTGCCGTGGCGGACGTTTCGGCAGAAGCCGTTTCCGCTTGCGCCAAAGCCTCCGCCTCTGCGCCTGCTTCGCCCAAAGCTTGTACGCCTGCAGCCACTTCCGCCGCTCCGAGGCTGTACGTCGCAGCGTCATCAAGTGCAAGCACCGTTTGCAGCGCTAGAGCTCCGTCGCTGCGCCAAACTTCCGCCTGCTCCAGCAGGCGGGTCTGCGTGAGCAGAACCGACGCCCCGCTGTCCGTGAGCATATACTCGATCCGCTCCGCCGGATAATCCGGATCAAGCGGCACATAAGCGCCGCCCGCTTTCCATACGGCGAGCACCCCGATCAACAGCTCCGCCGAACGGCCGGCCAGAATGCCGACCACCTGCTCCGGCTTCACTCCGCGCGCCCGCAGTGCATACGCCAGACGATTCGCTTTGGCGTTAAGCTCCGCATACGTCAGCTTGCTGTCTTCGTAGACAACCGCCAGCGCTCCAGGAGTGCGCTCCGCCTGCTCCTCGAACAGCTCGTGGAACGTCCTCTCTCTCCACGATTCATCCGCTTCCAAACCTGTACCCTCTGCGGCGGATTGCTTCGCAAGAGCCGCAGACGACACGTCAAACCCGACCAGCAAATCATGCTTTTCGCTGTCCGTCAATATGTCCAAATCCGAAATCCGCGCACCCGGCTGAGCCAGGATCGACGCCAAAAGCTGCTCGTAATGACCCGCCAGCCGTACCATCGTTTCCTGTCTAAACAACGAGGTAGCATACTCGATCTTGCAAACCAGCACGTTATCGACTTCCACGATATCTAAGCTAAGATCAAACTTTGCCGTCTTTTCCTCGATGTCAAACAGCGACCATTGCAAGCCTTCCAGGGTTAAATCCAAGCTTTCGTGCTTTTGCAAAGAAAACATAGTGTCAAACAGCGGATTCCGGCTTAAATCCCGGCTCACCTGAAGAGCTTCCACCAGCTCCTCAAACGGATAGTCTTGGTGCTCGTAGGCTCCAAGCGTCGTTTCCTTCACTTCCTGCAAGTAATCCAAGAACGTCCGCTCCGCCGCCGGACCCAAGCGAAGGGCCAGTGTATTGACGAACATACCGATAATCGGCTGCAGGTCGGCGTGAGAACGGGCGGCAATCGGAGTGCCGACCACGATATCTTCCTGTCCCGCGTATTTATGAAGCAATACGGAGTACGCAGCCAGCAAAAGCATGTAAAGCGTCGCTCCCGAATCGCCGGCAAGCCGTTTGAGAGCTTCGCTTTTCTCTGCATCCAGCGTAAACGTGAGCGTTCGACCGTCAAACTGCTGGACGGCCGGGCGGGAGAAGTCGAGAGGCAACTCAAGAACCGGAAGCTCGGAGCTGAATACCCCGCGCCAGTATTCCTCCTGCTGTTTGATACGCTGGCGCTGTTCCTCGGATTGCTGCCAAACGGCGTAATCCTTGTATTGAATCCGCAGCTCCGGCAATTCTTCGCCATTGTAAAGCCGCACGAATTCGCGCAGCAGCACGTCCATGGAAAGGCCGTCGGAACCAATATGATGAATATCCAGCGCAAGCAGGAATTTCTCTTTCTCCAGTTCGATCAGCAGGGCGCGCAGCAAAGGCGGCTGGGTCAAGTCAAAAGGCTGAATGAAGCCTTCAAGAATGGCCCTAACCTGATCTTCACTTGCTTGAAGCTTCTCGACCTTGAAAGCTGCGAGCGGATGAATACGCTGTACTGGCTCCCCATTCACGATTTCAAAACCGGTGCGCAGCATATCGTGCCGGGCTACCAAAGCAGTGAGCGCCTTTTCCACTTTGGCCTCGTTCAAAGCCCCTTCCAATTGCAATGCGCTTGGGAGGTTGTAATTCAGCTCCGAGCCATCCAACTGGTGCAGGACGTACAACCTTTTTTGCGCGGAGGAAACGGGATAGTACGCTCTCTCTTCCGCTTTCGGAATCGAGCTGTGCCGCGTTTCCTCCAAGCTGGCAATAGCCCCGGCCATCGACTCTACCGTCATATAGCGGAACACATCGCGCAGCGGAAGTTCGACGTTCATATCCTTCCGAATCTTGCTGACAAGGTTCGTTGCTCGCAAGGAGTGGCCTCCAAGCTCGAAGAAATTGTCCAGGACTCCAATGCCGAAGTAACCCAGCACTTCCTCCCAGATCTTCACAAGCTGGGACTCCGTCCGGTTACGCGGCGCTACATATTCGACGCCCGTTTGCAAGCCGCCTTGCGGCTCCGGCAGCGCTTTGCGATCCACTTTGCCGTTGGACGTCAGCGGCATTCGCTCCAGCTGCACGAAGTACGACGGGATCATGTACCCCGGCATTCCCTGGGCCAGCGAGGTTCTCATTTCGCTGACCGTCAGCGTCCGATCCGCCACAAAGTAGGCGACAAGCGCCTTCTCGCCTCCGCCATCCTGACGGGCGAGCACCACCGCTTCTTCCACGCCCTCGACGTTCAGAAGCTGCGTCTCGATTTCGTCCATCTCGATCCGGTACCCGCGGATTTTGACCTGGTGGTCGATCCGGCCCAGGTATTCAATGTTGCCGTCCGGCAGCCAAGCCGCCAAGTCGCCCGAGCGGTACAGTTTGTCCCCCTCCGCAAACGGGGAATCGACAAACTTCTCCGCCGTCAGATCCGGACGGTTCAGGTATCCTCTCGCAAGGCCTTCCCCGGACACATACATTTCGCCCGCTACGCCGATCGGCACAGGGCGGCGGTTTTCATCCAAGACATACACCCTCAGCGTCGGGATCGGCTTGCCGATATTGCTCTTCGCCGCCTCAATCTCGACCCACGTAATTTCCTTATACGTCACGTGAACTGTCGTCTCGGTAATGCCGTACATATTGATCAGCTTCGTCTCCGGGTACTTCGTATTGAAGCCCTTGAGCAGCAGCGGACTCAGCGCTTCGCCCCCGAAGATGACGTTGCGAATCCGCAGATCGTACGGATGGTCCGCCAAGACCTCACGCAGCAGCTGGTAGAAGTACGTTGGCGTCTGATTCAAAATCGTGACCTCTTCGCGGCCCAGCAGCGCCAGGAACTCGGCCGGATTTTTCGCCGTGAGCGGCGGTACGATGACCAGCTTGCCTCCGTACAGCAGCGCTCCGTACATTTCCCAGACGGAGAAATCGAAGCAGAACGAGTGGAACAGCGTCCACGTGTCGGATGGCCCGAAGTCGAACAGGTTCTTGTCGTTGAACAGGAGGCGCACGACGTTCTTATGCTCGATCAGCGTTCCTTTCGGTCTGCCGGTCGTTCCCGACGTGTAGATGACATAAGCCAGGTTGTCCGGCCCGGAAATCGGCTCCAGGTTCGAAGCGTCCAGCGCACCTTCGGAGTCCGCCCCTCTGTCGCCCCAAACGAAATCGTCCAATTCGAGACGCGTTCCTGCGAAGTCGGTCTTCTCGTGCAGATGCTTTTGAATCAGCAATAACGGCGCGCCCGAATCCTCAATCATGAAGCAGATACGCTCCTCCGGGTAGTCGGGATCGACAGGCACGTAGGCTCCGCCCGCTTTGAGAATCGCCAGAATGCCGACGACCATATCGAGCGAGCGTTCGGCCAGAATCGCTACCAGTTGGTCCGCTTCTACTCCCGTCTCCCGCAGCTTCAGCGCAAGGCGGTTGGATCGCTCGTTCAGCTCGCGGTAGGTCAGCTGCCGCTCGTTCATGACGGCGGCCACGTTGTCCGGGTAAAGCTCCGCCTGCTCTTCGAACAAGCCGTGAATCGTCTGCTGCCGCGGGTAGTCCGCCTCCGAATCGTTGAAACCGCGCACCAGTTCGCGGATTTCCTCCTCCGTGAGCATTTCCAGCGAGGCAATATCCCCGTCCGGCGCTGCTGCGATGGTTTCGAGCAGCTTATCATAGTGTCTGGCGAACCGCTCCGCGGTCTCCTGTTTATACAAAGACGTTGCGTACTCCAACCGGCATTCGAGCTGACCATCCAGCTCCGAAATGTCCAGGAGCAGCTCGAACTTGGATGTTCGGTTTTCCAGCGGATAAAACGATTGCTCCAGCCCCTCGATGACAATTTGCTCATTCTCCGTATTTTGCAGGGAGAAGAATGTATCAAAGAGCGGGTTCCGACCAGTCGCGCGCGGAATGTGAAGACTTTCCACCAAGTCTTCGAACAAATAATTTTGGTGTTCGAAAGCCCCGAGCGTGATGTCCTTGATTTCTTCCAGGTACGAAAGGTACGGCTTGGAACGCTCCGGACGACTGCGAATAGCCAGCGTATTGATAAACATTCCTACGATCGGCTGCACTTCTTCCTGCGTTCTTCCGGCAATCGGCGTTCCGACGATCAGATCTTCCTGACCCGAATATTTATGCATAAGGATGGAGTAAGCCGACAGCAGCACCATGTACAGGGTCGTCCCCGTCCGTGACGCCAGCTCCTTCAGCTTCTCCGTCCGCTCTTTCCCGATATAAAACTTCACGGTCCGGCCATCAAAGCTTTGCACCGCTGGCCGCGGGAAGTCCGTCGGCAGCTCCAAGACCGGCAGCTCGCCTGACAGCTGTTCCAACCAGTACTCCTTCTGCGGCTGGAGCATCTGCCCGTAAGCTTCGGAATGCTGCCAAACGGCATAATCTTTGTATTGAATGCGCAGCGGGGCCAGCTCCTCGCCCCGATACAGGCGGCTGAACTCGTCGAAGAGCAGCGCTGTCGATATGCCGTCCGAGACGATATGGTGCATATCGAACAGCAGAATGTGGCGATCCTCGGCGACTTCGATCAGACCGATGCGGAAAAGTGGCGGCTTGGTCAGATCAAACGGGCGATAGTAAGCTTCCACCACTTGATCCACTTCCCGCTCGCTCGCCTGGAAATAATCAACAGAAAACTCCACCTCGTCATAGATGCGCTGCACAAGCTCGCCTTGAACCTGCTCAATCCCGGTACGCAGCGTCTCATGGCGCTGAATCAGCGCCCGGAATGCGTGCTCTACGCGCGTGCGATCCAGCTTGCCTTCGAGAAGAAGCGCCGCCGACATATTGTAGCTGCGCTCTGCCCCGTCAAGCTGGCGCAGTACGTACAGACGCTTTTGCTCGGATGAAACCGGATAGTACTCGGCCTCAGCCGCCTTTGTAATTTCATACGTCTCCTGCTGCTTTAAACCGCCGATTCTTTGGGCCAGCTGTTTGATCGTGGTGTAGCGGAAAACGTCCCGCAGCGGAACCTCGACTTGCAGCTCTTTCCGAATCTTGGAAACCAGCGTGGAGGCTCGCAAGGAATGACCACCCAGGTCAAAGAAATCGTCTTCGACTCCAACTCGCGCAATACCCAGCACCTGCTGCCAAATGAGAGCAAGTCTTGTTTCCAGCGTTGTACGAGGAGCCACATACTCACGGCCTGCTTCTACCTCTCCGGTCGGTTCAGGCAGCGCTTTACGATCAATTTTGCCGTTCGGAGTAAGTGGAAGCTTATCAAGAGACACCAGCCGGGCCGGGACCATATGGGTCGGCAGCTCTTGCTTCAATTGGGACAGCAGATCGCTCAGCTGCAAGGAAGCATCCGCCGCCACGTAGCCGCACAAATACTTTTGCCCTTGCTCATCCGTACGGTCGGTCACCACAGCCTGCTTGACGCCCGGGAAACGCAGCAGGGCCGTTTCAATTTCACCGAGTTCAATCCGGAACCCGCGAATTTTCACCTGATAGTCGATCCGGCCGATGAAGTCGACGTTGCCGTCTTCCAGCCAGCGGGCCAAATCGCCTGTCCGGTACAGACGTTCGCCCGGCACAAACGGGCTGTCCGCAAATTTCTCGGCGGTTAGGTCCGGACGGTTCCAGTACCCGCGCGCCACCCCGGCGCCGCCGATGACAAGCTCGCCCGGAACCCCTACAGGAACCGGATTTAACGCGGCATCGACAATGTAAAACCGGGCGTTCAGCCAAGCTTTGCCGATCGGCACATGACCCGACGGCGGCAGCTTATCCAGCGGCTCACTGTAAAAGCTGCTGTCAATGGCCGCTTCGGTAACGCCATAGCTATTGATGATGCGGAATTGTCCGCCGAATCTTTCCTGCAGCAATCGGTAATCGTTGACACTGCAAGCATCCGAGCTGGTAATCAGCAACTGCATGGAGCTAACGTCCAGCCCTTCTTCATAAATATGCTGCATGAATGGCAGGATGAGCGCAGGCGTCGATTCGAATACCGTAATGTTTTGCTCCCGAATCCAGCCGTATAAGCGGTTCGGGTCAATCCGGTCATCCTTCGGCACAATCACCATCGTACCTCCGTTATACAGCGTCCGCGCGATGTCTCCGACAAACACGTCAAACGAAAAGCTGGCCAACTGCAGCAGCCGCACCGGGAACTGATCCAACCGGTACTCGCGACGGTACGCATCCGCCGTATTCACGAGACTACCGTGCTCGATCATGACGCCTTTCGGGCGTCCCGTCGTACCCGAGGTGTAAATCACATAAGCCAAGTCTTGCGGGGCACTATCGGCAGATTCAAATTCCACGGCTAAGGCATCCCTGTTATAAATCTGTTCATCGTCCATGGCATAGACAGCTTGAAGTTTCAGCCGGTCATCGGCCAACCAACCTCCGGCCCGCTCCAACAGATGACGCTGCGTAAGCAGTACCGATGCACCGCTATCGCTGAGCATGTATTCAATCCGCTCCGCCGGATAATCGGGATCCAGCGGTACATAGGCTCCGCCGGCTTTCCAAACGGCGAGCACCCCGACCAGCAGGTCCACCGAACGCTCCGCCCAGATCCCCGTAATCGTCTCCCTTCCCACGCCCTGTTCGCGAAGGAGAGAAGCCAGCCGCTCGGCGCGTTCGTTCAATTCGCCGTAGGTCAGCTGCTTGTCCATGTAGACGACTGCCGGATGATCCGGAATTTCCCGGGCAAACTTTTCAACATACCGATGAAATGCTTCTCCCTCGTTCAGCTCTGTCATCGGCGGGTTAAAAACGCCCAGAATGCGGTGTCTCTCCTCATCGCTCAGCAGAGAAATCTCGCGTACCGGCAGTTCGGGAGTCTGAAGAAACTGGTCCAGAACGGTTATATACTGTTCCATAATCCGATCAATCTCGGCCGTCTCGAACAGGCCGGTACGATAGGAAGCATGGAGAATGACATGACCTTCATTCAGCATATGGTCGAAGCGCAGCAGCAAATCGTCCATCTCATGCCTAGCGAAGTGAGTCTCCAAGCGTACTTTGATTTCTTCGTACTCCACGATTTTCAAAGGCAGATATTCCAGAGACGTACGGAACAGCCCCGAAAGATCGTTGCGGCCGTGTTGTTCGCGTAAATCCTGGATCAATTGGTTATAAGGGTATTTCTGATACCGCAAATCCGCCGTATTTTCCTTGGAAACCGTTTGGATCAAGGAGAGCACGTGCCCGTCTGGATTCAGACGAATCCGCGTGGCCACGGTACTGACGAACATGCCGATCGTTTCTTTTTCCTTCTTGCTGGTGCGATTGGCGAAAACCGTGCCGACCGGAATATCGGTGCTATCGGTCAGCTTGTACAATAAGGTGTACATGGCGGACAGAAATAACGTATATATGCTGACCTGATATTGTTCGCTGAAGGCCAGAATGCGTTCATACCGGGAACCGTCCAAAGTGATGGCCCGTTTATTGGATTCACTGCCGATCGCGAATGGCGGATACGATTTAATGCCGGTCGTTTCTGGCAAAGTGTTGTACTTCGTCAGCCAGTATTCCTTGCCTTTTTGATAACGCTCCGATTGCTCATATTCACACTCCGCGGAAATATAATCCAGATAGGATGGGGCCTGATAACTGCTGGAGATGCCTTTGCGCAGTTCCAGGTATTTTTCCATCACCGCATGCAGCAAAGCATTGACGGACAAGCCGTCGGCGATAATATGATTTACCGTCAAATTGAGCCATACATGGCCGTTCGCAAAATGGATAATCGTAAATTGGTGGAGGTGTTCGTCGAACACGCTGGCCGGTTTTTCGCTTACTTCTTTCACCCAAGCATAGAATTGTTCGGTTGTGCCTATTTCGAGGCGGCTTATCCTAGCTTGGACATTCTCCGGCTCTTCGAACCACTGCGTTGGATTTTGCAAATCTCCGCTAATGCGGATTCGGAAAGCGTCATAGGTTTTGACGATCTCCGCCGCAGCTTGCTCCAGAAGCTGTGTGTCGATCTGGCCCGTAATCTGGTAGGTCGCGGAAAGCATCGTGATGGACGTTCCCGGATTCATAATTTCCATGAACCATATTCGACGCTGGGCTTGCGTTAATCCGTATTGCTCGTTGGTATTCTCTCTCACATCGACACACTCCCGTTTTAGAGATTCTTTAAAGAGGTTGTTCAAAAAAGTCATGTTTTGATCACGAAGTGTCACAGGAAGTTTATTCGACATCGAATCTTGCGTTCACCCTCGAAGTCCGTTGCTCATGTAGTTTTGCCTACACTCCGCTACTCCTTCTTCGGGTTCTCACAACCTTTTCGGTGCTGAAAATCTGACTTTTTGAACACGCACTTATAAATAGGATTTGTACCTAGGAATCCGCCCGCCGTACAGCCGGGCGTAATACCCCCCGAGCGCCAGCAGATCCTGATGGCAGCCCCGCTCGACGACCGTCCCTTGGTCCATGACGGTAATCAAATCCGCATGTTCCACGGTGCTGAGACGGTGCGCGATCAGAATGGTGGTGCGCCCCTTCATCAATACATTCAGGGCCTGCTGTACCCAATGCTGGGATTCGTTATCCAGCGCGGAAGTCGCTTCGTCCAGCAGCAGAATCGGGGCGTTTTTGAGAATCGCCCGGGCAATCGCAATTCGCTGCCTTTGTCCGCCCGACAACGACGCTCCTCGCTCTCCCACTGGCGTTTTATACTGTTCAGGAAGTTCCTGAATGAAACGGTGAGCGTACGCCGCTTTGGCTGCTTCGATCACTTCTTCATCCGTTGCATCCGGGTTGCCGTAGCGGATATTTTCCTCAATCGTGCCGGTAAACAAGAACGGCTCCTGCGGAACGTATGCAATCTTCCTGCGGATTTCATCAAGCGTGTAATGGCCGAACGGTTTCCCTTGGAGCAGGATTTCTCCGCTGTCCACAGGATAAAAGCCGAGCAGCAGCTTGATCAGCGTACTTTTGCCGCTGCCGCTGGCCCCCACGATAGCAGCGACCTGGCCGGGAAACACCTGCATGGACATGTCGACAAGCACCTTTTTATCCTCCTGATAGGAAAACTCCACATCGCGAAACTCCACCGCAGCCTCCGACACAAGCTCGCTGTGAGGAGATCCCAAACGCTCCGGTTCCTCTTCCTCTCTTAGTACCTCCTGAATCCGGTGAGCGCCCGCGAGCGAATTTTGGGTCATCGACAGAACCACGCCTAAGTTCAACAAGGCGTGCGTCAGATTCACTTGCAGAACCGCAAGGGCGGCGACGCTTCCCATTCCCATCAGTCCGTAGGCATAAAGAAGACTGCCGATGACGATGATGCCGCAGAACGTGACGTAGCTGATAAAATGGTTCACCGCAGCCTGCATGCCGTTCTTCTGCGCGGTTTGCCGAAGCGTCTGCGTCATTTGTTCGTTCAACGCCTCGAACTGGCCGTAAATCGTGCGGATGCGGAACAGCTTCACAATTTGAATACCGCCCATAAAATCTTTGAATTTCTCGGTCATTTTACCGAGCGTTTGCAAGCCTTGTTCGGACAAGGCGCGAATATCCCGCGCAAATTTCAGGCTGACCACGGAGGACAGCAGCAGAATGACGAAGGATACGCCGGCAAACCGCCAATCGATCAACACCATGGAGACAATGGAGCCGATGCAAAACACAACTTGAAGCAGCAAAACGAAGTAAACCTGCGAGAATGTAAACTCAACGGTCGTTACGTCGTTGTTCACCCGCGACAGCAAGTCCCCATGGTGCGTCTGCTCCAGGAATCTCAGCCGCACCCGGCACAGCTTGTCATAAAGACGTTTGCGTATATTCAGCACAGTCAGTTCGACACTGCGCTGGTATAAGTAAATGAACCAGGGAGAAATCACATTTTCCAGGAACAGCACCGCGCCCAAAATAATAAAGGCTTCCACCATTAGGGACGTATCTCGGGACACGGCGAAATCAACCAAGTTATGTACGACCAAACTGAAGGCGATCAGGAACAATGTCTGGGAGAGCGCCGTCACGGCCAGGCCAATGGCGTACTGGGTTTTGCGCTTGCGGTTCATAAAGGTCAGCAAGTATCCGAGTTCTTTCACTTGCGAGAGCCATCCGCCCTTTTTCATGTGTACGCCACCTCCCTGCATTCGGCAGACTCGGTAAATTCCTGGTAGTACGACTGGGCGTATAGTCCCTTCCTCTCCAGCAATTGTTCATGAGTGCCCTTTTCCACAATATTTCCTTGTTCCATGACCCAAATTTCGTCGGCGTTTTGTACTGTAGAAAGCCGGTGGGCAATAACCATGGTCGTTCTATTCTTCATCAATACGCCCAGCGCTTCCTGAACCGCGCTTTCCGACTCCGGATCAAGAGCCGACGTTGGCTCGTCCAGCAGCAGAACGGGAGCATCCTTCAGAAAAGCCCGGGCCATTGCAATGCGCTGGCGCTGCCCGCCGGACAAAAAGCCTCCGCGCTCTCCGACATACGTCTGGTATCCGCCCTCAAGCTGCATAATGAAGGAATGCGCCTGAGCGGCTTTGGCGGCTTCGATAATCTCGTCCATCGACGCTTCTTCCCGCCCGTAGCCGATATTTTCGGCGATCGTGCCGCTAAACAAATATGAATCCTGGGTTACCACGGAAAAATGCGACCGAAGCTGCTCCGGATCGGCGCCGTCGATCCGGCTGCCGAACACGCGGATCTCACCCTGATCCTCCGGAAGCGGATAAAATCCGCATACAAGCTTAATCACCGTGCTCTTCCCTCCGCCGCTCGCTCCGACAAGCGCGATCGTCTTCCCTTCCGGCACCGAGAAGCTAACATTCCGAAGGATCGGGGAGCTCTCCTCATACCCGAAGGTTACGTTCTGAAACTCGATGGGGGCGGTGCTCGCTTTCGGCAGCGAACGGCCATTTTCCGTTTCGGTCGGCTGCTCGACGATTTCGGAGACCCTTCTCAGGGCACCGGCCATTTCGAACGTCCGCGTGATGAGCTCGGGTATATGCTCCAGAGGCTCCAGACACAGATTCAGCAAGTACAGGAAGGCGATCAGCGCTCCCGCGCCTAGCTGCCCGTTGTAGATCAAATAGCTTCCGTAACTGACGGCAAAAATGATCGGGCTGATCATCAGCGTGGAAAGCAGGGGGTTGACCCAGGCTTCCCGCTTTTTCACAGCCAGCTTTTTTTGAGCCGTCAATTGCAGCATCACTTGGTAGGAGCGAGATAACATGCCGGATAGCAGGTAGCTTTTCACAATAGGCATACCCCCAAGCGTATCCTGGAGGTTAACGTTCATTCGGCCCATGTTTGCCTGGGCTTCCTCCGTCAACCGCTCCAACTGCTTGCCAATCCATTGGGAAACCAGCAGCGCCACGGGAAATAACAGCAGGCTGGACAGCATCAGCTCCCATTGGAGGTAGATCAAATAAGCAAAACAGCCGATGAACAATAGCGGATGATAAAACCACTGGGCAAGGTCCCGAATCATAAACTGCTGGATAAGCTGCAGGTCGTTGTTGATCCGCGACAACACGTCGCCCGAGTGCTGCTTTTCCAAATAGGAGACCGGGAGTTTGCCGATATGACGCATGACGTGGTTGCGGATATCCTGCACCGCAGAGGCGCTGCTTCGCTCCACACCGAAGCTCATGAAAAACTTCGCCGGTACACCGATCAAGATGACCACAAAGACCGTGTATACGATTTGCAGAACGAGTGGCCCTGCCCCCTTCTCGGCCTGGGTGGTCAGCTGCTCGATCAAACTTCCCGTCCATATCTCAATAACGGCGGCGGCAATTGCGGACAAGGTACCGACGATCATCCAGCCTTTGTGACGGCTTACATAGGACATCAGCCAGCGGAACGCTTTCCAGGTGGCGTAAGCGGTTTGGCGCTTGGAAGGCGCCGCTGTGCCTTGTTCTTGAACAGACGGCTGTCGGTCAGCTTCCATGCAGTACCCCGGCCTCCGCTTCGATCTGCCGCTTGACTTGCTCTAAGATATCTCGGATGACAACGGCCGTTTCGTCCACGCGCGCGAGTTCCAGCAATTCCTCGTGCGCGCCCTCCAGCCGGTAATCGGCGTAAGCTTGCGTCGTTGCCCCCCGCCAGGATGGCAATTGGTGCTCCAAGCGGAACGCTTCGCTGTCCTTCGCAATCAGTTCATAAATCCGGGCCGGGATCGTGCCGGAGTTAATAAGCTGCGCTTCGTACGCCAAAGTCGCTTTGACCTTCTGATGAACCCGCTCCCGCACAAGCGGGTTGCTCATTAATTCCTTCTCTTCTTCGTCGAAATCGGCAAGCATTTCTTCAAGCTCTTTCTCTGACGTTTCGGATGGCGTCAGCATGTCCTTAATCCACGAGTCCACCATGAGTACGTCCGTTACGGAATACCCTCTTTTCTCCATCGTTTTGGCTACCTCGAACGTCAGGTTGCCCCCGAAGCAGTAGCCGAGCAGCACGTAAGGTCCTTCGGGCTGGATGCGGACGATCTCGTCCACATAACGGTTCAGCATGGTCTCGTAATCAGCGGCATCGTCGATAAAATCAATGCCGTAAAGCACGAATCGGCCGTCGAGCCTGCTTGCGAGCTCCCGGTAACCGATGCCGAAGCCGCTGCCCGGAGGGAAGCAGAACACGTTCAGATCTCCTGCTTTATTTAGCTTAATGAAGGAGTCTCCCCCTTTATCCAGGCCCAGATCCCCCTCTCCGAAAGCCATGGCTTCAACGGTTACATGATGGAATTGGCGGTTCAGCGGTATCTCAATGCCCGTTTCATCGTAAACGGCTTGAACGAGCCTCATCAGACTTAACGAATTGCCGCCCAACTCAAAAAAGTTATCCTTTACGCCGACCTGTGGAACGCCAAGCGTATCCTGCCAGACGCGGGCGATCTTCATTTCGAGCAGCGTTCTCGGCGCAACATATTCCGCTCCTCTGACCGCGGATTCCTCCGGCGCGGGCAGCGTTTTACGGTCGATTTTCCCGTTGGGGGTCAGCGGCATCCGCGAAAGCTGCACGAGGTGCGAAGGAATCATATACCCTGGAAGCTGCTTGGCGAGCTCCTCCTTGAGTTCATGCGCCGCCAGCCTCGTTTCCGCGACGTAGTAAGCGACAAGCTGCTTTTGGCCGTTCGCGTCGTCGCGGTCGAGCACCTTGGCTTCTTGCACAGCGGCGATCTTCAGCAACTGCGTCTCGATTTCGTCCAGTTCGATCCGGTACCCGCGGATTTTCACTTGGTGGTCGATCCGGCCCAGATATTCGATGTTGCCGTCCGGAAGCCAAGCCGCCAAGTCGCCCGAGCGGTACAATTTCTCCCCCTCCGCAAACGGGGAATCGACGAACTTCTCCGCCGTCAGATCCGGACGGTTCAGGTATCCTCTCGCAAGGCCTTCCCCGGCCACGTACATTTCGCCTGCTACACCGATCGGCACTGGGCGGCGGTTTTCATCCAGGACGTACACCTTCAGCGTCGGGATCGGCTTGCCGATATTGCTCTTCACCGCCTCAATCTCGACCCACGTTATTTCCTTATACGTCACGTGAACCGTCGTCTCGGTAATGCCGTACATATTGATCAGCTTCGTCTCCGGGTACTTCGTCTTGAAGCCCTTGAGAAGCAGCGGACTCAGCGCTTCGCCCCCGAAGATGACGTTACGAATCCGCAGATCGTACGGATGGTCCGCCAAGACCTTACGCAGCAGCTGGTAGAAGTACGTTGGCGTCTGGTTCAAAATCGTGACCTGTTCGCGGCCCAGCAGTGCTAGGAACTCGGCCGGATTTTTCGCCGTGAGCGGCGGTACGATGACCAGCTTGCCTCCGTACAACAGCGCTCCGTACATTTCCCAGACGGAGAAATCGAAGCAGAACGAGTGGAACAGCGTCCACGTGTCGGACGGCCCGAAGTTGAACAGGTTCTTGTCGTTGAACAAAAGGCGCACGACGTTCTTATGCTCGATCAGCGTTCCTTTCGGTCTGCCGGTCGTTCCCGACGTGTAGATGACATAAGCCAGGTTGCTCGGCCCGGAAATCGGCTCCAGGTTCGAAGCGTCCAGCGCACCTTCGGAGTCCGTACCTCTGTCGCCCCAAACGAAATCATCCAATTCGAGGCGCGTTCCTGCGAAGTCGGTCTTCTCGTGCAGATGCTTTTGAATCAGCAATAACGGCGCGCCCGAATCCTCAATCATGAAGCGGATGCGCTCCTCCGGGTAGTCGGGATCAACAGGCACGTAGGCTCCGCCCGCTTTAAGAATCGCCAGAATGCCGATGACCATATCGAGCGAGCGTTCAGCCAGAATCGCTACCAGTTGATCCGCTTCTACTCCCGTCTCCCGCAGCTTCCGCGCAAGGCGGTTGGATCGCTCGTTCAGCTCACGGTAGGTCAACTGCCGCTCATTCATGACGGCGGCCACGTTGTCCGGGTAAAGCTCCGCCTGCTCTTCGAACAAGCCATGAATCGTTTTCCCCCGCTCGAACCCGGTTTCGGTGTCATTAAATCGCTTCAGCAGCTTCTCCCTCTCGTCTGGGGACAGCACATCGGCTTGTCCAAGCTCCAGATCCGGCTGAAATAAAAGCAAGGACAGTAGCCGAACAAGATGGTCGGCCGCCTGTTCCACAAATGCCCGCTCGTACCGCTGCCCGTCAAAGCTTATTTCCAGCTCGATGGAGTGGTTTTGGCGATCGAAGCGAAAAACCGTATCGGCCGCCACCCGGTTACCCAGCGGTACCGGATGAATCGGGGCGAAAGATGCGACGGTGTTGACGACCGGGAGGCCGTCCACCGTATAGTCCAGATGGAGCGGCTCCACCATTTTTGGAAAAGGCAGATGCTGATGCTCCAGCGCCTCGCCGATGGAAGCTTTGATGCCCCCGAGCAGCGTTTTCAGCGTAGTCTGATGGCTTACGGACGTCTTGATCACCAAGATGTCATGCGGCGGCGGAGTCCCGTCGGGGTCTGCGCTATAAGAAGGCATGCCGACCAGCACTTGGTTCTGCCCGGTATATTTGAAAAGCAGGCTTTTTACTCCTGCCAAAACAATCATGTACAAAGCCAAATCCGAACCGTTGGCGAGGCGAATGATTCTCTCCGAGAGTTCGCTCGGCAGAGTACGGTGAAGCAAGCCCGGTTCGGCCGCAGCTTCCCCGTCGGCGGATAATTTGGAGGATTGACTGTAGGGAAGGAAGCTCAGGCTGTCATCAGCGTCAAACTTGCCGCTCCAGTACCGTTCTTCCTTTTCAAATAAAGATTTCATCCGTACCTCCCCTAAAAATGAAGTAACCCCTTGCCCCGGCGCAGGCCCGAAAAATCTTGCTTTCGGCCTGCGCGTTTACGGGCTTGGACGTTGTTCGCCGTCTTCCTTGGGATGCGCGCCGCTTTCGCTTGACGGCGGAGGCGCGCTTATAGAGGTTGTTCAAAAAGGTCCACTTTTGATCACGAAGTAAATCATGAAGTGGACTCGGCATCGAATCTTGAATTCAGCCGGGCCTAAGCAGATGCTTACGAAGTATGTTTCCTGCGGAAACATCTCAGGTGCTCATGTATCCAAAACGTACGCTCTGCTCCTCAGGCCCTAGCTTCATCCAACTGAGGCGTTTTGAAAAAACGCACATCGGTAGCATAAGCTTCGGTGCTGAAAACCGACCTTTTTGAACACGCATTTATAGGATTAGAAGGCAAATTCGATCGTATCGACGGCACTTTTTGCGCCTGCCGACGGTTTTTGATATTCAATCCGGCTTAGCTCGAGTTGCGGATTATCCACAATTTGTGACAGTACCCGCAGGTAATCCTCGGTCAAGGTACGGATCGTCGCTTCTTTGAACAGCTTGGTGGCGTAGAAGAAGCCCCCGCTCAGCGCCCCGTTGTTTTCATACATAAACAGCGTCAGATCGAACTTCGCTTCTTCCAAATGGTCAAGCTCGTAAGTCTTTAGGCTGATCCCTTCCAGCTCGACGTCTCGTTCTTCGATATTTTGCAAGTCGAAAACGGCATCGAACAGCGGGAAGCGGCCCGGCTCCCGCTTCACATTCAAACGTTCCACGAGCTCCTCGAATGGATAATCCTGGTTCTCGAAAGCACCCAAAGCCGTTTCCTTCACTTCTTCCAGGTAGGACAAAAACGTTTTGTCGCCCGACGGACGATTTCGGATCGCCAGTGTATTGACAAACATTCCGATGACCGGTTCCAAATCGGCGTTCGTTCTTCCCGCCACCGGGGTGCCCACGACCAAGTCCTCCTGCCCGCTGTATTTGGACAGCAGCACGGTATAAGCCGCAAGCAGCACCATGAACAGCGTGCTTTCACGCTCGGCCGCCAATTCGTGCAGCCGCATAGAGAGAGAAGCTTCGACGTCAAACTCCAGATGTGCACCTTCATAGCTGCGAGCCGCAGACCGTTTGTAGTCCATCGGCAGGTTCGCCGTCGGCAGCTCGCCTTTGAAGGTTTGCAGCCAGTACGCTTCCTGCCGCTCGATCCGTTCTAGGTGGGCCTTCGACTGCTGCCAAACGACATAATCCTTGTATTGAATGCGCAGTGACGGCGGCTCTTCCCCGGCGTAGAAACTCGAGAACTCATCGATCACAATCGCCATTGATACGCCGTCGGACACCATATGGTGCATGTCGAAAATGAGAATATACAGGTTCGGCTCCAGCTCGATGACCCCGGCACGCAGCAGCGGCGGCTTGCCGAGATCAAATGGACGAACGAAGCTGCGGACGATCTGCTCGATTTGAGCCGCATCCTCTTTATCCGCTTGATGATGCTCGACAGCAAAATCGACCTGCGGGTAAATCCGCTGAACCGCTTTGCCCTTCACGATTTCAAAACCGGTGCGCAGCGATTCATGCCGTGTTATCAATTTCCGCAAGGCGACTTCCAACCGGTCTAAATCAAGCTCGCCTTCCACCTGCACCAGTTCCGGCATGTTGTAAAGCTGATCCGCTCCATCCAGCGTGTGCTGAATGAACAGCCGTTTCTGCGCGGAGGACAGAGGGTAGTACTCTCTCTCCTCCGCTTGAGGAATGGCCTCGTGCTCCTGCCGTTCCATCCGGGCGATCGCCTTGGCCATTGCCGCAATCGTCGAGTGACGGAATACGTCGCGCAGCGGCAGATTGACGTTTAATTCCTTAAATACCTTGCCCGCCAGCGTTGTCGCCCGCAGGGAGTGGCCGCCGATGTCGAAGAAGTTGTCATGAACGCCAATCTCCTTCGCAAGCCCCAGCACCTCCTGCCAAATCGCCGCCAGCTTCGTTTCCAGCTCATTGCGCGGTGCGACGTACTCCGTTCCGCTTCCCGCTTCTCCTTCCGGCGCTGGCAGCGCCTTCCGGTCAATCTTTCCGTTCGGCGTCAGAGGCAGGCGCTCCAGCTCCACGAAGTACGACGGG
>NZ_JBCHVJ010000015.1:0-11537 GCF_050474385.1 Paenibacillus sp. B1-35
CGAAATACATCGATGGCAACGGAAATGAAACGACGTATACGCATGATAAGCTGGGACGGATGATTGCGGAAATCTATGCGGACGGCACACAGACCGCCGTAGCATACGATGATGCAGCAAACAAAATTACGATTACGTACCCGAATGGTCAGCAAATCGAAAAGTGGTTCGACCCACTTGGAAATTTAATCAAAGAAACAAATGGCCGTGGCGGGGTAGCCAATCATACCTATGATCGCTATGGTCATATGATTCGAAAAGGCACCTTTGACGGCAATTGGATGGAATATGAATATGATGCTTGGGGACGCGTAACGAAAGAAAACTTCATCTATGGTCAAAACAGAATCGTATACGACGATGCCGCCAACACGAAGACGGCTTACGACGGCAGCAATAATGGAATACGGGAAACGTACGATGTAATGGATCGCTTGATTGCCAAAGAAGAAATCAAACCGTCTGGTCAAGCCGTGGTAGCCGCACGGTACGAATATGACTTGGCGGGGAATGTTCAGACTGCCTACGACGGCAATCACAATGCGACAAAATACGAGTATGATGTACTGGGCCGCCTGATCGCCGTTACAGATGCCGAAGGAAAGACGACGCGCTATCGGTATAACCTATCGGGAGATATGGTCGAGATCAAGTATGCGGACGGAAATACGGTTGAGAAACGGTATGATGAAATCGGCCGACTGCTGCAGCAGATCGATCCGAACAAGCAAAGCAAACGCTTCTACTATGATGCTAATAGTAATGTAGCAAAAAGCATAGACAGAAAAGGCCAAATCCAACAGTTCGAGTACAATAACCGCAATTTCCTGACTGCGGTCGTTGCGCCGGACGAGAGAATTTCGTACAGCTACGACGCAACGGGCAAGCGGACGGCAATGACGGATCAGACGGGAACGACAGCTTATGCCTACTATCCAACAGGTGAACTGGCATCGATCACTTATCCGGATCAGACCAGAATCAATTACGATTATGAAGTCAGGGGGCTGCGCACGGAACAGACCGTTGCGGCCGGGGGCTATAAGATCACGCAGCGAATAAGCCATACTAACATCCTGCCGAACCCAACAAGTATGGCCGTCTTAGATGGCAGCGGCTCGCAGCTCACGCAATTTGAATACAAATATGACGGCTCGTATAATCGCTTGACGGAGTTGAAATCCGCGCAAGGATTCTTGGAGAACTATGCGTATGATGGATTCAACCTTGCCGGCATTCAGCAGAAGCAAGGAGATGCGCCGCTTGGAAGCTACAGCTACACCTATGATAACAACCGCAACATTGTAGCGAAGAACGACAACGGAGCAGCCTATCAATTCAGCTACGATCCATTGAATCGGATCAAGACGTCAAGCCAGTTCAATGAAGCATATGCGTACGATCAACGGGATAACCGCAGCACCCTGCAAAGCGATCAGGTACCGGACATTAAGGGAGCAAGCTATGCGTACGATAGCCGCAACCGCCTGACCCAAGTGACGACGGAAGACGGCAAAGCCGTCAGCTACCGCTATAATGGGGACAACCTCATGGTAGAACGCACCGAAGGCGGTGTAACGACCCGTTACTACTATAACGATAGAGCGAAGATCGTAGCGGAAGGAAGAGTAGAAGGCAACGGCAGCATCACCATTACCGCATCCTATGTCCATGATTCGGACGGCAAGCTGCTGGCTCGTCAGGTACCAGGACAAGGCATGCAATACTACGTATCCAACGGACACGGCGACATTACTGAGATTCGGGATGCACAAGGAAATGTGCTGAACCGCTATACGTACGATATCTGGGGCAATCCATTGGTTCAGGAGGAGCAGGTTCCGAACATTTTCCGCTACTCAGGCGAATACTGGGATGCAGCAACGAGTCTGCAATATTTGCGGGCAAGATGGTATGATCCAAGTATCGGGCGGTTTATTAATGAGGATACGTACGAAGGGGAACTGGGTAACCCGCTGACGTTGAATCTGTATACGTATGTGCAAAATAATCCGTTGAAATATATCGATCCTAGTGGGAACAGATATATACCGTCAGAGATGAATTCCATTCTCGAAGCGACTATGAAGATAACATCTACAGAAAGTAAAGCATATTCATACGCTTATAACTTGTTAAGTCGAGAGTATGCAGATGTATATGATAATAATCGTTTTAATTATTTGTTTGGTTTATTAACGCAAACAAGTGCATACAAGAATAGTGCAGGAAATGCGGATTGGGCAAGAGCGGAGTTAGCCAAGGATTACAGTAAATGGCATCAGGAAATCTCCTTTGCGGAAGCTTTGGCTTCATTGGGGCCAGTAATCGGGGGCATAGGAAAAGCTAGAGAAGTTGGTGGAAAGGTTAGAGCGATTGGCGGATGTAACTGCTTCACAGCGGGAACCAAGGTTCTAACAGACGATGGAGAGAAAAATATCGAAGACATTGCGGTCGGAGATAAGGTTCTCGCCAAGGATGAGAATAACCCTGATGGAGAGTTGGCTTATAAGGAAGTAACGGGGTTATACCGCAACCAACGTGATGATATAATTAAGCTGAACGTTGGGGAGCAGATCATCGAGACGACAGACAACCATCCATTTTGGGTAGAAGAAAAAGGGTGGGTCTTCGCCGATGAACTCCAAGTAGGCGATAAGCTCCAAAAAGCTGACGGAAGCAATCTGATAATTGATAAGGTTGAGTTTGTTAATCTGGATGAACCAGTTACGGTTTACAACTTTACAGTTGCTGACTACCACACGTACTATGTAACGGATTTGGGCATTTGGGTTCATAATACGAATTGTAAGAATACCACCACTTTATGGGACATTAAAACAGGTGCTGACAAAAAAATATCTTATAAATTTAATGGGGATACCGTTACTGCTTATCGAGATCCTAAAACTGGGTTATGGTGGTCGAAAGATACAACTGGACATGCAGATTCAGCATACAAAGTATTTAAGGAAGCGAAAGGCGGTAAAGAACTTCACTGGGTTGCTGATTCAGACAAATTCGGCAATTATATTGATGGCAAACACAAAAGTTCTACTGGTACAGTAATCAAAATTAAATAGATTTGGGTGTGAGATATGTCTATATCAAAAACAGAGGCAATAAAGTTGTTCGAATTAGGATTCCAGAGACCTTTATATGCGGACACGGTATATCCACAGGACATATTTGAATATCAAGATGCCGTTTGGGTTGTGGGTGGAAGGATTTTACCATCAGGGGCATTTCTCTGCGAGGAAGAGGTTTTTAAGAAGGGAGTATGGATACCAAGTATACTCGATTTAATGTCATGGCTTGAGGATAATGATTGCAAATTCAATTTATCATATACTGGAATAGGTTATAAACTAAAAGTTAGTGATAGCCATGAAATAGAGTACTCCTCTAAAGGTGCAACTCCGGAGTTTGCCTTTTACAACGTCATCATTAAGATTCTCAAGAAGTATGGAGGGAATCCCGTTAATAAAGAAATTGAAGTAATTGAAGCGGAATTTATTGAAAGAGAGGATTTATAAAAAGATGTACTAAATGGACCTTGGAGGTTATGCCTTCAAGGTCTTTTTTAACCCCCACCCAGTGCCGAATGAATCGGGCGGCATGTCCCGAAAGAACCTAACCCTCATCAACCCCGTATGATATTTTTCCAATATGGTTGTACGCACGTATAAAGTGTTTAATAATATCCCCCTTTATGACAAACCTCCTTCATTGTCATAACTCCGTAATCATCAGATACCACCGTGTTTTGATGCAAATACCTTACCTTCGCTTTCTCACGGTTTGCGAAATAAATTGAAATTGTAAATAATATCGCAACTCTAAAGCTACATAGTCCGACTACTAGGCTGAGCGAATGATTTGGTAATGGCTATTAACCGGGATCAATCCGTTACCAATTAAATTCCAAAGAGAGAGGGCGTATTTGAATGACAAAGAGTATACAAGAGAGATTGATAGAATTATCGTTAAACGAAGAGTGGCATAATTTCTTTTGTCCATTTCAACAGAATATGTACTACATTCCGTATCCTCATATGATTAGAAAGTGTTACGGCTTAAGTATTAATGAGCGGAATGTATTGCTTGACATTCTATGTCATTTAGGAGAAAACGAGGTAGCATTCCCCCCCCTAGAAACAATTGCTTGTAACTTGGGTATCAGCGAGTCCACAGTAAAATCTGCTATTACTTCGCTTGAGGAGAAAGGATTTATAAAGACAGTTCGTAAAAGAGGTCATGTGAATCGCTACAGAATTGATCAACTGGAGAGCAATCCTTATATTGCACTCTCTGAAACCGTCCATTACTTTTTGAAAAATTACCAACCCAAATCGGTCAATAAGTCATTGGTTAGATCAGTTATTTCAACCATCATCAATGGCGATTCTTATGATGCATACGCTAATAGAATAAGGAAGGCCTACACGTCAACTGACGAGTTTTTTCCTGATGTTTTATATGACACATTATCGGCTTTGATGATGGAAATCAGGGGAAAACTAAAGGATGAAAAAGACACTGAGGTATCTCTACCGATTTATTCCGATTACTGTCACTACTTTAATCTGTATCTCGAAAGTATCGGATTTGATGATGGCGATGAATATGACTGGGAAGAATTCCTTAATACCGAGAACGAGGAAGACTCTACTCAAGATCAATAATTACGGTTCTCGAAGGTGGAATTAAACTATAGAACAGGTAATTTCCACTGTTAGATTAGCCAATTATCATCTTCGAGAGAGTCGTATATTATCTTAGAATAATAAGAACTTAATAAAAGTAAATAAAGAAGATTAAAAGAAATACTGACAGACACGCCGTTGGCGGTCGAATCGACTGCTCAATCAATCTCTATTAGTTCGTCAATACTTACATTCATTGACTTACAAACGAGTTCTAGTGTCTCTAAGTAAACCCTATCTACATTGTCAGAACATAGGTGGTTGATGGTGCTTGCACGTAGTCCTGTCATTCGTGCAAGTTCCCGCTGAGACATTCCTTTCTGCTCCAACAACTGACGTAACTTTACTCGAATTGCCATTTTAGCCTCCTAGAGGGTAACGCTTAACCGTGCTGAATATAAAGAGATTATATCACCGTGAATATAGAAAGTCATTGTCTGTTACGTTTAAGCGGTATATAATATGACTAATGATTCGGTTAAGCGTTACAATAATCTCAATTATCGTAACGGGTGAGGAGGAAACATCATGAATGTCATTGGTTACGTCAGGGTTTCTACAAGCGGACAAGCCAAGGATGGCTACAGTTTAACGTACCAACAAGATGAAATCCGCTCTTATTGTCAGGAGCAAGGATGGAACTTGCAGGACATCTTTACGGATGAAGGTATCAGTGGGGCGAAGGTAGATGAAGATGCTCTTGAAGTGGACAGAATTGGCTTTCAGAGCATGTTATCTGCCTTAGCCACCCAAACCTATGACGCTGTGGTTGTCCTCAATACAAGCCGTTTATGGCGGTCTGACATTGTAAAAGTATTGGTTCATCGTGAGTTCAAGAAGTTCGGCGTAGATGTGAAGAGCATTGAGCAGCCGACTTATTCTATACATAAAAAAGATCCAAATGATTTTCTCATCAATGGGTTGATGGAATTACTTGACCAATATCAACGACTTGAAATAGCTCTAAAGCTAAGTAGAGGACGCAACAAGAAAGCACAGCAAGGAGGATATGCAGGAGGACGGGCGGCCTATGGTTACAAAGCTCGTAAAGGACATAAAAGTATAGAAGTCCATGACAAGCAGGCTCAAGTTGTTAGAAGGCTCTTCGACTTGCGAGAGCAGTATGAGTCTTGGTCACTGTCTGAATTAGCATCACAACTGAATCTGGAAGGCTACACCACGCAACAAGGTAAATGTTTTACGAAAGTACAAGTGAAACGGATATTAGACCGCAAGGAATTGTATCAAGGTTTGTACCGTTACGGAGAATTTGAAGCTGTAGGGCTGCACAAAGCAATCATTTAACGAAGCATAGAAGGAATCAGAATTCGCTAGCGTATCTTTGCGGCTTGTCCGCTCGAACTGAGGATGCAACCTGATTTACAGACATGCTGTAAGCCATCCAAATTGGGTGGTTACGTATGGGTTGGAACTTTGTGCATACGATTCTCTATGTATTGCTTACTTGGTCTTATGCAGCTCTAACCTATCTGTAACCATTCAATAAAATTCAATTCATATAAGGAGCGAACAGTAATGATACAGCCAGATAAGCTTGTTTACGTGGGCGTAGACCTGCACAAACAGCATCACACAGCGGCGGTTATAATCGATTGTTGGAATCAGAAGCTAGATGAAATCAAGTTTGATAACAAGCCTTCCGCATTTACGCAGCTTGAGAAGAAATTAAAAAAATATACAAAGAACGGGCTATCAGTTGTATATGGTTTGGAAGATGTGGGTGGATACGGCAGAGCGTTAGCCGTTTACTTGAACGAAAAAGGGTGTTGGGTGAAAGAGGTCAATGCCAAACTAGCAAATGCAAGGCGTAAGAGCCATGTCACTGTTCAGAAGTCTGATTCATGGGATGCGGAATGTGTGGCTAAGGTATTAAGAGATAAACTTCCAAATTTACCAGATGCCAAACCCGTAGATTTTTATTGGGCAATAAGTCAGCTAGTTACGCAGCGTAAATGGCAAGCTAAAAACCTATCAGGAATAGTGAAACGTCTTCATCAGCAGCTCGGATACCATTACCCAAGTTATAAGAAGTTCTTTTCTGAGGTAGATGGAAAGACGGCGTTAGCCTTCTGGCATAAGTACCCCTCATCAAAGCATTTATCCGGTGTCGGGGCGGAGGAACTGGCGAAGTACCTTCGAAAGTTAAGCAATAATGGACTATCAATCAAGAAAGCGGAGCAAATACTCCATCTTATTGCTGAGGACGGCGATACATATCGGGGTTTTCAAGATAAACGGGATTTCCTTGTAAAGCGACTTGTACGGAGTATACGTTTTTATAAGAAAGAGTTGACTCGGATCGAACAAGAGATTAGAGACGTTATCAAGGAATTGGGTTTTCAATTGGAATCTATGACAGGGATAGATGTTGTAACAGCGGCAGAATTGGTAGCGGAGACAGGTGATATTCATCGTTTCTCTAACCCAGACAAACTTGCGCGGTTTGCGGGGGTTGCACCAATTTCAGTTGGATCAGGAGACAAGCATCGAAACTATAAGAGCAAGCAAGGCAATCGTGAACTTCATGATATCATTAAAGCGCTTGCAATTCGACAAATAGCAGTCACACGTGGGAAACGAGAGCCGCGTAATCCCTACTTCTACGCTTACTATGAGCAGAAAATGTCGGCAGGAAAGACTAAGCAGCAAGCCATTGTATGTATAATGCGTAAACTGGTTAACGTCATCTATTGCTTAATGAAGACCAAAGCAGTTTACACGATTCCAGAAGTACCCATTAAACAAGTAAGTTGATATACTAATGTTGGGCGGTGATTGGAAAACGGTTACCGTCCTTTTTATTGAATATAGTACGCTTTATTAACTAGGATACGTATGAAGGGGACATCAATGATCCGCTAAGTTTGAACTTGTATACGTATGTGGAGAATAATCCGCTACAGTACATTGATCCCACAGGTAATAGCAAATGTGCATTTACAGAAACTGCAATGGAATGCGTTGGGAACGGCAAAGGTGGAGGAGGCGGTTCTGCCAGTAACAGCTATGTGGGAAGTACAGTTGTTAGAGGTAACGCCTACGCACCTCCTCCGAAAATATCTCGTGTTTCGCCCAAGGTGAAATTTGAAGTTTCATGGAATGAAGCAAAATCATTTAACAAACTGAATATTGAAAAAGCATTAAAGCCTAAGGGGACGGGGAATGGTGCTAGTTCTTCAATTAAATCTGTAGATGATATATTGAAGGGGGCTAGTCCCGGTCGGGTTACCAAAGGAAAGGCGACGCAATACGGTAAGCCGGGAGGATACAAACATGCTTTAGATGATTTTAATAGCATGGGTGTAACCGGAGTAAAAGATATTCCGGGAGGTAAGGTAGGGAAACTTCCTGATGGAAGAACGATTAACGTTCGAGAAAAAAGCTCTGATGGACGACCTACACTTGAAATTTATGATGGAAAAAAATCAACCAAAATACGTTATGATGATTAAGGAGGGATAATTTGGAAGAGATTTGGGAAATATGGGAAGTTGGAAATGACCTAATAACAAAATATTATATTGAATCCGTAGCTGATAATATAGAGGGATTCCGTATAGTACTTTCTGATGCTACCGATGAATCTAAGAAAGTAGAAATATTATTCGAGGATTCGGTACATGCTTACAGAAGTACAGACGAAAGTTTTAGGCAAAGAACAATAAACAAACTTGATGAGCATTACGGGACTGAGTTCTATCGAAACAGCACTTTTTTCATGGTGACAAATTCGGAATACATTCAATGGCTATCCTTGCAGTCATATGGCATTGCTGACTCAGAGTCAGTATATCACTTTTCTATCTTAGCAATTGATTCAGTAGTGGATGTAATTGCCGCATACGAACCGAAGATTTCCAAACTATATTAATGTTTTGGGCGGTTAATCAATTTTGAGCTAACCGCTTATTCTTTTAATGGGGGCTACCCAGTGCCGAATGAATCCATCATTCAACCAAAATAACCCATACAAAAATGTAGAACAGGTTTACATTGTGACAGTAGGATCATACAATACAATGAACAAACCAAACACTAAACAATTTCACAAACATACTTGATAAACTTTCAAAGGCTTATTCCCACTTGAATGATAAGGAGGAATAAGCCTTTTTTGCATGCCTAAAACCAAAGGAGGATAATAACAATAGCAACAAAAACAGGGGGGGTTAACTGCACAAGCTCGAAGTAAAGTATGAATCGGTTAGAGAACAGACCGCTAAGACCAAGTGGACGAGTTAAAACATTCAGGATGAACCGATCACAGGTGATGACAAAAGTAAATCAGTTGCTTGACCAAGCAGAAAGATTGACCTAATTTGCAGATCATTAGACTCTTATGCGAGGCTAGAAACGAATCGCACATGAAAAAACTTGAAATTGAAGCATCTGTGCTGAAGGAGAAGTTTGCCTATAACGAAAATATGCTGACTCATATCCTACACCATCTACGTTGACATGTTAAGGAAAGCTAAGCAGGCTGTATTCACGTATACATTTGATCGCCTGACTAGAAAATGTCTGGAATTAGCGCAGATACTGGACAAATGAGACCTATCATTATGATGGATTCAACCTTGCCGGTATACAGTAAGTTCAGAATCATACAGCGTTCGCGAACTACAGCTACACCTATGATAACAACCGCAACATTGTAGCGAAGAACGACAACGGAGCAGCGTATCAATTTAGCTACGATCCATTGAACCGGATCAAGACCTCAAGCCAGTTCAATGAGACCTATGCATACGATCAACGGGATAACCGCAGCACCCTGCAAAGCGATCAGGTACCGAACATCAAGGGAGCCAGCTATGCGTACGACAGCCGCAACCGCCTGACCCAAGTAACGACGGAAGACGGCAAAGCCGTCAGCTACCGCTACAACGGCGATAACCTGATGGTAGAACGCACCGAAGGCGGCGTAACGACCCGTTACTACTATGACGATAGAGCGAAGATCGTAGCAGAAGGAAAAGTAGAAGGAAACGGCAGTATCACCATTACCGCATCCTATGTCCATGATTCGAACGGCAAGCTATTGGCTCGTCAGGTTCCAGGACAGGTTATGCAGTACTACGTATCCAACGGGCACGGCGACATTACCGAAATCCGGGATGCGCAAGGCAATGTACTGAACCGCTATACGTACGACATCTGGGGCAATCCATTGGTACAAGAGGAGCAGGTTCCGAACATTTTCCGCTACTCGGGCGAATATTGGGATGCGACAACGAATCTGCAATATTTGCGCGCAAGATGGTATGATCCAAGTATCGGGCGGTTTGTTAATGAGGATACGTATGAAGGGGATCTGGGTAACCCGCTGACGCTGAATCTATATACGTACGTACAGAATAATCCGCTGAAATATATTGATCCTAGTGGGAACAGATATATACCTTCAGAGATGAATTCCATTCTCAAAGCAACCATGAAGGTAACTTCCACCGAAAGTAGAGCATATTCATACGCTTATGACTTGTTAAGTCGAGAGTATGCAGATGTATATGATACTAATCGTTTTAATTATTTGTTTGGTTTATTAACGCAAACAAGTGCATACAAGAATAGTGCAGGAAATGCGGATTGGGCAAGAGCGGAGTTAGCCAAGGATTACAGTAAATGGCATCAGGAAATCTCCTTTGCGGAAGCTTTGGCTTCATTGGGGCCAATAATCGGGGGCATAGGAAAAGCTAGAGAAGTTGGTGGAAAGGCAGTAATAAATCTGCCAGAAACACGATGGATTAAGCATGACGTATATAACGAATTGAAGAGATTACAGTTAGACAAAAAGTTTGTAAAGGCTAAAGATATGGGGTATGCAAAAGCTCGTAAAGGTGCAGATGGAATAATTGATTTAAGTCAGAATGAAATAGTTAAATATAAAGGCTATACTTACAACTATAAAATTAAAGTTGCAGGAGCTCCAAACCATGTAAGAGTTTATGGGAGGATAGATGAAAACGGCGCAATGGTATTTGACTACATGACAAGTGGGAAAAAGTAGATGGAAAGTGGTGAAATATGTGGACTTAAAATCGATTGAAGAAACATTTAATAACGTTTATGACTTTGAAATATTGAAGCATAAAACGGGTCAACGCCTTAAAGAATTAGTTCAAAATTACCCCAACAATTTTCTGAAAGATGAGCAAGGAAGTTTGCCAAAAGGTTTAAATTATTCAGACTTAAGCATTCGGTACAAATGTGTAAATATATTCATAAATAATTTTGACAGGGAGGTTCCTTTTTTTAGAATTTGTTTTGATTTAGTTCATCCAATGACAGGAATTCAAATTTTCTATTATGATGTTGATTACAATATTGATGGTAAGTTTTCGGATGAATACTTTGGTAGATACTAATAGTTAGCTTACATCCGACCTTGAGTTTTGAACTGACCCCTGTCAAGTCAATGTCATTAAGTTAACTACTTTAGAATCCCGATTGCCACAAGATTTATGGTAATTGGGATTTTTCATTGATTAGGTAGACATAATAACACTTCACAAAAAGAAAAAACACTTGGCAAAGCTGGGGAATCGGCGTCCAATCCTTAAAGACAATTTTCAAGGAGGAACGCTGCATGAAAACGACGCTTAGACCTTCAAAAATCAAGGGAATTTTATCAAACAATATCAAATCAATGGCAGCTACACTGGATGACTATGTTAGGAGATCTGGTCACGACTTTTCAAGAAACCGAAAACTAACTTTTGAGACTATGCTTCAAATGCTAATCGGTATGGGAGGGAATAGCCTTTGTAAGGAACTCTACGAATGGTTTTCTTTTTCTAAAGATACAGC
>NZ_JBCHVJ010000016.1:0-8703 GCF_050474385.1 Paenibacillus sp. B1-35
CACAGATGCAGGTAGTGCATCTGTATTTGTCATGCCAGAAATATAAAATTGGCGGACGACTTAGCTTATAGTCATTCGCCAATTTTACATCCGCAGGTCATTACT
This sequence comes from Paenibacillus sp. B1-35, assembly GCF_050474385.1. NCBI lineage: Bacteria > Bacillati > Bacillota > Bacilli > Caryophanales > Paenibacillaceae > Paenibacillus > Paenibacillus sp. B1-35. Next base: position 106 of record NZ_JBCHVJ010000016.1, read on the forward strand.
CTATTAACTTAATGACATTGCCCTTAAAGTAGACAGGTGAAATAAAAAACCTTCTGCTTATGGGGAGCATTTCATTTTACCGAAACGGCTATTTTTTAGTTAAGGCTGGATCATAGCTCCAGTTAGTGTAATTGGTCCAACCACGTTAACTGAACCGGTTGTAGTTAATGCTACTAAAGAATATGAGACGCTACCAGTGCCCGGACTAGTATCAACATGGTTAATAGCTGTTGAACTAAAACGTCCATTTCCCGTTCCTTGTTCATTGATACTGAAAATAACAGTTGTTCCACGTAAGACTTGTAATTGGAGAATGCTATTACCGGCAGCATCTTGCCATCCGACAATTCCCGTTAACCAAATGCGGCTTCCTACAGGGATACCTGACATTGTTATTGTTTTTAAGGTAGTTGCAACACTGGTTATTACGATTGCTGAACTACCAAAGGTATTTGGATTATTTTCAGATACTTGGAGCTGTTGAAAAATGCCACCCGTTCCTGTTGCCCCAGTAATTCCGGTGACACCAGTTGCGCCAGTGTTTCCCGTGGCTCCAGTTACTCCGGTCGCTCCAGTGGCCCCTATCCCCGTTGATCCGGTCGAGCCTGTTACTCCAGAAGATCCAGTTGCGCCTGTTGAACCTGTAGCCCCAGTTGTTCCAGTAGTTCCCATAGACCCAGTCACTCCCGTTACCCCTGTGGTACCTGTCACGCCTATTCCTGTCGCTCCGGTCGAGCCTGTTCTTCCAGTGACTCCGGTCGGACCTACAGATCCAGTTGGGCCTGTTACTCCGGTTGTTCCAGTGGCCCCAGTGGCTCCCTTAGGGATAACAGGTTTAATGATTCGAGACACCTTTAAGAACCATGAAGAAAAAGGATGAGAGTTTAAACTATTGTCCATCAATAACCCCCTTTTTAAGCGCCATCAATTTAACCATGAAAAAAATATACTCTATTAGTTCGTATATACCCATAGTATTGAAGTCGATTTAGTAATGACTTGGCTATATCCTAAACAACTAAATTTTGATGAAAACTAATACATCCTATTCCCTTCTAAATCAGATCTTCTGCAAGGTTAATGATTGGTTGTCTATCATTAACTCGCAAATAAATAAGAGCCATGGGATTCTTTGATATGCTCCCCTTATAGTAGAGATTTACCTCGATCTATGCATAAGAAAAAGCCTCGGAGTATTCCGGGGCTTTACTTTGGTTGGAAAAACAGATTAATAAACCCCGCAAATAGCAGGGCTTTTTTTGATTTACTCTCCAAGAAACTTCTTCCACCATGCCTTATGCATTTTTAAATCCCCCTATTTTTCCTCCAGTACCTTCTCAAATTACATAGTAAATAGTACCAAGTTTGAATGACCATATTCTATTATTTAACCCCATTAATCAAGGGGATCTTTTCTTAAATAGTAATATTTTCGGGATTTATATATTAATAAGCAAGAAAATCGATTTATTTTGAGATGGATAAACTGAATAGCAACGTTACCAATGAATCGAATAGTAACGTTACCAAACGAAGGGAAGCGCCCAAGGGTAACAAGAACGCTAGTCACTACATATCCCCCCCACCTCCAGCCTTACTGTAACTATTGGAGATATTAATCGTATTAAACGATGTATATTGGTTAATTATCTCAAATGAAAAGAGGAATAGAATGAGCTTATTCCAAATCATCTTTATATTTATTGCCACACCTCTTGCTATCGTAGTAGATTGGATAAGATATTTTGTGTATAAAAGAAAGTTAATGAAGCCATTTAGGAGAATCGTTGTAAGTCCTCAAGAAACTATTCTAGGTTATAAAAAAATTAGTGTGCTTTACGCTTCATATAAAAAGCTCCCACCAGAGATCTATAAAATTGTCAAAATGGATCTCAAATCGAAGGAGTTTAAAACTCCCTTCCTACAGATTGTCGATCTATTTGCTAAACTAGTACTCACAATAGGTGTAGCACTCATTTCATTTTCAATGACCCTTTCAGGAACATTGCTAGGATTCGCGAAGAACGATAAAAATACAAATCCCGAACTTATAGATAAATGGATACAAACTGCAACAAAGATAATTGATAATTTCAAGTCAAGGCTTGATGCTTATTGGTATACATTCCTGATTGGTGCATGCATTTTTCTAATCGCTACAGTTGATCTTATTGTTGTTTATTTTCAAGAGCTGGAACTAAAAAAGCATCTACAAATCATTGAAGAGATAGATAGCGAAGAAAATTAATAATCATCTTTCTGCAACTCTATATCTATTTCGATTAGCTTCTTCAGGTCATCCACCGTCTTGATCTCAATGCGTCCGTCTTGGAAATCCTTCACCCAACGAGCAATGCCCGCTTTAACAATCTTGCGGTACTGCTCCTTGCTTTCCAGAATCCCTTCCATGACGGCCAGCTCATGCTGCATCAACATATCATGCTCATATTCTGTTCCCATTGTGTTCCCCTCAATTTTCCGTTAAAATTGGTGGCGAGATAGTGGCTTTAGCTTCCGTGGCCACGGGTTTCCACTATCTCAGTCGGGGGAACCTGACTGGGTAAGAGGGCCTTGACGCGCCCTCTTTTTTATTTACTAAACCATTGCTTGTAGATCTCGGATGCAATCCCCTTCATCATCAATGGAGGGACGCTCATGCTGCAGACATATTGGACATCTGCATCCATGAAATCATAGTCCCGTGGGAATGTTTGAATCCGAATAACGTCCGAATCGCTAACCTGTTGAGGTACGTCTGTCCGGACAAACACAGAAGAGCTCGCAATTGTATTCGGCACCTTTTGATCCTTGACCAGTATTGTATTGAAATTACTGTTCTTGCCCTCTTCCCTCTCTGTCACATCACCCATGTTAAGATCCCTTGGACGTCGCTTCTGCCACCGCTGGAACGTCTTACTGCTTGGGGTAATCAGTTGGCCATCACCACTGCGAATGTCCCTATACAGAACTGGTGGTTCATTGAAATCGAGCCGCAACGGCGGGAAGGACATGTCATCTCTCACAGCTATGAAGAAGATCCTTTCCCTCTTCTGAGGTACGCCCATCGTAGCCGAGTTCAGAAGGAACAACTGTGGTCGGTAACCAAGCTCTCGGAAGCGTGACAGAACCATGCTGACATAGCCTCGTGCCTTCCCGATGATCATCCCCTTTACGTTCTCCGCGATAATGACACGCGGTTGCAGCTTCTCCGCAACATCTAGGAAATCAAAGAACAGATCATCCAGTCGCTGAACAGCTTGCCCCTCCCGAAACGCAAACTCACCGCCCCATTTCTTTTCTCTTGCGCCTGCGGTGGAAAATACGCTGCATGGTGGCGAACCATCCAATATGTCCAAGTTAAACAGTTCAGGTGGCAGCTCATCATTGGGCAGTGCCTTGAAATCCTGAATTGGCATCATAAAGGGATGCTTAGGATTATGATTGCGCCGATAAATCCGCATCATCTGGGGATCAATCTCCACATTCCCCAGCACCGTGTATCCTGCAAGCTTGTATCCCATAGTTGAGCCGCCGCCGCAAGAGAAGCAGCTGAACACCGTTCTCCCGTGCTTATTTACGGCATCAATATCTTTCAAACTCCAATCCCATGCTGGCATATCTATTCACCCTCAGAATCAAAAACGAATCCACAGCGCGGGCATTTGCACCCGAATTGGGATTCGTCGAATTCACTCGTATCCAGTTCTCGGTTCACGAAATCGCCGAGTTGATCCTCTGGCGGCTCCGTGAATTCTTCAATAAGGCTTTCTATTTCATCGGCATCAAAGCCCGTAAGTCCAAGGTCTGCTGCTTCTGCTTGGAGCTCTTCAAGAAGGCGTGACAATGCTTCATCGTCCCATCGGCCTTCCACTTTGTTCAAGGTAAGGTTCAGTAATCGCTCTTGCGTCTCATCTAGGTCAACTACTGAAACCTCGACTTCCGTGCGCCCCAACTCGTTGACAAGGATCTTATAACGCTGATGACCGCCGACCATGTTTCCAGTACGCTCATTCCAAACGATCGGGTCAATATAGCCAAACTCCTCTATGCTGCGGCGCAGCTTTTCGTACTCAACATCGCCTGGCTGCAGGTCGACACGAGGGTTGTAGGCTGCTGCTTTAATCTGATCGATTGGTAGCACTCTGACTTCCATGATTCATACCCCCAAAAATAAAACATCCCCCTTAAACGGGGACTGTCTCTTCATAACCATTTTAAAAAAGGTCAGGTATTGCCTCTTGAATTTTTTTGAATACTGTTAAATATTCAGAAAAAAACATTTCAAAAAACATTTGTACAAGTTTATCCTTTTGTGATTCGATTTCATTTTTTATTAAACCGGATATTCTTTCCGGATTAAACACAAATTTTGCAGAAACACTTGGAGCAGTTATTTGTGTTATAGATTGTGAAACTTCCGAATTTATTGATGCAATTGCAAATTCAAAGGTTGATTTATCACGGTCATCTGGGAGCATAAAGTATATGTTAAGCTGCACCAATAAAGTCGACTTATCTAGATTGAGTTCAAGATCAGGAATTGCAACAATTGAAAGTTGATTTTCAATTGGGGCTAATTTTTCTTTTAGATATTCTTCTCCAAGTTGCTCAGCTCTGTTCAATACTTCGGCTTTAAGTTTATTTAAGTCAGTTAAGTCTCGCAGTTCTTCAAGCTTGGATACTAATTGTTTTCCCTGCTCGGAAAGGGCACCAATATTTTGATCTAAATTTGAGAATGCGTTATTTACCTGGTTTTTAATTAAGGCTTCTGTTTTCTCCTTTAATTCTTTTGCTGCAGCTTCAAGTTCAGCGGCTGCCTTAGCTTTTGCAGCTTCTTCAGCTTCACGTGCTTTCTTTTCCAATTCTGCTGCTGTTGCTGCTGCTTCTTCTTCTGCTTTTCTCTTTGCTGCTTCTGCTGCTGCTTCTGCTCTTCTTCTTGCTTCTTCTGCTTGTCTTTGCAAATTTCTCCCAAGTCTTCTGGACGCTCTTGCAGCTGCTCTTGCAGTTACTTTACTTGGATTTTCTGTAAAGACACGTGCTGCATGTGTAACAGTATCTGTAGAAATTTTAATTTTTTTCAGTTTCAGTCCCATAGTCGCATTACCTCCATTTAAATTTTCGAAAATTATAGTTCGCAATTATTGTTCTTTTATTCATCGTCCCCCTATTTATGTTGAGTTGGTTTCCTATATATGCATCCATAACACGCTCGTAGAACGATTCTATCCCGCCGTCCTGCCGTTTTCTGATCTTCATCCTACATTCCCACTCATTAGGACTTTTGTTCTTTAAATCGGCTTAAGTTTCGTCATTACGGCAAAAGAAAAAGCACCTTAGTTGGTGCTTGAACAGTGTTATCAAATTACTTTGATTTACCCTCCTCGGCTTCGTACTTAACTCTATCCCACTCTTTTTCCAAATATTCCTCTGTTAACTGAACCAGATCTTCAGTATAGCTTATTAACTGTTCTCTCCCCGCATTTCTAAATTCGTAGCAAAGTTCATCATTTATTGCACTTAGTGCTTCGTATGCTATCTTCTTTAACTTTTCATCCTCATTCAATTCAAGCAATTCATGTTCGCTAACTAATACTTTTTCACCCTTCATAATCTCAGTAAGAATTTTTTAACCTCATTCTTGTTCTAGGAAAATCAACCTCTAAGCCTCGACTCTATCCTCCATAGGAATATCGAGCAACATTCATCAGTCATTTGTTTGTTCCCTTCAATCCCACGCTCTCATAATATCATGGAAAAATGGTCAGGTTGGGTTCAACATGGTCTCAAGATGAGGTCAGGTTGGGTTCACGTTCGGGTCAAACGTTTATCTCTTTTCGCCGCATAAGATGGAATAGGGTAATTTTCCAGAATTTCAACCGTTCATTTGGAAACAATAATTGAGGTAAAAAAAAAGAGGAGTGATGATTTATGGGTAATGGATTGAAGAATGGATATGGTGTATTAAAATGTAAGCTGGCAGAAGAAGAGAAGGTATACATGATAGGAAAACATCAAGAGCATGTTGAGGTTTTAGTTGAGGCTGAATCAAACGTAAAATATAGATTGGCTATCAACATTCTATCGAAAGTTAAACCAGATTATTTACCAAAAGACATAGCAAATCAGGTACTTTATTATGTCGGTGAAGATTTCAAGTCGGAAGAGATAACATTTTTGCCTAATCTTGATTTTGGTTTCACTAAGATAACAAGTGAAAATCGAAACATCGCACTCGATTATATTCGGGGGAAATTAGTAATACCTAACAAGATGACTATTCTTCCTAACACTGATCCTGAAGGAGAGAATGATAACAATCCAGATAATGATCTTTATGACAAAGTCACTTCTTATATTGAAGAAGCAAAAGAAAAGCAAGCAACTTTTTATGTTTTTGGTGAACCTTTTGGCCCAGAAGAGAAACCAGATGAATATTTTCACTTCAGACCTGGTCGTGGAATTCATAATATTCACATGAATCAAGGAAGTGCAGGTAAAAAGTACAGTAAAGAAAATGGCTCCTGGCAAGATGGTGGGGTTTTAATTCATTTCGAAAAAGAGAATAGATGGGTGGCTATTTTCACAGCATTTCAATCCCAATCTTGGTGTACTGACGACAAGGGGGATGCAACAAAGCCAGTAAGAGAATGTGATCATATGAGTTGTGATGCGAATGAAGAACCATGCTAAAATTTCATTGGATTAGTTAATACAAAACGGCAACCTAGAGAACAATACTCTTAGATTGCCGTTTTGTTTAATCTCTGAATTCTGCATCATCTTGCTCGAAAAATCCGATAAGCTTCAATGTATTGGCAACACTTTTCATGCCCTCATCGATCTTGCGTTTGACGGTGCTGTCGGTGAGGGATCGCCGGAAGAATACCCTTGAATGGTATCTGTACTCAACCGCCTTACGGGCTTCTTCGTCTTTAATTAGCCGTTGAGCCCTTTCAAGCTGATGTGTGTAAAATTGATATCTTTTATATACCCAGCGTTACTTTTCAATCAGAATTGTGGCGTTGGCCGTTTTGTCCGTATGCAGATCTGTCTGATCGATGCGTAGAGCTGCTTTGCCTTAAACCGTAATTTTTTGAAAATTCTGCTCGAATTGCTCAAAGTCTCTCATTAAGGAAACCATATCTGTATATTTTTCGAATAACCTTTTATACTCAACTCTACAAGAAATTTTTCAAGGGTCATTCTAGTGTAGCCATCACTGGAGACATCTATACACACATGAGAGATGAAAAGAAAAAGAGCCTCATGACCAAATATTCAGAAGCAATAAATTCATCAAAAGAAGCCCCCGAATCTGTGGGTAACTAGTTTTCCGTTAACAAGTCCGTTAACAAATACAAGGAGCCTTATGCTCCTTACTTCCTATAGACAGCAAAAAACCCTTGTCCGACAAGGGTTTAATGATATGGTGCGCGTAGAGGGACTTGAACCCCCACGCCAAAGGCGCTAGATCCTAAGTCTAGTGCGTCTGCCAATTCCGCCATACGCGCACGATATTTAACTGGTGAGCCATGAAGGACTCGAACCTTCGACACCCTGATTAAAAGTCAGGTGCTCTACCAACTGAGCTAATGGCTCTTACAAATGGCTGGGGATATAGGATTCGAACCTATGCATGACGGAGTCAAAGTCCGTTGCCTTACCGCTTGGCTAATCCCCAACGTGGTAAAAATGGTGCCGGCGAAAGGAGTCGAACCCTCGACCTACTGATTACAAGTCAGCCGCTCTACCAACTGAGCTACACCGGCGTATTATGGTGGACGCTGACGGGATCGAACCGCCGACCCTCTGCTTGTAAGGCAGATGCTCTCCCAGCTGAGCTAAGCGTCCATAATGGTGACCCGTAGGGGATTCGAACCCCTGTTACCTCCGTGAAAGGGAGGTGTCTTAACCCCTTGACCAACGGGCCTTACAATAGAATTATCTATATTAATTACATCGATCTCTTCTGTGGAGCTCTCAACCGGGATCGAACCGGTGACCTCATCCTTACCATGGATGCACTCTACCGACTGAGCTATGAGAGCAAATGGCTCCCCGAACAGGACTCGAACCTGTGACAACTCGATTAACAGTCGAGTGCTCTACCAACTGAGCTATCAGGGAATATTACCGGACTCTCACAGGACATGCCTGCATGTAGTCCATACAAAGGACAGCTTGGCGGCGTCCTACTCTCCCGGGACCCTGCGGTCCAAGTACCATCGGCGCTGGAGGGCTTAACGGTCGTGTTCGGGATGGGTACGCGTGGAACCCCTCCGCCATCGCCACCAAACAGCATTGGCTTAATGCCAATATGAAGTTCAAGGTCATACCTTGAAAACTGAATGCGAAAGTTCGTGTTGAATCAAATAGGATAAGCCCTCGACCGATTAGTATTGGTCAGCTCCACACATTGCTGTGCTTCCACCTCCAACCTATCTACCTCGTCGTCTTCAAGGGGTCTTACTAATTGGGAAATCTCATCTTGAGGGGGGCTTCACGCTTAGATGCTTTCAGCGCTTATCCCTTCCGCACATAGCTACCCAGCTATGCTCCTGGCGGAACAACTGGTACACCAGCGGTGCGTCCATCCCG
>NZ_JBCHVJ010000017.1:0-7511 GCF_050474385.1 Paenibacillus sp. B1-35
CGGATACGCGCTCGTAAACCAGCCGACCGTCCGGCTAACATCCACATCCGCCGCAATCGGTTCTCTGCCGTGTCCTTCCAGCAAGACCGCCACGCGTTCGAGTCCGCTCCACGCTTGAACCGCCATGACCAGTGCAGTCAGCAACAGATCGTTGACCTCCGTCCCGTAGGCCCGATGTGCTTCTTTCAACAATTGCTGCGTCTGTGCCTGCGACCACTCCACCGTCAGCGACCGGCTGGCGGCCAGCGTGGACGCGCCTTGCTCATCATCTTTAGGCAGAGGCACTAGATCCTTCTCTACAACCGACTGCCAGTAAGCACGCTGCATCTCCAACGCCGGACTTGCCGCATAGGCGCCAAGCTGCTGCGACCATGTTTGAAACGAGTCCGTTTTCAGCGGCAGCCGAATGTCCTGTCCTTGCGCCGCTTGTTCGTAAGCTGACGCGATATCCTCAAAAAGGATGCGCCAAGATACTCCGTCGACGACCCAATGATGAATCGCGATCAGCAAATGATCCCCGTCCGGACACTGGAACAAGCCCAGTTTCAGGAGCGGACCGGCGGCCAGCGAGAAGCTGGCCTGCAGCTTGCCGGCCTCCGTCTCAACCCGCTGGCTCCATGTTTCTTCGCCACGGAAGTCAAATACGTCCAGACAATAGCTTTCGCCGTCTTCCACACTACGGTTCCAAGCGGCATAGCCGTCTTCCGTCTGCGTTACAATTATCCGCAGCGCGTCGTGATGCTTGGCAATGCGCTGCATCGTCAGGCGCAGCGCTCCAATGTCGAACCGGTCTTCCCGGTGCAGCATGACCGCGTGGTTGAAATGATGCAGATCCACGGGATCATGCTGCACGAACCAGCGCTGGATCGGCGTAAGCGGCACGGGACCATACACCTCTCCTTGTTCCGCGCGGCGAGTGACCGCCGTCATCTGGGAGCTAAGCTCGGCGACGACCGGATAGCGGAACAGATCTTTCATCTCGACCTTATATCCGGCTTGCAGCAGCCGTGAAGCGACTTGAATTGCTTTGATTGAATCGCCGCCAAGCTCAAAGAAATGATCGAAGATGCCAATCTTCTCTGCGCCCAACACCGACTTCCAGACGGACACGAGCGCTTTTTCCTCGCCCGTGCGCGGGGCGACGTATTCCGTCCCCGCACTCAAACCTTCTTCCGGCGCCGGCAGTGCTTTGCGGTCCACTTTGCCGCTGGAGGTCAGCGGCATCCGGTCGAGCTGCGTAAAGTATACCGGAATCATGTATTCTGGCAGCTCGCGGGCCAGCGCCTTCCTCAGCTCTCCGACCGTCAGCACGCGCTCCGCCACAATGTACGCGCACAACTGCTTTTGCCCGGCAGCATCCTCGCGTGCAACCACGGCCGCCTCTTCCACCGCAGCTACCTTCAGGAGCTGCGCTTCGATTTCTCCAAGCTCGATCCGGTAACCGCGGATTTTCACCTGATCGTCGATCCGGCCCAAATAATCCACAGTGCCATCAGGCAGCCAGCGGGCCAAATCGCCTGTTCGGTACATCCGGCGGCCCGGCTCGAACGGATTTTCGACGAACTTTTCCGCTGTCAGCTCCGGACGGTTCAAGTAGCCTCTGGCCACCCCGGCGCCCGAGATGTACAGCTCCCCGGCGACGCCGATCGGCTGCAATCCGCCGCGCGCGTCCAAAATATAGACCGTCGTATTATGAATCGGCTTGCCTACAGTCGCTTTTACGTTTGAATAACATGGACCTGTGAGAACCTCGATCGTCGTTTCCGTAGGTCCGTAGTGATTGTACAGACGATAGCCAAGCTGCAAAACTTCCTCTTTCAGCCGATCGTCCAGCTTTTCTCCACCGGCGATGACATGTTGCAAGCCCGGTAGTTTGGTTTGACTCACGAGCAGTTCCCGAATGTAAGACGACGTGAAGTTGATCGTATTGATCTTGTTCTCGTGGATGTAGTCCAGCAGCTTAGGCGGATTCAGCAACGTCTCTTTCTGGATCATGTGCAATGTTTTTCCGGTCATCAGGCTGCCAAATAATTGTTCTACGCTAGGATCGAATGTAAACGATGTCGTTAACATCAGGTTATCGCTCAGCTCATAGCGGGAAATATACCAGGAAATGACGTTGGCGGCATTCCGGTGCTCTACCATAACCCCTTTTGGCTTGCCTGTCGAGCCAGACGTATAGATGACGTAGGCCAAATCGCTCGGACTGGAAACATTCACTAGGTTCGTGGCATCTTCAAGGTAAGCGGCGGGATCGTCCAGCCTGATCAGTGCTTTTGCAAACTGGCTGGCGTATTCCTGGAAGCGTGTCTGCAGAAGCAGCGGCGATGCGCCTGAATCCTCCAGCAGATAACGGATGCGCTCGGACGGATACGCCGGATCGATCGGCACATAAGCGCCTCCAGCCTTCAAAATAGCCAAAATGCCGACGACCATCTCCAGCGATGGCTCCGCCATAATGCCGACCAACCGGTCAGCTTCCACACCCGCGGCCTGAAGCGTCCGCGCCAGCCGGTTGGCTCGCTTATTCAGCTCGGAGTACGTCAGTTGATGATCTTCAAATACCACAGCCACTGTGTCCGGTGTTTTCGCCGCTTGTTTTTCGAACAACTTATGCAACGTTGCTTCCGCCGGCAGCTCAACCGCCGTATCGTTAAATGTCACCAGCAGCTCTTCCCGCTCGTCATTCGTCAGCACCTCGATGCTTCCCAGCATCGCCTGCGGATGACGAATCGCTTGACGCAGCAGCTCGGTAAAGTGACCCGCCCAACGCTCGATCGTCGTCCGTTCGAACAGTTTCGACGCATATTCCAGGGTGCATCGCATCCCCTGCTCGTGCTCGCTGACCGACAGCGTCAAGTCGAACTTCGCTGCTCCGCTCTCGATCGGATACGGCGTCCATTCCAGACCCGCCAGCTCCAATTCGGCCTGCTCGGTGTTTTGCAGCACCAGCATGGCATCGAACAACGGATTGCGGCTCATATCCCGCTGCTTTACCACCTGCTCCACCAGTTCCTCGAACGGGTAGTCTCCATGCTCCAGTGCGCCTAGCGCCGTCTGCTTCACTTCCTGCAAGTAAGCGGAGAACGGCTTTTCTCCGGACGGGTTCATCCGCAGCGCCAACGTGTTTACAAACATCCCCAGCATCCCTTGCAGGTCCGCATGGGAACGTCCGGCGATCGACGTACCGACGATCACTTCTTCTTGACCGCTTAACCGCCCCAGCAGGGCGCTGTACGCGGCCAGCAGCACCATGTACACGGTCGCGCCGTTTTCCCGCGCCAGCCCTCTGACCGCTTCGGCGAGCATACTATCCAGCTCGAACTCCACACGATCCCCTTCGAAGCTGCGCACCGCCGGTCGCGGAGCATCCGTCGGCAGGCTCAGCACCGGCAGCTCGCCTGCAAACTGGCTCAGCCAGTAGCTTTCCATCTTCCGGTAAGCCGCACTTTGCCGGTAACCTTGCTGCCAGAGCGCATAATCTTTATACTGCAACCGCAGCGGTGCCAGTTCTTCTCCGGCATACAGCTTCGTTAATTCCTGCACCAAAATGTTCATCGAGGTGCCGTCAGAAATGATATGGTGCATGTCGAACAGCAGCACGTGATCCGTTTCGTCCAGCCGCACCACCGTCGTACGCAGCAGCGGCGCAACGCCAAGGTCAAACGGACGGAGGAAGCGGCGAATGAACGCCTGCGCCTCGGCTCCTCTTGCCTCCTCGTACATGACGGTGAAGCCGGGAGCCTCTATGATGCGCTGCATCGGCTCCCCGTCTACCGCCGCAAACGCTGTGCGCAGCGATTCATGACGGGCGATGAGCGCCTGTAGGGCGGCTTCCAGCCGCTGGCGATCCAGCGCTCCCGTCAGGCGAAGCGCCGCAGGCATGTTGTAGCTCAGCTCGGCGCCCTCCAACTGCTGCAGCACATACAGCCGTTTTTGCGCGGACGACAACGGATACGCCGACTGCAGCGGAGCAGGCACAAGCGCTTCAAAGGTGCGGCCCTCCGCCGCCTCCAGGGCAGCCGCCAAGCCTTCTATCGTTGGCGAGAGGAACAATTGCCGCAGCGGCACCTCCGCCTCCAGCGTCTGATGAATGCGCGATACAAGCGTCATCGCCCGGAGCGAGTGACCGCCGATGTCAAAGAAGTTATCGCGGATGCCGATACGCTCCAGCCCCAGCACCTCTTGCCATAGCTGCGCCAGCTTCGCTTCCGTCGCCGTGCGCGGCGCTGCATACTCCGTTCCCGTACTCAGCGCCCCTTCCGGCGCTGGCAGCGCCTTGCGGTCCAGCTTCCCGTTTGGCGTGAGCGGCATCTTCTCCAAGCGAATGAAGTGCGTGGGGATCATATAAGACGGAAGGCCCGCCGACAACTTGCTCCGCATCGCCTGCGCCGTGAGCTCACCGCTGCCCGTTACATAGGCGCACAGTTCCTGCGTTTCCCCGGCAGTAACGGTCACGACCGCTTCCTTGACGCCTTCAACTCGCAGCAGATGCGCTTCGATCTCGCTCGGTTCGATCCGGTACCCGCGGATCTTCACCTGATGATCGATCCGGCCCAAATGCTCCAATCGGCCATCCGGCAGCCAGCGGGCCAAATCGCCCGTCCGGTAGATCCGCTCCCCGGGGAGGTACGGATGATTGACAAACTTCTCCCTGGTCAGCTCTTCGCGCGCCCAGTATCCGCGGGCGACCCCGGCGCCTCCGAGGCACAGTTCGCCTACGGCTCCGATCGGCTGCAGCTGCAGCGCTGCGTTCAGCACGTACGCCTGCGTGTTCGCCAGCGGACGGCCGATGCTGACTTTTTCTCCTTCGCTTTCCTTCAGATGTTCAAACGTAGACCACACCGTCGTTTCCGTCGGGCCGTACATATTGTACAGCGACGCATTCGTTTGTGCTCGAAGCTGCTCCAGCAGCGCCGCTGGCAGCGGCTCGCCGCCGATCAACAGGGCTGGTATACGGCGCAGCTGCGCGGCGCTGTGCTCCTGCTTCAGCATCATCGACAGCCTAGAAGGCGTTGTCTGCATCAGTTGTACCGGATGCTCCGCCAGTAAATCGCCTAGCAGTGCAGGATCCTGAAGCTCCGCTTCATTGGCGAGAACGATCTGCATCCCGCAGCTGAGCGGTACCCAGCTCTCAGTCACGAAGATGTCGAAGGACACCGTGGTGACCGAGAGGATCGACGCAGATGGCGCAAACGGCAGTGAGCGCACCATCCCCGCGATAAAGTTCACGACGTTCCGGTGCTCCACCACCACGCCTTTTGGCTTGCCGGTGGTGCCCGACGTGTAGATCACATACGCGCTGTTCATCGGCGTTGTCGGTACATCCGTTGCTCCCGTGGATGCCGGCGAATAGGCTTCCAATTCTTCCGCGGAGGCGAATCTCACCATGGCGGAGCAGTTCCCTTCGGCATCCGTGACGGCCAAGCGTTCCTTCTTTCCTTCGACAGCCGCAGCGGCTATTTCCGTAACAGCGGAACGTTCCTCATCCAAGCACGTAACAGCCAAACGTTCCTTATCCAAGAACAGGACATGCCGCAGCGGCGTTTCTTCCCAGTCTGCCACCGTTTCCGTCTGTGCCCCTTCGCTCAGCAGGATTTGGATACCGGCATCCTGGATCATTCCCTCGATGCGCGCTGCCGGCAGCGCCGGATCCAGCGGCACATAGGCCGCGCCAGCTTTCAGCACGCCCAGCAGAGCTGCGATCAGTTGCGGCGAACGGCTGAGCAGCACCCCGACGCGGTCTTCGCTTCTCACCCCGTGCGCATGCAGCCAGCCGGCGATGCGGTTGGATTGTGCTTCCAGCTCGCCGTACGTCCATACCGCCTCTCCGCTTACGAGCGCCGGTTGCTCCGGCGTCAGGGCAGCCTGCTGTTCGAACAGCGTATGCACCGTTGCTTCCGCCGGCAGCTCCACCGCCGTATCGTTGAATGTCACCAGCAGCTCTTCCCGTTCTTCCGCCGTCAGCAGTTCCAGCTTTTCTACCGCCACGTTCGGGGTGGACACGATCTGCTCTACCATCCGCATCCAGTGACCTTGCAAGCGCTCCATCGTGCCTTGTTCGTACACCTGTCCGTTGTAGTCGAAATGAATGTGCAGCTCTTCTCCCGGCTGAATCATCACATTCAGGTCGTAATTCGTTTGTTCGTCCGCCTGAACCCCCGTAATTTCCAGTCCGCTTGCATCCGCTGACGCTTCCGCCTGCGCGGTTTGCATCGGGTAATTCTCGAACACAAGAATATGGTCGAACAGCTCTCTCGTTCCGGCGCACTGCGCCTGGATTTCGTGCAGCGGATAGTAGGCGTAACCTTGCGCAGCCAGCGCCTGCGCCTGCATGCGGAGAAGCAGATCCGCAACCGTCTCCTGCCCCTCGCACGTTACCCGGACAGGCAGCGTATTGATGAACAGTCCGATCATCCCTTCCACGCCAGGCAGGTCTGCCGGTCTGCCCGATACGACGCCGCCAAATACCGCATCCCTGCTGCCGCTGTAGGCGTGCAGCACCAGCCCCCATGCCGTTTGCAGCAGCGTGCTTACCGTTACGCCGTGCGCAGTGGCCGCCAGTGCGATGGCTTTGCTCTGCTCCCGAGAGACGCTCCAACTCACGCGTTTCGCTTCATAGCCTTGCGCCTGACGCTGCCGCTTCGGCAGCGCAGATAGCGCTTCGCTGCCCTCCAACTGCTCCTTCCAGTAGCTTCGTGCCGAATTCGCGTCCTGTTCGGACAGCCAGCGGATATAGTCGCGGTACGCGCGGACGCTGCGTAACTTCGGCTCTTCTCCGGCGCGCAAGGCGTTGTAGATTCCCAATACTTCTTCCATCACCAGCGGCAAGCACCAGCCGTCCATCAACAGGTGATGGAAGCTCCATATCACCTCGTGGGTTTGCTCTCCTGTGCGGAGCACCGCCACACGCATCAGGCTCTCCGACGCTACCGCAAAGCCTTGCTTCCGATCCTCCGACTTCCACTGTGCTATGCAAGCTGCCTGCTCGCCCGCGTCGCTCCTCGACAGATCGCGATAGACGATTGTGAACGGCCGCTTCCGGTACACGACTTGCAGCGGTTCGCTTCGCCACTGACTGTCGATGCTCGTTCGCAGCACCGCATGCCGCTGCACGACGGTTTGCCAGCTTTGTTCAAACGCTGCCGGCTGCAGCTCGCCCTGCAGGGTCAGATGGATCTGGTTCACGTAAGCTCCTGCCTGCGGATCCAGACGGCTGTGGAACAGCATCCCTTGCTGCATCGGCGTCAGCGCATATACATCTTCGATCTCACCTAATGCTGCGTTACGCTGCATGAGCGCATCCAGCTCTTTCTGCGTAAAGCCAGGCTGCAGCAGATCGCTTGGCGTCAGTTCCGTCCTCTCCTGCGCGACACAATGGGCGAGCAGCTCTTGTAAGCTGATCTGTAACTCGTGCGCGAAGCGCTCCATCGTCGCTTGGCGGTACTGCTCCGCGCTGTAGCTGATGTGCAGGCGAAGCGCTCCTTCGGCGATCATGCCATTGCATTCCA
>NZ_JBCHVJ010000018.1:0-5127 GCF_050474385.1 Paenibacillus sp. B1-35
CGCCCTGCTCCTGCAAGTAGCGCTGCAGCTCCGGACCGACAATCAGCGCCTCTCCGGCCGTAATCAGATGCTGCACGCACGTTGGCCAACTCGCTTCGTAGGCCGGATCGTTCCAAACGAATTTGACAAACGACGACGGCAGCAGCAAGGTTGGAATGCCTCGTTCCTCTACATAACGGAATAACGCAGTCGGATTTTGACGCATGTCCTCCTCGACGACATGCAGGGTTCCGCCCGCCAGCAAGGTAGAAAAGATTTCTTGATAGCTCACATCAAAGCTGTACGACGCATACTGCAGCACCTGCTTGTCAAATGGAATGGACGTACACTCGTATTGGTGCATGATCAAGTTCACGAGGTTGCCATGCTCCAACATGACGCCTTTCGGCTTCCCGGTCGTACCTGACGTATAGATAACGTAGAGCAATCGGCTGCTTTCGTTATCCGGCTCGTAGGAGCTATCCGGGCTATTAGAGTTATTAGAGCTATCACGGCTCCACGCACTTTGCTCGCTTGCCGCAAGAAGCTCTTCGATGATGAACGTCTTACCGCCGTATCCAAGACCTTCTCTCGTTGAAGCGGAAGGGGCATCCGACAGCAGGCATGCCACTTTCGAATCGTCCAGCATGTACGCTATGCGTTCCGCCGGATAGGAAGGGTCGACCGGAAGGAAAGCCGCGCCTGCTTTCAAAATGCCCAGCAAACCAATCATCATGTGGGCGGAACGTCCCGCCATCAGCCCGACAATACGGCCGCTGCCAATCTGTTTCAGGCGCAAGGCAGCAGCCAGGCGATCCGACAACCGATCCAGTTCTTCGTACGTAAGCCTTGTATCGGCACATACGACCGCAACAGCTTCCGGTGTTGCCTTCGCCTGCTTGCGGAACAACTGATGCACCGAGGCATCCGGCATTTTCTGTACAGGTCCGTCCATCCAGCCTTGGAGCGTCATTCGGTCCTGTTCGTTTAGCAAGCTCGCTTTGCCAAGGGTGACATCCGGGTCAGCGGCCGTATGCTGCAGCAGCGTGATGAAATGATTTTTCCACCGTGAGATCGTATCGGCTTTGAAGAGCGCTGTCGCGTACTCCATGCTACCGTGCAGTTCCTCTCCCGCCTCGTGGATAAATAACGACAAGTCGAATTTCGATGTCGGGTTTTCCAACTCGTAGGGTACGATGTCGACATCGGCCATCTGCAGTTCAGACCGGTTCATATTTTGCAACACAAACATCGCATCGAAAATCGGATTGCGGCTCACATCCCGATGCCGTACGACGTGCTCCACCAGTTCTTCAAACGGGTACTCCGCATGCTCAAACGCCGTTAAAGCCAGTTGTTTCATTTCTTCCAAATAGCTTCGGAATGTTTTGTCAGCAGAAGGCATCGAGCGAATGGCTAAGGTGTTGACGAACATGCCGAGCATGCCGGACAGGTCGGCATGCGGCCGGCCAGCAATCGGCGTTCCCACAATAATTTCGTCCTGACCTGCCAGTTTGCCCAAGAACATACTGTAAGCGGCGAGCAGCACCATGAATAACGTGGTCCCCGTGTCTTGCGCCAGCTGCCTGATGCTGGCAGTCAATTCCGCATCGATCGTGAAATCCAGTCGGCTGCCCGCAAAGCTTTGGATCGACGGACGGGCGAAATCGGATGGCAGCTGTAGAACCGGAAGCTCGCCGCCAAGCTGCTGCAGCCAGTACTCTTTTTGTTGAACATACGTATTCGAATGACGGTTTGCCGCCAGCCAGACGGCATAATCCTTATAATGAAGCGATACGGGCTCGAGACGATCGCCGGCATACAGCCGTGTCACCTCTTCAATCAAAATGCCCATGGAAGTTCCGTCGGAAATAATATGATGCATGTCAAACAGGAGCAGATGCTGCGTATCGGTCAGCTTGGTCAACTGAACGCGCAACAGCGGTGCCTGGCTCAGATCGAAAGGACGAATAAACTCCCTAATGAGGTCTTCCGCTCTCCTGTCCCCCGCTTCCCGATAAAGCAAATCGAACGCAACCTCAGCGCTAATTCGTTGAACAGGCTCGCCGTCCACCACATCAAACCCGGTTCGCAGCACCTCGTGGCGAGCGATAAGTTCCCGGCAAGCCTGTTCCAATCGGGCAAAGTCCACACGTCCATTGAATAACAAGGCTGCAGGCATGCTATAGCTTAGTTCTGCACCTTCAAACTGCTGCAAAATGTACATCCGTTTCTGCGCCGAGGACACCGGGTAGTCATTCCTTGCTTCGGCCTGCGGAATGACGGCATATTCCAGCCGCTCCAGCTTAGAGATCGCCTGCGCCATCTCTTCGACTGTCGGATAAAAGAACACATTTCTTAGGGGCAGGCTCACGCTCATTTCCTTGTTTACTCTGCTTATAAGCGTCATTGCTCGGAGCGAATGACCCCCGATGTCAAAGAAGTTATCATGAATGCCGACACGTTCTAGCCCCAGCACCTCTTGCCATAGCTGCGCCAGCTTCGCTTCCGTCGTCGTGCGCGGCGCTGCATACTCCGTTCCCGTACTCAGCGCCCCTTCCGGCGCTGGCAGTGCCTTGCGGTTCAGCTTCCCGTTTGGCGTGAGCGGCATCTTCTCCAAGCGAATGAAGTGCGAGGGGATCATATAAGACGGAAGGCCCGCCGACAACTTACTCCGCATCGCCTGCGCCGTGAGCTCACCGCTGCCCGTTACATAGGCGCACAGTTCCTGCGTTTCCCCGGCAGCAACGGTCACGACCGCTTCCTTGACGCCTTCAACTCGCAGCAGATGCGCTTCGATCTCGCCCGGTTCGATCCGGTACCCGCGGATCTTCACCTGATGATCGATCCGGCCCAAATGCTCCAATCGGCCATCCGGCAGCCAGCGGGCCAAATCGCCCGTCCGGTACATCCGCGTACCTGGTTCGAATGGGTTGCTCACAAACTTCTCCCTGGTTAGCTCTTCGCGCGCCCAGTATCCGCGGGCGACCCCGGCGCCTCCGAGGCACAGTTCGCCTACGGCTCCGATCGGCTGCAGCTGCAGCGCTGCGTTCATCACGTACGCCTGCGTGTTCGCCAGCGGACGACCGATGCTGACTTTTTCTCCTTCGCTATCTTCTAGATGTTCAAACGTAGACCACACCGTCGTTTCCGTCGGGCCGTACATATTGTACAGCGACGCATTCGTTTGCTCCCGAAGCTGCTTCAGCAGCGCCGCGGGCAGCGGCTCGCCGCCGATCAACAGGGCTGGTATACGGCGCAGCTGCGCCGCGCTGTGCTCCTGCTCCAGCATCATTGACAGTCTCGAAGGCGTCGTCTGCATTAGCTGTACCGGATGCTCCGCCAGCAAATCGCCCAGCAGCGCAGGGTCCTGAAGCTCCGCTTCGCTCGCGAGAACGATCTGCATCCCGCAGCTTAGCGGTACCCAGCTCTCGGTCACGAAAATGTCGAAGGACACCGTGGTGACCGAGAGGATCGACGCAGATGGCGCAAACGGCAGCGAGCGCACCATCCCCGCGATAAAGTTCACGACGTTCCGGTGCTCCACCACCACGCCTTTCGGCTTGCCGGTGGTGCCCGACGTGTAGATCACATACGCGCTGTTCATCGGCGTTGTCGGTACATTCGACTGTACATCCGTTGATCCCGTGGATACCGGCGAATAGGCTTCCAATTCTTCCGCGGAGGCGAACCTCACCATGGCGGAACAATTTTCCTGCCCTTCGGCTTCCGTGGCGGCTAAGCGTTCCTTCTTCTCTTCGAAAACCGCAGCAGCTATTTCCGTAACAGCGGAACGTTCCTCATCCAAGCACAGGACATGCCGCAGCGGTGTTTCTTTCCAGTCCGCCACCGTTTCCGTCTGCGCCCCTTCGCTCAGCAGGATACGGATACCGGCATCCTGAATCATTCCCTCGATGCGCGCTGCCGGCAGCGCCGGATCTAGCGGCACATAGGCAGCGCCGGCTTTCAGCACGCCCAGCAGACCGGCAATTAGTTGCGGAGAACGGCTGAGCAGCACGCCGACGCGTTCTTCGCTTCTCACCCCGTGCGCATGCAGCCAGCCGGCGATGCGGTTGGCTCGCGCTTCCAGCTCGCCGTACGTCCATACTGCCTCTCCGCTTACGATCGCCGGTTGCTCCGGCATCCGCGCAGCCTGCTGTTCGAATAGCGCATGCACCGTTGCTTCCGCCGGCAGCTCAACCGCCGTATCGTTGAATGTCACCAGCAACTCTTCCCGCTCGTCGGCCGTCAGCACCTCGATGCTTCCCAGCATCGCCTGCGGATGACGAACCGCTTGGCGCAGCAGCTCGGTGAAGTGACCCGCCCAGCGCTCGATCGTCGTCCGTTCGAACAGTTTTGACGCATATTCCAATGTGCATCGCATCCCCTGCTCGTGCTCGCTGACCGACAGCGTCAAGTCGAATTTCGCTGCTCCGCTCTCTATCGGATACGGCGTCCATTGCAGGCCCGCCAGCTCCAATTCGGCCTGCTCGGTGTTTTGCAGCACCAGCATGGCATCGAACAAAGGATTGCGGCTCATATCCCGCTGCTTCACCACCTGCTCCACCAGTTCCTCGAACGGGTAGTCTCCATGCTCCAGTGCGCCTAGCGCCGTCTGCTTCACTTCCTGCAAGTAAGCGGAGAACGGCTTTTCTCCGGACGGGGTCATCCGCAGCGCCAGCGTGTTGACAAACATCCCCAGCATCCCTTGCAGGTCCGCATGGGAACGTCCGGCGATCGATGTTCCAACGATCAGTTCTTCTTGACCGCTTAACCGCCCCAGCAGGGCGCTGTACGCGGCCAGCAGCACCATGTACACGGTCGCGCCGTTTTCCCGGGCCAGCTCTCTGACCGCTTCGGCCAGCACGCTGTCCAGCTCGAAGTCCACCCGATCCCCCTCGAAGCTGCGCACCGCCGGTCGCGGAGCATCCGTCGGCAGGCTCAGCACCGGCAGCTCGCCTGCAAACTGGCTCAGCCAGTAGCTTTCCATCTTCCGGTAGGCTGCACTTTGCCGGTAACCTTGCTGCCAGAGCGCATAATCTTTGTACTGCAGCCGCAGCGGTTCCAATTCTTCTCCCGCATACAGCTTCGTCAATTCCTGCACCAAAATGTTCATGGAGGTACCGTCGGAAATGATATGGTGCATAT
>NZ_JBCHVJ010000019.1:0-3623 GCF_050474385.1 Paenibacillus sp. B1-35
CGGATACGCGCTCGTAAACCAGCCGACCGTCCGGCTAACATCCACATCCGCCGCAATCGGTTCTCTGCCGTGTCCTTCCAGCAAGACCGCCACGCGTTCGAGTCCGCTCCACGCTTGAACCGCCATGGCCAGGGCGGTCAGCAACAGATCGTTGACCTCCGTCCCGTAGGCCCGATGTGCTTCTTTCAACAATTGCTGCGTCTGCACCTGCGACCATTCCACCGTCAACGTCCGGCTGACGGCCAGCGTGGACGCGCCTTGCTCATCATCTTTAGGCAGAGGCACTAGATCCTTCACTACAATCGACTGCCAGTAAGCACGCTGCGCCTCCATCGCCGGACTTGCTGCATAGGCGCCAAGCTGCCGCGCCCACGTTTGAAACGAATCCGTTTTCAGCGGCAGCCGAATGTCCTGTCCTTGCGCCGCTTGTTCGTAAGCTGACGCGATATCCTCAAAAAGGATGCGCCACGATACTCCGTCGACGACCCAATGATGAATCGCGATCAGCAAATGATCCCCGTCCGGGCACTGGAACAAGCCCAGTTTCAGGAGCGGACCGGCGGCCAGCGAGAAGCTGGCCTGCAGCTTGCCGGCCTCCGTCTCAACCCGCTGGCTCCATGTTTCTTCGCCACGGAAGTCAAATACGTCCAGACGATAGCTTTCCCCGTCTTCCGCGCTGCAGTTCCAAGCGGCGTAGCCGTCTTCCGTCTGCGTGACGATCATTCGGAGCGCGTCGTGATGCTTAGCGATGCGCTGCATCGTCAGGCGCAGCGCCCCGATGTCGAACCGGTCTTCCCGGTGCAGCATGACCGCGTGGTTGAAATGATGCAGATCCACGGGATCATGCTGCACGAACCAGCGCTGGATCGGCGTAAGCGGCACTGAACCGTACACCTCTCCTTGTTCCGTACGGCGAGTGACCGCCGTCATCTGGGAGCTAAGCTCGGCGACGACCGGATAGCGGAACAGATCTTTCATCTCGACCTTATACCCGGCTTGCAGCAGCCGTGAAGCGACTTGAATCGCTTTGATCGAATCGCCGCCAAGCTCGAAGAAATGATCGAAGATGCCAATCTTCTCTACGCCCAACACCGACTGCCAAACGGACACGAGCGCTTTTTCCTCGCCCGTGCGCGGGGCGACGTATTCCGTCCCCGCACTCATGCCTGCTTCCGGCGCCGGCAGTGTTTTGCGGTCCACTTTGCCGTTAGGCGTCAGCGGCATCTGCGCAAGCTGCACGAAGTACGACGGGATCATGTACCCTGGCAGTTTTTGCGCCAGAGGGTTTCGGAGTTCATCGGCCTCTAGATCACGTGTCGCTTTGATGTAGGCACACAGCGTTTTCCGGCCGGTTTCGTCCTCGCGGGCGATGATCACCGCTTCCTGAACGTCCGTTACACGAAGAAGCTGTGCTTCGATTTCTCCAAGCTCAATCCGGTAACCGCGGATTTTCACCTGATCGTCCATGCGACCTGCATACTCTATTGTTCCATCCGGCAGCCAGCGGGCCAAATCGCCTGTTCGGTACAACCGCTCGCCCGCCGCAAACGGATGCTCCACAAACTTCGCCGCTGTTAACTCCGGATTGTTCAAGTATTCGCGCGCTAGTCCGCTGCCGCCGGTATACAACTCTCCAATCACGCCAATAGGCAATATCTCTTGGGCTCTGCCCAGCACGTATACTTGCGTGTTGCTGATCGGACGGCCAATCGGAATCGACGCGCGCTCCACATCCGACATTCGGATTTCATGGCAGCACGTAAACGTCGTGTTTTCCGTCGGACCGTAACCGTTGATCAGCCGTATTTCGCTGAATCGCTCCAACACTTTTTTCGCATGCGGCCTTGAAACAACGTCACCGCCAACCAGCAGTTGCTTCACCCCGTACAAACCTTCTAACTGCTCCTCCACCATCACATGGAACAAGCCAGCCGTTAGCCACAAAATACTGACGTGATGCTGCTGAATCGCCTGCACCCAGTCCGTTAGCGACAATTTTCCGGGCGGCAAAATCGCCAGCGCCGCACCATTCAGCAAACTGCCCCATATCTCAAACGTCGCAGCATCAAAGGAAATCGTTGATCCCTGCAAAAATACGTCTTGTTCGCTAATGTCCACATAATTTGATGACGAAACAAGTCTGACAACCCCGCGATGCGTCACGCATACCCCTTTAGGCGTTCCTGTTGAGCCCGAGGTGTAGATGATGTACGCCAGATCATCGGCCATTGCTGCCACTGCCAAGTTCGCACTATTCGCGAAGTATTCTTCTGCAACGGACAACGGCTCCTCTTCCAGTTCCACCTTGACTCCCGCAAAAGAAGCCTTCTCCTTTAAATGATTCTGAATCAGTAGCACCTGCGCCCCGGAATCCTCTAACATATAGGAGATGCGTTCCTGAGGATACTCGGGATCGATCGGCACATATGCTCCGCCGGCTTTTAGTATCGCCAGTATGCCTACGATCATCTCCAGCGAGCGTTCGGCCATGATGCCTACCAATTGCTCACGCTGCACCCCTCGCGCCTGCAATCTTCTCGCCAAGCGGTTAGCCCGCTCGTTCAACTCTCGGTACGTCAGCAGCCTATCTTCAAATACCACAGCTACCGCATCCGGGGTCCGTGCAGCCTGCCGTTCGAACAGCGCATGCACCGATGCTTCCGCCGGCAGCTCAACCGCCGTATCGTTGAATGTCACCAGCAGCTCTTCCCGCTCGTCGTCTGTCAGCATCTCGATGCTTCCCAGCATCGCCTGCGGATGACGGACCGCTTGGCGCAGCAGTTCGGTGAAGTGACCCGCCCAGCGCTCGATCGTCGTCCGTTCGAACAGTTTCGACGCATATTCCATTGTGCATCGCATCCCCTGCTCGTGCTCGCTGACCGACAGCGTCAAGTCGAATTTCGCTGCTCCGCTCTCCATCGGATACGGCGTCCATTGCAGGCCCGCCAGCTCTAAATCAGCCTGCTCGGTGTTTTGCAGCACCAGCATGGCATCGAACAACGGATTGCGGCTCATATCCCGCTGCTTCACCGCCTGCTCCACCAGTTCCTCGAACGGGTAGTCCCCATGCTCCAAGGCCCCGAGCGCCGTCTGCTTCACTTCCTGCAAGTAAGCAGAGAACGGCTTTTCTCCGGACGGGTTCATCCGCAGCGCCAGCGTGTTCACAAACATCCCCAGCATCCCTTGCAGGTCCGCATGGGAACGCCCGGCGATCGATGTACCGACGATCAGTTCTTCTTGACCGCTTAACCGCCCCAGCAGGGCGCTGTACGCGGCCAGCAGCACCATGTATACGGTTGCGCCGTTTTCCCGGGCCATCTCTCTGACCGCTTCGGCCAGCACACTGTCCAGCTCGAAATCGACCCGATCCCCCTCGAAGCTGCGCACCGCCGGTCGCGGAGCATCCGTCGGCAGGCTCAGCACCGGCAGCTCGCCTGCAAACTGGCTCAGCCAGTAGCTTTCCATCTTCCGGTAGGCCGCACTTTGTCGGTACCCCTGCTGCCAGAGCGCATAATCTTTGTACTGCAGCCGCAGCGGTTCCAATTCTTCTCCCGCATACAGCTTCGTCAATTCCTGCACCAAAATGTTCATGGAGGTACCGTCGGACACGATATGATGCATGT
>NZ_JBCHVJ010000020.1:0-2539 GCF_050474385.1 Paenibacillus sp. B1-35
AACTGCACAGCAGTATCAACTTAGAAGAAGGGCCGCTGGTGAAGGCAGCGATGTTCCGGACGGGTGAAGGGAACCTGCTGTTTGTAGGGATCCATCATCTTGTGGTGGACGGCGTATCGTGGCGTATTCTGCAAGAAGATATCGGAACAGCTATCCAGCAAGTAAAAGAAGGAACCAAGATCCGATTCCCGGCAAAGACAGCGTCATATAAGGCATGGGCGGAGGCGTTGGCAGAATATAAGGACAGCCACCTCTTGCAGAAAGAACGGGCGTACTGGGAACAAGTAGCAGCGCAGATGTCGGCAGGCGAACTCTGGATGGACGAACAGACAGGAGAAAGCGGTTATGGCAGTTGCACGATACATTTAAATAAGGAAGAAACCGCACAGCTTATCCACCAGGCAAGTCGGGCATATAATACCGAGATCAATGACTTGCTTATTAGCGCCCTGGGAATGACCGTGAAGAAACTGACAGGGGCAAGAGATGTAACGATAGGTATGGAAGGACACGGAAGAGAACCGATTCATAAGCGGATCGATATCGACCGGACGGTCGGATGGTTTACAAGTATATATCCGGTGGTGGTCCCGTGTCATGAGGATATAGCAGAAAGTATCATTACAACCAAAGAGATGCTGCGTCAAATCCCGAACCGAGGCCTTGGATATGGTCTATTACAGGATGAATTGCCGGTCCGGCCGCTTGAAGTCATGTTTAACTACATGGGGCAAATGGACGCTGAGGCGAAGGGGAGAAAACTACACTTTTTTAGTTCGGGTAAGGGATCAGCGGATGAAAATATTGTATACCGTAAAGTCAATATTAACGGAAGCTTGCTAAAAGAACAGTTGCATTTCAGTATTGTCTATGACAAGAGCAAGTTGTCTGCTGAGAAGATACAACTATTTATTGAAACATTCCATGATTGTTTAATGGCTACGATTCAATTTTGTGCATCACAGGAGGAGGTTGCCATCACGATCTCGGATACGGATGCCACTGATTTGGTTGTGGACGATCTCCAAGTGATAAATGAGCTATTCGATCTAGAATAAATCTACTATAAGGTGGAGGAGCAGACATGAGCTCGAAAATGGTTTTAGGTTCTAAAATTGAGAATATTTATTCTCTTACCCCAGTACAAGAAGGAATGCTGTTTCATAAGCTGATGAATGGTGATTCTACCGCTTATGTCGTTCAGCATCGTTTTGAACTGAACGGTCTGATTAATGAACAAAAGGTAAAAGAGGCAATACAACTTGTAACGATGAAGCATGACGTTTTAAGAACTTCCATCGTATTTGAGAAATTGACTGTGCCGAGACAAATTATACTCAAGAACCGGGCAATAGAATATGAACGGATAGATTTATCGGATATTGCGGCATATGAACGAAACAATAAAATGGATATGATTGCGCAACTTGATGTGGAGCGCGGGTTTGATCTACAACGCGATTCTTTATTAAGAGTCAAGCTCGTTCATTTTGGAGCAAACCAATATAAGATGTTATGGACTTTTCATCACATCATTATTGATGGTTGGAGCTTATCTATTTTGTTCAGTGATTTCAAAACGTATTATGACATGCTTGAACATGGAAAGAGCTTGCAATCTATCATGTCGATAGTGGAAACTGACAAGAAGAGAATCGAAAAATATGGAGATTATGTAAAGTGGCTGGAGCAGCAAAATGCTAATGAAGGCATTGCGTATTGGGAAGAATTATTATCTGACTATGATGGAGCAGCGGACATAAAGTCAACGGAGCAAACGCCATTAGCGGTGGAAACCGTTTCTTTGAGTGAAATGAAATTATCTAAAGAACAGACGGCAAGTTTGCAAAATCTCGCTGCCACCCATCATATTACGATGAATACGATTGTGGAAACAGCCTGGGGAATTGTACTGCAATTGTATACAGGTGCCAAAGATGTTGTTTATGGCAAGGTAATTTCAGGCAGGCATGTTCCAATTAGAGGAATTGAAAAGATTGTGGGTCCATTTATCGTGACGATTCCCGCAAGAATCAGGTATAAAGAAGATGATGTAGTTGTAGAAGTTTTGCACAGCACGCAGCTACAAGGAACGAAAAGTACAGCTTATTCTTATTGTCCCTTACAGCAAATTATGAGTTTAACGAAGCAAAAATCAGAGTTGATCAAGTATTTATATGCCTTTGAAAATTATGAGCTTGATGAGACTTTATTGACACAGCACAGTGAGGGACTTGGGTTAAATATAGAAACTTATCGGGAGCAAACGAATTATGATTTAGTCTTAATCGCAAATTATGAACACGGGTATTTGCGTTTTCAGATGCAGTATGCGTCAAATCGCTATGGATCAAAGGAAATAGAAGCAATGTTATTGCGCTTACAAGTTGTCTTACTCTCTTTCGTCAACACCCCAGAAATGAAGTTGTCTGAACTTGAGACGATAACAGAGGAAGAGAAAGAACAGATACTAGGTGCATTTAATGAAACGAGCTTAGCGTATGCAAAGGATAAAACGATTCCAGCATTATGGGAAGAG
>NZ_JBCHVJ010000021.1:0-2469 GCF_050474385.1 Paenibacillus sp. B1-35
TTAGTAAGACCCCTTGAAGACGACGAGGTAGATAGGTTGGAGGTGGAAGCACAGCAATGTGTGGAGCTGACCAATACTAATCGGTCGAGGGCTTATCCTATTTGATTCAACACGAACTTTCGCATTCAGTTTTCAAGGTATGACCTTGAACTTTATATTGGCACTAAGCCAATGCTGTTTGGTGACGATGGCGGAGGGGTTCCACGCGTACCCATCCCGAACACGACCGTTAAGCCCTCCAGCGCCGATGGTACTTGGACCGCAGGGTCCCGGGAGAGTAGGACGTCGCCAAGCACACAAAAACCACTGTTGAGATTACTCGATGGTGGTTTTTTTATTTTTTTATAGTCCCTTTACAGACTACAAAATGAACTGAATAAGAAAGCTTTGGGATTTTCCTTACAGGCTATTTTCATAATTTCAGCTTATATATTTTATCGATATTTTTGAATTGAGGAATAATAAAATTATTTTATTACTCTCAAAGTAAGCTTATATGATTTTGTCTCTAGTAATCGTGAGTATCGTTATGAGCCAGTGAACTATAAAACCTCCATCAGTATCGCTGGAGAGTTGCTTCTCTTAACACGGATTTGCTGTAAAAAATAAACATTACTATATTTAAAACCAAGACTTCTATTTAACAATGAGAGTGTGCCAATATATTGAAGGAAATCCCACTTTCATTAAAATAATGGAAATTTCAAATTTTTATGTCGGAAATATGCCTCTATTGGGCTGAGGGTATGTTTTGTATACCTTTTTCTTAAGTAATATTGGGAAGAAAAATGAATATAGCCTGCAGATTCGACTCAACGTGACCAACAAGATGTTCATCACGCTCACAGATCTGTTTATAGCTTTCATCCTAGTTGTCCCTTCTGGATTGTTTTGATAAACAATTCAATTCTGCGTGTTTTCCAATCACCCTGTAGGTCGTCTCCATTTCTTTTCCGTGTATATTGTTTTAGAGATTTCAAAAATTTAGATGCCCATAATTAAACCGAAGATATTTTTGTCCGCGTGATATTCGGAATTATCGTCGCCCGGAGTGAAGTAACTCCTTACTTCGTATATTATGGATCAATCTATTTAAATTAGATTATTGCTATGCTTTTTGGTATGAACATCATGGTGATGGTGAACTTCAATTAACGTAAACAAATGGGAAGTTTAATTGAGTATCCTTACATTTATCCCAATAGCCGGAACACAGAATCGGGAGCATCGCCGAAATCATAATATATATCCATTCTCTCTTATAATTACCGTGTACTTAAGTTTCGAAATTAGAAAGTACTATAAATTTGCTCCTGCCCGAACCACGAGTACCAGCATTCATCATTGTGCCAATTTTATTTTCACCTAGTTCTTAAAAAATGCCGAACCGGTTCCCGAGTATGTGACCATAACTCAGCATAGATTTGAACGTGGTACAAAGTGCTGATACTTTGGCTGGTCGGATGGAATGAATTCTTAACGAAATCTAAAGGGGGCGGTATATCAAGCTGGAAAGTTTGGCTATGGACATATTCTCCGCTGATAATAGGGGTGCTGACGTTATCATAAATAGATACATCAATAATTGAGAATTTTGATGAGGTAATAAATCCATAGAGGACTTGATCGGTCATTCGAATCTGAGATAGGGGATTTACATCAATCCGGGGGGGATTGACGAGAGATACCTATTTTCAATGTAAGTAAGTTTGTAGGTAATTGCTCGCTTCTAAGTAAGGCCAAAACCTTCATATTCAAAAAGTATGAAAGTTCATCCAAGCTGACATATTGAGTGACTGGAATCTGAAAGCATTAGTTGGTCAAGTAATAGTTTGCGAATTTTATATGTTTCCTAGCAGAATGGCTTCGTGTTTATCGAACAGCTAGAACAAAAGCCGGCCAGGTAGAAGAAAGACAGCTTGTTTAAATCATCCATTGAGACACTGTACAAGAGGCTAAATGGTTTTGAGATAAAGAATGAAGCTTGGCCAGAGACTTTATTGTGGAATATTGATATCCAAATAGTATTGAAATCCACCAGTAGGAAGGAATCATGCAAGATGTTATCCTTGGCCTTTATATCAAAACAGTATTATGTGTAAAGAATCTATTTTAAGTAATGAAAAAAATGTTGTAAAAAGACTTGCATTCCTCCTAAGAAGTATGGTATATTCTAATTCCTGCTTCGTTAAGAGGCAGTTGATCAATTGAAGAAAACAAATTAAAAAAAGTTGTTGACTTCAGGTTGATATGATGATAAGATATAAAAGTCGCCGCTGAGAGATGCGGTGAACGAAAGCGAAAGAGGCGATAAGCCGAAACGCTGGAATGAAGATTGTTCTTTGAAAACTGAACAACGAGCAACGTTTGTGAATGAGGTAGCAATACCTCGTCAAAAGATATGAGCAGTTCAAACTTAACTTTAACGGAGAGTTTGATCCTGGCTCAGGACGAACGCTGGCGGCGTGC
>NZ_JBCHVJ010000022.1:0-2436 GCF_050474385.1 Paenibacillus sp. B1-35
AATTGGGAAATCTCATCTTGAGGGGGGCTTCACGCTTAGATGCTTTCAGCGCTTATCCCTTCCGCACATAGCTACCCAGCTATGCTCCTGGCGGAACAACTGGTACACCAGCGGTGCGTCCATCCCGGTCCTCTCGTACTAAGGACAGCTCCTCTCAAATTTCCTACGCCCGCGACAGATAGGGACCGAACTGTCTCACGACGTTCTGAACCCAGCTCGCGTACCGCTTTAATGGGCGAACAGCCCAACCCTTGGGACCTACTTCAGCCCCAGGATGCGATGAGCCGACATCGAGGTGCCAAACCTCCCCGTCGATGTGGACTCTTGGGGGAGATAAGCCTGTTATCCCCAGGGTAGCTTTTATCCGTTGAGCGATGGCCCTTCCATGCGGAACCACCGGATCACTAAGCCCGACTTTCGTCCCTGCTCGACTTGTAGGTCTCGCAGTCAAGCTCCCTTATGCCTTTGCACTCTTCGAATGATTTCCAACCATTCTGAGGGAACCTTGGGGCGCCTCCGTTACTCTTTAGGAGGCGACCGCCCCAGTCAAACTACCCACCTGACACTGTCCCCGAACCGGATTACGGTCCTAGGTTAGAACTCCGATACGAACAGGGTGGTATCCCAACGGCGCCTCCACCTAAGCTGGCGCTCAGGCTTCTCAGGCTCCCACCTATCCTGTACAGTCCGTACCAAAGTCCAATATCAAGCTGTAGTAAAGCTCCATGGGGTCTTTCCGTCTTGTCGCGGGTAACCTGCATCTTCACAGGTATTAAAATTTCACCGGATCTCTCGTTGAGACAGCGCCCAAGTCGTTACGCCATTCGTGCGGGTCAGAATTTACCTGACAAGGAATTTCGCTACCTTAGGACCGTTATAGTTACGGCCGCCGTTTACTGGGGCTTCGGTTCATAGCTTCGCCTTGCGGCTAACCACTCCCCTTAACCTTCCAGCACCGGGCAGGCGTCAGCCCGTATACTTCGCCTTGCGGCTTCGCACAGACCTGTGTTTTTGCTAAACAGTCGCTTGGGCCTTTTCACTGCGGCCCCCTCGGGCTATTCACCCTACCGAGGCACCCCTTCTCCCGAAGTTACGGGGTCATTTTGCCGAGTTCCTTAACGAGAGTTCTTCCGCGCGCCTTAGAATTCTCTTCTCACCTACCTGTGTCGGTTTGCGGTACGGGCACCTTCACCTGGCTAGAGGCTTTTCTTGGCAGCATGAAATCAAGACCTTCGGTACTGTAATTTTCCCTCCCCATCACAGCCTAGCCTTACGATGTGCGGATTTGCCTACACATCAGCCTCACTGCTTGGACGAGCATCCATCAGCTCGCGTCCCTATCCTTCTGCGTCCCCCCATTGCTCATAACGGTTACGGTGGTACAGGAATTTCAACCTGTTGTCCTTCGACTACGCCTTTCGGCCTCGCCTTAGGTCCCGACTTACCCTGAGTGGACGAGCCTTCCTCAGGAACCCTTAGGTTTTCGGCGGACATGATTCTCACATGTCTTTTCGTTACTCATACCGGCATTCTCACTTGTGTACAGTCCAGCAGTCCTCTCGGTCTACCTTCAACCCGGTACACAACGCTCCCCTACCACTGATACATAGTATCAATCCATAGCTTCGGCAGTATGTTTAGCCCCGTTACATTTTCGGCGCAGAGTCACTCGACCAGTGAGCTATTACGCACTCTTTAAATGATGGCTGCTTCTAAGCCAACATCCTGGTTGTCTGGGCAACTCCACATCCTTTCCCACTTAACATACATTTAGGGGCCTTAGCTGATGGTCTGGGCTGTTTCCCTCTTGACAATGGACCTTAGCACCCACTGTCTGACTCCCGGATATAAGTCGATGGCATTCGGAGTTTGACTGAACTTGGTAACCCTTGGCGGGCCCCGCATCCAATCAGTGCTCTACCTCCATGACTCTTTACTCCGAGGCTAGCCCTAAAGCTATTTCGGGGAGAACCAGCTATCTCCGAGTTCGATTGGAATTTCTCCGCTACCCCCACCTCATCCCCGCACTTTTCAACGTGCGTGGGTTCGGGCCTCCAGTGCGTGTTACCGCACCTTCACCCTGGACAGGGGTAGATCACACGGTTTCGGGTCTACGCCTACGTACTTATTCGCCCTATTCAGACTCGCTTTCGCTTCGGCTCCAGCTCTTCACCTTAACCTTGCACGCAAACGTAACTCGCCGGTTCATTCTACAAAAGGCACGCCATCACCCATAAATAGGGCTCTGACTTCTTGTAAGCACACGGTTTCAGGTTCTATTTCACTCCCCTTCCGGGGTGCTTTTCACCTTTCCCTCACGGTACTGCTTCACTATCGGTCACCAGGGAGTATTTAGCCTTAGCAGATGGTCCTGCCAGATTCCCACGGGGTTTCACGTGTCCCGCGGTACTCGGGATCCGTCTCGGAGGGCATTTA
>NZ_JBCHVJ010000023.1:0-2435 GCF_050474385.1 Paenibacillus sp. B1-35
CGATATCTCCCACGAACACGTCAAACGAAAAGCTTGCGAGCTGCAGCAGGCGCACCGGGAACTGATCCAACCGGTATTCCCGCCGGTAGCCCGCCGCCGTGTTCACCAGGCTGCGGTGCTCGATCATGACGCCCTTCGGCTTGCCCGTCGTTCCCGACGTATAGATCACATACGCCAGATCCTCCGGACGGGCATCATGGAAGCTGCCCATGTCAACATTCGCATGGCTCTCATCGCCGTCATCCACAGCATCCGTCAGCTTGCCGGAGACCATGCCGGAACCAATCGGCGCATTCGCCCGCTCCTCGCTGTACGACGCTTCGTCGTCGAGGTACAGCACCGCCGCCAGCGCCAGCTCCTCTTCGCCGAGCCAGGCTTCGGCGCGTTCTCGCAGCGCCGTTTGCGTCAACAGTACCTTCGCTCCGCTGTCTTCGAGCATGAAGCGCACGCGGTCCGCCGGATAATCCGGGTCGAGCGGCACATACGCCCCGCCCGCTTTCCAGACGGCCAGCACGGCCACCAGCAAGTCCACCGAACGCTCGGCGAGAATGCCGACGATCGTCTCCCGGCCGATGCCGCTTGCGCGCAGCGTGGCCGCCAAGCGGTTCGCCCGTTCGTTCAGCTCCGCATACGTCAGCCGGTCGTTCTCGTACACGACGGCCTCCGCTTCCGGCGTGCGCTCCGCCTGTTCCTCGAACAGCCGGTGGAACGCCGCCGCAGGAGCCGCTTCCGGCTGCGCCGGGTGAAACGCGTCGAGAATTTGGTCTTTTTCCTCTGCCGTCAACAAGTTCAGCTCGGCAATCTTCGCATCCGGACGGCTTACGATCGCTACGAGCAGCTGCTCGTAATGTTTCGCCAGCCGTTCGATCGTCTCCCTTTTGTAAAGAGACGTCGCATATTCGAAGCTGTAATCCAAGCCGCCGTTCTCCTCGCCCACATCCAAGCTGATATCAAACTTCGCGGTATCCAGTGCGCTCGGATAAGGAATCAGGCGAAGCCCTTCCAGCTCAAATTCCTCGTTCTCCGTATTCTGCATCGTAAACAGCGTGTCGAAGAGCGGATTGCGGCTTAAATCACGGGTGACTTGCACCTTGTCCACCAATTCTTCGAACGGATAGTTTTGATGCTCGAAGGCGTGGAGGGTCGTTTCTTTGACTTCGTTCAGGTATGACAGGAATGTCTTCTCCGAAGCCGGATAACTGCGGATCGCCAGCGTGTTTAAGAACATCCCGATTAACGGCTGCACATCTCCATGATTCCTTCCGGCAATCGGCGTACCAACGATCACATCTTCCTGACCTGAATATTTATGCAGAAGGACGTTATATGCCGCAAGCAGCACCATAAACAGCGTCGTGCCCGTTTCCGAGGCAAGCTGCTTCAGGCCGTCGGTTTTCGAAGCGTCGAAGAAAAACTCCAGCGTTTGGCCTTCGTAGCTCTGCACGGCCGGACGCGGATAGTCGGTTGGCATTTCCAGCACTGGAAGCTCGCCTTGGAACATGTTCAGCCAGTACGCCTCCTGACGCTGAAGCCGTTCCTTCTGCTCCTGCGAATGCTGCCAAACGGTATAGTCTTTGTACTGAATGCGCAGAGGCTCCAATTGCTCGCCGCCGTACAAGCGGACGAATTCTTCAACAAAGATTTCCATGGAGACACCGTCGGAAATAATATGATGCATGTCGTACATTAGAATATGGCGTTCCGGAGCCAGCTCGACAAGGCCTACCCTTAGCAGCGGAGGCCTTGCCAAGTCAAACGGACGGACAAAACGGCGAACCGTCTCTTCGGCCTCTTGCTCATCTACTCGATAGAACTCCACGGCAAAATTCAAATCCTGGTAAACCCGCTGCGATGCTTCGCCATCCACCATTTCGAACCCGGTGCGCAGCATTTCATGCCGCGCCATGAGCTTACAGAAAGCTTCTTCGAACCTTGCCCGGTCCAAAGCCCCCTCCAGCAGCATCGCCTCCGGCATGTTGTAGCTAAGCTCCGCGTCTTCCAGTTGATTCAGGATAAAGAGACGTTTTTGAGCAAAAGATTGCGGGTACACCTCTCGGTCATCCGCCACCGGAATGGCAACGAATGTCTGCTCATCCAGCCGGGAAATGGCGGCCGCCATGCTCTCGATCGTGGAATGGCGGAACACGTCGCGCAGCGGCAAATCCACGCTCAGTTCCTTGTGCACCTTGCTGATCAGCGTCGTCGCCCGCAGGGAGTGGCCGCCGATGTCGAAGAAGTTGTCGTGAACGCCAATCTCCTTCGCAAGCCCCAACACCTCCTGCCATATCGCCGCCAGCTTCGTTTCCAACTCATTGCGCGGTGCGACGTACTCCGTTCCGCTTCCCGCTTCTCCTTCCGGCGCTGGCAGCGCCTTCCGGTCAATCTTTCCGTTCGGCGTCAGAGGCAGGCGCTCCAGCTCCACGAAGTACGACGGG
>NZ_JBCHVJ010000024.1:0-1441 GCF_050474385.1 Paenibacillus sp. B1-35
TGTGCGTCAAACATCTAATCTTTGCCGGAGAGGCGCTGCAGGTAGGGAAATTAAAGGCATGGCATGCGAAGTATCCGGAGATGAACATCGTGAATATGTACGGGATAACAGAGACGACTGTCCATGTAACGTACAAAGCGATCACGGTAGAAGATATTGCGCGAGATGTAAACGACGTCGGAAAGGCACTCCCTACACTGAAGATCTATATGCTAGATGGGGACAAGCTATGCGGGATTGGTGTGCCCGGGGAATTGTGTGTGGCAGGCGTTGGCGTCGCAAGAGGCTACCTTAACAAGCCGGAACTAACGAATAAAAAATTCGTAGCGAACCCTTTTGTACCAGGGGAGCGGATGTACCGGTCGGGGGACTTAGCCAAATGGTTGCCGGACGGGAACATAGCCTATTTGGGCCGTATTGATGACCAAGTGAAGATCAGGGGGTTCCGGATCGAGCCGGGAGAAGTAGAAAATGCGCTGCGGCAGTTGGAAGGAATCCAAGATGCGGCGGTCATCGTACGGGAAACCCATGACGGAGAGAAAGCGCTGTTTGCCTACCTCATATCGAAAGATCAAGTCCAACTGCAAGCGGTGAGACGGGACTTGGAGGAAGTGCTGCCGGCTTATATGGTGCCCGCATATATGATGCAGATCGAACAACTGCCGATGACGCGCAACGGCAAGCTGGATAAACGGGCGCTGCCGGAGATCGTGGCAGTAAGCGAGAAGGAATACACGGCTCCGAAAAACGAACTTGAAGCGCAACTATGCCATATCTTTAGTGAAGTACTGGGCGTAGAGCGAGTCGGCACGCAGGACAGCTTCTTTGAGCTGGGCGGGGACTCGATCAAAGCGATACGGATCGTGTCGAAGCTAAGAAGTGCAGGATATCAAATCGCCATCAAAGATATTATGCAAAAGTATACCGTTGAGGCGATTAGCTATGCGGCACAAAAGTCTGTTTTAGAAGAACAGTACGAGCAAGCTGAAGTAAGTGGCCTCGTACCGCTGACGCCGATCGTCAGAGAGTTTGCGTCCTGGAATCTTCCTAAGCCACACCACTTTAATCAGGACATGCTGATGGAGATTGATTTGGAAGATGAGAAGCAGCTTCGGGAAGTGCTGGATGCCCTTATAGCGCATCATGACATCCTGAGATCCGTCTACCGGGAAGGTCAGCTAGAGATTGTAAAGGGGAGTGCCAGCAAAGCGTATGAGCTAAAGGTGTATGACTTTAGCGAAGAACAAGCAGCAGCACTCATGGAAGCGGCATGTACGGAACTGCACAGCAGTATCAACTTAGAAGAAGGGCCGTTGGTGAAGGCAGCGATGTTCCGGACGGGTGAAGGGAACCTGCTGTTTGTAGGGATCCATCATCTTGTGGTGGACGGCGTATCGTGGCGTATCCTGCAAGAAGATATTGGAACAGCCATCCAGCAAGT
>NZ_JBCHVJ010000025.1:0-1371 GCF_050474385.1 Paenibacillus sp. B1-35
GGCAATGTCATTAAGTTAATAGAGTAATGACCTGCGGATGTAAAATTGGCGAATGACTATAAGCTAAGTCGTCCGCCAATTTTATATTTCTGGCATGACAAATACAGATGCACTACCTGCATCTGTGACGTAGTCACTCTCAACTTGGAGTTGTCTATGATACCCTACAGGTAAACCCAACAGCAGATATTGGGTTCTGGAATCGTGGGAATTTTCTGCCTTTCCGTATTAGAGATAGATGTTTTGCAATCAGATCAAGAAGACTATCTTCTGAGAGTTTATCCCTAAAATATTGCCTACAAAAAAGCATCGCAACTGAGAAGTTGATTCGCTTGGTTGCTTCATTGGGAATCTGAGCTTGATGTGCAATTAAGGCAGAGAAGTTGTAAAGGATGAATCGAGAAAATACCTCTTGTAGCATGGAGCTCGGCTTTTTACTATGTAGATTCACTAACCCTACAGCATATTTGAGTTCTCGGAAAGAGGTCTCTATGCCCCAACGCCTATTGTAGAGTTCTTTAATTGTATCAGGCGGAAAATTCCCGAAATCTAAATTTGTAAAAACCGTTTCATATGATACATCAGAAATGGCAAAGCGGACAACTCTGAAGCACAAATCGTATAGGCGATCATCTTTTGGATAAAGATAATCAAATGTTGTATGTGGCTGTATCCAACGATATCGGACAGGGTCCTTTTTCAACAAGGACAAGGTTTGCTTAGTTTGTCGTCTTGTTAGCGGCAGTGTGACTTAGATATCAAACTCAGCCTGGTCTGGTATAGCTAACTTAGAAATGATTCCGTAAGACTCTTTTGAACGTATAATGTAATTCCATGATTTTTCCTGAAAATGGGCTATATTATTAAAAGATTCATAGCCTCGGTCTGCTATAACTATGACTTTTCCTGAATAATTAGATCGATCTACCATAGAGACAAGGGCTTTATGTTCGTTCATCCCTTTTTTCGGTTGGACAGACGCATCTACATAAACATGCCGCATCAAATCATACATGGCGTCAATATGGACTAAATTATACCCCTTAGTATTGCTCTCATTTTTCATGTACGATTCTGAATCGCTTGGATTTGTAGGCAGTCGTAAGTCAGTACCATCTACTGCAAATAAGCGATACCCATTAAACAACACGCTTTCATCGCATGATGCAACAAATCTGTGGAATAAGGTTTCTATAGCGCTTGGCAATATTTTTTCGCGTTGTTGGACAAAGGCTGAAACCGATGCTGTATCTTTAGAAAAAGAAAACCATTCGTAGAGTTCCTTACAAAGGCTATTCCCTCCCATACCGATTAGCATTTGAAGCATAGTCTCAAAAGTTAGTTTTCGGTTTCTTGAAAAGTCGTGACCAG
>NZ_JBCHVJ010000026.1:0-1331 GCF_050474385.1 Paenibacillus sp. B1-35
CCGCATCTTGGATTCCTTCCAGTTGCCGCAGCGCATTTTCCACTTCTCCCGGCTCGATCCGGAACCCCCTGATCTTCACTTGGTCATCAATACGGCCCAAATAGGCTATGTTCCCGTCCGGCAACCATTTGGCTAAGTCTCCCGACCGGTACAGTTTGCCCTCTCCGTATGGATTCTCAATAAACTTCTCTGCGGTTAGTGCCGGAAGGTTCAAGTACCCTTTTGCCACACCGCTGCCTGCAATACATAACTCCCCAGGTACACCTATCCCGCATAGCTTCATGCCATCCATAATATAGATTTGCGTATTGCTCGTTGGTTTCCCAATCGGCACAGGATTGGGAATGTCACTCTCTCCATCGTATTCCCATCCCGTTGCCAATACTGTGCTTTCCGTCGGGCCATAGGCATTGATATATCGTGTACCGCTCCCTGCCTTTTCGATCATCTCCGCGTTTGCTGCCGATCCCCCAGTCGTCAGTACCCGCAGTCCGCTTATATCCGTCTGCAGATAGTATTGCGGCGGCAGCAACGTCAACGTGATTCCATTTTTCTTGATAAAAGCGTTAAAGCTGCTCACATCCGATAGAACCGCTTGGGACACAAGGGTCAGCTTTGCACCCAGCAAAAGCGACAGTGTCATCTCCCATACGGAGGCGTCAAATATATAGTTGGCAAACTGAAGCACGTTATCTTGCTGCGTCACTTCATACTTCTCCTGCAGATAACTCCGCATCGCAACTACGCCGCTGTGCGCTAACATTACCCCTTTAGGCTGCCCCGTCGTTCCGGAGGTATAGATAATATAAGCCAAATCATCGGGACGATTGACTTGCTCCGGATTGTCGCTTTGCCCTTCCCAGAGCTTATCGTCCGCCAGATTAATCGTCGGCAGATCCGTTTCAATCGTAGCTTTATACACAAGCACTGCCTTTGGTTTGCAGTCATTTAGGATAAACTGCATACGCTCCGCTGGGAGGGTAGGATCGACTGGCACATATGCGCCACCTGCTTTGATGATGCCATACATCCCGGCAATCATCTCCACACTTCGCTCTGCTACGATAACCACGCGGTCAGCCGGTTTAATGTGCAGTCTGCGAAGCGCCCATGCCACTTGGTTGATTTTTTGGTTTAATGCGTCATACGTCACATCGTTGTCTTCATATACAACGGCGATGGCATCCGGGGTGTGAGCAACCTGCTCTTCCCATAATGCTGGAATCGTTTTATCCTTTGCATACGCTAAGCTCGTTTCATTAAATGCACCTAGTATCTGTTCTTTCTCTTCCTCTGTTATCGTCTCAAGTTCAGACAACTTCATTTCTGGG
>NZ_JBCHVJ010000028.1:0-1217 GCF_050474385.1 Paenibacillus sp. B1-35
GAAGGGGAAAAAACTACACTTCTTTAGTTCGGGCAAGGGATCAGCCGCTGAAAATACCGTCTTTCGCAAGATGATCGTCAACGGGGGCATCATGGATGGAAAGCTGCAGCTGACGATCGGGTACAACCGGTCCTATCTATCCCGTGAGAGGATGCAATCCTTTAGTGAACGATACCGGGCAGCGTTGCTTGATATAAAAGACCACTGTATCGCGATAAAAGAAACGGTTCAGACACCGTCTGACTACCCGATAGCGTATTTAACCCGAACGGATTTATCGGTCATTCAACAAGCAGTCGGTGGTGCATCTCAGATCGAGCGAATATACGGACTCACTTCCCTGCAAAAAGGGATGCTATACCATAGCATCGCCGAACCCGAATCGACAGCCTATCGAAATCAGAATATTTTTATAGGGCAAGGCTATGCCGATGAGTACATGGTGAAGCAGGCACTACACCTTCTTGCGATACGACACGAAGTGCTGCGTACGGCGATTATTCATAAAGATATATCGATGCCCAAACAAGTCGTGATCCGAGAGAGGGAAGTGGAATACGAAAGAACGGACCTCACGGGAGTAGAAGCAACAGTGCAGGCAGAAATGGTGGAAGCGATCGCACACGATCAAATTCAGCGAGGCTTTGACCTCGCACAAGACTCGTTATTGCGTGTACACCACGTCGTCCTGTCAAAAGACTGTTATCAATTGATCTGGAATTTCCATCACATTATTATGGATGGTTGGTGTCTATCGGCGGTATACGGGGAGTTTAATCGACTCTATGAAGCGCTGCAACAAGGGGCTTTGCCAGCTGATCTAAAGAAGCAAATCATCAAGGACAAGCAGGATCGGGCCTCCTACGAAGATTATATCGTATGGCTGGAAAAACAGGATCAAGAAAAAGGGCTGTCTTACTGGTCAGACGTATTAACAGGGTATGAAGAAGTCGCGGAGATTAAACCCGTGTATACACCGCAAACGAGCGAACAGCAAGTGGAGCGCCTGGCGATTACCTTAACACCTGAGGACAGATTGCGGATAAAAGAACTGACATCCGCCCATCGAATGACGGTGAGTAATGTCGTGGAAACGGCGTGGGGAATTGTCTTGCAAGCATACAGCGGACAAAAAGATGTGGTATTCGGGAAAGTAACATCCGGACGGCAAAGCGATGTGCGGGGAATCGAAGATATCGTCGGTCTGTTTATTAATA
>NZ_JBCHVJ010000029.1:0-1131 GCF_050474385.1 Paenibacillus sp. B1-35
AGATCAGGTTGCCGTCCGGCATATACTTTACAGCATCTCCCGTTCTGTACATTCTCGCTCCAGACTCACCGCTGAAAGGATCCGGAAGGAATCGCTCCTCTGTCAGCTCTGGACGATTCAAGTATCCGCGGGCGACCCCTGCCCCGCCAATGTACAGTTCCCCGGCGACACCGATTGGTACAGGTTGTTGATGGCGATCCAACACGTATAACTTCGTATTCGCTATGGGCCCTCCAATCGGCGGAAGGCCCTCCTGCAAGGGGCTGACCTCTGCTGCTGTAGCCACGACTGTACACTCTGTAGGACCGTAGTTGTTGATGAGTGCAAAAGGCAATGAAGCTGGCGGAGACTGCCGCAGCAAATCCCCTCCCGTCAGCAAATAGCGTAACGATGTATGCGGCGGCCAGTGCAGATGAATCATGATTTCGGCCATCGGCGTTGGCATAAAACCGATCGTAATTTGCTGGTCAACGATCCAATCCTGCAACGCTACAGGATCCGTTCTTACGCTTTCCTTGCACACATGCAAACTGGCGCCTTTGCTCAAATAGGGCCATATTTCTGACACTGCGGCATCAAATGCGATGCTTGCTATTTGACTCGCACGATCTTGCTCCGTAACTTGGAAAAATTGCTGGTGCCAGAACACCATATTGATCAGCGTGTGATGTTCGACCATGACCCCTTTCGGATTCCCTGTAGTTCCTGATGTGTAAATCAGATAGGCCATGTTGTGCGGCGTCGTGGCGATTGGCGGATTCTGATCGCTCTCCTGCGACAGCATCTCCTGATCGGCAGTGCTGTCCAGACAGATGCGCGTGACAGACTCCGGCACCCATCCGCTTGCCTCGCTCTGAGTCACCAGAAGCTCAATTCCCGCATCGTGCACCATGTAAGTCAGGCGCTGCTGCGGATACGACGGATCCATCGGCACATACGCGCCCCCGGCCTTCAAGATCCCCATGATCCCGACGATCAGATCCGCCGAACGATCCATGCAGATCCCAACCAGCGTCTCCGGCTTCACGCCTTTCTTTCGCAAGCAGTGCGCCAGTTGGTTTGCCCGCGCATTCAGTTCCCCGTACGTCAGCTGGCGGTCTTCGTCAACGACTGCCACCGCTTCCGGCCGTG
>NZ_JBCHVJ010000030.1:0-1088 GCF_050474385.1 Paenibacillus sp. B1-35
GCGCTGTATGAGGCGTTTGCGGGAGGGCAGCCAGCGGCATTGGCGCCGCTATCCTTGCAATATGCCGACTATGCGCATTGGCAGCGGAACTGGATGAGCGAAGACGTGATGAACCGTCAGTTGGCGTACTGGGAGGAAGAACTGGGCGGGGAACTGCCTGTGCTGCAACTGCCGACAGATCGTCCGCGTCCGGCGCAGCAAAGCTACCGGGGAGAGCGGTATGAAGTGGAGCTTCCGGCCGCTTTGCTCGTCAAGCTAAAAGCACTCAGTCGTCAAGAGGGAGCGACATTATTCATGACGCTGCTTGCCGCCTACCAAGGTTTCCTCTCCCGCTATACGGGACAGACGGATATCGCCGTCGGCAGTCCGATTGCGAACCGGCATTACGAGGAAACCGAGGGGATGATCGGATTTTTTGTCAACACCCTTGTGTACCGTGCGGATGTGTCGGCCAATCCGAGCTTCCGGGAGTTGGTGTCGCAAGTGCGCGGGAAAGCATGGAAAGCGCAGGAGCATCAGGACATCCCGTTTGAGAAGATCGTGGCGGCGCTGCAGCCGGAGCGGTCGGCGAGCTATGCGCCATTGTTTCAGACGATGTTTACGCTGCAAAGCCGTCCGAGCGAGCTGCCGATGGACTCGGAACGCCGGATGGACACGATAAGCAGCTTTATGTCGGTCGCGAAGTTCGACTTGACGGTAGGCGTGCAAGAAGCCGAAGAGGGGATGCGCGTCAGCTTCGAATACAGCACGGACTTGTTCGACGCGTCAACAATCGAGCGGATGGCGGCACACTTCGAGCGATGGCTGCATGAAGTGGCGGAGCATCCGGAGCGATCAATAGGCCAGATGCCGTTGATTAGTGAAGCAGAAACGAAGCAGCAACTGGAGATATGGAACCGGACGGAGACGGCGTATCCACGGGATCAGGTGATTCAGGAGCTGTTCGAGGAGCAGGCGGCGGCACGGCCGGAAGCGGTGGCAGTCGTTGACGAAGACCGCCAGCTGACGTACGGGGAACTGAATGCGCGGGCAAACCAACTGGCGCACTGCTTGCGAAAGAAAGGCGTGAAGCCGGAGACGCTGGTTGG